>CAWDKY010000001.1:0-31882 GCA_963802945.1 uncultured delta proteobacterium
CGGGTCTGAAAACAACCGAGTGAATGGGGCTGTTTTATTAACCAATGAACAGGCCTTCAAGTCTGATAAATAAACGGTCATTGAATTTATTAATAAAATTTACAAGACCCGAATGACGCCATTGCAACATGCAACGATGAGGCATGAAAAAGTATCGCATACCGATCTTCAATTCAGATTGGGAGGCGGTAACCACTCCTTCGTAAGCCTGGGCCGAATAATAACCCACATCCTTAAACCCTTTTGTCCGAGGATTGAGGGGGCCTGTGACGCACCAGGTGATGACGCCGTTTACCGGATCGATCTCTTTGGCAACTCCGCAGTGAGTAATCGGGCAACCAGATGACATCCCCATGGGCCTCCCGATCAAGGTATCTCCTTTCTGAATATCCAGGTCTTTGGTGCGTGAAGGATTGTGAGGGATGATGATCTCACAGGGACACGGGTCTCCCGGAAGCGAATCGAGAATAAAATCATAATCCCGCCCAAGAGAGTCTTTCCATGTCAAAGGAATATCCATCATACCTTCCTTGCAGGTCTGGCATGAGAAACCTGCTTCCATGGGTTTTTCTATCATGGGCTTAACGGTCTCTTTACCCAGATGAATGCACTTTGCCAACTCATTCGGCTTTTCCTGCGGATCTCGGCGAAATTGACACATGTTCTGGATCCGCACAGCCCGCAGTCAAGTCCGGGCAATTGCTGAAGGATGTTCTCTTTTGATTCGGAATGATTATTCATAATAGCGGCTCCTTTCTTAAACGGAAGTTGTCGGGACAATCTTAAAAATGGTCATGAATATCTGGAGAACGAATATCATCTATTCTCCGCGATAAAAAATTTCACCTTCCAGGGGACGAACGACCCCAAAGTGCTGCTTCCAGCCGACCTCCTTTTTCCCTACACAGATCGTACAGGTTCCTACAGGCGGATTGCCTCTTAAAAATAGAGGAAACACAATTTCGTTGGCTTCCGAAATCGTTTTGATGAGAGGGTCGATGCCGATCCCATAAAGAGCATTGGTTTCGACGATTCGGATACCGCTTGCACTTTCCTTGATCCTGGCGCGAACACTTCCCTCTCGGCCTGGGAGACAAGATCGATTTTGGTGACGACGGCCATGTCGGCTAAGGTCAACATGGGACCTATTTTCCGGGGAAGGTTCATACCGCTGGTGGCTTCGAGCACCACCATTCCCAAAGACCCTTCAACATAGGGCGAGCATCGAAGGCAGAGTCCGGCGGTTTCCACAATCAGCAAGTCACTTTTTTGATTTTCTGCCCACTCCAATGCCTCTCCCAATACCATGACGTTACAATGGTCCGGGCATAACTCGCCGGAATAAACCGTTTTTGCCGGAATAGAAAATTCCCGCTCCATGATGGACTGTTCCTCGGCATAGAGCACATCAATCTTTAAATAGGACGGGCTGGCCCCCCTTTTTTGCAGGCGGCGAATCACATGACGCAATACGCTTGTTTTTCCGGTCGTAGACGGGCCGGCGCAGATGACTAATTTCATCCTTTCCTCCTCTTATACGATGCTGAAAAAGTCACTCTTTATGGCTCAAAAGATTTTTTCGGCAATACTAAGGCTCGCTTCACTGTAAAGGTAAAACTCGCCTCTCAGGCTCAAACATTACATTTACGGCCGTTTCGCTTGGCCAAGAATTGTTATCGAAAAATCTCAATTCGCTCTCCCAGCGACATTTTTCAGTTTTTCAATAATCGGCTCATCACTTAGGTCAGGTAGCCAAGGTTTTTTAAGTGGTTTTCCAATTCGTTCGAAGTAAGCTGTTCTCCTCTCCTGATTCTCATGCGGAAATGAAGGAGGACATCGTCCAGTTTACTGATCTCCTTGGCCACAACCTTTTCATCCCCATCGCCGATAATGATCTTGGTCATGGCGCCGTTCTCCATGACAATACGAAAATCGGAGAGCAAAGCAATGCGGGGGTCGTGGGTCACAAAGATAAAAATCTTTTCGTACTTCTTGAGAAGTTCAAGCGCCCTTGTCCGATGAATGCCGGCGTTTTCGATCTCATCCAAGAGGATGATAGGGGCATTCCCGATGATGACGGCATCTGCAATCAGAAGTGCACGGGTCTGGCCGCCGGAAAGTTCAGTCATGGGACTTTCCTTGATAAGAGGTTCACCCGTGAGCTTATTGGCAAACTCCAGCGTTTCTTGGACAACGCTTGCGATGCTTTGATGTTGACGCACCCCGGCGTGAATCTCGAGGAAATGCTCCACGGGCAAGTCCGACAAAAAATTAGTATGCTGGGAAATTAAAGCGATAGGATGGTCATGCTTTTCCGAAATGGCCTCGTCGGAACTCACCGCTAGATTATTAATCAACAGCTTTCGCCCAGAAGGAGTATCCCCATTGGCAAAAAGCTCAATATCGTTAATGAGGGTCGTCTTGCCGCAGCCGGTCGGTAACCGATACTCGCGATATCTCCCATCCGAAAGACCACTTCTTCAACCGATTCTCTGGCCCCCGATTTATCGAAGCCACCGATAATTTTGATGCTGTCTATCTTCATATAAACTTTCTATATATTATGATATTGTTTATAATATTTATCATAAATTACTTTAAAATTTTTTATTGCAGCAAATCTTTTAATGTGAAGTTTTCAAGCTTCCTTGCCGTATAATTCCGGATATCCAGGAGCATATCTTTCAGTTTTGGAATCTTTTCGATCGGGCTACGTTCATAGAAATAGATACTTACCGAGCTTACCGAGGCAAGCGGCCCATCAAGCAGGCGTATCACATCCGCAAGCTTTGTCTTTTCCGGAACTTTGGATAGGGCATAACCGCCGTTTGACCCCTTTTACTCTTGACAATGCCAGCCCATTTGAGTTGAAGCAGTATCTGCTCAAGAAATTTGGCAGGCATCTCATATTTTGAAGCGATATTTTCAACCTTCAGCAAATCTTTCCCATAATTTGCCGAAAGCTCATAAAGAGCAAGAAAGGCATATTCACTTTTCAGAGACAATTTCATTAATGGGTATGCCTCAAGATGTCAATAATGTTTAAAGATATCACAACTTGAATAAATTGTCAATAATTATTATTCAGATTATCATAATATTATAAGACTTTTTTTTTGATGGGTGTAGTGTAAAATAATAAAAAGACAGAGTAAAGGTGGAAAAAAGGACAGAAGGTACGTGATCGGAATGTGTTTTTAACCGAGAAAGAGTCTTCAAAGGGCAAAACTGCCCAAAGGAATGTGCGATCAAAGGATTTGAAAAGATCATCCTCTGAAATTTACAAAGACTTTTCCATCTCGGGCCTGCTATTATCTCAAACGGTCGAGTAATTCGAGAAATTTCCGAAATCCTGATCCTCGCAGAAAGGAAGCTGGGAGTCCGAGCAGTCTATTTGAATTTCGAGGGATTTGAGTCTGGGTGGGGGTCTTTGGTTGGCTTGCCTATGGTTTTAATCACCCGCTGACTTGATAACGATTACCTACAAATGGTTTAAGAAGATAGACCAGAAAGTTAACGATTACTGTCTGAACTATGCAATCCGCCCCTCGATCAGATGAGGCGGCTTGGAGAGTATTTCCATAAATGTAAAGGGAATCACGGCCTCTTGATTTTCTATTGGACAAAGCCTCCGTGAAAAGATGAACCATTTTCTAATTAAGTCTAGGGTAGTAATTGCTGTCCTCCTATTACTGCCGGTACTTATCATATCTCCCTCCATTGCGGCGGAGAAACAGCAAAAGAATGTCATCCTGGCCACCACAACAAGTACCCAGGACTCAGGCCTTCTTGATGTCCTAATCCCGATCTTTGAAAAAGAAACCGGTTACTTTGTCAAGACGATTTCAGTCGGCTCAGGCCAGGCCATGAAGATGGGGGAAAAGGGAGAGGCCGATGTGCTCCTGGTCCACTCCCCGAAGGCAGAAAAAGCCTTCATCTCCCAAGGGTTCGGGATCAACCGGTTGCTGGTCATGCACAATGATTTTATTATCGTCGGCCCGGCGGCCGATCCGGCCAGGATCAAAGGGATGAAATCATCAAAAGAAGCCTTGAAGCTGATTGCCCAGGCCGGAGCCCTGTTCCTGTCCCGTGGCGATAATTCCGGGACCCACGCCAAGGAAAAGGTTCTCTGGAAGGCGGCCGGAATCAATCCGGAGGGCCAAAAATGGTTTCAGCAGACCGGGCTCGGCATGGGGCAAACCCTCAACGTGGCCGCCGAAAAGAAAGGATATACCCTCACCGATCGGGGAACATACCTCTCTCTGAAAAAAAACCTGGGGCTGGATATCCTCTTAGAGGGTGAGCCGCTCCTGCTCAATATTTATCATGTCATCGAGGTGAATCCCGCCAATTGGCCCAAGGTCAATACTGCCGGGGCCAAGGCCTTTGCCGCCTTTATGATTTCCAAGAAAACCCAGGAGATCATCGGCAAGTTCGGCGTGGACAAATACGGTTCCCCGCTTTTCTTCCCTGATGCCGGCAAAAAACCAGAGTCGCTCGGTCTGTAATGGAACTCATTCTTGACGGAATACTCAAGGCTCTCCAACTCCTCTTTTCTTTGAATCCAGAGGTGCTGGGAATTACCTTTCTCTCACTCGAAGTTTCCGGAGCGGCGACCCTCATCAGCGTGCTGATCGGCATCTCGATCGGGACAATCGTGGCCTTGAATCATTTCCCGGGGAAACGATTGGTAGTCAGCGTAGTCAATACGGGCATGGGCCTCCCTCCGGTGGTGGTCGGTCTGTTCGTGATGATCTTCCTCTGGCGAAACGGGCCCTTCGGTTTCCTCGGTATCCTTTACACACCAGAGGCTATGATCATCGCCCAAGCGATCATCGCCACACCGATCGTGATGGGAATCACCATCGCCGCCATTCAGAACCTTCCGGCCAAACTGCGCTTGCAGATCCTTTCCCTTGGCGCCACGCGATTGCAGATGGTCTGGTTTCTCCTCCGAGAGGCGCGCCTGCCGCTTCTGGCAGCCATCATGGCCGGATTCGGCGGAGTCATCTCCGAGGTCGGCGCTTCCATCATGGTCGGCGGTAATATCAAAGGGTATTCCCGAGTCTTGACCACGGCCACGGTCATGGAATCAGGTATGGGCAACTTTGATGTGGCCATTGCCCTTGGGATCATCCTCCTCCTGCTTATTTTCCTGGTCAACTACCTGCTCACTGTGATCCAACAGCGGGAACGGCCCCGATGAGTACGGAATCCAAAATTATCGAGGCGGAAAATCTCAAGGTCATATTGGGAAAAGTGGAGGTGCTCGACATCCCCTCCTTTTTTTTAGGTGACCGGGAGATCGTCTCCCTGATCGGGCCGAACGGCAGTGGAAAATCCACTCTCCTTCTGACCCTCAATGGTCTGCTCAAACCGCTCACCGGCCGGATCCTTTTCCGGGGAAAAGAAATCGAATCAAACCAAGCCATCCTGGACTTTCGGCGCAGGATCGCTATGGTCTTCCAAGAGCCCCTCCTATTCGATACGACGGTCTTCAACAACGTCGCTTCCGGCCTGAAGATAAGAGGGACTCCCAGGAGGAAATCAAGTCCAGGGTCATGGAGTGTCTGGAACGTTTTAATATTGTGCATCTGGCCGAACGCTCGGCCCGAAAACTTTCCGGAGGGGAGGCCCAGCGCACCTCCCTGGCCAGGGCTCTGGCCACAGGTCCTGAGGTGGTCTTCCTGGATGAGCCCTTTGCTGCCCTCGATCCGCCTACCCGTCAATCCATCATCGGCGATATGGAAAGAATCATCCGCGAAACCGGGATAGCCGCTGTGCTGGTTACTCACGATGAATCTGATGCCCTGCGGCTTTCGGACCGGATCATGGTGATGAACGGCGGGAAAATTGTTCAGATTGGCCTTCCGGCCGAGGTCATGAACCGCCCGGTAAACCGCTTTGTAGCCAATTTTGTGGGTATGGAGACGCTCATACCTGGTACGGTTCTAACCAGTAAGAACGGGACCGTCTCCGTCTCCATTCCCGGAGGCATAATCGAAGCCGTCGGTGAACAAATGCCGGGAGAAGAGGTGTTTTGCGGCATCCGACCGGAAAATGTGGTCATCGATAGCTATGATCCGCCGAAGCTGGATCATAACGGAAATATTTTCCCGGCCAAGATCGTAGGCATCACCTCCATCGGTCCTTTCCTGAAACTGACCCTGGACTTGGATTTCCTGCTGTTCTCCTATGTGACCAGGGGATCCTTCGCTAAGCTCAAACTCGCCGTAGGAGAAAATATAATAATCTCTTTTAAACCAGAGGCCGTTCATCTCATTTTAATGAAGGACTAAAAATACAAAGCCACACTTTCTCCATAAGACCCCCCCGTCCCCTTGCCTTCCCATTTCTTCTCATTGACTTCCAGTCTATTTTTCCTTTATACTGGCTAAAAAGCAACACAGACGTCTGCAAGGAAAAATCATTCAAGGGTATCATGATCTCAAGACGTGAGTTTTTATCCATAGCAGCCAGGGTTGCCGCAATAACCGGCGGGGCCGGTCTGGTGATGTCTGATCCGCTTTGGAAGGCGTTTTTGTTTGGGGATGGTTCAGGCGCTGCCTTGGCCCGTAATCCGATAGATGAAATCATCACCTCGGCTCCCTTAGCCCGTTACTGGACATCGGTTGCCTCAGGAAAAGACAATTGTTTAGCCTGCCACAATAATCCGGAAAGTTTTAAGGGAAAGCCGTATCACCATAGGGAAAACATCGTTAAATGTCTCCTGTGCGCTCACGGTTGCGTTATCGAAAGCGGACAGAGGGGTAAATGCCGCACTCGTATAAACCTAAAAGGAGAGCTGCGCAGCCTCGTCTATGGCCGCCCCATATCCATCCATATCGATCCGATAGAAAAAAAGCCTTTCTATCATTTCCTGCCGGGGGCCGCAGCCTACTCTCTGGCAACCGCCGGTTGCCCGTTTCAGTGCAAATTCTGTCAAAACTGGGAAATCTCGCAGTCTTCGCCGGAAGATTATACCGTTCCTTATACGGCACCGGCGAAGCTCGGCAAGGCTGCTTCCGACAGCAAAGCAACCGTCATTGCCTTTACCTACAATGAACCGACCGTCTTTACAGAATACCTGACCGACATCGCCCGAGAGGCAAAGAAAGGGGGGCTTCGGTCCGTTTTGATAAGCTGCGGCTTCATGAATGAGGCGCCTCTTACTGAAATGTGCCAAGTGCTTGACGCCATTAAAATTGACCTTAAGGGTTACAGCGATCATTTTTATCGGTCTGTCTGTGGTGCAGAACTGAGGCCGGTGCTGAGAAGCATCAAACAGACGGCCAAAAGCCGCACCCACCTGGAAATTGTTAATCTGGTCGTCCCTACCTTAAACGATTCCGATAATATGCTCCTGGAGTTGATCAATTGGATATTGGGAGAATGCGGTCCTGACGTCCCGGTCCACTTCACCCGTTTTCATCCCGACTATCAACTGCTCAATCTCCCGGCCACGCCCGTTGCCACCCTGGAACGTGCCCGCGATACGGCCCTCAGCCGAGGCCTTCATTATCCCTATGTCGGCAATGTACCGGGCCATCCGGGTAATCACACCTACTGTCCGAAGTGTAAAAAAATGGTCGTACAAAGAGAGGGGTTTTTCATCGTGGAGATGAATATAAAGGGTGGTCATTGTAAATTCTGCAACCATAAAATTGCCGGTGTCTGGATGTGAATTGAAGGGATGACTGGAAATGAAAATCATGCCTTGGTGTCTGATATTGATCGTCATTGGTTTTGGCCTTGCGCCGGCCTGTCAGGCCCAGAGGATGTCTGATTCCAAAGTTCGCGCCCCTGTCGTTGCGGGAAAGTTCTATTCCGATTCCCCAACCCGGTTGAAACTTGGGATCGAAAAATTTCTTCAGGATGCGGTTCCTTTAAGAGTTAAAAACCCTGTAGCCATTATTGTTCCCCATGCCGGATACATCTTTTCCGGCCAGATTTGCGCTGACGGATTCAAGCAGGTAAGTAACCAAAATTATGATGTGGTTGTTATCCTTGGAACAAACCATACCACTCCGGGGTTCCAAAAAGTGTCTCTCTATCCGGGAGAAGGCTTCCGTACGCCATTGGGAACCGTAGCCATCGATCGAGAGCTTGTCTCTGCGCTTATGAATGCAGATCCTGCCGATTGCGATTTGGATAAATCACTGCACGAACAGGAGCATTCCGTTGAAGTTATCGTGCCCTTTGTCCAGGTTCTCTTTCCGAAAGCCCGCATTGTTCCCGCGGTGGTCGGATCACCATCTGTACCCATGTGCACCCGCTTCGGTCAAGCCTTGGCCAAAGTCATTAGTAACAAACGGGCCCTGATCGTGGCCAGTTCCGATCTTTCCCACTACCCGGATGCCAAAGATGCCTCTGCCGTTGACCAAGAAACCCTCGAGGCCATGACCAAGTTGGACCCGGCTTTATTACAAACAACCATCCGGGCACAAATGGAACGGCATATTGCTCAACTGGAAACCTGTGCCTGCGGAGAAGCGCCCATCATGGCTGCCATGGCGGCCGCTAAATGGCTCGGCGCCGCACGTGGCCTGGTCGTAAGCTATGCGAACTCAGGAGATTCATTCGTCACGTTTGATCGTTCACGCGTGGTCGGGTATGGCGCCGTTGTTTTGACGAAGGAAGCAAGCGAAATAAAGGGTGACAAGCAAAGTCAATGGTCTGCGGCTCCCACATCGGACGTGCTTCGACCCACCGATAAGAAGGCCCTGCTTCACTTGGCTAGGGAAACCATTACCCGGATCCTTTTGACGGATACGGTACCGCTGGCCAGAGGTTTTCCTCCCCATCTACAGAAGCCGCAAGGGGTTTTCGTCACTCTCAAGAAAAGGGGCGAACTGCACGGCTGCATCGGCAGAATAATCGGCGATGAGCCTCTGTATAAACTGGTCGGGACGATGGCTGTTCAGTCAGCCCTGAATGATAAACGTTTCAGTCCCCTGGCAGCCGATGAACTCAAAGACATCGAGATCGAAATCTCGGTTCTGACCCCCTTGAAGCAAGTATCCGGCGCCGGAGCAATCGTTGTCGGCAGAGACGGCGTTCTGTTGGACAAAGAAGGGCTTTCAGCCGTCTTCCTTCCTCAGGTGGCCACGGAACAGGGATGGAAGCGTGAAGCATTGCTCGATAACCTCTGCCTCAAGGCCGGCCTAAGTACAGGCTGCTGGAAACAACACGCCCATTTGTCAACATTTCAGGCCACGGTCTTTAGTGAATCTGAATACAAATAGCGTCTATTAAGGGTCTTATAATTATCTTGACATGAAGCGGAAGGGTCTGCCTAACATAGGACTGGGCGTTCTTATTTTTTGGGGGTTTTCCACTATAACGCCCAATACTTCTTTGCCGGGCCAATTGTTTAACTAAATCTAAAGCAGGCCTTCACCCAAGCTTGAAACGAGTAATGGTGTATGCCCTGCCTCGAATCAAACTTTGCTGGACAGGCCGGGATTGGGCGATAAGTTCCCCTTTGGACAACCCCCAAAAATAAAAACCCCCAGTCCATTATATCAATATTATTTTGAGACCATTAATATGATCATCTCACTCCTCTCAGTGGGCCTGATTTCCATTCTCGGTCAGGTTGTTCTGCTGAGGGAATTGAACGTTGCCTTCTATGGGGTTGAGCTGATTTACCTCTTTGCCCTGGGCATCTGGTTGTTCTGGACTGCCTCGGGTGCCCTGATCGGCCGCCGGATTTATTTTCCATCCCCTAAGCACATTGCCTTTCTTTTTATGTCCTTTGCTGTCACCCTTTCTCTGGACGTGGTATTCATCCGTGCCAGCCGAATCCTTGTCGGCGGTGTGCCCGGTGCCTACCTCTCCCTCCTGCAACAATTGATGATTGCCGTCATATCCCTCCTCCCCGCAGGACTACTGTCCGGCCTTTTATTCCAGTGGTCGGCTAAAATATATGTAACCGGCGGCAGGACGCTGGCCATGGCTTATGCCATTGAAAGCGCCGGAGGACTGGTTGGTGGCTTATTGGCCACTTTGTTCCTCAGATGGGGGATACAGAATTACACGATTGCCTTGGTGTGCGGCCTGGCCTTGGTTATTACACCGTTAGTCTTCTTGAGTGGTCCCGGGCAATCCACTCTGCGATGGACAGCGGTCATATTGACCGGTATTTTTCTTATGCTCCTGGGGAATGCGCCTCTACTGGACCGGCGGATGGACCGCTGGAACCATCCGAACCTCGTAGAAAGCAGGGATACGCCTTACGGCAGAGTTTCTGTCAGCAGACTCCATGGTCAGATATCTGTTTTTGAAAATGATGCTCTGGCCTTTGAGACGGAAGGAATCGAAGCCGAATACTTCGTCCACCTGGCGGCCCTCCAGCATCCCAGCCCCCAGCATGTTCTAATCCTCGGAGGGGGGATAGAAGGAACCGTAAGAGAAATGCTTCAGCATAGGCCGGAAAAAATCGACTACGTCGAACTGAACCCGGCGATGCTGAAGCTCGTTTCAGGACATCTCCCCGATGCAATTCAAAAATCCCTCAAGGATCCACGTGTCCATATCATCTTTGCTGACCCCCGATTGTTCCTCAAAAAAAGCGGAACCTACGATCTCATATTGGTCGGGATGCCGGAACCGCAATCAGGACAAACCAACCGATTCTACACTAAGGAATTTTTTGAACAGTGCGCGGCAAAACTGAATTCCGGGGGCATCCTGGCCTTCAGGCTCCGCTCGGCCGAGAATCTATGGAGTCCTCAATTGCTGTGGCGCACGGCAAGTATTTACCGCGCTCTCACATCGGTTTATACCTGTGTGCTTTTTCTGCCGGGAACGACCAATGTTGTGACTGCTTCCCGCAAACCCCTATCGCGCCTGCCGGAGGCCATGTCCGGCCGCCTCCAAGAACGGAAGCTCAAGACCAGATTAATATCCGCCAACTACATTAAATATCTCTTTACAAACGATCGGTTCTTTGAAATCGAAAAGTTATTGCAGAAAGAAACGGCTCAGCCGAATACCGACTTGAGACCTGTATGCTACCAGTATGCTTTCATGATCTGGCTGTCGAAGTTCTTTCCCCACATCTCTTTGCTAGATTTCTCTTTCTTCATTGACCAAGGGTCTCTAACACCTTCTTTTCAATGGTTGCTGTATATTGGTCTTCCTATTATTTTTCTGCTCAGCCGCCTCTGGCCGACTTGGCGCCGCGTATTGCTGGTCGCCGTTGCCGGCTTCATGGGCATGGTTCTGGAGACGATTCTCATTCTCTACTATCAAGCGAAACATGGCGTGCTCTACCAGGACATAGGGATTCTGCTAATGAGCTTCATGGCCGGGCTCGCCCTGGGTTCCATGACCATCAATAAATGGATGGTCCGTTTAATGAATCAGCGAAAACCGGCCAGATGGTATGGGGTTGGCCTGCTTTTCGGTTTCGTTCTGCTTGGCCTTATTCTAACAACAATAATAACGCTGAGCCTTCATCAGGTTTAGCCCAGGCCTCATTGTTATTGGCAGCAGTAGGCATTTTAGTCGCGGGCATCTTCGCCTATGTCAGCCTTTATGAAATTCAAGATCAAAAGAGCGTGATTTCACCCCTGTATTCGGCGGACCTCATCGGAGGGTGTGCAGGTTCACTCCTTGCAGGCTTGATTTTAATCCCCGTGGCAGGGATCGATATAACGACACGAGCGATGGTTATGCTGGCCGTATTTTCTGTTCTTTTGGTCTGATTTAAAAGGTTGTAAGGAATTTCTTATCAAACTACAGATTATTTACCGCCGATTCTATCCGAAGTAATGCCTTCTCAAGGATAACGCGAGGACAGGCAATATTCATCCTCTCAAAACCGGAACCGCCCGATCCAAAAAGAAATCCGTCGTCGAGACCTACCCTGGCCTTGTCCCGCATGAAATTTCTCAGTTCCATCTTATCCATTAGCAGGTCGCGACAATCCAGCCAGATGAGATAGGTGCCCTCTGGTTTAATGACCTTTATCCTGGGGATTCTATCGGCAAAAAAGGGCATCAGGAAATCCAGGTTGCCTTGTAAGTATTCCAAAAGCTGGTCGAGCCAATCATCCCCCAACCGATAAGCGGCTTCCAGGGCCGCATACCCGAAGAGACTCGGACCAGGTAAAATGCCGGCCCTGGCAGCGGCAAAATCCGTTCGAAGTTTCTTGTTTGGAATGATGATGGAGGAAACCCCCAGGCCGGCCAGATTGAAGGTTTTGCTGGGTGCCATGCAGATAATGGAATTCTGCTCAAACTCTTCAGAGATGGAGGCGAAGGGGATGTGTTTATGGCCTTTGAACAGGAGTTCGCAATGGATTTCATCGGAAATAACCATTACACCATGGCGGATGGCCATCTCTCCCACACGGATCAGTTCTTCCTTGTTCCAGAGACGCCCTACCGGATTATGGGGATTACAGAGTATAATAGCCTTAACCCGGCTGGGGATCGGGCGCATACCTGCCTTAGGTTGAAACCTGTTTTCTAGGTCTTCATAATCCATTTCGTAATGACCGCTTGTGAGTTTTAATTCATTGGTGGAGATTTGGCATCCGCTCGATGTCACTGCCGGGAAAAACGGGAAGTAAACCGGTTCCTGGATAATGACCTCATCACCAGGATGAGTCAACATTCTGACGGCGGCATTGAGCGCTGGAACAACCCCGGGGGTAAAAACTACCCATTCCGGCTTGATCTTCCAGTTGAATTTTCGTTGCATTCGCTCGACCACGGCCTGAACGACTCCCGTCCCCGGCATGGTATATCCATAAAAGGGATGCTCTGCCCTTTTTTTCAGGGCTTCAACAATAGGCTGGGCCACCGGAAAATCCATATCCGCCACCCACATGGGAATCACATCCTCACTTCCGAAAAGTGATTGCACGGAATCCCACTTGGCACAGTCGGTGTTTTTTCTGTCACAAACCTGTTCAAAATCATATTTCATTTAGGTTCCTTTTTCTCCCATACAGGTTGCTGAAAAAGGCCCATCTACTGTGTTGCCCTTATCCCTCGTCATTGCGACGTACTTCTCTGTACGACTCATTCCTCGGGATTTCGGGCGTCTTGTATCTGAGCCTTTTTGAACAACCTGTAAAAATGATTTTTCAGCATCCTATTAATATGGAAATAACATCTTCGGCTCTACCCTCCCACCTTGAGAGGGGGGGTGAGATAAGATAAGGGAAAATTTACACAATAAAAAGCAGGAATTTATTTTACGTCGGCCTGATTATCATAGCCCTGCTTTTCCCAAAATCCTTGATAGGGTTTATCGGAAAGCTCAATCCGGGTCACCCATTTGACCCACTTATAGCCCAACTTGGATTCAGCCACAACCTGAAAGGGAAATCCTCTTTTGGCATCCAAAGTTCGGTCGTTAATTTCAAAAGCCAGCAATAGGTCAAGATGCTCGACATCTTTAAAAGTCAAAGACGAGGAGTCGCCGTCGGTTGCATAAAAAATAATCGTTGCTGCTTCGGGTTTTACTTTGGCTCGGTTCAATAAGTCCTTTATCCGAACCCCTTTAAACAAGAGGGTTTCCGTCCAACCCTCCACGCAGTGCAGGGTAATCACCCTTTCCTGAATGGGTAGTTTCAAGACCTCCTGATAAGTCATCGACTGAGGAGATTCCACCAGACCGTTTATGGTCAACCGATAAGTTTTAGGATTCACCTTTTGTGGACCTTTAATGGAATTGTCATAGGCCCGATCAAAAGGATCAAGATGTTTCCCTTGATAATCTCTGATCTCTCTCGTTGTCACTGAACTGGCTGAAAATAGAAGGGCCGGGAAGGCCATTAGGAAAATACCCAAAGCAAGAAACCATATTAAGGTTCGAGTATTCATAATATCGCCTCCAATCGTTGTTCGGGTATCTTATTTATAATTTTCGGGATGAAAATGTCTTTCTACCAGCTCGATTAAGATATGAAGCACTTTGATGTGCAGTTCCTGAACACGGTCGGCAAATTGACCACCGGGTGTGCAAATGCAGACGTCTGCCCGGTTTTTCAATTCCGATCCGGCTTTCCCTGTCAAGACGATCACCTTGATCCCTGAGGACCGGGCCGTTTCAACCGCCTTAAGTACACTCAGACTTTTTCCGCTGGTACTTATGGCTAAGAGACAATCACCCTTGACCCCATGACTTTCCAGGTATCGGGAGAAAACATAGTCATAACCGAAGTCATTGGCTACACAAGTCAAATGGCTTGGATCGCTGATGGCCACGGCCGGATAGCCTTTACGGTTTTTTCGATAACGGCCGGTAAGCTCTTCAGCAAAATGCATGGCATCACACATGGACCCGCCGTTTCCGCAGGAAAAAACACGGCCTTTATTCTTGAAGGTTTCGATCAAAATTTTAGCCGCCGATTTAATCTTCTCTAAGGTCCCCTCGTCGGCCAGTAATCCTTCAAGGGCATCCTGGGCCTCTTTCAGGCTTGCTGTAATATTTTTAATCATCATGAAATCTCCTCAAGAACTTTCATTATAGAACTATTAACAGAACTCAAAAAAAACTCCTTTTAAGGTTGCTCAAAAAGGTCCAGATACAAGGCGCCCAAAATCCCGAGGAATGAGTCGTACATTGAAGTACGTCGCAATGACGAGGGATGAGGGCAACGCAGTAGATGGGCCTTTTTCAGCAACCTGTTAATAACTTTTTAGAAATAGTATCAGAATCAGGATGTTATGTCAAACAGTACAGGAAGGATGGAAACACTGGGGATCTTCGGCAAGAAAATCCCTCTCTCCTTTGGATTGAGAAAAGGCATAAGCAATGGCCCGGCAGCCGCGGCAGGCAGCCCATCGTTTACAAGAACCGCATTTCCCCTTATACTGACTCCTATCCCTCAGCCTTTCCAGGATAGGGGAAGTAACCCATAATTCCCGCAAAGAATCCTTTCGGATATTTCCAATAGGGATTGGAAGTCTTCGGCAGGGAGTGATCGTTCCATCGGGTAAGATGGTCATTCCCGACACTCCGGCGGCACATCCCCCTAAAGGGACATCGCCTGAATCCTGTCCATCGGCAAAACAATCCATTTGGGAGGCCACAGGGTCTCCGGTAACTATTTCAAGACCATCTAACTTGCAGGAAAAGATTTGCCGATAGAGATCTCTGACCCTCTCTCTGGATAAGGTATGCGATAATAATCCAGCCCCTTTCCCCGACGGCACCAATCTGGAGAATCCCAGTCGGCTGACTCCAAGCGATTTTGCTAAATCGATCATTTCAAAAATGCTTCCGGCATTGAGTTCCGACAAGGTCATATTCAAGGTGATAGGAATTCTCTCTGACTTCAAATGGGCAACCCCCTTGAGTGAAGCGGAAAAACTTCCCTTACCCCTGATTGAATCGTGAATCTCTTCCGGCCCCTCCATGCTGATCTGAACCCCTTTTATTGGCAGCCCGGCCAATTGTTTGGCCTTTTCCCGGTCAATCAAAATACCGTTAGACAGCAGGTAAAGATCAAATCTCTTTGCTCCCATAATCTCTAAAATCTCAAAGAGATCAGGTCTTAAAAAGGGCTCCCCGCCGGTGACATTAAAACTGGGAGAAAAAGAGATTTCATGGGTCTCAGACCAGGCCTGGATCATCTCTGCAATTTCCACAACTACCGGCTTGATCTCCGATAAAGACATCTCACCTGGGAACTTCCCTTCCTGATAACAATGGCTGCACCTTAGGTTACACCGCTCGGTCAAGTGCCATTGGATAAAAAAATCAAAAAAATGATGGGTTAACATGCGCGATTTGAATTTAGAATTTCAATTTCGGAACAAATAGGGGTCTCAAAATAATCTTAAAAACTGTTCTCTGGAATTCGAGGCAGACCCTAATAAATAAGAAAGGGCGGATAAGACTTAGATCACCAGCTTGTTTATCCGCCCTTGATTTGCGTTGCTATCCAAGCAACGTTCAGGATTTTCAACTCTTTCACTTGTGGCATACCTTTCCAGGATTTTCCTTTAAGACCTTCTTCACTTTATCCCAGTAGGCAGCCTCCTTGGCCATGACCTTAGGGGTCAGCTTATTGGTCATCCCGATTCACCTCCCTTTACATAAAGTTTTTATCTATGATACCAATTGATGGAAGGATGTCAAAGCTTTTTTTACCCTAATCACCTTTCCTTCTTGAGTTTTGATAAAATCCAGTCTGTTCCAAAAATTAAAAAATAAATCTTTGTTAAACCTGGAAAGCGGTTTACAACCTTCCTTGGTGGCCGCATATAGACGGCCTTCCTGCAATAGCTTTTCGAAAAGTTCGGCCCCGAGGGTCGATCTTTTCCCCCTGTTGCGCGCTATGTTTAGGGCTTCTTCCAGACCTGACGATTCATTTTCAAATCGGAGGCCTTTAAAAAAGTTGATGATCCGCGTGACCACGAAAAGGGTATAAATGTCTTTCCGCTTAAAATGATCGGTTTCAACCGACAGGGCGGTCAGCCGGGATTTAAAAATATCCTCTTCGGTTGGGTCCGGAAATATTTGGGCCATGGGGGAATTGGGCGTCAAATAAAATGGCGAAGCGCCCAGAAGAACAGGAAGTTGAGAATTCAGACACAGAGTTTGGATCATCGAATCCAGGGATTCGCCCGGCAAACCCAGTACCTGATAGGCAACGATTTTAAATCCCAACCTGGATGCTTCGTTTACGATTTGAAGATATTTTTCCATTCCTTGAGGTCGAAGGGTCTCTTTCAGGATTTTCGGATTGGATGTGACCAGAGAAAGATTAAGGTGTGTAAAATTGGCCTCTCTCATCAATTGTAACAATTCCGGGTCCAGACTTTGATAAGAGATCCCGTTCATGGCCAGGCATTCGATCTCTCCAGGAGGAAAAGTCTGTTTCATTTTCCGGCATAAAGTTTTCATCTCCTCTTGGTCATAAGTGAGATTATCGTCTTCGAAATCGAACACCCGGTAGCCTTCTTGATAACGTCCGTAAATTTCTTTAAATACATTTTCAGCGGATCTCCTTCGGTGCAGAGGAAAGGTGCAGTGCACCGAGCAGAAAGAACATCGATGCGGACAGCCCCGGGAGGTAATGAGAAAACACAAAGGTCGTTTTTCATAACAATACTTTTTCAGTCCTAAATCTGAAAATTCCGGTAGGGAAAGTTCTTCTATGGGATAAGGTTCTCCCAATGGATTGAAAATCAACCGGCCTTCTTGTTTGTATCCCAATCCTGGAACCTGTTCCAACCCCCTTCCTCTCTGACAGACCTTGATCAATTCCACCAGGGGCCTCTCTCCTTCCCCCCGAATCACCCAATCGACCGCAGGATGTTTAAGCATCAAATCCGGAACGGCCGAGACATGGGATCCGCCAATGACTATAGGACAACTGGTTTTCTTTTTGATCGCTCCGGCGCATTGCAACACCTCTTGATAGTAAGGGGAAAAGAGCGAAGATATGCCCACAAGGTCAGGTTTTTCATAGGCCACTGCCCGGGCAATAGTTTCAAAAGAGGCCCCAAAATGATAATAATAATGAAACAAAGAAAAAGGACTTTGGTCCGGCCAGGGATAATACGTTTTCAGATAAGTTAATGCCTTGGGTAAAGCAATCGTCCGCCTGCTCCAGCCCTGATGGAAATCCATGATGACCACCTTGACTTCCGACAAATGTTTTTTGACCGCCGCCTTCAGATAAGCCAGGCCCAAAGGTTGAAGCCTTACCTTTGTATCGTAGAAATCCTGAATCGGGGGCTGGACAAGAACAAGTTTCATGGTTATTTTTTATTGCATCGTTAATGGGAAAGCCGTTATACTATAGTCTAGAAAAAAGAAGGATTCAAGGGTCCTAGAGACCAAGGATTAGTTTTAATCTCAACATTTCAGGAGGCTGAACACATGATTTACATCATCATTGGAAACGGGGTTGCCGGAACGACCGCAGCCGAGACTATCAGAAAAAACGACCCCCAGGGTGAAATTAAAATCTTCAGCGCTGAAGCCTATCCTTTCTATAGCCGCATACGCCTGATGGAATACTTAGCCGGAGGGATAGAACTCCCGAAACTTCAGATCCGCTCTGATGCCTGGTATAATAATCAAAAAATAAAGCTTTTCCTGAACAGCAAAGTGGTTGATATTGATGCCGCCAAAAAAGAAGTCATAACTCAATCAGGAGAGCGACACGTTTTTGACAAACTCCTCTTGGCCGACGGCGCTCACTCTTTTGTCCCGCCCATAAAAGGGGCTGAAAAGAAGGGCGTTTTCACCCTGCGCAATATCAAAGACGCTCAAGAGATCAAGGCCTTTGCCGCAGGCAAGGCCCAGGCTCTGCTCATCGGAGGTGGACTCTTGGGGTTGGAAGCGGGAAACGGCCTTCGAAAAACCGGATTGAAGGTGTCCGTGGTTGAATTTTCTCCCCGCCTTCTTCCCCGTCAAACCGATCCGGCCTGTGCCTCCCTGCTTCAGACCCGTTTGGAGCAGATGGGTTTTTCTTTTTATCTGGGAGCGGCCTCCAAAGAAATCGAAGGTGAGGCTCAAGTGAAAGGGCTGCTATTGGAAGACGGCCGCCGGATAGAGGCCGATCTGATTATTATCTCCGCCGGGGTCAGACCCAATTTGGAACTGGCTCAAAAATTGGGCTTAAAAATAGGAAAGGGAATTCCGGTTTCAGATCAGATGGAAACCGAGATTCCGGGAATTTACGGGGCCGGCGACAGCATCGAACACCAGGGGAGGCTCTACGGCATCTGGCCGGCCTCGGAAAAACAAGGGGAAACTGCCGGTCTGAATATGGCCGGAAAGCCTACGGCCTATAAAGGCACCACCCCTTCCAACCTGCTCAAGGTGGCCGGTATCGATTTATTGGCCTCCGGTGACATTGATCCTGACGGTAAACTGGAATCCTTTGTAGATCAAAATCAAAAAATCGGGACTTATCGGAAGATGGTCATCAGTGATAATACCATCGTAGGTTGTTTGCTTTTCGGCACCTTGGAAGGCCGTAAAAAAATATTAAAGGCCATGGAAGAAAAGAAAAATATTTCCGCCGTTAAAGACCGCCTGGCACAGTTTGATCTGGAAACTTTGAATTAAAATATCAAAAACCATTCATAGCTCAAACCTGAAGGCTTAAGGAAAACGCTTTTTCTTTGTGCTATAATATCCAGAAGTTGACTTTATGGACATTACCAATTGAAATAACGACTTCTTCCTTGTAATGTTGATTTTGAAATTAGACCTTCCCTACCAGATTTCAGACGCAAATCAATTAGAAAAGTCCATCCCTGCAAAGTCCTTTTTCTCCAGAAGACCCCTTCTATCTCCTTACCTTTGGCCTTGTTTTTATCCTTGACCGTGCCTTTTTCTTATTTTATACTTCCCCCGTTCAAAAGCAATATCTTATCAAATAGCCTTTACCTTGGATACATCAGCCACGTTATCGGCGGACTACAGAAGGGGGCCATGCGCAGGCTGGACGATAGGCTTCAAACGAAGATACGAGCCAATGATTCCATTAGCAAAAAAGAGGATTTGAAGGGAGCCAGCGGGCAGAGTCGAACTGACGACCGGCGGTTTACGAAACCGCCGCTCTACCATTGAGCTGCGCTGGTACGTGAAGCTATCGATAATTGCTTGGCGTTATTTTTCCGGGAAAATCCTGCAGGCAGTAATCCAACAAGGCCATGGCATCTTCCTGCAGGCCACTTATTTATATGAGAACAGGCACCCGTTGTAAAAGCTGTATTTGCCGGGCCTGAGCCTCAGTGATCACCTCAGGTTTCGCACCCCTTATTAACATTAAACCGGCAAATTCATGGCGTTATATGGTCGAATCAACAGCCGTAGGAGAGGACTTGGTACTTACATTGACGTAGGCGTTGCCAGGGGATATTATCATAATCAATAGCAGTACTAATAATAATCACCCCGTGGTGAATTGTAATGAGTCATCTCAGGTGATTGAGCAAAAAGCTTTAAAATATTTGAGGCGGTAATTGAATTTCGAAGCCATTCGGACAGCCCGTGAGAAAAGGGCAGCTGTCATTGCTGCCTGTGGCGGACTCATCGGCGCGGTCGGTCAGGGCAGGGTACCTTCAAAGCTCGATATTACGGTTTCTGAAGCGCTTGTCCTGGGACTGATCAAGCAGAACGTCCGAACCTTCTTCGCTGTATTCGGGCATGGAAGTACGGACCTGGCCGAAGTGCTCCGTATCTACCAGCAGCAAGGCCTGGTAAAGGTACTGAACACCCGCAGCGAGGTCGAGGCATCCCACGCTGCAACTGCCCTGCGCTGGGTCACCGATCAGAAATCTGCCGTTGTCACCTCCATAGGGCCGGGCGCCCTGCAGGCGCTGGCGGCCTCGCTGGTGCCGGCATCCGACGGTTTGGGCATCTGGTATATACTCGGGGATGAGACCACCGATGACGAGGGGCCAAACATGCAGCAGATCCCTCGCTATGAACAGGACCTGTTCCTACGCCTTTTTTCTACCATGGGGCAGGCTTATTCCCTGCATACTCCCGGGGCCATCTCGACAGCGCTGAGGCGGGGACAATCCGCCGTGGACCATCCCTTCCGGGCCGGTCCTTTTTTTCTACTCTTGCCAATGAATATCCAGCCTGTTTTGATCGACAGGTTCAACCTGCGCGAGCTTCCTACAGCATTTACTGTTAAATCTGCAGCCGCGGAGGCCGATTATGCCACTGCCGCTGACTGGTGCCTATCAGCGAAAAAAGTAGCTTTGCGAGTCGGGGGCGGAGCGCGCCATGCGGGCCCTGAAATCGCCGAATTGCTCGATCTTGTGGATGGAATGGCAATAATCTCGCCGCTGGCCTCCGGCGCCATACCTTACAGCAATCCCCGCCATATGACGGTGGGAGGCTCCAAAGGCACCCTCTGCGGAAACTATGCTATGGAGCACGCAGACCTGCTGCTGGCCATAGGCTCCCGCTTCGTCTGCCAGTCCGACTGCTCACGCACCGCCTACCCAAAAGTTCAGCGTGTCATCAATATAAACACCGAAACTGAAGCGGCACTGCACTACAGCGATACGCTGCCGCTGGTCGGGGATGCCCGGCTTACACTGCAAAGGTTGCTGAAAGAGCTAAAAAAGAAGCAGGCCAAGAGTAACAATCAGCCTTCGTCATGGTTTAAGGCCTGCAGCCGTCAGCGTCAGGCCTGGAAAAAATACAAGCAGCAACGTTATAATCACCCCACCCTTTTCGATGAGAAATGGAAAAGGGAATTGCTCACTCAGCCAGCTGCTATCAAGGCCGCCAGCGATTGGGCCGGGGCGAAAGGCGTGGTCAAGTTCTTCGACGCCGGCGATGTGCAGGCCAACGGTTTTCAGATCGTGGAAGACGAAGAGCCGGGCTTCACCTTCACGGACACCGGCGCCAGCTATATGGGGTTTGCCGCGTCAGCCCTGCTCTCAACTGCTGCCTCCGAGAAGAAATTTTTCGGCCTGGCCTTCACGGGAGACGGCTCCTTCACCATGAACCCGCAGATCTTGATAGATGGGGTACAGCATGGCGCCAGGGGTTGTATACTGCTGCTGGATAATCGACGCATGAGCGCCATCACGGGGTTGCAGAAAGCCCAGTACAATCACGAGTTTGCTACCGACGACTCGGTTGTTGTAGACTATGTGGCCTGGGCCAAGGCAGTAAAAGGCGTACAGGCCATGAGCGGCGGATTTTCCAGGAGCTCGTTATTAAAAGCTCTGGAAAAAGCGTATAGGTATGACGGGCTTTCGTTGGTACATGTGCCGGTATATTCAGGAGATAACGAACTGGGCGGGATGGGTGTCTTCGGGCGCTGGAATGTAGGAAACTTGTGCGAGAGCACTCAGGCTTTGCGTCACGAAATCGGGCTATGAGAAATTAGGGTTTTATGACGATAGAATATAGCGATCAACAGATCAGGGAGCTTGAGCAGATTGCAGTAGCTTTGAGGCGCGATAGCTTGAGGATGATTTATCAACGTCAGGCAGGACATCCGGGCGGCTCGCTCTCGGCCGCCGATATCATGGCCGTGCTCTATTTCAATACCATGCGGATTGATCCTCAAAATCCGAACTGGCCGGACCGAGATCGTTTCATCCTGAGCAAGGGACATGCCTCGGCGCTGCTATATTCCACTCTGGCGCGACGCGGGTTTTTCCCAGCCTCTGACCTCGATCACTGGGGCGAGCTGACCTGCCACCTGCAAGGACACCCGGACCGACTGAAAACCCCGGGGGTTGACCTGACCAGCGGTATATTGGGCCACGGCATAGCGGTTGGAGCGGGACTGGCGTTGGCGGCAAATCTGCAGAGCAGGAATTATCGAGTATACGTTCTGCTGGGGGACGGCGAGTGCCAGGGAGGCCTAGTCTGGGAAGGAGCCAACGCCTGCGCCAAATTCGGCCTGGCCAATCTGACAGCAATCGTGGACTATAACAAAGTCCAGCTCGACGGACCACTGCAAGAGATAATGCCGATGGAGCCTTTTGCTGATAAATGGCGTTCCTTCCGCTGGAATGTGATCGAAATCGATGGGCACAGTATAGGGCAGATACTGGCTTCCCTGGATCAAGCCCATTATGTAAAAGAAAGGCCCAGCGTCATCATCGCTAATACCATTAAAGGTAAGGGTGTCTCCTTCATGGAAAACAAGGCCCAATGGCACGGCATAGCGCCGAACAAAGAGCAATTTGAGGCTGCCATGGCTGAACTGAGGGGAGGAGGCAAATAACATGAGCAACCCGGCCATGCGCGAAGCCTATGGCCAGGCCCTGGCGGACTACGGTGAGGCCAATCCTGCGGCGGTAGTGCTGGATGCCGACACGTCGTCCTCCACCCTCTCCAGCTATTTCGCATCACGTTTCCCCAGGCGTTTTTTCAATGTCGGCATTGCAGAGCCATGTCTGATAGATATGAGCGCCGGGCTGGCAATGGGGGGTATGCTGCCCTTCGTTAACGCCTTCGCCGCTCTGGTTGCACTGCGGGCGCTCGAGCCGATACGCACCTGTATATGTTATAACCGGGCCAATGTCAAAATTGCGGCCAGCTATGCCGGCGTCTCGGATTTCAAGGATGGGCCGACGCATCATGCCATCACGGATATCGCCATCATGCGTTCTTTGCCCGAGATGACCGTTATCGTTCCCGCCGATGCGGGAGAGGCTGCAGCCCTGGTTAAATTGGTGGCTGAATATAATGGGCCCGTCTATTTACGGCTTAACCGCTCGGCTACACAACCCGTTTCACAACCCGGTGATAACCTGCATATAGGGAGGGGTATTGTGCGCAGACCAGGGAGTGATGTTACCATAATTGCCTGCGGATCCATGGTCGGGCGCAGCCTGCAGGCCGCAGACCTATTGGCTGATCGTGGAGTCGAGGCCTGCGTGCTGGATATGCACACCGTCAAGCCGCTCGATAATAACTTAATCCTGAAGATGGTCGGAGATACCGGTAGAGTGGTCACAGCAGAGGAACATACGGTGATAGGCGGACTGGGATCGGCGGTAGCCGAACTTCTGGCGCAGGAGATGCCTGTGCCTCAGGCCTGCGTGGGCATCAAGGACACCTTCGCCTGCACCGGGCCCGACCCCGAGGCCATCATGGATGCCTACGGTCTTGGCGCCAGGGACATCGCCGATGCCGCTTTGAGAGTTATGGAGAAAAAAAAGAAATAATCTGGAGGAAAGATGCGTATAGCTGTTATCAGCGAGACCAGCGCCGCAGATAAAAATAGCGATATCATAACGGCCCTGGACGGATTGGGACACGAGGTGGTCAACGTCGGCATGAAAAAAAGCGGCCAGCAGACCGAGCTATCTTACATTCATACCGGCTTGATGGCCGCCATATTACTTAATGCCGGGACTGTTGATTTTGTAGTAGGCGGCTGCGGCACGGGGCAGGGTTTCCTCAATTCGGTCATGCAATACCCGGGCATCGCTTGCGGACTGATACGGTCGCCTCTCGATGGCTGGCTTTTCATGCAGATTAACGGCGGAAACTGCATTTCGCTGGAGCTCAACCAGGGATATGGGTGGGCGGGAGACATGAACCTGAAGTTCATCTTCGAAAAACTGTTCAGTGTGGAAAAAGGCTTCGGCTATCCGCCGCAGCGGCGTGAACCGCAGAGACAATCGCGATTGCTTCTGGAAAAACTCAACAACCTCACCCACAAAAATATGCCGGAAATTATCCCATTGCTTCCGGAAGATATCATAGGCACCGTCGTTAATTATCCCGGGTTTTTACCTTTACTGGAATCAAGGGCGAAAGCCGGTCAGGCGATCTTATCCGCATTGAGGAAAAGAGCGCAAGGCAGTTAAATGAATTGAACAGACCATGATAAAAAGGGGTTGGAAAAATGAGCGCAAAACCAGTAAATGTCGCTATCGTCGGCTGCGGCCGTATCTCTGACCTGCATGAACTGGGGTATCGCGGACGGGAAGACGCCAAGATCACGGCCGTATGCGATACGAACAGAGGCCGCGCCAAGGCCAAAGCTAAAGCATGGGGAGTGGAAAAGGTTTTCCATGACTATAACCGGTTGCTGGATGACAGGGACATAAATCTGGTTGAGCTGCTCGTGCCGCATCACCTCCATGCCGAGATGACCATAGCTGCCTGCAGGGCAGGCAAGCATGTCAGCGTGCAAAAACCTATGGCCACCTGCGTCGGCGACGCAGACCGCATGATAGAAGCGGCGCAGAAGGCCGGCGTATTGTTGCGGATATATGAGACGTTCGTATTCTATCCCCCGGCCGTACAGGCCAAAAAAATGATCGACGCCGGAGAGATAGGGAAGCCGCAGATGCTGCGCATGCACGTCAATACCGGTAAAACTGCCAATGGCTGGGACGTTCCCTTAAGTGCCTGGGTCTGGCGTTTCAGTGATAAAAAGTGCGGCGGCGGTCCACTTGTTTTCGACCACGGATATCACCTCTTCTCACTGGCCTATTACCTGATGGGACCGGTCGAAAGGGTACATGCCTGGATAGACCATACTGCCGTTATACCCGGCATCAACCTGGATGCGCCTGCGGTGATTTCATTTCAGTTCAAAGGCAAGAGGCGTTACGGCCTATTCGATGTCGAGCATACCCCCAATATGGAGATGGCGTCTAAATATTATGTCGATGATGACAGAATTGAAATCATCGGCGACAGAGGGACCATTTTTATCAACCGCTATACCACTCGGACCGTTGATCTGCCCGAGTTGATGATCTTTTGCAATGGAAAAACGACGGCCTGCGAGGTGCCCCGGGTGGACTGGGCAGATAGTTTTATTGACTGTACACGGCATATGATCGATGTTATTCAAAAGGGCGGCAGGCCGGTCCTCGACGGCCCGCAAGGCAAAGCAGTATTGCAGTTCGCTCTGGCGGCGTTGGAATCGTCTAAAACAGGCCGAGAGGTAAAGCCGGACGATTTGAAATAAGCTATCGGGCAATCCGGGAGGTTTATCTATGGGTCATAACCTTGAAATGCTGAACTATATCGGGGGAAAGTGGCAGCTTTCCAGTAGTGCTGATCACCAGGATGTGGTCAATCCGGCCACGGCCGAGGTGCTGGGACGCGTGCCGCTCTCACCGGCGGTTGATATTAACCTGGCCGCTCAAGCGGCTTCCGATGCTTTTATACAATGGAGACAAACTCCCGCTGCTGACCGTGTACAATTTCTCTTCAAACTGAAGATTCTATTGGAGGAGAGTTTCGAAGAGCTGGCACGCACGATTACCATGGAATGCGGGAAGACGATCGACGAGTCCAGGGGCGAGATACGCCGCCTGATCGAAAATGTGGAGGTGGCCTGCGGTATACCTCTATTGATGCAGGGCTATAATTCAGAGGATATCGCTCCCGGCATAGACGAGTTTATGATCCGCCAGCCGGTGGGCGTCTGCGCAGTGATCGCTCCCTTCAATTTCCCCGGCATGGTCCCTTTCTGGTTCCTGCCATATGCCATAGCCTGTGGAAACACCTACATCGTAAAGCCTTCGGAGAGAGTTCCTCTGACCATGCAGAAGATATTCAGTCTCGTGGAGAAAACGGGTTTGCCGGCCGGGGTGCTTAATCTCGTGAACGGTTCTAAAGTTGCGGTCGATGCAATCCTGGACCATCCGGCCATACGGGCTATCAGCTTTGTAGGCTCAACGCCTGTAGCCAGGTACGTTTACAGCCGGGCCACGGCCAACGGTAAACGCGCACAGTGCCAGGGCGGGGCTAAAAATCCGGTGGTTGTTCTGCCCGATGCCGACATGGATACCGCTACGCGTATCATCGCCGACAGCCTTTTCGGCTGCGCCGGCCAGCGCTGCCTGGCCGCTTCACTGGTGATAACCGTGGGCGAAGCGCGGGGCATTTTTACGGAGGCCATTACCGGAGCCGCCAGCAGCAGGGTGGTTGGCTATGGTCTCGATGAGAAGGTTCAGATGGGGCCAGTGATCACGCCGCAGAGCAAAGATCGCATTGAAGCCTTGATCGGAAAAGGGCAGCAAGAGGGAGCGAAAATCCTGGTGGACGGGCGCAATACCCACATCCCCGGCTATGAGCACGGCAACTTCGTACGCCCGACTGTTCTACAGGATGTGCCCCCCGATGGAGAGATCGTCAGAACGGAGATCTTCGGTCCTGTTCTGGGGATGCTGCAGGCTGACAACCTGGATCAGGCTATATCCATGATCAACAGCGGCAAATATGGAAATATGGCCTGCCTCTTCACTGGCAGCGGGCCTGCGGCACGCAAGTTCCGCTACGAGGTCATTGCCGGCAACATAGGAATAAATCTCGGCATTGCCGCGCCCATGGCCTTTTTCCCTTTCACGGGATGGAAAGAGAGCTTTTTTGGCGACTTACACGGGCAGGGTATGGATGCCGTGGAATTCTTTACACAAAAGAAAGTGGTCATCGAGCGCTGGCCCAAAGATTGGAAACGTAAGTTCTGATAGTACATTAGATTATTTTACGGGTGCGAGTTAAATTGCCTGGTCTTTATATTGTTAATCTTACATTGAAAGAAGAAAGCGGTTAGCGCCTCTTATCCCGGCTTGATGATGTCTAAGTGATCGCCGGAATCCGGCGAGAGGTTGAACAATGATCTCGACCTGTGCAAGAATTGAGGATACCTAAGGTCTACTAGATTGGATTTCAAACCGACGGTGTACCTTCAGCTCATTACACGGCCGGGCGAAATAATTTTCTAAGGCTAATGACGAGGAGTTTATGATGGAAGAAAAGAAGCTTTCGGTGGGAGTGAAGCTCGGCTACGGCATCTGCGACTTTGGCGGGAACCTGTTTTTCACAGCCACAGCCTTTGTGCTGATGAACTACCTTACCGATTCGGTGGGCCTTTCGGCTGCGCTGGCAGGCATAGCGTTGATGGTGGGCAGGCTGTGGGACGCCTTCTATGACCCTGTCATAGGCTTTATTTCCGATAAAACGGCGACAAAAATGGGCCGACGCAGGCCTTTCATGCTGGGCGGCGCTATCCCCCTTTTCATCGCCATGGTGATCATGTTTACCAATCCGGCCCTCATCGCCGGCGCCGGTATAAGCCAGACGATGCTTTTTATCTACGTTATGGTAGCTTACATTATACTGTGCACAGCCTACTCGACGGTGAACATCCCCTATTCTTCCCTGGCACCCGAGCTCACGACCGACTACCACGAGAGATCGTCGCTCAACGGTTACCGTTTCGGCTTCGCCGCCGTGGGTACGCTGCTAGGTGCCGGCCTGGCCCTGCCCATAGTGGGCCTGGCGCCGGACAAGAACCTGGGTTTTGTGCTGATGGGCATCGTCTTCGCTACGGTAATGCTGGCCTCCGCACTGGTTACCATATTTACAGTAAAAGAACCGGTGCAATTGAAACCGGCCAAGACCACGGGCTTCGTCAAGACTTACACCCAGGTCTTTAAGAATCGACCTTACTTGTTGATACTGCTTACCTACGTGTTACATATCCTGGCCATCACCATAGTCAGCGCTATCGCCATCTACTACTTCAAGTACATACTGGCCAAGGAGGGCATGACTACCTTCGCCATGGTGATACTGATCGTTACGGCCATGATCTTTATCCCCGTCAGCGTCGTCCTGAGTAAGAAGGTAGGCAAGAAACTCGTGTACGGGGCAGGCTTTATCATCATGGCCGCCATGCTAATCACCATCTTCTTCCTGGGCCACATCCTGGGTGTAACCTTCATGCTTATAATAATGTTTTTCACCGGCATTGGCTTCGGTTTCACCTATGCCATGCCGTATGCCATCGTGGCCGATGCCATCGAGTTTGACTACTTGAAGACCGGTGAGCGCAGGGAAGGGGCATTTTTCGGCGCGTGGACGTGGGGACTGAAGATCGGTCAGGCGCTGGCCATCTTCGTCATGGGCGTGACATTGGAGGCCATGGGTTATGCGGCCAATGTCATGCCCCAGTTGCCCACCGCCCGGTTAGGCATAAGGCTTTTCCTGGGACCGATCTCCGCTGCTATATTTATCGCCGCCGCAGTAGTGCTGTATTTTTATCCGATAACCGAGCAGAGATATAAAGAGATCTGCAAGGAAATCGCTGAGATGGAAGCTAAAAGTCGCCAGGGCTGACGAACCACGTCCGGCTGTTGTGCATTCACTACTGCGGTCCACGGTCACTAATGGCAAAAGAGTAATGGCAAAGAATATGCGTCCTCCAGGCACAGGCCTGTGCCTGCACCCGTATATCATCCCCGAAATCCCAACCGGACCCCTTACTTTCGCTGCGCTAAGACCCTATCTAAAGTTCTCCTAAAGGTGGTTAAATATTTCAGGTTGTGTTATACTGTTCAAGGTAATTCAAAATTTGCGTGAATATATACTTGATACATGTGAGTACTATATGTAGTATAATTTTTATTTTGACATCGTTATGCCAATAAAGGAGAATTAAAAGATGGTAAAAATCGAAATCAAAACCTCCAACAAATCTCTATTTACCGACCTACAATCCGAGAATATTCCAGATTTAAAATTATCATTTCGAGCTCATACTTACGATTCTGTTGACTTAGTTTCACCCGCAATAACAGTTCTTACTATTATTTTAGAATCATCTAAAATTATTACATTATCTATTCTTTCTACTTGGCTTTTTAATCGCTTTAAAAATAAAAATACCGAGAAAGCAACTATTGACAACATTGACATCGTGAAAAATCCCGAAAAAATAATTATTATCATTAATAATTACATCCAGATAATTAAGGATCAAACAAAAAATAATAAGAAAGATTAATATTTTTTTTTCAAATTTATCCATAACACATAAAAAAGCTAACCAATTTCTTGACCGGCTCTTGTTAAGGAATTAAAATACATTCCGTTGACGAGAGTAGGTCTATGGGTAGCCAAGCCCTTTCAACTGGGGGCTGCTTTGATGAATCTTTAGACAAAATAGGGGAAGATTTGTCGATGAAAAAACCTATGTGGATTTTAATTTCAATTTTTTCTTCATTTCTTATCTTGCTCTCTTGTTCTGACATTAAGGATTTAAAATTTACTTCAAAAAATAAAAATGAAATAGAGAATAAAATAAAGAACAGCAAAAGCTTAACACCAGAAGAATTAGGGCTTTTATCTATTGCTTTGTTTGGAGCAAGTCTCTCTGGAGAGAGTATAGAAGGGAAAACCGTAAGACAATTAATTGAAGAACAAAGAAGAATTTTTGCGGAAGAGGCCATAAAAGAAAAGGAGGCCAAAGAAGAAACAAAAAAAGAAGCGTTTATTAGTTCTGGATTATCTAAATATTTAACAGTGGTACCCGATGAAAAAGGTTTTCGTCCAGCAAACCAATATGATGAAATCTATGATCGGATCATGGTGCACTTTATTGTTGAAAATAAATTTATTAAAGACATAAGGGCCTTTAAAGGGGAGGCAATTTTTAAAGACTTATTTGGAAAAATTATTTTAGATATTCCATTAGCTTATGATAACGTGATTCCACAAGGTCAAAAAATCACTCTTCGTTGGGAAACAAAATTCAACTCTCGATTTTCTGATACATTTACAGAAGGTATCCTTTTTGGAGAAGAAGCAAAGAAAGATTTTAATAATAGAAAACTGGAAAATATGAAATTTGAATGGAAACCAGGAACAATTATATTCACAGATGGAAATTATTTGGGGAAAGCCCCTGAAAAAATTGATGAGTAACCCTTGATACTTTAAAATTTCTGAACGATATTATTAGAAATTAAAAATTGAAATGCCTATTGACTTAGTTCATAATGTTAATGTTCGCCTCGCTTATTACAAGCCAAAATGCTGTTTTACTATCGCTTCTGCTATCGTTGCAATAACTTTAATACCAACCCCCGGCAAATCCTTTACTTTCTCTTTAGTCTTATCCCAGACACCAGAATCGCGAATATTGGCCTCAAATTCATGGCCTTCCCATGTAAGTGCCCTAATTATTTGCATAGGAACGGCCATGGTGACGCTACCATCTACAAAACCTGCATTAATTAACAATCCGAGATGATAGGCCACTTCTTTACGTGACCTGTTCTGAATGCCAAATTCCTCTGGTGTATCATAGCAAAATTCTCGTGTTCCATCATACTCAGGGCCATCATTTATCAAGATTAAAATTTCCCTAATCAAATCCATGTTTCGTTGCATAGTGCAGCCTTCCTTGATTGAAAATGTGATCCAATGGTCGCATCTTAAATGTACACAAAATTCTCGATTTATTGCTGTCTTAGACGCTACTGACTAAGTTGCCCCACAAAGAAACCCTCAGTCAAAAGGCCCTTCCGCCTCAAATTCAACAAGTTCACCAAGAATAATTCACTAACGGGTTGCTGAAAAAGGCCCATTTATCCCGCCAACGGCGGGATTGCCCTCATTCCTCCCCGCCTTTCGGCGGGGCAGGCTTATTGCGACGTACTTTTATGTACGTCTCATTCCTCAAAATTTCGGGAGCCTTGTATCTGAACCTTTTTGAGCAACCGGTAAAAAATGAGTTTTTCCGCAAACTGTTAGTGATTCGGATATGTTCGCTTAAACCTATTCTGAAAAAGATTGTGATTTGTTGGGGAAATCTCTATATTATAATTAAAAAGAGATAGATTTTGATCATTATGTCCGGCAAAAGAAGGAGAGGCCATGCCTAAAAATGTCAGAAGAAAAGATAGGGAATTAAGTATTGAATCGGCAACCAAGCTGCTCGCCGAAGGAGAATACGGCGTTTTGTCCACGGCGGGACCGGATGGGCAGGCTTATGGAATTCCCTTGAATTATGTTTATAAAGAGAATCGCCTGTATTTCCATTGTGCCCTGGAGGGCCATAAACTGGACAACATCAAGGCCAACAACAAGGTCTCTTTTTGCGTTGTCGGGCGGGCCAGGGTCCTCCCGGATAAATTTACCACCTCCTACGAGAGTACCATTGCCTTCGGAACGGCATCCGAGGTGCAGGGGAGCGAGAAGCATGAAGCCCTTCTAAGTCTTTTAGAAAAATACTCCCCTGACTTCATAGAAGAAGGCCAAAAAATCATTGCCAAATATATTGACAAGACCACGGTTATAAAAATCGTCATTAATCATATAACCGGAAAAGCCAGGAAATAAATTACGCCGTTAAAGAGCTTACTAAAGCCTTTACCTTATTAATAACACACCGGCCAGACTGGCCTATGAGAAGCACGGATTTAAATTTGATAGTGAAAAAAGAAATCCTGAGTTCGATGCCATCTTTGGCACTCCGGGGATAACCAAGCTTCTGCTTGATCTTTAGAGCACTACTGACAAAGGAGAAACAAAATGGATATCCGATTTTATCAGATTGATGCTTTTACCGACCGTGTATTCGCTGGGAATCCGGCAGGTGTTTGCTTTCTGGATCGATGGCTGGAAGATTCCATACTCCAATCCATAGCCACTG
>CAWDKY010000002.1:0-7002 GCA_963802945.1 uncultured delta proteobacterium
TTGAAGCCTTGGCCGACACCCTGGAAGGATTTCATATTACACCGCGCTATCTCCGGCACTTTGATGAGGTCCTGGCTAATCCTAAGCCGAGGAAATCCCTTGAGATGGATTATGCCCTGCAGTTTATTAACCAGAGAAGAACCTTGGTCGATGTCCTGGAAAAGGCCAAAGAACATGGCAAGCTGCCTCTTCGCCCGATCCATGGCGATCCTAAGGTCAACAACGTCATGATAGACATCCATACCGGACAAGCCGTAGGCCTTGTTGATCTGGATACGGTCAAACCCGGTCTGATTCATTATGATATCGGCGACTGCCTTCGTTCTTGCTGCAACCCACTTGGGGAAGATGTCGAACATGGGGAGGCGGTTCATTTCGAGCTTGATTTTTGTCAGGCCGTTCTGAAAGGGTATTTGTCCATTGCCGGGGAGTTCCTTAAAGAGACTGAGTATGAATATCTGTTTGAGGCCATCCATTTAATCGCCTTTGAGTTGGGGCTTCGTTATTTCACCGACTATTTAGAAGGGAATATTTACTTTAAGGTCGAGCATGCGGAGCAAAATCTGAACCGGGCAATGGTCCAATTCAAGCTCACCGAGAGTATCGAATCACAGGAAGCCAATATTCAATCTCTCATCCGGGACCTTAGATAAATCCCGGCCCGGAAAAGGATTTTCATCACCAGACGGATTCATCATCAAATGTGAACCGATACCGTTCCGGTTCAAAAAAAAACAGTTTGCGGAAAAACTATTTATTACAGGTTGCTCAAAAAGGTTCAGATACAAGGCGCCAGAAATCCTGAGGAATGAGGCGTACATAGAAGTACGTCGCAATGACGAGGGATGATGGGAACGCAGTAGATGGGCCTTTTTCAGCAACCTGATAAACGGAGGATACGATGCTAAGCGACGATCAACTTAATAAATACGCCGATGTGCTTTTTTGGGGATTAACCACAGCCAGGAAGCAACCTTTCAGGAAGAAGGACATTATCTTAATCCAGTATGAGCCTCCAGCCCTGAAACTGGCTGAGATTTTATATGCCAAAACACTCGATAGGGGAATGTATCCGGTTCAACGTATGGGTGTAACCTATGGCATGGAGCATGACTTTTTTCAAAAATCAAAGAACGATCAACTGGTCTTTATCACTCCGGGAGATAAAGAATTATTTCAGAAGGTCAACGGTCGATTTTTTTTAAGGGCCCCCGAATCGTTGACCCATCTGAAAGACATCGATCCGGCCCGGATCGGAAAGGTCCTGATTTCAAGAAAGCCGTTAAGAGAGATACTGGATCGGCGGGAGGAGAAAGGGATTTACAGCTGGACTCTCTGTACGGTCCCCACCGAAGAGCTGGCCAAACAGGCCAAAACGACCATTCGAAAATACACCGACCAGATTGTCCGGGCCTGTTATCTAGACCAGAAAGACCCGGTGGCTGAATGGGAGGATATCCATAGGAATGCCCGGCAGATAAAAAAATGGCTCAACAGCCTTAAGATAAAATCCCTTCACATCGAATCGGCCAATGTGGATTTAAAGATCAGACCAGGAGAGCGAAGAATATGGAAAGGCGTCTCCGGTCATAATATCCCCAGTTTTGAGGTCTTTTTTTCGCCCGACTTTCGAGGGACCGAAGGGGTTTATTATTCCAATCTGCCTTCATTCCGGAGTGGAAACTATATCGACGGTGTTCGGCTGTCTTTTGAAAAAGGGACGGTAAAAAAGGCCGAAGCCAAGTCCGGTGAGGCCTTCACTGTAAAACAAATCTCAATGGATAATGGGGCTTCTAAGGTTGGGGAGTTTTCTTTGACGGACAAACGTTTTTCCAGGATCAATCGTTTTATGGCCGACACCCTTTTCGATGAGAATTACGGCGGGGCTTACGGGAACTGCCATATCGCCCTCGGGGCATCCTATACCGATACCTTTGATGGAAATCCGGCCAGGATGACTAAGGCCTTAAAAAAGAAGCTGGGGTTTAATGATTCCGCCCTTCATTGGGACCTGGTGAATACCGAAGACAAAACGGTCACCGCCCATTTGGCCACAGGGAAGAAGCTAGTGATCTACGAGAAGGGAATGTTTACCTTTTAGTTCAAAAATAGATTTAAATCCCACTTTCCCAAAGGGGGACTTTATAAGAATCCTCCCCTTATTAAAGGGGGGCGACGACCACGACTCCCCCTGCTCCCCCTTCCCCAAACCACCAGAGGGGGGTGAAAAACTGATAAATTTACCCAGGAAATGACGGCAAATCTATAGTTATTAGAGATTTAATAGTCATATTAAATAATATAATTAATTAAATCAATAAGTTATATTTATTTAAATTATTCTATGTATATTATTTTCTAAAATGTTATTTTTTGCTTGACAACCACAATAAAACAGTATATATACTATGGTACAAAATAGATGGAATATTAAAAAGGAGCCAAAAATGAAAGGATTTAAGCTAGAAGATTTGCCAGAGGTCAATACTATTTTTAGAAAGACAATGCTAAATCATTTGACAACAATGGACACTTATAAGGAAGACCTTGATAAGGGTCTCCCCTTTTATAGCGAGGAAGAGCTAAAAGAGGTTGAGAAAAAATATAAACTAAAGGGAATGACTAAAAAAGATATCATGTCAGAAATTTATAAGAAGGGGTGGCCTTTTAAGGAAAACACTCTCAAACACTATATTCAAATAAATCAAATTCCTAGGGCAGAAAGGCGAGAAAAGACTAACACTGGGATGATCTCATATTATCCAGAAAATATTATTCGCCATTTAAACTTTACTAGATACTGTCTTTTTTCTGGAAGCGAAACCGCAGACAGCTTAAACTCCTTTTTTAAAAAATTAAGGATTAAGGATATAAATATCGTCAAAGAAAGATCAGAAAGTGATCCTGGATTATCCGGTGATGATTGTATCCAGGAGCTCTGGATAGGATTAGACAGATTGAATGATGGGATAGGCTGGACAGCAGAAACTATAGAGAGCGTCTTTTCAAATGATATTACTAAAAAAACAAGATATTTAAAAAAACTTGATAAAATTGATGAGTGTGGGAAACGACTTAAAAAAGAAATAGAGGAATTCGTGAATTTATTAGAAAAGCATTCCAGCCCACTCGCAATCGATTTTGAAGAGTCAGAAAAGAAGGATGAAAATTATGAGAATAAGTGATCATGCAGAAACGAGATTCCGTCAACGTGGATTCAATAAGTTTATTATTGATATCCTAACAACCAACGGACGGGTTGAGGGTGCGCCCGGAGGAGCACTAAAAATCTTTTTGGGAAAAAAGGAAGCCCAGAGCATACACCGTGAAGTTAAACGATTTATACAAATGGTTGATCGGGCAACATCCCGAGTATTGATTGTCAAAGATGATCTTATTCTCACGGCCTACAAGCAAAGATAAATACCAAATCGTATATCAATTATAAGGAGATGAAAATGTCAGAAGAAAAGAATGAAATATCTTTGTCAGTACTTAAAGAAATAATATCCAAAGGTACCAGCAAGGATAGAGAAGTTGTCTTAATGATTTTAGAAAAATTAGGGATTGATTTGTATTCGAAATTCGACAGCCTAACCGGAACAAAAGTTATTGGGTTCACACTAGAAGGAGAAACATTTAAAATTGATGGCCATCACCACCGTGATGTATATAGAAAGATTTTAGAAATTATTTCTCAAAGGTTTCATAATGATTTAGAAAAACTTCTTGACCAAAAGGGAACGAAAAGAAATTATTTCTCAAGAGATATAAATGACATTCGAGACCCTGGGAAGATAAAAGGAACAAATATTTATTTTGAGATGAATGAGAACTCAAATACCTTGAGAAAGCGTTGTAAAAAAGTCCTAAAGTTATACGGGCTCGATACTGACACTTTCAAAATTATAACATATTAAAGAATTTTCCAAATTAATAATCATTTTTAAATCCTTTTCCTAACTGTCCCTTCGTCAACTCCCAATTCTTTTCCTATTTTTTCTAAAAGATAGTCCTTTTTCTCGGAGAGATTTAGCCTTTTCTATAATGCTTTCCGGAATCGCTGGCCAGCCGAGGGTCTTGCCTTTGTGCCGTGCATTATTAAGGCCTGCGATCACCCTTTCCTGGATTATATCCTTTTCAAATTCTGCCACCGCTCCAATGATTTGGAAGACCAGTTTTCCCGTGGGCGTTGAGGTGTCAAGATTGTTTTCATAAGAGATAAAATCAATTCCCAGGGATCCCAACTCATCCAGGGTATTAATAAGGTCCTTGAGCGACCGACTTAATCTGTCCAGCTTCCAAATCAAAAGAATATCGAACTTCCTTTTCTTGGCCTCGTTCATCATCTCGATAAACGCCGACCTTTTTGTGTTGGCTCCAGTGTATCCCTGGTCAATAAATTTTTTATAAATCTTCCATCCGGACCTCTTCACGAAGTCCCCTAGCTCCCGGAGTTGCATATCCACTTTTTGCTTATCTGTGGACACTCGGGTATAGATGGAGACGGTTTTATTCCTCATATTGAATATTGGTTAACTTAGGGAATAGTGGCCGGCCCCATAATTTCATAAATCCATTTGTCTGGCTTTGGGGAGTAAACTTCTTTTGTTGCAGCGGCTATAATTATTGAATTAATCTTTCTTGTCTCTTCTTTTGATATGTCTGTGAATGATAAATCTTTTGACTGTGCCCATTGAGCAAGTAGCGCAACATGCTGGCCAATGGGAAAAATTAATGGTGATCTCTTAAGACCGAGGGTCTCATCAAAAACTATGGGATTATCGGATGTAACGAAGTATTCGCCTGTTGGTGTAATCTGAAAGCTCCATATCATTTCCATCAGGGCTGCATGAACTTGGTTGAATGGTTTTATCATGTTTTCGCGAAGAACTTTGGTCTTACCCTGCCCTGAAGAGAAGAATTTTTTTACCTTAGGCACTTGCAAAGCTGCCTTAAAATTCCCTGCATAAGCGAGATTTCGCTGGAAATTGTCCCACGAAAAATTTGTGATTTGTGCGCCCAGTATTGGTTCGGCAACAAGATCCTGTCGTGTAAGACGTTTTTTCATCATTCCAATATAACGGGCTATAATTTCTTTATCCGCTCTGTTAATCGCTTCTCGATTTCTGATTTTGTTAATTTGAATGTCTGCTTTGTGTTCCTCGCGTTGTAATTTAACTTCATAAGAAAAATCCGGAGATTGACCTGGCACACGTATTGCGTACTGATCCTTGCGGACTCCTATTTTGGCCAAGCCATCTAAGAAGGGATTGTTCTTTCCTTTTTTGAAGCCGGGGGAAAAAGTTTGGAGACGCCTGAATACCCAAAGTTTTGAAATACCGCTCTCACAGAATCCTTTGAGGTAAAGACGTGGTAATTCGTGATGGTTTGGTTTACTCCTTGGCATGGTAGTCGGACCACATACTTTCCCGCGGGTTCCTTGTTATATTGGTGCGGGGAAAAACCATCTTAATTTTGGATATCTTAACCCCCTGAATTTAAGCCATTTTTATTATATAAAAAAACAGAGAAAAAAACAAAGGTTTTACCTCGGACCTTAAGCCTTAAACCTTGAACCCTCGACCCCTTGAATCCTTTTATTTTTTTATCACCTGACTATATTTGACCATCCCCCACAGGGCCTTGGCGCAGTCCACGGGACTGGCGAAAGTCGGAATATGATATCGCTTGAAGATCTCATCTATCGGCCCTGTTATCTGTTCCTCGTTGGCTGCTACAACAATCGGTTTTTGGTATTTTGTCGGAATGGCGGCGATCGCTTCCGTAATTTTCAGAGAGTCGATCATTTCGGATGATTTGGTATAGCGGTTAAAATTATCCCGAGTCGGCATGACGATCAGACAGTCGATATATTCCTGTTTGGCGACGATTTCGATGATATTCAAATAGGCTTTCTCATTTTTCCTCCCGATACAGTCTATGGGATTCACCGGCGGAGGGGAAAAAGGCAGCATCTGATCCCTTATCTCCGCCTGCGCTTGTGGATTCATTTCTGGAACACTTAGGCCTAATCGGGTACAGGCCTCGGTGGCCGTGACGCAAAAACCTCCGCCGCCGTGGATGATAGCCACACGGTTTCCTTTGGGCAGAGGTTGATAGCAGAGACAATTGGCCATATAAAACATTTCCAAGAAATCGTGCCAGCGAATGGCACCGGCCTGACGACATACGGCATCAAAAAGATCATCGTTCCCTGCCAAAGCCGCTGTATGGGAACGTGCCGCGCGGGCTGCCGCCTCTGACGAACCGGCCTTGTATATCAGCAGGGGTTTTTTCCGGGTGACCGTTTTCGCCACTTCCAAAAACCGATGGCCGTCCCCTATGTCTTCAACATAGGAAATGATGACCTTCGTGGTGGGATCATCACCCAGATATTCCAGAAGATTCACGTAGCTGATGGAGGCCTGATTCCCGAAGCTGATGAACTTGCTTACACCGAACCCGTATTTTCGCGAGGCATCATACAAATAATTGCCGAGGGTCCCGCTCTGGGACAGGAAAGAAATCGGTCCTCGATGAGGGCGCCTCACCATATTGGTAAAGGTGTTCAGGTTCCCCTCGGTACTCCAGACCCCCAGACAATTCGGCCCCAGAAAATAAAAGCCGGCCTTTTGCGATGCTTCGGCAATCTTCTTTTGGACCATAGCCCCATCGGTACTTATTTCAGCAAAACCGGCTGTGATGACAATTCCGCCCTTCACCTTTTTGGCAATGCATTCTTCGATCACCTTGGCCACTGAGGAGGCATTGACTACGATTACCGCCAGATCAATCTCATCAGGAACCTCTCTGAGGCTCGGATAACCTGGAATGCCCTGGATGATTTTCTCCTTGGGATTGATCGGATAAATGGTATTGCGAAATCTTCCGGCCACTAAGCTGTTCAGCATTCCGTAACCCCAGGACTGAATATTATTGCTGGCGCCTACAACGGCTACCGAACCCGGTCTGAAAATGGCATCTAAAGATTGCTTCATC
>CAWDKY010000003.1:0-7982 GCA_963802945.1 uncultured delta proteobacterium
TAGTTCTTGTATCATTTATCGTTCATTAAAGAAAGAGGCTTATGGATCAAGATTTATTGCTTGAAATCGGGACCGAAGAAATTCCGGCCCGTTTTATACCCGGGGCGTTGGAGGCTATGAAAGGATTGGCCCAGGAGCGATTACAACAATCCCGTCTCCAACACCGGGACATAAAGACCATGGGCACGCCTCGAAGGCTGGCTCTTTTGATTTTCGGCCTTTCCTCTTTTCAACCGGACAAGACGGAAAATATCATGGGCCCTCCGAAACAGTCGGCTTTTTCTGTGGACGGCCGTCCCACCAAAGTCGCCCTTGGTTTCGCCAAGGCCAAAGGGGTGAATGTTGAAGAATTGGAGTCCATTGAGACTCCCAAAGGGGTTTATCTGGGCCTAACAAAGATCATCAAAGGACTTCCGGCGGCTGTGGTTTTGTCCGAACTTTTGCCTCAATTGATTTTAGATTTGCCTTTTCCCAAATTCATGCGCTGGGGGAATTCCTCCTTCCGTTTTGTCCGCCCTATTCATTGGATCGTTGCCCTTTTCGGGGACCAGGTGGTGCCTTTTACTTTGGAAGGGATTGACTCCGGCCACCGAACTTACGGGCATCGTTTTATGGCCCCTGAGGCCATAGCCCTTAAGGGAGCGGGAGACTATGCATCGCAACTTCGACAGGCCCGGGTCATCGTGGACCCCAAAGAACGGGAAGATTTGTTGCAGAAAGCCGTTGAGACCTTGGCCGGTCAATTCAAGGGCCGGGTTTTAACCGATCCCGAATTGGTTCAGGAAGTCAATTTTTTGGTTGAATTTCCCGAACCGGTTTGCGGTGGATTTGATCCCGATTTTTTAAAGTTACCTCCCGAAGTCCTGATTACCTCCATGAAGGAACATCAGCGCTATTTCCCCATGATCGACGGGCAGGGCGATCTGTTACCTCGTTTCATTGCCGTCAACAATACCCGGGTGAAGGATACCAACCGTGTGGTCCAAGGACACGAAAAGGTCCTACTGGCCCGCCTTTCCGACGCCCAATTCTTTTTCAAGGAAGACTTGAAAAAACCCTTTGTCCGAAAAAGTTGCGGCCTTGAAAACCGTGGTATTTCATTCCCGTTTGGGAACTTCTTTTGAAAAAGTGGAGCGGATTATGGAACTGGCCGCCTATCTTTCCCGGAATCTGGCCCCGGAAAAAGAAGCAATGGTCAAACGATGTGCCTTATTGTGCAAAGCCGACCTGACTTCCCTGATGGTAGGGGAATTCCCGACTCTCCAGGGGATTATGGGCCGGGAATATGCCTTGCGGTCCGGAGAAAAGGAAGAAACGGCCCAGGGGATCTCTGAGCATTATCTGCCGGTTTCGGTGGGCAGCTGATTACCCCAGACAATCACCGGGGCCTTGGTCGGCTTGGCCGATCGTCTGGATACCCTGGTCGGTTTTTTCGGCCTGGGTCAAATCCCCACCGGCTCGGCTGACCCTTATGCCTTACGCCGCCAGGCCCAGGCCGTTATTTTGATCATTTGGGATAAAGGCTATTCCCTATCTTTAGAAGAAGGTCTTGATCAGGCCTTAATCCTTATTCGGGACGTTTTACAGGAAGAGCCGCTAATCATCAAAAAAAATCTTCTCGACTTTTTTGCCTTACGGCTGCAGCATCTCTTGGAAGGGGAAGGGATCGAGCAGGGAAACCATTGAGGCCGTTTTATCTGCCGACTGGGATGATTTTTGTGAGGTGAGACAGCGGGCCCAGGCCCTTCAGGAATTTCAAGAGCACCCGGATTTTTCATCCTTGGCCATCGGCTGTAAACGGGCCTTGAATATCTTAAAAGGGATGTCTCCTTCTGACGGCCGGAAAGGTAACACCGGAATTATTAATAGAAGACTCAGGAAAAAGACCTCTTTAAAAAGGTCCAGGAGAAACAAGCCGATCTGGAGCGGCTTTTTGGGCAAAAAGGGTATGCCGATTACCTCCTCCATTTGGCCCAATTGCGTCCGACCATCGATGCCTTTTTTGACAAGTTCTGGTCATGGCCCCGGAGGAAAAAATCAGAAATAACCGCCTGGCCTTACTCTTTCAATTGACTTCCCTGTTTAATCGTTTTGCCCTGTTCTCTAAATTCAGTTCTTCGTCTTGATCATTTTCCTGTAGAATCAACATCCAACATCGCTTGATTTATTAAGTCCTCGGCGACATCAAGACTGTTAAAATCATCAGGTGGTGACGCATTATGAATAATCCGATTGATTTCTTATGTTTGATTTTAAAAAAGTGGCGGGTCAAAGATTCTAAAATAAGTCATTCTTTCTATGGGGACGCCGTCCTTCTCATATCTACCAAATGACCATACTTCTTCCCTTTCAAGTATCACATGCCAAAGAATGATGCCGAAGAACTTTGCTGAGGCAGCAAAATCATTTCTGCATGCTACATCATAGATTGGCTGAAATACAGTGCCGGTTCAATCAGGTTCTGGCATCCAACTGGAAGCATCAATATTGTCAGTGCCTATGCGGCTATTGAGCCCATCAAATATGGCCTGATATTGCTCATCTGCAAGTCTACTTCGAAAAATGTCAAACTCTCTCCTGTGGGGTATGTCCTTAATATATCCCGAGTCAAAAGAATAGAGCATAGATTACCTCCATTTAATAAATTTTGATCATTGTATAAAAGTAGACTGACAGGGCCATGGCAGTTTGATATAATAAAAATAATTCAAAAAGAGGCGATTGGGTTTTAGTCATCCTAAGAAATTTATCTACAATGCTGGGAGAAAATAAAGGGGTCCAAGGCCCCTATTAGGAGATCAGATATGAAGCAAGACTTACCCTATTTAAGCAAGACCCTTTTCTTGAAGGGATTCAGTGTCCTAAGTCCCTATACTTCCAGAAATTTCACCCGGAATGGCGGGATGAAATTTCCGAAGAACAGGAGAAGCTTTTCCAAAGCGGGACAGAGGTGGGATTGCTGGCCCGAGAGCTTTTCCCTGGAGGGATAGAAATTCCCTATGACGGGCTTTCCTATAACGATCAGCTCTCAGAAGACTCAAAAAGCCCTGAGCAAGGGGATTCAAACCCTTTATGAAGCTACCTTCAGCTTTGACAACATCTTTGTCAAAAACGACCTCCTCCATCTGGGGAAGAAGGGCTGGGAACTTTACGAGGTAAAAATGGGAGACGGAGATTGAAGAGGTCTATTTGAATGATATAGCCCTCCAGTATTATGTGGTAAAGGGCTCAGGCCTTCCCATCCAGAAGGCCTTTCTGGTTTATATCAATAATCAATATGTCCGGAACGGGGCTATTGAACCCGACCAATTATTTGTGATCGAAGAGGTTACTAAAAAGGTGTTGGAAAAGCAGGAATGGGTAAAAGAGAGAGGTAAATCAAACTCCGTCAGATGCTTTCGGGAAAGGAACCCGAGATAGCCATTGGGAAACAGTGTAATGATCCCTATGCCTGTGATTTCATAGGGCACTGCTGGGAGCATGTTCCCGATGATTCTGTTTTTGACCTGAGGGGCCGGGGAACGAGTCCTTTTAGATCTCTACCAACAAGGGTATGTTGATCTAAAAGAGGTCCCCGGGGAATTGTTGTCTACGGGGCCAAAAACTCCAATTGGAAGCCTATCCTCAACCAGGAGGAGGTCTTTAATTCCGATGAGGTAAAGGAGTTCCTCAAGACCCTCTGGTATCCCCTCTATTTTTTGGATTTCGAGACAATTATGGTCTCCATTCCTCCTTTCAACGGCACCCGTCCTTATCAGCAGATTCCTTTTCAGTACTCCCTCCATTACCTGGAAAAGGAAAATGGAAAGCTGGGCCACCACGAATTTCTGGCGGATCCCAATTCCGATTTCAGAGAAGAACTTCTTCAAAGCCTGTGCAATCAAATCCCTTCAACGGCCTGTATCCTCGCTTATAACGCCAGCTTTGAAAAAATCTGCCTCCAGAACCTGGCTGAATGGTTTCCGAATTATAAAGACAAGATTGAAGGATTCATCGAAAATCTCCGGGATCTGGCCATCCCTTTCAGAAGAAAAGATGTCTATCACTGGGAAATGAAAGGGTCTTATTCCTTAAAGAACGTCCTACCCTGTCTCCTTCCCGACCTGACTTATTCAAACCTCGAAATCCAGGATGGGGGCATGGCCATGAATGCTTTTCGAACTTTATCGGAAACCCGAGACTTGGTCCAGGCAGCCAATTTACGTCAAGCCCTACTGGATTATTGCCGCCTCGATAGCCTGGCCATGGTCAAGATTTTAGAGAAATTAAAGGAAAAATGCCAGGTAGAGTGTTATTGAGAAAAAAAGGAGGTGAAAAAATGTCTTATAAATTCGATTCCCTGATGATGATTCTGAATAAATTGGATAGTGGGGAAAAGGTAACGGTTGATTCTTTAAGGGAAGACCTTGGGGTGAGTGAAAGGACAGTCTTCCGTTATCTCAACACCATTCAGGTGGCAGGATTTCCGATTGTATTTGATAAAGAGCAAGGAGGTTATACATTTATGGAAGGTTATAGTTTGAAAAGGCCGGATCTTTCCATGGAAGAGACCCTGGCCCTGGGTATTTCCAGGAAAATGATGGCCGGGATGGGGAGCGGCTGGGAAGAGAGTATGAAACACATTGAAGAGAAACTCTCGGTTAAAAAGACCGATATCCCCAGACACATTATCCTTTCCGGGAGAGGGCTGCCCGCCTGAAGTGGCCACCCATATCGGGCTTATTCATAAGGCCATCATGGAGTTTCAGAAGCTTAAGATGATTTATCGGCCCCTTTATTCCGATGAAAAAACCAAAAGAAAGGTAGACCCGTATTATCTCTTTTTTGAGGAAGAGTTTTTGGTACTTTCGGGGATATTGTCATCTCCGAGAGGAAATCAGGACCTTTGCCCTGGACCGGATCATATCTCTAAAGATTTTGGAGGAACATTTCATCCCCAGGAATATTGCTCCGGAGGAAGAGCTTTCCGGGGCCTTTGGAACCGTTGTCGATGGGGAACCGGTTGAAGTGGTTTTAAGGTTTAATCCCGAATGTAAGCCCTATATTCAAAGGAAAAAATGGCATGCAGAGCCAAAGGGAACGAGAGCTTAAGGATGGGCGTTTGGAACTGAGATTCAGGGTTAACGGCTTGGAAGGAATAACCCACTGGATTTATCGCTGGCTGCCTTATGTGGAGGTGGTTTCGCCAAAGGAGTTGAAGAGAGATTGTTAAAGAGGAATTAGGGGTGGCATTAAAAAAGAATAAAAAGTAAACAGGAAGAATGGGCTTTGTCAATATCGGATACTGTTTATTTAACCTAATACCAAGATTGGATTACCAACTTTTTCTTCTGGGGAGAACAAAAAAGAGTGATTCAACCCGTTCCCTTAGAAATAAACAATTTTACAAATAACAAAAGGAGGCAATATGCCAAGTTGGGTTGCTTGTGATAATGGTCATCAAGGGTGGTATTGTAGAAATACCGCAATAGAATTAAGTAAAAATGGAAAATTAGAACCATGCGTCAATTGTGGCGCATCAAGACGTTATATAGTAAGTCAGACTTACGCTAACATTGATGAAACTCACGAATACGAACTTGAGAAGGTTGCAAGGTTATATTCTGACGAAGACGCTGAAGAAGGTGGATATGATCCTATGATTTTTCTTTTGCGCCAAAGAAAAACAGGAGAAAAAGCCGTATGGCCTTTCTATTGGGGAAAAGACAGGAAAGGACATTGGCGGGTTGGGCAGTTTCCACCTTTGTTTTCAGTTGGAGAGATGGAAAAGCTACTACAATTTTTTGAACTGCTATAAAAAGTTGAATTCCTCTATTTAAAAGGTGCTGATAATGGATAGAACTTGAATGAAATGGTGCAACCCCGTCTGTTTTTTAATCAGCGAGATGCACTAATATTTCAGAGATTTTTTTAAATATGGGTATCGCAAAAAGTACATATAATAGTTTTGATTTTTTTGTCAGTTAAATACCTCCAAGGACCTTTTTTATATCTTCAGTCTTCCAGAAGTTTATCCAGAGATCCAAAAGGAACTCGAAGGTTTCAGCAAGTGTAGCCTGGTCTGCCTGATCAATAGGTTTTTCTACATAGACCTCATATTCAGGTGCGTTGTTCACAAACTCACTACCGATATATTCCACTTTATTTGCGACCGTCATGACCTTGTCCCTCGACTCAGCAGTTAATAGTTCGAGTGAAACGAATGCCGTGATTATTCCTTTATCATCAAAATAAACAAGGGCATAAAGGGCATAGAGCCCTCCGGAGCTAGGCAATAAAATTGTAACGCCTACGCCTGCACATCCATTATCAAGATCCTGATTCAGGTAAGGTTGAATAGTCTTTGAGTCGAGTGGAGGAACCAGTTGCATCGCGTCTGACAACAGTTTTATTTTCTTGCTAAGCGCAGTTGCTGCGATTTTTTGAATGAACCCTTCATAATCTCTAATCACCCTCAAGGCATTGATATAGTTTTCTGCGCCTTCCTTAAAGAATGTGTCTTGCTCTTTTTCACTCATTTTTGTTCCTCCTGTTTCATACACTCATTATTCAGTTTTTCCAAATATCTAAGTGAGTTAGAATCAACATGCCGTCTCCCATCATCCAAAAATTGATAGCCGAGTAAATATTGTTCAATAGACCCTATGAAAGGAAAAGAAACAGGCTCTCCTTTAATGGATTATCTACAAAAGCTCCAGAGTAGATAAGTTGTCTCATGCAGAGGCAAATATGATCCCAGAGAACAACGAAATATGCTCTTTCATCACCTAAAGTTTCGTTATAATAATCTTTTTGGGCATCGGTCACAAGAAGTCTATGATAATGAGTGAATTTCCCTTTTGGATAAATTTTTTCTAGTGAATTTCTGTAGCGCTTGTTTTTATCTAAGTCTGCACTTTCAGCATCCACAATCTTCAATTCGATATCGATAATGGCATCTTTAAAGATTATTAGAATATCAATTCGTCCACCCTGATCTTCATGGCCTTCCTCGACCGTGACCTCCCGTCTTATTTTCGGTTTGGTTTCCTTCCCTAAACAAGATTGTCGGATTAAATCGTTAGGATCAATCTTAAGGAGATCGAAGGGAAAAGAATTATTCCAATCTAATTGTTCCAAAAGCCAGACCAGATCGATCAGAATATTTTTCTTCCCTCGCTCTGACAAAAGCAGGATTTTTAGAGAAATCAAGAAAAAAAGGTTCCATTTGGTGTGCATTGCCCTTCAGGAAGTTGGCAATCTTAATAGCTTTGAGGTAACGGGCCTCTTGGATCTGCATCCCTGCCCGCAGAAAAGACGCTATTCCTTTCCATGACCGCGTTTCAAGGCATTCCGGATTAGCTCTCTGGTCAGCTCCTTCTGTAGGATTTCCAATGATTTCATTTGGACACACAATTCTCTCCTCTATTTTTAAAGAATGGATTCTATATATTATACATCATTAGTGACTTTTGGGTAAAAAATATTAGATTTTAAAACAGAGCCTCATAATGCATTATTTAATCATGAGAAGCCTCTTTAATACTGCCAGAATGCTGGCAGTGAGGGATGATATTTTAATAACTATGTCAACAATTAGACTCAATATGTGCTTTTGGTAAATGGTACAAACGAAACAAAAAAAGATTTAAGTATCGAGCTATATTTATCAAAAAGCACTGGAACCATATCGAACTGAAGTTTGAGGGCGTTACCCCAAGACTTGCTTGCAGTATAACCCAAACTGGCGCAGATATATGGGTGATGTACAACAAAGAAATCTGGGATGCTTTAGCCGATTTTGGTATCCATACGGGGCGAACGGCCTGGGGAGATTATTATTGCGATCTCTGTCCCCAAATAAACCACGAATTTTTTTCCTCTAAACAGGCATTGTGGGAGAACCATTGCTTTGAACAACTTTTAGAATGGATTAATGACAATCTGGTTGAGTCCCGTTGGGTTGCCCTGTTTCAGATAGGGGGGTGTACCTGGGTTGAACT
>CAWDKY010000004.1:0-17868 GCA_963802945.1 uncultured delta proteobacterium
GGCTGTATCTTCCCAAATCCAAACCTTTCCTTTGCGAAGATCGGCGGCATTTCTGATGGGGTGTTTGGAAAAGAGGTAAATAAAACCTGATTCACTCCAACCCATAACTTTAAAACCGTTATCTAAGATTCCTTTTTCAAAGTAAGGCCCAATTTTGTTCAAAACCGCGTCCACTTCCTTATAATTTTCAAACAACGAGGGAATGACCAGGATTTTAATATCCTTGAAAATCAGCCCCAGACCGCCACCAGAGAAAAATCCTCCTTGAATCTGACCCACCTTGATTTTACGCAGCATATCTTCTTCGTCGCCCAGGACGCCACCGGGAAAAATATGAATGGCCACCTGATTCCCAGTTTTCTGTCCGATTTCCCGGTTGATATCCCGGAAGGCCTTGACCCAGGAGCTCCCTTCCGGGGCCAGGGTGCCTATTTTCAAGACCACCTGGTCAGCCGAAACAGGAACGGGTCTGAGGACAGACAAAAAAAAGAGTGTTAATAAGAAGAGAAAAACGATATTCTGCACTCTGCGATCCGAAATCCGCAATTTCATTGGTTCCTCCCTTAAAAAAATTCATCAACCTGGTTTAACAACCTTTTTGCTTTCTCATGGGCCAGAGTATTAATCAAGGTCAGATCCGGTTCTATATCGGCCGGCGTGGAAAGGACCTGATTTAAGGTCTTGACGAAGAGGTCCCGATCCAAACGTTGCTTGGCATAATATTGGGCATAGAAAATTTGGGTCATCAGAAACTTGCCTTGCGAATACTTCAGGGCTTGTTGAAAGTGGGTTAAGGCCTTTTCTAAGTTCCCGCCATATTGGACTGGCCGTGCGGAAAGCATTATACCCTTAAAAAGATGTGGGCCGCCGTAATAATAGCCAGGGTCGAGTGTTAAAACCCTGTCCATCAAGGCCTCCACTTTAGGGAGATCGGCCATTCCTTCCACCGAATCCGGTCCCTGAGCAATCCAGGTTCCCCAAATACTTCCTACCCCAAAGAGAAAGGGGACTTGGTTTTTTTCGGCTTTGTCTATTTTTTTCTGAAAGAGATCGAGAGGATTTTCAGAAGCTCCTTTAAACAGAGGATTTTGGTCCAGGGCTTTTATGGCATAGACCTTGGCCTTCTGAATCAACTGGGAGGCCCGCGATGATTCTTCTTCCTCCAAGAGCGAGGCATAGGAGGCATAGGCCTGGGCACCGGCCAGGAGGAGATCCTGGTTTTCCGGATTGGTTCCAATCATTCCGTCAATCAACATCAGGTAGGCAGGAAGTCCTTGGCGGACCAGGGCGATATCCGATTGCCGATTGGCGGACTGAGCTAATTCCCCGAAAAGCCCACCGGCACTGTTGGCAATCATCTGCTTGGTGGAAAAACAACCTGTCAAGCAAAAACAAAGAATAGTTATACCAATAAAGGTTTTCCCGGGTTGGATTACTTTCATAAGAAAAGAAATTAGCACTGTTCAAAGGTTCGGTCAAGAAAAAGAATTATCCTTTCGGGCGAGAGATGAATCCCTTCTTGACAGTTTTGTACTCCAGGACTATTTATCTAATACAGTAGTTATAGAGGTGGAAGATTCTATTTTTTTCACATTAAGGATGATGTCATTTTATGGCCAAAACCATTTCTGCCGTTGATAAAAAAACCCAAGGCCTCTTAGGTAAAGCTGTCCGTGATTATCATATGATTGAAAACGGCGAACGGGTGGCTGTGGCCGTCTCCGGCGGGAAAGACAGCATGGCCCTGCTTTATATGCTCAAAGAACGCCTTAAATGGATACCTATCCATTATGACTTATTGGCCATCTATTTGGACATGGGTTTTGAGGGGACTCAACCCCACCAGATCGAACAGGCCTGTCAAAAAATGGAGGTTCCTTTCTTTATGGAGAGAACCCTTTACGGGATCAAGGCCCACGGGCCGGAAAACAAAGAAAACCCCTGTTTTTTATGTTCCTATCTGCGAAGAAAACGCCTCTTTGAACTCTCCAAAACCTTAAATTTTTCTAAGATCGCTTTTGGACATAACAAAGATGACATTATTGAAACCCTGTTTTTGAATATGTTTTTCAGCGGGGAACTGAGCACCATGATGCCCCGCCAGTCTTTGTTCCAGGGGCGTTTAACCATCATTCGCCCTATGGCCTTTCTGGAAGAAAATAGAATTAGAGCCTTTGTCCGGCGTAATGGGTTGCCGGAAATACCAAACCCCTGTCCCAGCGCCGGGAGATCCTCCCGAAAGGAGATCAAGGAATTTTTATCCGTATTCTATGCCCGCAATCGAAAAATTAAAGGCAATATCTTTCATGCCCTGAGTCACGTTCGACCGGAATATTTGCCTACTTCCCAATTATCTCTTCGACAATGATATCGGTCACGACGGCACCGTTGACCTGCAGGCGGGGAAATAGCTACCCACCGAAATTACCTCTTCGCTCTTACAAAACGGTTACAAACGAAAAATAGAGGGCGGGAACCTGAAGAAATTCCTGCTGCCAACTTTATTTTTTAGAGATCAATAATGAGGATCTATCTTGTTTTTTTCTCTTCCAGATCTCTAAAAGCGGTCATCATACCCAGACTGGTAGCTTCGATAATCCCCCTAATAATGGTTCGGGTTAGGCAGTCGGCCGCCGCACGGCCGATTTCATTCAGGGCCTGGGCCTTTGGAGAAGCGAAAAAGCCTTCGGTATCCGGAAGTTGATGCTTGTTGGTTGCCAGGCAGAAGATGGTGTCACCATCAAACATAGTGTGGGCCGGCCGTATGGCCCTGGCTAATCCGTCTTGGGCCATCTGAGCGACTTTTTGAGCTTGGGCTTTACTTAAAATCGCATCGGTGGCTATCACCCCAATAGTTGTGTTCGTGGAAGAAGAGGGTTGGGGAGTATCGGGAAGCTGAACCGATCTTTGGCCCAGTGCTCCGAATTCACATTCCTTTTCCAATCGGATTTCCCAAGGATGGCCGTTTTTCGGATCAATGACCGAACCAAGGGAATTGACGGCCACCAGGGCGGCCACAGTTAGGCCCGAATCGAGAATCTCACTGGCCGTACCCAAACCGCCTTTGATGCCCCCGGAAAGGGCGCCGGTACCGGCACCAACAGAACCCAGAGGAAACGTTGCGTCTTTAGCGGCTTCACAGGCCATCCTCCCCCAGCCCGGATTGATGGGCGGAATAAAATATTTCCCCCGGCCCAGGTCAAACAAGGCCGCACCCGGAACGATCGGAGCCACGTTTCCCTCCAGTAAGGGAAATCCCCAGCCCTTTTCTCCCAGCCATCTGACCACCCCGTCACAGGTGGCCAGCCCATAAACCGAACCGCCGGTCAGAACAATGGCCTGGGCCTTTTCCACCAGATTCAGAGGCTGTAAGAGATCGGTCTCACGAGTGCCCGGAGCCGAGCCACGCACGTCAACTCCGGCAGTTGCCCCCTCGGGACATAAGACGACCGTCACACCGCTGGCCGCCTCAAGGTCTGTATAGTGACCGACCAATATCCCTTTGATGTCGGTCAGGGAATTATATTTACCGGTTTTTGTCATTTTGGAGTTTATACCTCCCAATATTTTGCGGATCAGTGAATCGTAGCTCAGTTATTCTTAATCCCTCTTGCCCTGCCTTTTACATTAATGGTGCCATCTGGCTGCTCAATACAGAAAGTTAGGGTCAGCCGCGTACCTTATTTGATTTCGGTTTTTTCGGCGACTGAAGCCCGGATAACTATAGATTGCTTCTGATGGACAGCCTTAACAAAGGTCAGCTCGATTTCTCCGCCGGTAAACCAGAAAATCCTCAAAATACTTGGAGAGATAGCCGCATAGAACATAACCGGAAAGTAAAGCGGCGGGATAGCCCATTTTACGGGCATATTCGTCCTTGTGGCTGGAATCATCCAGAAAGGGAAATTCATCCAGGGCACGTTGGTAGGCAATTCTTGTGAAAGAAGGTATTTCCCGGCTCATTTTCAGATCTTCTATCGGAGCGTTATCCGTCAAGCCTATTGTTTCCAAAACGTCTGTCCTCTTTTCAAGGCTCAACAGAAAGTGGTCCGTCGTTCGTCTGATTTCAATTCCGGCTTCGGCAGTCATGAGAGATTCAACGGCCACATACTCAAGTCCCCGTTTGATGTGTTTATCCACCAGCAGGCCATTCAGAAACAGCTTCTTGTCGAGCCTGGCCGGATTGATGTTCTTCTGAGAAAGCCTGGCGGGAACAGTGGCATGGGTGTCATATAGGGTGCGGAGTGCCCTCGTACCGAGTAGCGTCGCCATATACATTGCTGGGTAAACCGGTCCGTCCCAGGGTGATTCTTTGGTATGGATCGGGTCTAATTCTTCCATTTCGCAGGTGAAATATCGTTCGACATAGGGTAGCTCCACTGGCCCGAACTTGTCACCGACCTTCAGTTCTACCCATGGAATGTATTTTGACATTAACAAAAAACTCTAAAAACTTAATTGTTCTAAAAAGGATTGTTTATTTAGCTATCCATTCAACTTTGATTGAAAAAAAAAGCCGCCCCATCAGAAGATAAGGCGGCTCTTTGAGCCTGAACAGAAATGGTGGGAGATCAATCTATTTTACTGCGTCCTTCAGGCCCTTCCCAGCTTTAAATACTGGAACTTTTTTTGCGGCTATTTTAATGACCGCACCTGTCTGGGGGTTCCTCCCTTTGCGGGCTTTTCTCTTGCTGACGCCAAATGTCCCAAATCCCACAAGGGTTACGGAGTCACCTTTTTTGAGTGCTTTCTTAATGGCCGCAAATGCTGCACCTACTGCCAAATCCGCTTCTTTCTTGGTACACGTAACCTTTGCCACTTCATCGATCAATTGCGCCTTATTCATTAATCACCTCCTGTTTTTTATTTTAACCATGCTGTTGAAAATGAGGATAAGAAAAAAAAACAAGAATGTCAAGGTAATAAGTATTAAATAATAAAAGCCTAAAAAAACTTCATGGATTAATTTTTGCATCTACTATTTTTTAAAAAAGCCGTCCTAAAAATTTACCAATTGGAAATATGGGAGAAATGGTTGAACTACCCTGGCCTTGAACTTGAGGTGTCATGGCCCTTTTTTGGACATCGCCGTCTTCTTCCTTTGAGCGGATTCAAGGCTTATCCGATTGTTCAATTTTCGGGGGCCATTTTAATTTTCCGCTTATTGAATCCCTTGAACCAATGCACGGTACGATTCCCGAAGAAGATCTTGGACCTTCGGCCAATCATTATCGGTGTCTCGAATATTGGTAGCCCGAGCACGGAGAAGGCCGGCCCGTTCAATATCCTTATTGGATTTGCCATAAAGGACCTTGTAAAGATTGGCAATAGAACACCCGACTTCCTCCGGACTATTATGCGGTGTGCGTCGCTTGACCCACCAGTCAAGTTCTGCGCGGGCAGCAGCGTCGGCATTCCATGTTCCCTTGGTTAAAATCTTGAGACGGGTATAGGCGCTCTTCAATCCCAAAAGGGCCTGGGTTGGATAAACTTCCTGGGTGGATTGAAAGGCAAAGGTAGCGGAAGACAAATCGCCAGCAACGGCTATGGCGTCAGGGGCTGAAAGCTGAAATTGTTCTTGATGCAACTCGATCATTTCAAATCCCAATTCCCGTATATTCCGGTTATAATAGGCCTTCCACATAAGGGTTTCAGCGGCCGCAATACGATCGGGATCAAATTGAAATGCCAGGTTAACCGTTTTGTTTTGGGTTAATGTTGAGGAAGATTGTGCCTGCGCCTGATGATCTATGGCTAAGCAAGGTTCAGCTGAAACAAAACAGGTACTGCAGACTAATCCGACAAAGATGAAGATTGAATGAATACCTTAAATGACATCAAAAAATCTCCTGCAATAGCAAACGCCCGGAGGACGGTTGCCCTTAAAGCCCATAAGGGGAGTAAAACCGATTTGGCATTGAACGCCCCTGTTAACAAAAAAGGACACTAGTCCGAGTAAAAAATCAACAAGAATAACGAGATCGTCAAAAATATCAGAAATACCTGAAGGCTCTTTGCAGCTAACCTACGCCCATATGTTTCACAACCCACTGGGAAATAGAAGATAATTGGTAATAATGCCCCAGGGTGTGAAAACAGGTGGAAGAACAAAGCGGTAAGCATTTTTCCTTGATGGCGCATAGGGCATCCCGGTCAAACTTTTCATTCCCAATAGTCCCCCAATCATGATCCAGGGTCATGAGATCAAAACAAGGCGCAAGGCTGCCGTCCGGGCGAATGAGCGCCCCGTTTAAGCCTGCCCGACAATCCCAGGGGTGAATGTTACCCCGCATTCGATCTTTTAGATTCCGGAGGTGTACATTGGAATTGACCATGGTCCATCCCTGATTTTGCTTTTCCATCAGCCAATCCAGGAGCATATCCACCTCCTCAAACTGATCCGGCATAATATGTAAACCGTCTTCCTGGTGGGTATAGTGTTCCACGTTAACAAAGTTGTGGGGCCTTTCGTTGAGATGAACATCGGTCCCAATCTTGTTTTGATGGGCAATTTCAGTCAGCATTCGGACGTCTTTAATATTATTACGGCAGATATTGGTATTGAAAAAAAGGATGTAACCATAATCTTTCTGTTTTTCAACCAGGTATCTGAACTGAGGTTCAATGTTCATTAAGGCCTTGGGCAGACCCTTACGGGGGGCGATACAATCCACGGCCAGATTAACGGCGGTCACCCCCACTTTCCCCATCTCGTCGATAAACGGCCGGTCCATAAGATAGCCATTCGTCGGCAGATAAGTAAAAAAACCGGCCTGATTAGCATAGCGGAGGACTTCCAAAATAAAATCTTTTCGAACCAGAGGTTCCCCACCCATTATGGCCAGTACCCGGCAACCGATGGATTTGAGCCAATCGATGGCCGATTTAGCGGTTTCCAAACTCATTCCCGGCTGATGATTGTCATATTGGAAGCAATAATGGCAGTCGATATTACATTGCCAATCCGTATAGAGATAACAAAGGAGAGGGCGAAAGGCCTGGGGGTGAATCCGGGCATTAAGATAGGGAATGACCCAACGTCGGATGGCTCGGGCACCATTTTGGCTTTTGTAGTAAAAGGTATTCATGTTCAATCCTCGCTTTACCTAAAGAAAGATAGTCTGCCGTGTAAAGGTGAAAGAACCTGATAAAAACAGGATGCCGGTTAAGCCTTCAAGAGGAAAATAGATCTAAATTCCTAAAAATAGAAAATGCCTCCCAATGATATCAATTTAATTTTAAAACATTAAAATCAACCCGATAATATTATTTTCTATGCTTTATTAACTTATCAATGAGCTATTAAGTCAAGACTTTTTTGTTGATAAGCCTTTTAATATTAACATATTTTTTAAAATTGAAAAATTGAAAAATTCAGGGAAAGAATTTTGTGCATCGACAATTTCCTATCCTCCATTCCCGTTTTGCCGCCTTGACCTTTTAAGGCCGACCTGACTCATCAAGCGGTCCATGTTTTTTTAGATCCAATTAGGCCGGCGAATTTTTCCTGTGTTTTTTTAACTGCCGGCAATAGATCTTCATCTTGCCGCCTTCACCTTCATTGAAACATCCTCCGCATGAGATGCACTCCGCGGGTCGGGTATCTCCCTCCCTCCATCGCCTGATAAGGCCGGGTTCACGGATTAAAGGCCGGGAGATGGAGATACAATCCGCAGTACCGGATCGTATGACTGCTTCCATGACCGGCAGGCTGCGCATCCCGCCCACCAGACAGAGCGGACCTTGGGTGGCCCTTCGGACGATTCGGGCTTCATTAAGGAAATAGGCTTCCTTTTCGGGGGCATTGATTCCCACATGAAGCCGGTAAGATGAGGTTCCCAAGAAACCGTTGCTGATTTCAGTGAAAACGACCCCTTCTTTTTCAAGGGTTCGGGCAATTTGTGCGCCTTCCTCGATGGTCAACCCGGGACGATCATCTTTTGGATCCAATGGTTCCAAGTTTTTCATCCTGCCGACGCTGCGTCCCCAGGTCAGATAGTCCCCGGGTTTTAGATAGTCACAAACGCCGAGTTTGATCATGATCGGAAAGTCAGGACCAACGGCCTTTTTAATGGATCGGACCACCTCGACGGTGAATCGCATTCGATTTTCAAGACTACCTCCCCACTGGTCCGTCCGTATATTAGTGCGGGGAGAAAAAAATTGCGACAGGAGATAGCCGTGGGCACCATGAATCTGAACCCCGTCGAAACCGCCCTCTTGAACACGTCCGGCCGCTTGCCCGAAGGCCTCGATAACCCTCTCGATGTCCTCCTGACGCATTTCTTTAACTGCCCTTCCGTAGTTAGGCATGTGATTCACCGGGGAGACGACCAGATACTCCGGGCCGGTCTTGGCTGCCTGGAGGGAAGCCGCTCCTCCGTGGACAATCTGCATGACAATCCGGCCGCCACAGTCATGAACGGCTTTGGTCACATCCCTGTATTGCGGAATGTGATCATCGTCCTGGATACCGTTCATGTCGATACCGACCTGGCCGTTTTTCAGCACGTAGGCAAAACCGGTCATGATAAGGCCCACTCCGTTCTCGGCCAGCGTCTTCATCAATTGTACGTAATCCTCAGTGATGAAACCATTCTCGTCACTCATGGCATAATAGGTGGCTGAACGCACAAAGCGATTCTTGATCTCGAAATTTCCGATTTTTATAGGTTCAAAAAGTATCGACATGTTTTTCACTCCTATTATTATCCCCCGAAAGATCCCTAAGTTCAACCCCGTTTTGGGTTTTTATCCTTTTGAGACTGAAGGAACGGCGATTTTTCTGTAATACGAATCCGAGAGATAAATGGCGGCCAAAGGGTTGTGACCGGTCACCCGGTCTTTGACCGCCAAAACCGTAGTCGGGGCTTTGGCATGTTTGAAAAAAAGGGAATCGTGGCCGACACATAGTCCCAGAAGGACATTAAGCTCCGTTTTCGATTGGTTCAGAATCTTGGCCTGATAAATTGGATTGCACATGGCCTCATCCGTGCCTTGATATATCTTTTCTTTATCCCGGACCCCGATTTTTTCCTTAGGGATTCGACCAGCCTTGCAAATCATTGAAACCACCTCGAACCCATAGGCCTTGAAGATCCGATCGACAACCTTGGCCTCCTTGACCAGGCCGATACAAAAGGCCAAGCCCAACCTTTGATAGCCCATCTTTTGGGCGAATTCGCAGATTTCCACGATGCGGGTCTTGGTGGGTTGCATGACATAAGGCCGCTGGTGACGGTTGGCATAGCACTCCCCCTCCTGGATGGAGGCCTGTCGGGCGAATTCCTTGGTCTGTGGGTCTTCATATTTTTTTACGGCCTCAGTCAATGTGTTTTTATTCAGCAGGGTAGGGCAGCCCTTGGAGCCGACTCCTGCGGAAGAGAAGCAAATTTTCTTTGCCGTAACGATTTCACAAGAGGCACAAGAAGGTAATACTTTATTTGTTTTTTTTGGCATAAAAATTTCCTTTTATGGCATTGACGGACAATATGCCAGGCCTGATTTGGAACGAAATATCGATCGGCTCACGGCATCGGTAATTTGCTTAGAAGCTTCTTTTGGGGGGTAAAAAGTGCACATTAATATCCTTTTTACCCCTCGTTTTTATGAAATTCATTAAGATTTCAATCCCCTGGTTTGGTCCGACCTCCCATTAACCCACTTTCAATTAAAAAACAAAGCTATCGTCTAAATTTGTTTCGGACAGCAAGACCAAAAAGAGCCGCCTGAAGAGGAATAAAAATTTGACTAAGCAACCTTACAAATTCTCCCCCGATGCCAACCGGTATCAAAGAAATATCCTTTTGAAAAGACAGAAACCGAAGAACACTTAAGAATACCTGTCCTACCTCATTAAGATTGAAATTATGAAAACAACTTATTTGGATGACTTCTGGTTTGAATCCTGTTTTTTGCATTCCAAAAATAAAGAAGAAACCTACTACGGCACAAATCATAATCATTAGAACCAAAAAAGCCCTGCCAGGGTTTTCACCATAGTCACTTGAGAGCTTATAGAGTCTTAGCAAAAAAAACGAAAAAAAATTTTTTATTTCGAGCCTCCTTTTCAACATTTCCTTTTCACGTACATGCCATTCAGAAGCCTGACTATAGTCGTGCTCATCCAGATATTTCTGCTTTAATCTTCGATAAAGAATCTCAACCCTTTCTAAAGCATCCATTTTTTTCTCAGCATCGGTATCACCAGCAGCGGGGTCATCTTCGTCTTCTTTCTTTTTTTCGATTGGTACGAGTTTCCGAACAAACAACTCGTCATAAAGAGCACGTCTATTACCTTCAACCCTGGGGAAAATGCAGTTAATAAATTCAAACTTTCTCAAATCACAATCCAGGAAAGAGACTTTTTTCAGGTCAACTTGGTCAAAACTAATTCTATCCTTCGTACCTGTAGCATTGAAATCTGCACCATTTAAAAAAGTTTTTCTTATAAAAATGGCCTCTCCTTCGAACACAATCTCGGTGAAATCAGCCTCTTCAACAAATTCCGCATATAAAAAATAAGCTCCTCCTTTAAAGGCTGTACAATAAAATTCTGTTTTTTTATTAAATTTCGCCTGATTGAAATATACATCTTTTTCAAAGATTCCCCATCCGAAGGTAACTGGTCCCTCAAATACAACATTTTTGAAATCCACTTCACCACAGAATAAACATCGTGAAAAATCAATTTCCGGTAATGGGTTATCATTATCAAAAATACCAAAACTTATATCGTCAATAAACACTGTTCCAGATAAGTCACATTTTTTGTCTTGTTCCTTTGCTTCGTTAATCTTTTGAAAAACTTCACCTTTGAATATGGCTGAATCTTTTGGCAATCCTTTCGGCTTGTGAAAGATACAATAATTTCCTGTTCCTGTAGGGTAGGTAAATTTACCTTTACACCATCCAAATTGGGTTTCTTTTATGCAAGGAGGATTATTTTGCACCTTTTCCCTCTTTCTTATTTTATTCCAATTTAAAAAATCAAAACAAGAGAATCTGCCTCAAAAAAACCGTTTATCTGCAGGACTTGGGGTCGGACCAGACTAACCCGTTTAAATGTCACCATAACCGTTCCATTGTTGTCTAAGTATCACTTAAATTTTGATGTGGCGCTATCGAAGGCTTTTTTTAACTCGCTCCAGGCATTTTCGACGCCTTTTTTCAATTCTCCGGATGCAGCGCCGCCTGCTTTCTTTAATTCTTCGAGTTTCTTCCGTAACTCATTCCACTTTGTGCGTAAGGCAGCAACTTCCTGATTGAGTTTGACTTTCGTTTCAGCCTTAGTCTTGCTCGCCTTGGCTTTAAATTGTTCAAGATCGATCCCCCAATTTTTGAGTTGGGCTTCCAATTTTTCTACCTTAATTTGGATTTCTTTTTTTTCTTGTTCCATAGGTTTCTTTCGAAAAGCCCAAGAAGGGCATGGTTTTTGGGGTGAATGTTAACAAAGAAACCTTTAGATTTTTATGGTACAACCGGCTAATTTGTCAAGATAAATATTGAACTGATCGTACTGGAAGATTTCGGTTATCCCTGTTTTGAGGTTTTTGGGTCAAAGGTTTGGATTTTAAGTTATCTGGTAGTCTTCGTCTTGCGCAGGCGAATGGATAGAGGGGTTACTTCCACCTGTTCGTCGTCATTGATATACTCCATGGCTTGCTCTAAAGTAAAACGTCGTGGAGGGACCAGACGCAAGGCCTCATCCGCATTGGCGGCCCGGATGTTGGTCAGTTTTTTTTCTTTGGTGATGTTGACCCATAGGTCCTCGGGCCGGGAATTTTCTCCGATAATCATACCAGCATAGACCGGGTCCCCAGGACTGACAAAAATAACACCTCTGGGCTGGAGGTGAAAGATGGCATAGGCTACAGCTTTTACCGGCCGGTCGGAAACCAAAACGCCGTTCGGTCTGGAGGGAATGGCCCCGGCATAAGGCGTATGACCGATGACCAGGGTATTGAACAGCCCGGTGCCCCGGGTATCGGTCAAAAACTGGCTTCGAAAACCGATCAATCCTCGGGAAGGGATTTCAAATTCCAAACGCACACGGCCCGAGCCGTGGTTGATCATTTTGGTCATCCGGCCGCGACGGGCACTGAGTTTCTCACTGACCACGCCGACGTAACCTTCAGGAATGTCCACTACAGCCAGTTCCAAGGGTTCCATAAGTTTCCCATCGATCTGACGGGTGATGATCTTTGGCTTGGAAAGAGAAAGCTCGAAACCTTCCCGGCGCATCATTTCCACTAAGACGGCCAACTGTAATTCGCCCCGGGCGCTGACTTTAAAAGCATCCCGATTTTCCGTTTCTTCAACGCCTATACTGACATTGTAAAGAAGTTCCTTATCCAGCCGTTCCTTGATATGCCGAGAGGTCAAAAGACGACCTTCCTTACCGGCCAGGGGAGAGGTATTGACGGAAAAGACCATGGATAGGGTCGGTTCTTCTACGGTAATACTCGGCAACGGTCGGGGATCATTGGGGTCGCCTAAGGTGTCTCCGATAAAAACCTCGGCCACTCCGGCCACGGCAGCGATATCCCCAGCCTCAATCAATTCTTGCTCCACCCGGTTGAGCCCTTCATAGGTATAAACCTGGCTGAGGATAGCCGTGCCGGTCAGCTCTCCGCCCTTGAGTACGGCCACTTCCTGCCTCAGTTTTAAATGGCCGCCGACTATCTTGCCGACAGCAATTCGGCCCACATAATCACTGTAATCCAAATTGGTCACCAGGAACTGCAATGGGGCCTCCGGGTCACAGGCCGGGGCGGGGATGGCCGCCAAAATGGCTTCAAAAAGAGGGGTCAGGTTTTGCCCCTGGCCTTCGGGGTCGGCCAAGGCGATACCGGCCCGGGCATTGGTATAAAGAACCGGAAAATCAAGCTGGTCTTCGGCGGCCTCCAGATCGATAAATAGATCGTAAATTTCATTCAAGACTTCCTTAATACGCCGATCGGGCCGGTCGATTTTATTGATGACCACGATAGGGGGAAGCCTGCGTTCCAGGGCCTTGCCCAGGACAAATCGGGTCTGAGGAAGAGGCCCTTCCGTCGCATCCACCAGCAGCATGACCCCGTCCACCATATTCAAAGTCCGCTCCACTTCCCCGCCGAAGTCAGCATGCCCCGGTGTATCGACGATATTGATCTTGACCCCTTGATAGACAATGGCCGTATTCTTGGCCATAATGGTGATGCCTTTTTCCCGTTCTAGGTCCAGGCTGTCCATCACCCGCTCGACGACCTGCTGGTTCTCCCTGAAGATGCCGCTCTGCCAAAGCATGGCATCCACCAAAGTGGTCTTGCCGTGATCCACATGAGCAATGATGGCCAAATTTCGTAAATCCTGACGCGTAGGCATAGATAAATTATCTTAACACAGAAGACTCTGAAATACTATTTTAATAGAAATTACGAATAAAATTCGATAAGGTCACTACGGAAATTGAAGTTTAAAAAAGAGTAAAATCCGGCGGTGAAACCAGATGGTATATGGAAGGGCAAATCATGACTAAAAAAGTAATTCTGGCGATTTTATCCGCCTTCATTATTTATGTCAGTTTTTATTTGATAATCCCGGATGTCTCCAAACTCAAAAAGGTGAACCCCGGGAAGACCTCATTTATGAAATACCGGGAAAGAGAATGGCAGGAAACAGGGAAGCAAATTCATATCAGGCGGCAATGGGTCCCTTTATCCCGGATTTCTCCCTACTTGATCAAGGCGGTGATCATTGCCGAAGATGATAAATTCTGGTCTCATGAAGGGTTTGACTTTGAGGCTATACAAAAAGCCATGGAAAAAGACCTTAAGGCTCGAAAATTTAAGGTCGGGGGGAGCACTATCAGCCAGCAACTCATTAAAAATCTCTATTTGACCCCTGCCAAGAACCCGTTCAGGAAATTGAAAGAAGCCATATTGACATGGAGGATTGAAAGGTCTCTTAGTAAAAAACGAATTATTGAACTCTATCTCAATGTAGTGGAATGGGGGGAAGGGATATTCGGCATTGAGACTGCTGCCCGTTATTATTATGGAAAATCGGCTGCGGCCCTCAATCCGGAAGAAGCGGCCCGACTGGCTGTAATCCTCCCCAATCCCAAAAAATTCAATCCCCTTGGAAATTCCCGTTACGTGACCAAAAGGGCCGGTGTCATTTATAACATCATGGTTAAAAGAGGGATCGTCATCCCGGTTTTTGAGGAAGTCATGACCTTGGAAGGAGAGGTTGAAGCAGGGAGTAAAGGAGCGCCCCCTCAAGATTTTATTGGGTACCAGATTTCGCCTCTTCCATCTTCTAACTCCTCTATCGGGCCAAAGGATGAGGATAGGACTAAAACCGTGACGGGTGAGAAATGAAGGATTTGCGCGCCTTACATCTGAAGTTTTTTACTATCCCGTTCCATTTATTGACTTTTTATGAGTTTATCAATGTCAGATTCCAAAATTTAATATCCATCAAAACTATTTGGACAATAAATTATAAATTTTGGAAAATGTGGAGATAAATAGAACCAAAAAAATATTAACCTATTGAAATAATTCAAAGACATTAATTGGCACAATAAGTGCAATATAAAAGGTCAATATTGCTTTAAAAGCAAACCAGCTTTTTAAAGGAAATTAATAGGGAAGGAGGTGAAACTAGATGAAAAAATTAATCGTTTGGACCATGACTACGGTATTTGCTATGTGCGTTTCTTTGGCTTTTGCTGCTGAGCCGGTAAAACCTGCTGCTACTGCCCCGGCTGAACCAGCCAAGGCTGAAGAGAAAGCCCCGGCTGAAAAGATGGTCAAGAAGGCCAAGAAGGTCAAGAAAGTGAAGAAGGCAAAGAAAGAAGTTAAGAAAGAAGAAAAGAAAGAAGAAAAGAAAGAAGAAAAGAAAGAAGAAAAGAAATAATTTCTTTTCCTTTAACCGAATAAAAAGGTGAAATTGGATCCCAATTTCACCTTTTTGTTTTATGGACCACTGGATTCCTCCCACTCCGCATATTAATCCCTTGAAAATCAAAATGAAGCTGTGCTAAGAGTGGAGAAAAATATTTTCCCCATCGCACTGGACGATATTTTCAAAATGACATCTGGAAGGTAGAAGATGAAAATGAATTTTAGGGGGTTGACCCCAGAAGAACTCCGAAGGATTTGTGATCCCGACAGCTTGGGCTTTGAGACGACCGAGGAGTTGGCTGTCGGTCCTGACAAGGTGATTTCCCAAGAACGGGCCGTCCAGGCCATACTTTTCAGTGTTGGTATGGATGGGCTGGATTATAATATCTATGTAGCCGGACCGCCTAAGGCCGGGATGACTTATATTACCCGGACCCTGATAGAGGAAATTGCCCGAGGTAAAAACCCCCCACCCGACTGGTGTTATATCCACAATTTCAAAGAACCAGATCGTCCGAAGGCCTTGTCCCTGCCCAGCGGCAAGGGAAAAGAATTAAAAAAAGATATCGAAGAACTGATCGGTGATTTGCAGAGAGATGTTCCCGAAGTGTTTGAAAGTGATGATTATGCCCAAAGAAAAGATGATTTTTTAAAAAAGTTCAATGCTGAACGGACAGAAATCCTTACAGCTTTGGAGGAAAAAGCCCTGGGGCAAGGATTTATTTTAAATGTCAGTCAGGTGGGTATGGTTATTATGCCGGCCAAAGATGGTCAGCCCATGGATGAAGAGACCTTGAAATCCCTAAACGATGAGGACAAAAAACAACTAAGAGAAAAAAGCGAAGTCCTTCAGGTGGAAATGAACCAGGTGGTTCGAATAATCAAGAAGAAGGAAAAAGACCTGCGAAAAAAAATAAAGGAACTGGATAAAAGAGTTGCCCTGTTTTCGGTAGGCCATTTGATCGAAGAACTGCAGGAAAAATATCAAGAATTCCCCCAGGTGCTCAGGCATTTAAAAGATATCAAAGATGATATCATCCGAAATATAGATGATTTCAAAGCCAAGCCGGTGCCTCCCGGACCGTTCCCCATGCCGAACCTGGAACCTTCTTTGACCCGCTACAAAGTCAATGTTTTCATCGATCATACCGAAACCAAAGGCGCTCCTGTGGTCTTTGAGACCAATCCGAACCTACCCCAATCTTTTCGGAACCATCGAAAAACAGGCCCAGTTCGGGGCCCTGGTTACTGATTTCAGTATGATCCGTCCGGGCTCTTTGCATCGGGCCAATGGAGGGTTTTTGATTATCAAGGCCCTGGATCTCCTGCGGTGGTATTTTTCCTGGGAAGGTCTGAAACGTTCTCTGAAAACCAAACAAATCCTGATTGAGGATTTGGGAGAACAACTGGGCATGATCAGCACCAAGACCCTCAAGCCGGAACCCATTCCCCTTCAGGTCAAGATTCTTTTGATCGGGGAACCTTATATCTATCACCTCCTTTATATGGGGGATCAGGATTTCCCTAAAATGTTCAAGGTGAAGGCCGAATTGGACGATCAGATAGATCTTGAGGAGGCTCCTCTAAAAGACTATATCCAGTATATCGCCCGTTATTGCCGGGAAAGGAAGTTGTTACCCGTGCACAAAAGTGGGGCGGCTCGGTTGATTGAATACAGCTCGGAACTTACCGGACGAAACTTCAAACTCTCTTTACAACTGACAGAAATCAATGACTTGATGCAGGAAGCCCACTTCTGGGCAACCAAAGGGCAAAGTCCCTTGATTCTAGCCGAACATATCGAAAAGGCCGTGGAAGAAAAAATCTTCCGTTCCAACTTATACGAAGAGAAGTTACAGGAAATGATTACCCTGGGGGACATCAAGGTGGAAACCGATGGATACCGAATAGGACAGATCAATGGACTTTCCGTGTATCCGATGGGGGATTATCAATTCGGTCGTCCTTCAAGAATAACCGCCAATTGTTCTCTGGGTAAAGAAGGGGTGGTGGATATTGACCGGGAATCCAAATTGAGCGGCAATATCCATACTAAAGGGGTGATGATTTTAAGCGGCTATTTAAAAGGGAAGTACGCCCTCGATAAACCGCTGAGTTTATCGGCCAGTATCGCCTTCGAACAAAATTATGGTCTGGTGGACGGGGACAGTGCTTCCGGAGCCGAATTAATGGCCTTGCTTTCCTCCTTGGCGCAACTTCCTATTTTCCAGGGGATTGCTGTTACCGGTTCAGTCAGCCAGAAAGGGGAGATTCAGCCCATCGGCGGGGTCAATGAAAAGATTGAAGGATTCTTTGAGGTCTGCCGAGAAAAAGGCCTTACCGGAAAACAAGGGGTTTTGATCCCTGAGGCTAATGTCAAAGACCTGATGCTAAAAAAGAAAGTGGTGGAAGCGGTCCGAGAAGGGCAGTTTCATGTCTTTCCCATCAGCCACATTGAACAAGGTCTAGAGATATTAACCGGGAAAAAAGCCGGGAAAAAGAAAAAGGACGCGATTTATCCCAGGAACACCATAAATTTCAGGGTTGAAGAACGGCTTAATAAACTGAATGAAATTTCAAGAGAGACGGCCGGAAAAGAGCGATCAAACGAGCAGGACAAAAAGGTCGCCTCTCTTTAAAGACCTCTTCCTTTCTCCTTAGAGATCAGAAAATCAATGGCTCAATTTCTAACCTGATACCACTGAATCCGTTGTAAATTCCTGACCCGTGGGGTCCCCGGAGGCAGGTTGTTGGGATCCATGTTATAAGACCAGTTACGAGTAGGGGCCGCATAGACAGGGGAACCATTGACCCATTTCCCTATGGCCCTCTGGCTTTGCCATAAACAGGTGAGGGACCCTCCATAGGTTAACGTATCGTTGCTCCAATCCTCCAGTAACCTGAGAAAATTTTCCAGACCACCGCTATATTGGGTTCCTGTTGTCGGGTCAACGGTCGGGACGTTTCCGGTCATGAT
>CAWDKY010000005.1:0-6552 GCA_963802945.1 uncultured delta proteobacterium
GCGGCAGCCCCGGGTGCAGCCCCGGGCGATCTCCACGCTTAAACGATCATGGATGATTTGTTGAAAAGGCATGGGGGAAACATCCGGATAGCCGGCCTGATTCAAATCCGGGATGATCCTTTTGTGAATGGTTTTGATTTCATCGGTGCTCCCCCTTTTTTTTGAATGAAGGGCCGGGACATAAACCCCGGACAATTCGGCCAGGGAAGCCAATAAGACCGGTCTGCTCTCAGCGGACTTTTTCCATTTCAAACAGATGTCACAGATCTCCTGAATGACTTCCTCTCCATCCCCGATGACCAGGGCATCAAAGAATCCGGACATGGGTTCCGGATTAAAGGTGCAAGGTCCGCCGGCGATCACCACCGGGTCTCCATCGGTTCGATCCCGGCTCCAGACCGGGATCCCGCCCAGGGAAAGCATCTGCAGGACATTGCTATAACCCAGTTCATAAGGCAGGCTGAAGCCGACCAGGTCGAATTCCTTCAAGGGCCGGCCTGATTCCAGAGAGGGTAGCAGAAAGGACTGTTCTTTAAGCAACTGGGTCATATCCGGCGCCGGGGTAAAGACCCGCTCGGCCCAGACTTCAGGAAGCTGATTCAAGATATGATACAAAATCTTCATCCCCAGATAAGACATGCCCACTTCGTACAGATCGGGGAAGGCCAGGGCAAAATGAAGTTTGACCGTGTCCGGTTCTTTAACAACCGAAAAAAGTTCCTGTCCCAAATACGGACTGGGCCGACGGACCCGGCCCAGATATTTTTCCAACGGATGGTTCATCATTAATCCTAAACAAAAAATAATTATCGACAGGATCAACTGGATTTACAGGTATTTTGCTCAGGCCCTGGAAGACCCTGAGACAACCTCAATAAGCTTTTAGCGGAAACTAATGTTTCTGTCGGAAGAACGATTCGTTTTGTGCCTTTCTGCCTCGGGCGGAAAGGCACAAAATCATGGCAATCCTGTAAATCCTGTCAAAGATAGCATTTGAATTTCGAAAAGCTGAATTGATACAAAGAAGGCTATTTCATCAACCCTTCTAATTTGCTTTCTGTATTTTTCAGGAAGGTTTTAATCTCCTCTATCTTATCTTTTTCCAGGTTGCCTGCTCCCCCCAACTGCCCATCGAAAGCCTGCAGCCGGCCTTTTAGCGCAGCCATAAGGGTCAGGAGTTCATCAGTCTCAGGGGTTTTTTCGGGCTCAGGAGCTTTTTCCGCAGCCTTTTCCTTGAGGGGCAGCAAGGGAATGGTTTCCTGCCATTCCGGGACTATCACCTGAAAAGGAAAAGATTCCCGAAGCACCTGGGCAAAAGCCAGGCTGGTCGATTCCTCACCATGAATGACAAAAACCGTCAGTTGCGGATTTTTAAAATTTCTGATCCAGGATAATAATTCATTCTGGTCGGCATGGGCGGAAAAGCCGCTAATGGTGTGCACCTTGGCCCGGACCGCCACCTCTTCCTGAAAGATCCGGACCTTCTTGGCTCCCTCGACGATGGCCCTGCCCAGGGTCCCTTCGGCCTGGAAGCCGGTAATGACGATCTGTGCCCCGGGACGCCATAAATTGTGTTTCAGATGATGCTTGATCCTCCCCGCATTGCACATGCCGCTGGCGGCAATGATAATGGCCGACCCTTTTTGCTGGTTGATGGCCATGGACTCTTCGGCGGTCCGGGAATATTTCAGATCCGGCAAGGCCAAGGGGCTTTCCCCCTGGTCCAGGAGACGGGTCATCTCCTCATCAAAATATTCCGGAAATTTTTTGAATATCTCGGTGGCCGAAATGGCCAGAGGGCTGTCCAGATAGACCGGGATGGAAGGGTACTGGTCTGTTTTTTCGAAATTCATGGAGAATATAGAGGATTTCCTGGGTCCGCTCTATGGCAAAAGCCGGGATAATGATCTTCTCTCCATTTTTGATTCCTTCCAGGATGGCGGACAGGAGCTCGGCTTTGCTTTCTTCCAGGGACTTGTGCTGCCGGTTGCCGTAGGTGGATTCCACAAATAAGAAATCGGCCTCCTCGATGATATCCGGGTCAGGGACGATCAATGCTTCCTGGCGTCCGATATCCCCGGAAAAAACAGCCTTGCCTTTCATGCCTCCCTGTTCTTGATAACGGATGTCCAGGAAAGAGGCCCCCAGGATATGACCGGCCTTATGAAAACAGACTTCAATATCAGGGCTGATCAGCAGACACTCTCCCGGATCGACCGGCTGGAAAAAACTCAGACTTCGTTCCGCATCTTTGATGGTGTAAAGAGGTTCCACCGGTTTCTGGCCGGAGCGGGCATTTTTTCGGTTTTGCCATTCGGCTTCCATTTCCTGGATATGGGCACTGTCCCGGAGCATGATCCGGCAGAGTTCGAAAGTGGCCATGGTGCAGATGATCTTGCCTTTGAATCCCTCCTTGACCACCTTGGGGATCAGTCCTGAATGGTCCATATGGGCATGAGTCAGCAGGATATACTGGAGTGTCTGGGGGCGATACTTGGATATCAAATGGTTTCTCTTTTCGATGTCTTTCCCCCCTTGAAACATACCGCAATCGACCAGAAATCGGCTGCTGCCATGTTCCAATAAGAAAACAGGAACCGGTTACCGTTCTGGTTGCCCCCAAACAAGTGACTTGCATAGTAAAAAGACCTTTCTGATTTATTAACAAAAGGGTTTATGGATTTGAGGCTTCAGAGAAGCTTGTGGCATAAGGTATGAGGTCTACGGAAAACAGCATTTTCTTGAACCTTGAACCTAGGGCCTTGTGAACCAACCTATATCTTGACAGTCTAAATTAAATAATATAAGCAGATGACTAGGAATTCAATGAAAAAGTAGAATCTTTCCTAAGCGAGGGTTAGGCTATGGCTAAGGATTTAAAACCCGAACATCACGAACTTCAATATGTCATTGATGATCTGACGATCAAGGACATCCTGGCGGATGTTTCGAATCCTGGGTGAGTTTGTAGACGGCTTTGAAACCTTGTCGCAAATTTATCCGGCAGTTTCCATGTTCGGCTCGGCCCGGGTTAAACCCGGAGAGTCCTACTATGAACAGGCGGTGGAAATCGCCCGTCTTTTGGTAAAGAATGGGTTCAATGTCATTTCCGGGGGCGGTCCCGGAATCATGGAAGCGGCCAACAAAGGGGCGGCGGAAGCCGGAGGAAAATCCATCGGCCTGAATATCAAACTCCCTTACGAACAAAAACCCAACCCTTATGCCAATGTCCGGCTGGATTTCCGCTATTTCTTTATCCGCAAGGTCATGTTTGTTAAATATGCCGTGGCCTATGTCATCCTTCCGGGCGGGTTCGGGACCCTCGATGAATTCTCTGAGGCCATCACCCTCATCCAAACCCACCGGATTAAGCCCTTCCCGGTTATTTTGGTGAACCGGAATTACTGGAAGGGGTTGTTGGACTGGATGCGCAAGAGTGGTCTGCCCGGAATGCATGATCTCTCTGGAGGACATGGATATCATCCAGGTGATCGATGAACCGGAAGAGGTCGTAAAGGCAATTAAAAAAATAATCATCCTTTGAAGGGTTCAAAGGAGGCGAGGGCGATGGACAATAAAGACGTAGCCCAAATCCTGAATGAGATCGCCCTCCTCCTGGAACTGTCCGGAGAAAATCCTTTCAAGATCAGGGCCTATGCCGAAGGGGCCCGGATCATCGAGGCCCAGGACACTCCCGTTTCGGAACTGGTCCGTTCCGGGACACTCTCTCAGATCAAAGGCATCGGCAAGACCCTATCCCTTCAGATCACCCAACTGATCCAAGAAGGTTTCATCCCCTTGCATCAAGAGCTCAAGGCCGCTTTTCCGGAAGGAGTCCGGGAGATGCTCCGGGTCCCGGGCCTTGGTCCCAAGAAGGTCAAAGAGCTGTTTGAAAAGCTGGGGATCAAATCCATCGGTGAACTGGAATACGCCTGCCATGAGAACCGGCTGATCACCCTGCCGGGTTTCGGCCCTAAATCCCAGGAAAAGATCCTCCAGGGCATCGAACAATTCAAGCGATTTCAAGGCCGTTTTCTTTTTGGAGAGGTCTATCCGCTGGCCGTCACCTTCTTGGAAGGAAATCGGTCAATCATCCCCAAACCCTCCAGGCCTCTCTGGCCGGAAGCCTGCGGCGGAGAAAAGAAATCGTTAAGGATATGGACCTGGTGGCCGAAAGCGCCCATCCGGAAGAAGTGATGGAATTTTTCACCACCTTACCGCTGGTCGATCAAATCATAAACCACGGCCCGACCAAGTCTTCGATCCTGACCAAATCCGGCATCCAGGCCGACTTGAGGATCGTCGGACCCAAACAGTTTCCTTATGCCTTCCATCACTTTTCCGGCAGCAAAGAGCACCATATGATCTTACGGCCCAGGGCCAAGGACCTGGGATATAAACTTAATGAATATGGTTTATTTAAGGGAGAGGATATCCTTCCCTGTAAAAATGAAGAGGATATCTACCGCATCTTGAAACTCGATTATATACCACCGGAACTCCGGGAGGGCTGGGGGGAAATCGAGGCCGCGGAAAATCATACCCTGCCGGTTCTGGTGGAAGATAAAGATATCCGGGGGGCTTTTCATTTCCACACCCAATCCAGCGACGGCACCCCTACCTTATCTCAATGGGTGCAGGCCGCCGAGCAGGCGGGATTAAAATATCTGGGCATATCCGATCACAGTCAGTCGGCCGCTTATGCCGGTGGATTGAAAATGGATCAGCTGGAAAAACAAGGGGCGGAAATAGCCGCTTTAAATCAGAAACAAAAAAAGGTCCATCTGTTTTGGGGGATCGAATCCGATATCCTGCCCGACGGATCACTGGACTATTCTGATCAAGAATTGGCCCGGTTTGATTTTGTCATCGCCTCGGTCCATTCCCGTTTTAATATGACCGAGGCGGAGATGACCCGTCGGATAATTCGGGCCATAGAAAATCCCCACACCACCATGTTAGGACATCCGACCGGCCGGCTTCTCCTGGCCCGTGACCCTTATCCGGTGGATATGAACCAGGTCCTGGAAGCCGCGGCCCGAATGGAGTCATCATCGAATTGAACGCCAACCCCCATCGTCTGGATCTGGACTGGCGTTTGATGAAAAAGGCCAAGGAACTGGGAATCAAAATCGCCATCAACCCCGATGCCCATCACCTGGACGGGTTGGCCGATATTTCCTATGGGGTGGGCATTGCCCGCAAGGGCTGGCTGACTAAGGAGGATGTTTTTAATTGCCTGGATGTCAATCAAGTACAGGCCTATTTGCGAAACTTAAAAAAATGACTCCATTCGACCCCTAATCCTTCCGGCAAATCGACCCAGGTCATTTTCTCCCTTTCGTCTTAACTGTTTTTCTTTATTTTTCTCCTTGACCGTGATTTTTCCGATCTTTATACTCTTCCTATCTAAAAGCAAGTTCTTACAAAGACAAGGATAAGGTCCAAGGTTCAAGATTCAATGTAAAGCTTGAGGAGAATGTTTAATGAGTAAGTACTGGAGCACGGTAACCCGGAATATTAAACCCTATACCCCCGGAGAGCAGCCTAAGGATAAGAAATACATCAAGCTTAATACCAATGAAAATCCCTATCCTCCTTCACCGAGATGCATTGCCGCCATTAAAGAGGCCGCCAATGACGATTTGAAATTATATCCCGATCCGAATTGCAGTGAACTTAAAGAGGTCATTGCCAAGCGCCATAGGTTGACCGCCGATCAAATATTTACAGGAAACGGCTCCGATGAGATTTTGGCTTTTGCCTTTCTCGCTTACTTTGATCCCGACAAAACAATCCTATTTCCAGATATCAGCTATAGCTTTTATCCCGTCTACGCCAACCTCTTTCGGGTTCCGTTTGATGCAGTTCCGCTGCGGGATGATTTTTCCCTTCCGGTTGATCTGTTTTGCAGGAAAAATAACGGCATTGTTATTGCCAATCCCAACGCCCCGACAGGCAAATATCTACCGCTTGGAAGACATCAAAACGATCCTGGCGTGCAATAGGAATTCCGTTGTCATGGTCGATGAAGCCTATATTGCCTTTGGCGGGGAATCATCGGTCAAACTGATTGCAGATTTCCCCAATCTCCTCGTTATCCATACGCTCTCCAAATCGCACTCGCTGGCGGGCTCCGTGTCGGATACGCTCTTGGCAATAAGGAATTAATCGCGGCCCTCGAAAGGATCAAAAATTCCATTAACAGTTACACCCTGGATCGTTTGGCCCTCAAGGGCGCCATAGAGGCCCTCCAAGATGAAGAATATTTTCTTGCGATCAGAGAGAAGATTATCAAAACAAGGGAACGGTTGGCAAGCGATCTGATTAAAATCGGTTTTCAATGCATCGAATCAAAAGCTAATTTCCTCTTCATTTCTAATCCACAATATCAAGCCGCAGATTTATTTGCAAAGCTCAGAGAAAAAGGCATCCTCGTCCGATACTTCAATCAACCCAGAATTGCGAATTATCTAAGGGTCAGCATCGGTACGGATGTGGAGATGGACATGTTCATAAAGAAGGTCAAAGAAATTATTTCCGCCTGATTGC
>CAWDKY010000006.1:0-3527 GCA_963802945.1 uncultured delta proteobacterium
TCCCATTTTTGTCATTCCCAGGAAAGCGAATAAATCACATGATTCAAGATGTTTTCTATCGAAGTCAAATGAGAAGGCGTTTGAATAAGACCTGAAACGCAGATCGCCCTTTTCTTCCTTTTTCCGGGATAAGGATACGCCACCTCTTAAAAAAAAATCAATATGAAAGGATTATAAAATAGGAAGAATGATTAAATCAATAAGAAAAATAGAGAAGGTTTTTGAGGTTGACAAGGATGCCCTGAAGATGGCATTAAATGGGTTAACCATATATTTTTCTAAAGGAGTTATCAAATTTGGATAAAAATGAGGAAATTAAACTGCTTCTCCTTGAGGAACAAACTCTTCTTTCCAGAGAAAGAACCATGCATTCCTATATGCAGACCGGGTTGGCATTCACCTCGGTTGGTTTAGTGATCATAAAATTCCTGGCGGGATTCTTTTATTTCGGTGTGGGGGTATTTTTTATCATCCTGGGCGGTCTTTTAATCCTTGAGGCCGGGAGGAGATATGCGCACTTCAGAAAAGCTGTTAAGTTAATGAGAAATAAGGAAGCCCAGTTGGGTTATGAGATAGGAAAGATAAAATAAATTCAGACGATGGATACATTGATTGGTCTTTGTTAAATAATTAAATTTTAGTTGTTCCTCGAAATGATGGTCAATTATCTGATGTCGCTTTTCAGAATGCTCTTTATGGACTTATACCTACCTTTATCTCTCTTTTTGTAAGCTTCATCCTCCTGACAATGTTCTGGAAAGCACATCATCGTTTTTTCAACAATATAAAAAAGTTGGACAGCACCCTCCTGTGGATAAATGTAATATGGCTTCTGTTTATTGTTTTAGTTCCCTTTTCCTCCTCTTTGACAGGACAATACAAAAGATTTCCCATTTCCCATATCATTTTTTATTGCAACATGCTGGGGATCGCTTTGTTTCTTTATCTGAACTGGTACTATGCCCACCGTCAAGGCTTCATCCACGAAAAAGTGGAGCCTTTCGAGATAACCATAGCTAAAAGGGTTTCTATTGCCTTCATCATTATTGCTCTATTAGCCTTGGCGGTAGTCAAAATAGGCCCTCATTGGAGTCAAGCGATATATTCACTTATCCTGGCCGTGGAGTGGCTGGCCGGAAGACGTAAAAAAGGTTCAATATTATTTTCTTTCTGAAGTCCTCAACCTTCCATTTTGAATAAAACACAAGAGTTCAAACCGTATTCATTATCAAGTCGGCTGGAAATTTAAACCATTAGCAAACCGACCAGAGACCCCAACCAAACCCAAATCCCTCGAATTTTGGATCATCTCATCAGACTCCCAGTTTCCTTTGCTTTCTTTCTTTTTTCCCCTTGACCGTGTCTTTTCATCTCCTTATACTCTTTCCAGAAAGTTACCTTTTAATAAATAAGTAAATATTTAAAACATGAGAAAATTTTATTCATTACTTGTGCTGCTAACGCTTGCTATTGCATGCACAACGCCTGTTAATAAAATGACGAACAAAGAAGTTGCAGAGAAAATTGCAAAGGATAAAAACTTCCAATTTGTAAAAACCAAAGCAATGGAAGTAATGAAAGCTGGGTTTAATGCCGGCGATATATACCGTGAGGTCTGGATACGTGATTACAATACGTTTATTGAGCTCGCTGCTAAGATTTTTAAAAAAGAGATTTTAAAGGAAAACCTGCTCGTATTTTTCAGGATGCAGGGCAATGATGGAAATATTATTGATGGATATACACCAGCTGAAAATATAGGCAAGGGAGAAACCAATTTCTTTTATTCAAAATTGGAATCTCGCTATGTAGCCCATAAAAATACCGCAGAAACCGACCAGGAAAGCTCGCTGGTGCAAGCGGTATACAAATACATACAATTTACAGGTGACCGAACCATTTTAGATGAAAAAGTGGGTGATAGAACTGTGAGCGAACGGCTCGAATGGTCGATGGATTTTTTAATGAATAATCGTTTTAACCAGCGATACGGATTAATTATTGGTGCAACTACAGCCGACTGGGGCGATGTGCAACCGGAGCAGGGCTTGGGAGTCAATTTGGATAAGAATACCCATTATGCCATTGATATTTATGACAATGCCATGTTTATTATCGCTTTGGATAATTTAATGGAAATGATACCAGCAACTAAAAAAAAATGGAACATCATTAAAGAAAGCATTGCCCAAAACTGCAGAAAAAACCTATGGGATAAAGAAAAACAGAAATTCATCCCCCACCTATACCTCAATGGATCGCCTTTCCCAGCCGATTTTGATGAGAACCAAATTTACTACTTTGGGGGAACAGCCATAGCTATTGAAGCTGGGTTGCTCAGTAAAGAAGAAATAAAAATATCGCTCGATGAGATGATAAAAAGGGTAAAAAAAGCCGGAGCCGCTACCATTGGGTTGACACTTTATCCTCCTTACCCGGAAGGTTATTTCGCCAATAAAAGTATGAACCCGGTTTACAGTTACCAGAACGGTGGCGACTGGACATGGTTTGGCGGGAGAATGATCCAACAGTTAATTAAATACGGATTTGTTCGGGAGGCCTATAAACAGGCGATACCCATGATGAAACGGGTTAAAGATAATAATGGTTTTTATGAATGGTACTCGGTCGATAACAAACCAAGAGGATCGGGTACATTCAGGGGCGAAGCCGGAGTTTTGTTTACTGTAATAAGGATGTTTGAGGAATTGGATAATTAATTTTGATGAGGTGTAAGTAAAGAAATTCTTGTCAAACTTCCGAAGGCACCCCCAGATGAATATACAGAGAATACCATTCACCCCGAGTCCAGGTCTCAGAAAGGAACTGGAGTTTTTTACTACTACGGACCAGGGCCGGAAGATATATTCCGAAATCAAAGGAATCGACGACCTCGTTTCCTTGATCGAAACCAATCCCGATTATATTGATCTAAAAACACTCGTGAAACAGTTTCCTCAGGGGAGGCTACTGGATGTGGGAGTGGGCTGGGGTCTGACCTCAGCCTATTTAGGTAGTAAAGGATATGTTGTGACCTGCTTGGACCCGTCTTCCGAAGCCTGTCGAGGTATGGAAGGATTTTTTAATCGCCTGGGTCTTCAACCTACAATATATTGTGGCCCAGCCGAAGCATTGGACTCTATTCCGGGTGAATTTGATTATGTTGTCTTTTGGTCCAGTTTGCATCATTGCGATGATCCTGTCCTGGCCATAAAAAATACCTATAAAATCCTAAAACCCGGGGGATGGGTCATTTTGTTTGAACCGGTTCTTCGCTTTTATCGAACGAAGCGGTGGTTTTATCGAATGATGGATCACGGCCCTCAAAAGATCGGCCATTATGGAGGAAATGAACATAGTTATCGGTATCAGGAATATTTGGATTTCCTCGCTGAGGCGGGTTTTGATAACGTCTCCAGCCGGCCGTCGGATAAATATGTTTTGCTTCCTAAAAAAGCCCCCTGGGATAATGCGGTTCGTTGGAAGATTAAAAATCTATATTATAGGTTGGCTCGAAGAGTTAACAG
>CAWDKY010000007.1:0-5779 GCA_963802945.1 uncultured delta proteobacterium
AAAGAGCCCTTATCAGCCAACGCTCTGATGATCGCCCGCACGTCATAGACACGCCGTCGGTTTTCCGGAATCATGCGGCGAAGCAAGCGCTGATCCACGGCTTCCCACGAGGAAGTCGTCCCCTGAAAATAGGCAAGATATTGCTTGGCCACGGCCACCGCCTCTATATCATCGGCCACGGCAATGTCAACCACCCCGTTTTTCGTCTGCACCTCCATCGGGCCGACTTCCTCCGGTTCGAAGACACCGAGCCCCCCGCCTTCGATCATCACCGGCCCGCCCATACCGATGTTTGAATTTTGAGCGGCAATAATGACATCACAGCAGCCCAGTAGGGCAGCGTTGCCCGCAAAACAAAAACCGGATACGATGCCTACCACCGGAACCCGGCCGCTCAATCTGGCGAAGGCGCCAAAGGTGGATAAATCCAGCCCCGCCACTACCACCCCGCCGGCATCGACGTCGCCCGGCCTTCCACCGCCGCCCTCCGCAAAGAGAACTAAGGGCAACCGCAGATCATAGGCCAATTTGAGCATGCGGTCTTTCTTTTTGTGATTAAAATGCCCCTGGGTTCCGGCCAGAACCGTATAATCATAGGCCATAACCATACAGCGGGCCTTGTCTTCTCCGAACAAAGAACCGTTTACCGTCCCGATGCCGGCGATCAAACCATCGGCCGGGGTCCTGCGGATGAGATCGTCCAGGGATCTCCGCTGGCGTTGAGCAGCCATGGTCAAGGCCCCGTATTCAATGAAACGGCCGTCATCTAAGAGATCCATAACGTTGGCGCGCGCCGTTCGCTGATTCTTTTTTTGCCGCCTGGCTACTTCCTCGGGGCGTTGCTCATCAAGGCCAAAAGAATGCCTTTCTATAACCTCAGCCAGATCAGGACGTATGGGATCATTTTTCATATCTTTATCAACCGACATAATACCCTTTCCTTCCGTTCGCTTCTATTTTATGAGGATTGCCGACAAAAAAACTTAGCTATTTTTATAAAAATTTCCTATCCTTTAATCAGTTAAAAGTCAATAAAATTTAAGATTCTTTTTCTGATTACTGATTAAATTCTTATGGTTAAAAACGAGGACTATTGAGGATTTCGGGGTGACCTCTCCCTGAAAAAATGGACACCGCTAAGAATTTATATTTAACCTTAACACTCCGCCCCACCAGAAGATGAGGCAGTTCAAAAATTATCTCCATAGATTGTAGCCGAGTGTGGGCATCACCATTTTTCTTCTGACCAAATCCCCGGGAGACGTTATGATAATAAATTGTTTTAGAATCAAATTGCATAGATGGATAGCTTTTTATCTTAATTTCTGATAAGAATAACTCTTCGAATAGAAAAAGTTTAAAAAAAGAAAAAGATTAGATCAAGGAGGTAACCCTAGCGGAAAACCAGGGAACGGAATGCGTCTTCTACTGAAAATAACGATCGACCTTCTTACTTACTTATAAACACAAAAAATAAAGAATTTTTTTTAGGAGCAAAATCATGAAAAAAAGGTCCTGGCCTATAGCGGCAATAATCGTTATTTTTCTATTAATTATCATTATCCTCGGGGGAATGATCGTCTTTGGCGTTGCCCCCAGGCCAAAGCCCATCGCCAGCCTTAATGCGCCGGAGGAACAGGTGGACCTTAAAGATTTGCCGGCGCTTGCGCATTACCCGGCCAGAGATGGGGCTAGGCTGGGCTTTCGCGCCTACCCCTCTGCGGGCAAAGACGCAGCCGTCCTCATCCACGGCGTAATTAGCGAGAGCAGCATTATGCACGCCCTGGCCAAGACGATAAGCCAGGCCGGTATGACCGCCTACAGCCTTGATTTGCGCGGTCACGGCGGTCAGGGCCGTTCGGGAGACATCGACTATATCGGGCAACTGGACGACGACCTGACCGATTTTGTTAAATGGGTTCGTAAGCTCAAACCCAAGGCCAGAATTACCCTAATAGGGCATTCCGCAGGCGGCGGATTAGCCCTGCGTTTCGCCGAAGGGCCTTATGGCGGCCTTTTTGATCGTTACCTTCTGCTCTCCCCGGCACTAGATCGCACCGCCCCCACTTACAGGCCCAACGCGGGTGGCCTGGCTAGCCCATATATCCCCCGTATCATAGCCCTCACCATACTCAACCGTTTTGGGATACATTGGTTCGACGGCTTGCCGGTGATCGCCTTTGCCGCACCGCAAAACGGGCCGACCATTGTTACCCCTATTTATTCCTTTCGCCTGCAAACAAACTTCACGGCTCCCGGTTCTTATTTGGCCGACCTACCTAAGGTTAAAAAACCCATTAGCCTGATCGTGGGCCAGGCAGACGAGGTCTTCTACCCCGAAAAGTTTGCTCCCCTTTTGAATCCGATTCGTCCCGACGTACCCATCGTGCTGCTGCCTGAAATAACCCATACCGGTATCGTTACCGTCCCCAAGGCCATAAAGGCCATAACTGCAGCCCTTGGGCCGATAGAAAATTAGCCGGGGCTTTTTATAGGTTCAATTAAAGGCAGCCGGGATTTTGAAAAAATCGTTTTGTTGGTTTGTGAAGAAAAAAGGGGGCAAGTTTCCTCGAATATTGCCTCACCTGACCGAATTTATCGAGTTCACCTACTCTTCTAAAAAAATCATTCCGAAGATCAACGATTACCCTTTGAAATGTGAATAAAAAAGGCAGGGCCATTGCTGAACCCTGCCTTTGCCTCTGGTAGTTAGGAACGGATGCTTTTTAAACCGCCTTCTAAAGGCCATGAGGCCGATCAGGCCAGAGCCAAAATAGGAAAAGAGTGGTGGGTTTGGTTCGGGAACCGATTATGCAAAAGCGCGTTCAACAAATCCTATTCCCCTTTTTGGTTTTTAAGGCACTCTGAAATCAAAATCGTGACACTTATTACAATATAACTCCGATTTACGATGGGCCTTGTGGCACTGACCACATTCGATATTGCCGAAATGCGATTCATGGGGATTCGTTGCCAAACCCTTGGTCAGTTTTGCCACCTCCTGATAACTTTTATGACAGGAAAGGCATTGAGCCGTTGTCACCGCCTTGAGAGGGGTGGCTTCGCCGTGGCAATTCCGGCAGGATGTTCCATTCCATAGATGCAGATGGCTTAAGGGAACTTTACCCTGAAGATTTTGTTCCTTACGACCGTGACAGTTCTTGCAGGTTTTACCGGACATGTTTTTTGTCACGTCATGTCCATTCGGAAGAACCCGATCACCACCGTGGCATGCTGCGCAGTCTCCGTTGTTGGTAATCTCCAATCGCTTCGATTCGGCGAAAGCTGTTTCGGCGTGATTCTCTCCGGGCACGAGATAAACGTTCGCCATAACCGCAAGAAGAAGGCACAATCCGAGAAACGGAAGGTACTTCAATATAGGCCATTTCTGTTGCACGTCTTTCTCTCTAAATCGTAATATTCCTCATTACCTCCGAGGTGTTAGTTTCGCAGCATTCTTTCCCGCAATCCTGCCGAAGGCAAGTGCCTCCGGGAAATTATTCCCTCCCTGGTAAAGATGACCAAAGAAAGATCCCAGTTCGCCAGCCGCATAAAGTCTTGGTATCGGTTTGTTGTCGACATCAAGAACCCGGGATTGGGCGTCATGGACCGGCCCTCCCTGGGTATTGATAACACAGAGACCCAATTCCATCGCATAGTAGGGTGGATTATTAAAAGACAATAACGTTTTTTGGGCTCTGCCAAATAAGGGACTCTGGTCTTTGCCCTGTTCTTCGTTATAAATGCTGATGGTCGCCGAAAGACCTTCCGGACTGATACCCACAGCTTTGGCCAGATCGGCTATGGTGTCTGCCTTCTTGATCCAACCCTTGTTGATCTCTTTAGAGTTGTCTGTGCTCCACTCTTCAACCATTTTCTGAACCACCGCCCATCCTGAAACCTGACCGGGCAGATAGTTTTTTGGTACCAGGGGCCCCTGCTTCCTAAAAGTCTCATCAAAAATCATAAAGAAAGGAATATTGGGATATTCGGCTTTTTCGTGATCATAAAACATGACTTCAACAGGGCCTTTGTAATGAGCCAACCGCTTTTTTTCTTCGGTGAATCTTTTCCCGTACTTGTTCACATAAATGAAGCTTCCACCCTTTGGAAAGTCCCCAATCGGTATCGAGCAGCCTAACTGGTCGCTGGCCGCTTTGACGGTGTAACTCATTAATTCAAGACTGGGCAGATGCCATATTTTTGCCCCTGCCGCCATAGACATCAAAATCCCGTCGCCGGTATTGTAGGGTGTACCCCATGGATAAAATTTTAGCCCCGGGAAATTGAAATTAGACTGCATTTCCATATTGTTCTCGTATCCGCCGCAAGCCAGAACAACCCCTCTTTTCGCCTTTATGGAGATCAATTTCCCCTTGGTTTCGCCGATGACGCCTAAAACTGCTCCGTTTTCGGGATTCTGAATCACTCGTTTTACCGGTGTTTCATACAGCACCTTGATTTTACGTGCCTGTGTCTCCTTTAACAAAATCTTGAAGGCCTCAACGCCACCACCTACTACACGTACATAATCGACTTTGGCGCCGGGAAGTTTAGGAAAAGCGCCCGGTCTTTCACGTGCGATAACGTCCACCGGCATTCCCAGTTTCTTAAGCCATTCAGGCACACTCATCAGCGCCTCGACAAAGGTGCGAATCAGCTCGTCATCAGTGACTGTTCCGGACCCCAATGCTTTATAATATTTAAAACCATCTTCCGCATTTGACGGTGGCAGAATGAAGCCTGCGCAACATCCCGTGTTTCCACCCGGTAAATTTGACGGTGCTTTCTCGAGGACCAAGACTTTGGCCCCGGCGTCGTGAGCTTCCATGGCGGCCGTTGCCCCGGCGCCTCCAAATCCCACAATAACGACATCCGTCTCCATGTTCCATTTTTTAGGCGGTAAAACGGCACTTGCCTCTTTCAGGCTGACTCCCGCTACAGCGGCGCCGATACCTATCGCTGCTCCTTTTATAAAACCTCGCCTTGAAAAACCTTTTCGGGATTTATTGATATCCATGTTGCGGGTCTCCTTTCCCGGTCATTAGTTGATAATAACTTGCCTTTTGTTGGAAAGAATATCAAATAAGAAAGTCAGGATCAAGAAGAAAGTCAGGACGGAAGGCAAGGGGAAAAAGGGGGGCTTCTGGAGAAAACGGGACTTTCCGGGCCTGGAATTTATAAAATGATTACCATTTGAAATCTGGTATGGCAAACCAAAATTCAAAAATAAGACTTCAGGAAGTAGTTCTCAAGTTTCCCCGAACATGGTCTCTCCTGATCGAATTTATCGAGTTCACCTACAACTATTCTAAAGCGATCACTCCTAAAATCGGCGATTACCGTTTGAAATATTCTTTGTCGAGATTTGACTTCCTTGTGGAAGGAAGAGAGTTTTAGGAGCCTCGAAGCTCTTGACTTCTCTAAATAATACTTGATATGCTGGGGATGGTCATTTTCGTCCCATGGAGTGAACAAAAGAAAGGGATTTCTTTCTTAAATTTCGGGACGAGATAGTCTAATAAAACAAAGATAGGAGAACTAAGAGTTAATGGAGTACTTTTTGGACAACCTCCTGATGATTTACAGAGGAAGACTAAAGATTATTATTGAAAGCTGAAAGATGAAAACCAACTTTGAACTTTAAACTTTAAACTTATTAAGTAAATCTATACTTTTGCGCCTTTATTAATTTACAGTGATCTGTAAGTATGAATATACCTCAATACCGTAAATTATATATATTACTCAGAGACCATATAAAAGAGGGGATTTATAA
>CAWDKY010000008.1:0-13464 GCA_963802945.1 uncultured delta proteobacterium
GAAAGATATTTGAACAGGTTGAAGACGGCCTAGCCGAAATCGATCTGAAGGGGAACATCACTTTCGTTAACAACGGCGCCGCAAAAATTTGGGCCGGTTCTGTGGAAACGATGATAGGCCTGAACTATCGGTCCTATTTGGATGAAGAAACAGCCAAGGTGGTTTATCAAGCCTATAATAAAGTTTATAGAACCGGCGTTCCCGCTAAATTCAGTTATGAAATCACCAGGAAGGACGGTCTGCAGAGGTTCGTCGAAGATTCCATTTCTCTGACAAAAAATGCAGAAGGGAAAATCACCGGGTTTCGGGTTGTCACCCGGGATATTCAGCAACGGAAGGAAGCAGAAAGGGCATTGGCCGAACATCGCATTCGATTAGAGGCCATATTCGGCAGTGTAAAAGATGCTATTATTACCGTGGATCCGAAATTAAGGGTTATTGAAGCCAACAAATCCACGGAAAATATCTGCGGGTATTCCTTCAAAGAAATCTCCGGCAAGATGCTTCCTCAGTGCATGAACCAATGTAGTCAATCCTGCGGGGAGGTCTTAAAACAAACCCTCCAAAAGAAGATCACCATCAAGGAATACCGGACCGAATGTGGGCATCAACAGCATCATCGCCAGATTGTCAGCCTGACCAGTTCTCCGCTTCTCGATCCGGAAGGAAATTTCCTGGGGGCCATGCTTGTCATCCGGGATATTACTCTGCTCAGAGACCTGGAAAAAAAGTTAAGGGAAAGACATCAGTTTCATAAAATTATCGGTAAAAGTAAAAAAATGCAGGATATATATGGCCTGTTGGAGGACTTAGCCAATCTGGAAACCACGGTTCTAATCACCGGGGAAAGCGGGACAGGAAAGGATTTGATTGCCAGGGCGCTTCATTACAGCGGACAGCGGGCCTTCAAGCCTTTCGTACCGGTGAACTGCTCGGCGCTGACGGAAAGTCTTTTGGAAAGCGAGCTTTTCGGTCATGTCAAGGGGGCCTTTACCGGGGCCATTAAAGATAAACTGGGCCGTTTCCAATTAATGATGGCCAGCATCATCCCTTGATCTTGGTTTCTACCTCGCAGCATTGCCTCCTTAGTATTTGTTGGAGGCATATTATCAAATCGCTTCTATTTTGGAATCGAAAAATGATCGCTTTTAAGAGTTTTTCAGCAAACTGCTAACATTTAATTCCTTCCTCAACAATCTAAAAGAAACGGCAAGGCTGAGAGGGATTTTTTATTTTCGGCGAGATGCTCGCAAATAAAAAGAAATACCCCCTGGGTAATTTCAGCAATTCTGTGGTCGATGGGATCTTTTGGCGGACAAAGGCGGACTGTTAGGAAACTTGATTGTTATCTGGGAATGGTCCGGTGGTCACAGTTATAATCGTGGCCTCTTGCCATGGATAAGCCGGAGAAAAGGCCTGCCCGACAGCCTCCATACAGAAGAAAATGCATCCTTCCCCCGCCCAGACTAACTCGGTATAGGTGTAATAGTAATAATGGTGAACCCTCTGAGAGTAGTGCCTGAAACCGTGGCATCAATTTCCGTGTCGATTTGTGAATATATGGAAAGTGCTGTATAGGTGACGGTTAAGGGCATTCACACCACCCTACCAGTATTATATTTGCTGGATTTTACCCCACATTAGGGTCATTACGGACACTACGTTTTGTGTCCACACTTGTGTCCACGGACAAGGAAGTTCTCATTATCAGAATGAATAAAGAATGGATAACCAACCCTGTCCTGCATCTGGACTTTGTTGTGGTAGAACGTCTTCCCCTTGGTCATACTAAAATCTTAAGAGAAACAATTCAGTAAAAAGCAACCTTATAATCAAGGCCAATCTGACCTTCCTCTTTTTCCCACGACTAAACCCCGACTTTACCAACTCTACAAAAAAAATAATTCTAATAATATCTAATAAAAGGTCACAAATGAGCACCCTTTTATATACCAGTGTTTCCGTAGACAAACAAACCAAAAAAGACCTTCCCATACCTAATATCTCGGATCTGGCCCCACCTTGCAACCAGGTCCTTTCTTCTTTTTTTCATGCCCTTAATCGATCATGGTGTTCAAGCCCATTTCTTCCAGAGACCATCTTCAACCTGGGGTCTCCCTTATCGATCCGAATCAATTCCCCTTTGGATAGGTTAAAAACAATCTCAGCATAAAAAGGCCAGCACACACCATAAAGAAGAATACCCACTTCAAGCATCCTGCCATTATATAGTGCATGCTGTCCCCTGGTTGATTTCCCCATTTAACCTTCCCCATTATCCTTATCAACAATTGATCCACCCAAACTCGGGCGAATATCTACGATTACCATAGGTCATCATGGGATGAATATCATTCTCAAGTTCAACATCATGTCGGGTTTGTCTGATCCAGGTCTTAAGGTATGCCAACATCCCATTGTGTGCAGTCCACCACCAGCCATAACGATCGTTTATTTTTCAGTTGCGCCTTTTTGACTTTGCCGGACTGCATAAACGTTAAGCAAATGGCTTCTTGAATCAGATCCTCTTTGATAGACCTGGCCACCGGATTCCTTGAGAAATTTTTATAAAAGACTTTCCTGGCAATATTATAAGCACTGGTTGGATGGAAATGTTCGCGATCAATGATGACCTGCTTTTTGTTGTAATTCTTAATGAACCATCCTCTTTTTATGGAGGCGTGAGCGGTATTTTTCGAGATGCCATATTTTTCCGTAATTTCTCCAACTGACATGCCTTTTGGTACAAACACTTTTTCTCTATGAATCTCAATGTCTCTGGATTCCATATATGGTTCGTTATCATGCTATGGGGTTAATGGATTTTTTGAATGAAGGGGATGAAGGGGGTTAGTTGTACTGGGGAATGACAGAAAAACAGAAGCGGGGTTGAAGAAGGTTCAGGGGATAAGAATCCCCTTCTATAGATTGCTCCAAGGAAAGGGCGGGATAGCCCCTCGAGGGGTTATCTTTAATAATTTAATATACATAGTCAAATTGGTAGGTAGCAAGGGTATAGATTCAGCAGAATGGCAATAGACTGGGAAGAGGGATTAGATTCTGATTAGGGTCATCTAATTAAAAAACGAAGTTGGATAGGGTTAACTAATCCCAAAAAGGACCTAAATAAATTTTTGAAATCTTGATAACGACTAGTTGGTCGTTTTGGGGCTATTTGGGTTGTTGGTAGATCATTGAACTAGGAGGGTCTAATCTTTATTTGGCTATAGCTCTTTTGAGTTGACTTTAACCCTTTGTTATAGTTAATATTATTCATTCTATTTTTTGCTTTCTTAAGGTTGGCAACCCCTAAACCGAAAGGCTGGTCCATGAAGCAGTTTGATAAGACCCTTTTTCTCAGGAAGAAGGAAGTACTATTATAGCTAAAGGGATGGACCCTTGTATATTCGTCCCTGCGACCGTAGACGTAATTACCGTATTGAAAGTTTCCCCTGAGTAACTATATGGCGAAGGGGCGGTAAAGGTAGTTGTTAGCGCCCCCCCAGAGGTTGACCCTGTTAAGCTGGTATTTGTCGATCCATTAAAAGTACCTCCCGCCGAAGAAGTCAATATAATGGTAGCATCGGTCCGATTCCCTTTCGAATCAGTTAAAATAACTGTAATGACGGTGGTCCCACCAGCGTACATTGTGTTAGCTGTGGCAGATACAGCGACATTGGCTACTGTACCGCCGGAACTTCCAAAGCCGGTGGTGGTTCCGCTGCCGACGCTATTTTGTTTATTGACATCCGAGACATTGCACCCCAGGGAAATTACCAGGGCGGCTCCCAGTAAAAAAACCACAGTAATTGAGGAAAGAATTTTTAAGAAATGTTTTTTATTCCCAATTAGTGACATCTTGGTCTTCGCCTTCTCCGCCGGGTTTGTTGTCGCGACCCAAGGAGTAAAGATCATATTCCCCATGCGTACCGGGGCATTGATAATTGTAAGGTCTTCCCCAGGGGTCCAAAGGAAGATTTTTCTTTAGATAAGGACCGTCCCAATTTTCCTGTCCCGGGTTAGTCATCAAGGCATTTAATCCCTCCTGTGTTGAAGGATAAGAACCGGTATCCAACCGATATTGATCCAGGGCTTGACCCAAAAGCTCAATTTGGGCTTTGGCTGCCGCTTGCTTTCCCTTACCCAACTTTGGGAAAAGCCTGGGGGCCACCAAGGCCGCCAGCAGGCCGATGATGACCATGACCACCATAAGCTCAATCAAGGTAAAGCCGCGATGGTCTGACTGGGACCGCTTGGGGATAACCATATCTCTCCCTTCCCTTTTCCCTGAATCCTTTGCCTGATTTTTTTAAATTAAAATACAAAACAGATGGTTAGTCAATAAAAAAATAAAATCCGCTTTAAAATCGATCAACGCTGAAACCACTCCTGTTGGTATACGGTCATGAACGTGTAAGAAAAGGGAGGTCCAGAAAAATTTAAGAATATAAGTTTAACCTTCGAAATTGATCTGCAATTTTTTATTTGTTTATTTTCAATTTTTGGTGTATTAAAAATATTTTGCAGATATTTTGATGAACTTAAGGAGGTTTATTCTTTTGGTAAAAAGGGCATCCCGATTCAGCCAAATCGGTCTTATCTTTGTCATTGCTGCCCTGCCCTTCCTGGGGTCGCCGATTTCAGCTCAAACGCCCCTGCCACCCCTGTCCCCAGGATCTTCCCAGAAACAACCCCCCCTGGGTCAACCACCAATGCCTGTCCCGACATCTGAGGCGCCGGCACCTGCACCTTCAATATCATCAATGCCGTCCCCGATTCCCGGCCAACAACCAGGGGCATCGGTAACCAATCCTCCTGCCAACAACAGACCTGAACCGTCCAATAACCAACAACCTTCTGCAAAAAGGGGAGAGGTCAGTTTTAATTTTGATGACGCTGATGTCTTCTCCGTCATCCAGACCATTTTTGGAGGTGTTCTGAAATTCAATTATGTTATCGACCCTAAAGTAACCGGGCGGGTGAATTTCAGATCGGTGGCCCCGGTAGCCAAAGAAGATGTCCTCCCATTAATGGAGGTTATTTTACGCCTAAACGGTATCGGCGTTGTGGAAGAGGGTGGGCTTTATCGCATTATCCCTATTGCCGATATGCCCAAAGAACCGGCCCCGGTTAAGATCGGACGGGAGCCGGGCAAGGTAACCTTGCAAGGTCTGGGATTACTTCAAGTCGTTCCTATAAAATTTGTTACCTCTACGGAAATGGTTAAGGTTCTGACCCCCTTTCTATCCACGAATGCGGTGATCGTGGATGTGCCTAAAATAAACTATCTCATTCTGGTGGATACGGATGCCAATGTAAAAAGACTCCTGCAATTAGTCGAGATATTTGACAGCGAACAGCTTAAAAAAATAAAACCTGAGGTCTTTGTCTATCCGGTTCAAAATGCCAAGGCCGAGGACCTGGCCAGTTTGCTGCAACAGATATTCTTGGGGGCAAAAGCTCCGGCAAAATCCTCTACAACCCAAACAACATCCACAACATCGTCCAAACCGGCGACTACCGGAGCCCAACCCACCACACCTACGGCCCCTCTTCAAACCCAGACCACCATTGGTGCTTCCATGGGCGGAGAGGCGTTGGTTTCTGAAATTACCAAGATTTTTCCCGATAAGATTACCAATGCGCTGGTCATCTTGGCCACACCCGAGGACTATGCCCTTATCTTGGAAACCTTGAAAAAGCTGGATCAGGTCCCAAGACAGGTGATGATCGAGGTGCTCATTGCCGAGATAACCTTATCCGGTGAATTAAAATTTGGGTTGGAGTGGTCCTTACAAGCAATGGCGAATCAAGGTTTTGCTACTATTACAGGAAGTTTTATCCCGACTACGACTACCACTAACGCAGCCGGTACTACAACAACCACCCAGCCAGCGGGATTTTCTTTTTTGGGAATTGATAAAACCGGATTGGTCCAGGGATTCTTAAATACTTTGGCTACCCAAGGAAAAACCAATGTCCTGGCCTCACCCCATATCCTGGCTGCGGATAACCGGAAGGCCAAGATCCAGATCGGCAGTCAGGTCCCCGTTGTCACCGCCGTACTAAGCACCACAACAACCACCCAATCCGTGGAATATAAAGATACCGGGGTGATCCTGGAAATAACACCGAACATCAATGACAGCGGGCTGGTGTCCCTGGAGATCAACCAGGAGGTTTCAGATTATACCTACCAAACAATCGGCGGATACCAATATCCGATATTTACCCAAAGAAAGGCCTCCACCTATACGGTGGCCCAGGACGGACAGACTATTGTCCTGGGCGGATTGATTCAAGAAAATATAGGCCGGACCAGATCCGGGTTACCCTTTCTAAGTAACATCCCCATCCTCGGATATCTTTTTGGTTATACGGATGACACCTCCGCCCGAACTGAAATCATCTTATTACTCACACCCCGAGTGGTCAAAAATCAAAAAGAGGCCGAGAATCTGACCGATTTTTACATACACCGGCTGGATAAGAGTTTCAAAAAACAGATTAAAATGGAAGAATTGATCCCTCAAAAAGAAAAAAAGGATGCCAAGTGACCAGGGACAGGTAACGGGTACAACACTACTGGTCAGGACCAATAATCACCTCTTGAATCTTTCCTTTATCGCCAAGGCGGATTGCTTCCTTATCAGTTTTTAACGCCCTTCGATCGCTGCTTTTCAAAAATTGAGGATCGTTATTCATCAGGCATGGGGATGGGCATTGCCGGCCCGATAGGCGGGGAAATCCCGGGCATCGGGCCGGGAGGCGGGGGCATACGACTGGGAGGCCCAGGTCTTTGCCCGGGAACAGGAGCTGACGGTCCGATCCTTGTCGGCTGGGGAAGAATAGGAGTAGGAGCCGGTGCACCAGAGGCCGGAACGGACGGTCTTCTGTGCCCTGAGGTCGTTTCCCTGGCCTTGGATGAACCTGGTTCTTGCAGGAGGACCTGAAGGATTTCATCTTCCCGGGTCATCATTACCTTGTCGGTCATGATCTCCTTCAACTTGAAACCGCTTAACGACTCTCCAATCATTAAGGCGGTTTGTCTCTGCCCCCGGCCGGGGGTTGAAACCGGGGCCTTTTTGTCTTCTAGATAAGCCACTTTCAAATCAGGGGTTATTAAGGTTCCGAAGAGGACAAATTCCGGTTTGGGAAGGACGGCCTCCGGTTTTGTTTCAGGCGGGATAATGCGTTCGGGATGAAAAAGATTTTGGTCGGCAATATCCCTATATTCTTGGGGTGAGGGCGCTTGGGTTTTCAAGGATTCGTTGGGGTTCTTTTCAACCGGCTTCTTTTTAATCAGGGTAGGAACATAAACTACATCCGAATCCACCCGGGGGAGAAGGAAACCAAAAAGAAAAACCAAAAAGGCGATGATCAAGATACAGTTCAACACATTAAAATTTTTTATGACCCGAATCAGATCCATTTTATTTGCCTCCATACAAGGCGGAGACATCCAGTTTGACCATGAGTTCCCTCGGCTCCCTGAAATTTCTGACCCGGCAATCCAGTTCTTTGATCACCAGATAAGGAGTCCTGGTCTCTATAAAAAAAACAATGTCCCTTAAAGCCCCGGTGTCGGGGGCAGTGAAATCAAAGCTCGCACTGATGATCTTAAATCGTCTTTTGTTTTCGTATTTTTCTTTTTTGACTTTGAAATCCTTTTCCGTTTTTGGTCCCTTGGGTTCCTCTTTTTTGGGCCCGGAAGGCCCGGAGACGATTTCTTCCTCCTTCCCTATTCTTTCACTGGATATAATGCCCCCCCTACTGGTAATGATGCCCTTGACCATGTCCTGAAGAGCAGCCGCGGCCAAAGAAAAGCTCTCCCCCTCCATCAGTTTTGCCGTTTCGGCCTTTCTTTGATCTTTAATGGTGATGAGCTTTTTTTCCAGATCGGGTTTCTCGGCAATGATAGCCAAATATTTTTGAAGGGTTTTGGCCTTACTTTCTTGTTCCTCACGTATCAGGTTCAACTCTTCTTTAATCCGAAGGAAGCCGTATTGATAAATGACCAACCCCGCCAGGATCACCAAAGCAGGAATGGCCCAGATAAAAATTCTATTTTTTTTCATCAGACGGCCCTTTAATTTCCATTTTGATCTGAAAACGATCCATGTTTTGTCTCGGGTCTCTAAAGGTTGGGGCGGAAAACTCCACCTTCTGAAAGAGCTTCGATCCCTCCAGCCTGGGAATCAGTGAGGTGGCCGAAGGAGAATAGCCTTCTAAATTAATTTGGGATTCCGAAATTCTGAGCCTGGTCAGCCATGAATGCTTGGGCAGCAGTAGAGTAAGTTCCTTCAATATATTCAAACCCAGAGGTTTTGATTGTTTGAAGTCGTGGATAAGGTTAATCTCAGTATCAACTGTTTCAATTTCTTTTTTAAGGCTGCCGATTTTTTTCATTTCCACCTTTTTTGAGGCAACCTGATTTTCTATATTTTGAAGTTTTTTCTTTTCTATTTCGATCGGGGTGCCCCAATAAATCCCCAATAAAACACCCAAGGCCAAAATCAAAAAGGCCGTGAACACCCAGGGAGGCTTGGACTTTTCGTGAACCCCCTTAAGTAGTAAATTAAGGCCCAGCGACTGGGTCCACAAGGATTCCAGCATACCACCGACAGCGGCATAAGGAATTGGCTTTCCCCCCGATTCCATTGGTCCTAGGGGCATCTCCGATTCATCTAAAAATTGAAAAGGTCGATCTAGGTGGATATTGACCAATTTTTTCAGAGATGGATTTTTATCTTTCACCAAGAAAATAACTTTTCCCAAGGCATTCATTTCTGTTGAGGAAGATTTTATTAATTCAATTTCCTGACGGATCAGTGCTGCTTTTTTCTTTTCATCTACGTCCGGAAAAATTCCATAAAAGACCTTCAGGTCAATATCAGGCGAAAAAAATACCCCCTGATATCGATTTTCATCTAGGCTGATAAAAAGTACCTGATCTGATCTTTGAATATAGCGGCACAAGGTGTTCAATCCCAACAGGTTGACCGTAATTTGATCGACCTTGAATCCTTTTTCTTGAATGGTTTTCAGATAAGGCTCTAACAAGTCGGCCCTGACCGCAGCCACGGTGATATTAACCTTCCCCTCTTCTTTTTTTAGGATCCTAAAGTCATAGTAGGCACTTTCAGGAGTAAAGGGGGTTATCCGATCCAGTTCAAAGGCGATCACATTGGAAATATTTTCCAATACACTGTCAGGATATTCTACTGTTTTAACGACCGCCCAGGCCTTGGGAAGGCTTAAAGTCAAACGGCAGCCCTCCGCCCCCAGTTCGGCCCTGGCTAAACTGAGGCTGGAGGTCAAAAAGTCCGGCGAAGGATAGTCTGCTTCGGGAAAAGGATATTCTTTCCATCCTTTCATTTTTATTCTGGAAAGAAAGCGGGAACCGAAGGCAACAGACACCCTCCCTTTTTCAATAGACAAGCAAAGGGTTTTTTTAAAGGCAATCTTGTCGTCCGCTGGGCTTAAAAACAATACCCGGTCCAGGCCTGCCCCTATTCTCTTCCCCCTCAAGCGGAGAGAACTGACTGTTTCATTGTTATGGTGAAGGAATTTCATCCTGTTTCAAATGGACTGGCGTCTTATAATAAAGTATTTTATATTGGTTGTTGGTCAAGAGAGTAACTGTTGCCCTGACCGCATAGCCCGATTGGGGTTTATCTTTGTATCCCGACGATTCAATGGTGAACGTATTGCTATCGCTTCCATAATGAATAGTCATACTGAGGGCATACATCAAGGCCTGAATTTTGATCCCGGTTCCGCCGATCTCCTGGATGCTTTTTATATCTTGTTGTTGTCGATAGGCGATGATCTCATCAACCATATCCGTCGTCATCCCCGGAAAGGCCATCAAGACTTCTTTGGAGGCGGCATTGACATTGATCGCATTCGGTGTCCCATAAACGGTCAGAAAATCGATTAACCCCTTTTTCCCCCGTTTCCATAAAGGAGTCCCCGGGTCACCCCTTTAACCAATAAGAGTTCCTCCAAGGTATCAAAATCGGCATTCTTGGCTTTATAGGGATTGGGCAACGAAAGGTAGTAGTCGGATTTGGCCCCATTCAAACGGCGCAAATCACCCTTTTCCCTCCAATCCAAAATGGAGTCCACAACCGTATCTACGTCTATTCCTTCAATACCCATGATCTCGATAAGCTTCCTGAGGACTATCTCCGGGGCCGAATTAATATTTATTTTACCTGATTCATCGCTTATCTTGACGACATAGTTTCCAGCCCCTAATTGACCGGAATAAGGGCGGCCATCTATTTTCCACATCTCTCCACCTTCAACCAGGTCCTTAATCACGGAAAGCTGCATCTTTTGTCTGTAAAAGAGCTCACAAACCCCTCGTTCGATCCCCGCTTCGGCCAGGAATCTTTTTTCCATCCCCTCTTTGAAGGATAAGGTGGACAGAGTCTCGGTCCGGGCCATATAGGAGAAAGAAAAAACAATGACCATTAGGACCGCTAAAACCCATAAAACGGTCAGTAAGGCAATACCTTTTTGATTCTTACTCATTTTCCCCCTAGAATAAATTTCCCTTTATCCGTTATTCGACATTCAACCTTCGTTATTCAATATTCGATATTCTCTTTCTCGTCAATTTTTGCTTACCGCTCCTGTGCCCTGCCCGGCCTGGCTTCCTAATAGTCCTCCTCCGGTTCTCATAGAAAGGATCATGGAAAGGTCTTTCCTGTCTTTGATCAGGTGAAGGCGTATCTTATTCGGCAGAAAAGCGGCCTCGGTCCATTCATCAACCCATTTCCCTTCTTCTTTAATCGGATCCTGATAAAAATATTCAAAATACATCTCATCAAAAAGATCCAAGAGTTTTATCTCTTTTTTGTTTTCCTGTCCTACCCCGTTTTCTGAGGCCCAAAGCGTGCGTTTCCCTTGACTCTCTTCAACTACCCGGTAGGAGACGACCACATACCCTGTCTCGCCTCCCCAAATGGAATGATTGGTAGAAAATTCGAGAAGCGCAGGCTGTCCTATAAAATAATACTTATTCTCTCCGTTTTCTTCGTGGGTCAGAGGGATTTCCGATTGTATTTGGGCGTCAATCAGATTTACAGAGGCCCTTACCCGTTCCAGGGATTCTATCTTTTTTTCTCCGGCTTCAATAGAACGAAACCCCAGTCTCAAGACGGCCACCAGGATGGAAACCATAATCCCGACGATGGCGATGGAGATCATGAGTTCCAGCAGGGTGAAGCCGAGGTTATTCCTCTTACCTTTTTTTTCAGTTATGACTGAATTCACTTGAATCCCTGAATCCTCGACTCCTGGAACCCTCTGGTTTGGAGTCATACCGGTTTTTCAACCATCTTCAAGGTCGTTAGAGTCAAAAATTTTTCCTTATTCCCCTGAGTCCAATAAACCTTGACTTCTATTTCCATCAGTTTCACTGAGAGGCTTTCCGACCTCTCCGACAAGGTATCCGAAACAGAAACCTGAAATCGATATCCGTTATCCGTAATCCCATGCCAAGTCCTTTCTGAAACGTCTTTGTCTTCCAGAACCTCTCTCATCTTGGCCTGGGCCTCCAAAGAACCGGCCACGTATTCTTCCGAAGCTGAAATGGACCTCAGGTTGGCTGAAAAAAGCTGTAAAACAACGGTGCCGGCCACTCCCAGCAGGGCCAGAGCAACCAAAACCTCCAGCAAGGTAAACCCGGCCGTTTTATTCAGGGGCTTCATTTCAGCCTTCTTTCGATATTCATTGTTCGCCATTCGATGTTCCCTATTCGATGACTTCGTAAAAAGAAGTCATTCCCGCACACGCGGGAATCCAGGCCCTGCGTAACCAATTAAAAACACTGGATTCCCGTTTTCACGGGAATGACGAAAATGGATTTCGTCGACTTTTTGCGGGTTCATCCACGGGTTCATCCATTGGTTCTGTTTGTCTGAATAGGCTTCACCGGGTAACTACTGCCCCGAGTAAAGGGTCCAGCTCGATTCTTATGACCCTTTTTTTATTGGACAATTGAAATTGAGCGCTGTCCATACCCCAATTCGATTCAAAAACCAGCCGATATTGCCCGCTCCGAACCTCTTCCCCTGTTGAATCTACTATTTTGAGTTCCAAATGGGAAGGGATTTTCTTGACCGGTCGCCCTTCAATTCCATATTCTTTCGAGTCCAGATTAACGGACCATCCTTGTTGTCCCCCATGAATTTTGGCCAAATCACGGGCCTGTCTCAGTGTAGCTGAAAATTCCCTGGCCGTTGCCTGGAGCTTGGCCGAAGACAGAAGGTTGGCAAAAGAGACCGTCACCAATCCCAGGATCAGCAGGCTTAACAACAAGACAATGATCAATTCCAGCAGGGTAAAACCGGATGGATTTTTAATTAATTTTTTCGAATATTGAATATCGAACACCGAATTTCGAATCATGAAATTATCTACTCTTCTTTTTTGCTGTCTGAATACTTTTTACAAAAATTGATATTAATTCGTTGTTTTCATTGATTAGAGACTTAAGTTTTCTTTGTTGAATCAGTTTTGCCTTTTCGATCATTAACAGCCATATTCTTGTTTCCCTCAATTCCTTAAGACAAATTTTCATCTTATGGATAAAATCAACTCGAGATTCTGCACCTTGGGCTTCTCCATAATTGGAAGCCGGAGAGGTGCCGCAACGAATGAGTTGCCCGGAAATATGATTACCGGTTCTTGTTTTTGGTAACGATTCAACTTCTGTAATTATTTGAACGGCGAAATGAATCAATCGTTCTTCAAGATCAAATATTTTTTCTTCCTTCAACATTCGTTATTCGAAATACTTGCTAACTTTTTTAACTCTTTAATATTGAAGATCGAACTCCGAATATCGAATCAGGAAGTTTTTTCACTTCGATATTCAACATTCAATATTCAAAATTCGACATTCTATTTGCATGGTCTTTTTAAAAAGGAAGATCCGTGATACTGAAAATAGCCATCAGCATGGACAAAACAATAAAGCCGATGATCAATCCCATCACTAAGATCATCGCCGGTTCCAGAAAGCTGATAAACCTTTTTATGGAGACCCGCAAACTTTTTTCATAAGTGGCCGCCACCTTCAACAACATATCGTCCAATTGACCGGTCTCCTCCCCCACCTTGATCATGGATAAGGCCAGGGGGGGGAACACCTTGGAAGCGGAAAGCGGCAGGGCCATGCCCTTGCCTTCTTTCACCCCGGTTGACACTTCCTCTAAGGCGGAAGCAATCACCTGATTACTGACTACGTCCCGTGCATTTCTTATGGCCTGCAGCAATGGGACCCCGCTCTTGATCAGGGTGCCCAAGGTCCGGCAAAAACGGGCGGTCTCCAACTTTCGGATGATATCTCCAACCAATTTAAGTTTTAAACCGTCCCATCGAAACCGACCCTGTTCCGATTTAGTGTAGGTCCGGAATAGAAGCCAGACGAAAACAATCAACATTAGG
>CAWDKY010000009.1:0-5640 GCA_963802945.1 uncultured delta proteobacterium
TCTCCGACTCGGAATATCCAGCCTCTTTTAACACCTCATCGGTATGCTGACCGAGTTCCGGGGCGGCACCGACCCGGGCCTTCTGCCTTCCGAGGGTCACTGGATTGTTCAAGATGCGAATTTTTCCCTCTTTGGGATGTTCAATCTCGATCAGATATTCATTGGCTGCTACCTGGGGTTCGGCAGCCACTTCGGCCAGGTTATAGACAGGAGCACAGACAACGTCCTCCTTTCCCAAAATCTCCAGGGATTCATCTCTTGTCTTGTTGGAAAAGAAACCCTCCATTACAGCGATCAATTCATCAATATTTTGCCTCATCTTTTCCCCTGTTTCAAACCGGGGGTCCTTGGGGTCCAGGCCCACAGCCTTAAAGACTTTCTCTTTGGCCGCCCGGCCGAAGGTCTGGATGATAAAAGACTTCCCGTCCCCGGCCCTTAAGGTGCAGGAAAAGACACCGGAGCCGACCCGGGCCCTGCCCTTCTGCGGGACCAGTCCGCTAAGGAGATAGGCCTGCATGACCCAGCCGATCAGCCCGATTACACTGCCCATGAGAGAGGCTTCGACCATTTGGCCTTTGCCGGTCTGCTGACGGTCGATTAAGGCCAGAAGGGCCCCGTACCCCAGCATGAATCCTCCTGTCTGGTCGGCGACAGCGGCGCCGATTGGCAGATCAAGTGATCCTGGAGGTCCGGCCAGGCTCATAATCCCGCCCATGGCCTGACCCACCGCATCGAAACCCGGTTTGTCCTTCCAGGGTCCTTTCAATCCGAAACCCGATCCGGTCATGTAAATGATCCTGGGATTGATCGCTGATAGGGCTTCATATCCAAAACCCAAGCGTTCGGCCACCCCCGGACGGAAATTTTGAGCAAAGATGTCGGCATCCTTAATCAACCGATAAATAATCTCTTTGCCTTTTTCCTTTTTAAGATTAATAGTGATGCTTCTCTTATTTCGGTTGTGGGCCTGATAGTAGGCCAGCCCGGAAGTCCTTCCCGGTTCGCCAGTCAATCTGGGCTCCACCTTAATGACATCGGCCCCCCAGTCGGCAAGCAGTAGCGTCCCCACCGTCCCTTGCTGATACTGGGTAAAATCGATGACCTTTATCCCTTCTAATGGAAGACCCATTATTACTCTCCTTTTTTAATCCTGAAACAGCTTGCTGAAAAAGGCCCATCTATCCCGCCAACGGCGGGATTACCCGCACCCCTCGTCATTGCGACGTACTACTACGTACGACTCATTCCTCGGGATTTCTTCGCGTCAAGGGCAACGCTCAGTCCCACCCCTTCGGGGGCGGGTTCCCGGTTTCGGGCGCCTTGTATCTCGACCTTTTTGAGCAACCTGTAAGATAAGTTTTTTATTTGTTAGCTTAAAAAAATTCAAAATGCAGGATCCAAAGAAACCTTTCATGTCTTCGTCACAAGGTTATAAGGAATTATCACAAGGTAATGGGTTTAACTTTACATGCGCTTTACTTGAATCCCTGACCCCTCGACCCCTTGAATCCTTTTTAAATAACCTTTTCCTCTTTCAGTTCGGCGATCTCTTTCTCGGAATACCCCGCTTCTTTGAGTACTTCTTCCGTATGCTGTCCCAATAGAGGGGCTACGCCGGTCCTGGCCTCACACCGGCTGAGGTGAATAGGATTGCCGATAATTCTAGCTGAACCCTCTGTCGGATGGTTTATTTCAACAACATATTTATTGGCCAAGACCTGAGGATCATTAGCCACCTCAGGATAACTGTAAACCGGGGCGCAAACAATATCAGCCTCTACCAGGATCTTCAGCCATTCGTCACGGGTCTTGGTGGCAAAGAAGGCATCAAAGACTTCAAACATCTGATCCTCATTTTGGTGCCGCTTTTCCCGGGTATCAAACCTGGGATCTTTATCCAATCCGGCCAGTTCAAAAACCTTGTCCCTTTTTTCAGCACCAACGGTCTGGATAATAAAGGACTTGCCGTCCTTGGGTGTAAAGCTACTGGCAAAAACCGTTGAAGTTATTCGTCCTCTCCTCTTCTCTGGGACATGGCCGGTCAAGAGGTGGGCCAGGAAGGTCGAGCTTTGTAAGGCGACCACACTGCCTAGCAGAGACACATCAACCTCCTGACCTTTCCCGGTTCGTTCACGATCGATCAAGGCCAGCAAGGCCCCCCAGGCTGAGCAGGAAACCCCCGGTTTGGTCGCCGAGTCCGGTCCCGACCAGATGCTCGGGCATACCAGGCTGGGCGTTGATGCTCATAAGTCCACCCATGGCCTGGCCTACTGAATCGAAACCGGGAAGGTCCCACATAGGACCTTTCAGGCCAAAACCCGACCCGCTCAGATAGATAATCCTGGGGTTGATCTCAGACAAGGCCTGATACCCAAAACCCAGGCGATCGGCCACACCTGGGCGGAAGTTCTGGGCAAACATATCTGCTGTTTTTACCAGTTTATAGACGATCTCTTTGCCCTTTTCCTTCTTAAGGTCTATGGTCATGCTCCTTTTGTTGCGGTTGTAAGCCTCAAAATAGACGGGTACACCTTTAGGCCCCCAAGCGTTTCCCCCTCTTCCAGGTTCACCGATATTGCGGGGCTCTATCTTGATGACATTCGCTCCCCAATCGGCCAGCATCTCCGTGCAGACCGTTCCCTGCTGATACTGGGTAAAATCTACGACCCTTATTCCTTTCAATGGCAGACCCATTTTTATCCTCCAAAATTAGCATTAAAATAGGGTTCCAGGATTCAAGTGATTGAAAGGTCCAAGGTCCAAGGTTCAAGGTTTAAGGCCTGCGACAACCTCAGCCGAGCCGTTCAAGGAAAAGCCATAAACCGTGTACCTTATACCTTACACCCCTTATTTCGAGGCCATTCCCCTTAAAAGTTCAGCCGCACGGATCGGATTGAATATCCCGCACTCACAAATCTTGGCCAGTTCCTTCCCTGCATCCTCGGCGCTTCTCTCCCCGGCTTTAATCTCATCGATCAGGGACTTTACCAAGTTAGTTGCGACCATGGCGTGACCGCACATGGTGGTCACTTCCAACATTTCATCCGAAGACAATTTATCCCTTCTCCCCCAGATATCTCCTGAGTAATCCGCTGAATGGGGACGGAGTCCCGCGGCCCGGCAAATTTCCCCCACACAACCGAAAGGACCACTGACCACGACCGACATCCCCAGGTCCGCCTCTTTAAGATCCTTCAGAACCTGCATCACGGTGTCCTGGTCGGTGAAGACACTATGCACAATGCTTGTACTGGTGACCTTGGCCATGATCTCATCGATAGGAACGTTATACATATTGCCCGTTCTCATATCTCCTATATTAACCGGATGATGACGCAGATTGATTCTCAGAAACTCCCGCATCTTCTCCTCAGAGCCTTTTTCATTGATTCCTTTGGCGGCCATGCACAACAGGACATAATCCTTTTCTAAGCTATCTTCAGATCCTCGCCGATGTAATGTATGCGTCATAGTTATACCTCCTCAAACAAGGGGCGGCCCAGGCCCACATTGGTCTTCCCGTTGATGTAAAACGGGACATTAAGGTCTTTCAAGATCTTCTCGCAGGGCGCATGGCCGTCGTTATTGAGCCGACTCGAGATCGTCAGACTGAAAACGGTCTCTAACTGTGGGGCAACCTCTTTCATCTCGTGGATGACTTTTGGGAGATTTTCAATGGGGGTGGTACTCTCGATCATGGCCGAACAGACCTTCTCGTTGATAATCTCCTTGTTCAGATTTCCTGTTCTCTTATCAACCATCAAATAAGTGACCGGATTATTAGGAGCGAACTCCACGCCGGCCCTGGCCAGGGCTTGAGCCACTTTTTCGACGTCATAGAACCTGGCTCCAACTCCGGGCCTGCCCATCTCTGTGGTCACACCGACAAAACCTTTCTTGAATTGTCCGGTGACATCGTTGGTTTTGGCCTCCTCTGTTCCCCGACCCGGAACCCGGGTTTCTTTGTGGACCAGAAGAGGATTGGAAAAAGCCGCCCTTATGGAACGGGGCCAGGAATGGACCTCTTCCTCAAAGGCATCTACCGGACACACCTTGGATCTGAAACAGACGCCGCATTCCACACACTCATCCTCATCGATCATAGCGGCCTCAGAGTCCTCATCCATGCTGATCGCTCCCATGGGGCAATAGACCAGGCACAGTCCGCACCCTACGCATTCTTTGTCGTCGATCCTCATAAAACCCTCTCCTTTCCGGACTACTCGCGTGCCCTGGCCTGGCTTACACCTATCTGTGGAGGTAAAATCGTATTGTCGGGAATAACATTGATCAGAGAAGTTTTCCCGGAATTAAAAGACCGCTCCAGCGCAGGGCGGATCTGCTCCGGTTCGGTAACAAACTCGGTGTGGCAGTCCACCTCGGCAAACATCTTATCGTATCGAATATCCGGCAGCATCCCCCAGGAATCCACCTTAGGTAAAGTCGTCTTTTGAAACTCCGTGCTTATCCAGGAGCTGTTGTTGAAAAGGAGATAGACGGCCGGGATTTTATATCTTGAGGCGGTTTCAATATCGAACCCGGCCACACCGATTCCTCCGTCTCCCAGCAAGGCCAGAACCTGCTTCCCGGGTCTACCCATCTGGGCGCCGATGGCTATCCCCACCGAGTGGCCGACTCCTCCGTCAGTCCCTGCATCCAAGACCTTCCCGGCGCTCCACCAGCAGACGGGCAGGGCCATTACCTAGGGGTGCGTCCCCCACTAGGGTCTCTGGTGAGGAATTCCTCCAGCGCCCGAATTTCGTCGCGGTAGAACAGTGTATGCACCAGCAGTCCGAAGCGGCCGGGCCGAAGCAGGACCAGGTGTTGGCTATGTGGGAAGTTGCGCGAGGGCCGCTTGCCCGCTGCGCCGCAGCGCTTCGTACAGCAGAGTGTAGGGCTTCTCGCCGGCCCGCTCCGGCGCCACGTACAATAGGATGCGTCCAGGTACACCGGATCGACCTCCGCCTCGGGCACGAACTCCAGCACCTCCATCACCCGGGAACTGCGCAGGAGAAATCTGGGCCAGTTCGCCCTCCTCGACTACCACGTAGCGGTCCTTTTCGTATTCGTAGCCTTTGACCAACTCGTTGCGCGGCGTCGGCGCCGGCCCGTCCGGCCTGACCGCGGCGCAGGACCTGCGCGAGATGGGCTACGCCGTCACGGTTTTGGAGCGACTGCCGCAGCCGGGCGGCATGTTGAATCTCATTCCCAAGTACCGGCTCCCGGAGCACGTGCTGAGAAGGGACATCCGCACGATCCTGGCGCGCGGGATCGAACTGCGCTGCAATTGCGAGATCGGCCGCGACCTGCAACTCTCCGATCTCAAGGCCGAAGGATACGAGGCGATCATCGTGTGCGCCGGTCTTTCCCGCAGCCGCGGGCTGGCCTTGCCCGGTTTCGGCGCCGAGCGGTTCATCGGGGCGATCCCGCTCATGATGGACGTGTGGGCCGGGAATCCGGTGCAGGTCGGGCGCAAGGCGCTGGTGATCGGAGGCGGGAACGTCGCCGTGGACGTCGCCCGGACGCTCCGCCGCCTGGGCGCGGAAGAGGTGGCGATGGCGTGCGTCGAGTCGCGCGCCGAGATGCCCGCGACGGAGGAGGAACTCGCCGCCGCCGAAGAGGAAGGCATCCGGCAAATCA
>CAWDKY010000010.1:0-5306 GCA_963802945.1 uncultured delta proteobacterium
GTTCTTATAGTCGAGGGCGCATTGTCCCTGGCGCGGCCATACGGTCGTCAGACGGTCCCCCCAGACTTTTTTCATCGCTGTCAGAATCCGCAGCTTGTCGTCCACCATGACGTAATGCCGGGCCGGGTATCGCTGTCTGACATCATCAAGCATCTGCTCTTTGTGGATGTAGATCAGCACGCGGCCCTCAACCGCTTCCCATAATCCCGATCGTTGAACTTTCCGTGGCTGGAAGACTACGTCGCCATCGGACAGGATGACCTGTGCTCCCCACGAGCGAACGTGCTCAAGGGCGGCGAGCGAACCAGGATACAACCGGTTTGCAAACGAATAATCCACCAGAAACGAAGACATCATCAGCAGTCGCGGATCGCACATGTCTTCCAGCCGGTAGCGCTGTAAAGCACCCAGGTAATCCATGTAGCCAAGCTCGCCACGCAATCCTTCCAATATGGCCCAGTACCGATCCCGACTCTCAGCCCCAAACTCGCTCTCAAGATGATTCCTGAGGTCATCCTGCACGCGGTCGTTATCGAGCAGGGTGTTGTCCACGTCAAACAGGAATACAACTTCGGCGGGTGATGTCATCCGATCGCCTCCTCATGTTTGGGGTTGTGTCAGCCGTGGATGAAGGGTACGTGTACCGAGATCCTTCAGGTCGATTTGAATTGAGTATAGGACGAAGAAGAGTATTGGAATCTGCTAACCGAGGGGCATAACCGACGTATGTCATGTCCCAAATCCTTGTCTCTGGTGGATGTCCCCACCAAATCGATCGGACTTTGTAACGGTCAATCACTCGCTTTTCTTCCATCCCATCCATTCTGGAGTCCCTTACTTGTCTCTCAATCGCAAGACTTCATTTTCTCGCTTAACGGAGCCGCCCTCATCCATGGTACGGACACAGGCGATCGCCTTCTTCTTGTGGACATCGAGATCTGCACACCTTGCATAGATAACTTCTATCGCCCCTCCTCTCGTCTATTATCTCCAGGAGATGCCGACCACAGAAAGAGTTTACTCATCGTGCTCCCTCATCAAATGGGGGGCAAAAATTCAGGGTGCTTCATCGGCATCCGGGTCACGTTAGGCAACGGGCTTGCGGCACCAAACAAAACCGACCTCTCTTCAAGGAGACATCGACGTGATATCACAGAGGCCATTTTCATGGTTCTGGGTGCCCGGAAGGGCATGGACGTTAGACCTCGTTCTCGTTGCCTCTGCTTCCTTGCCTGGATGTTTCAGCATCGTGTCTTTTCTCCCTTTCCAGGATCTCAATCTCCTTCCTCAAGCTTCTTTTCTGCAAGGAAGCTCTGAGAGCTGAAGGAATCCATAGAAGGAAAACAACTACCATCCCGGACGCGAAAGTCCCCAAAATGGTGTAAACAAGCGATGTCCGAAAATCCCAGACAACAAACTTCAAATCGACGGACGGTGCCGTGGAATTCTGAATGGCAAACATAGCTATTCCAACAAGCACCAAGAAGGCAAGCCCAAAAAAGAGCCGCATGTGCACCTCCTTTCTTCACCACAGAATCAGTAAAGACTCGGTCAGAACAACCCACCATGTGAGATTCCAGCAGAAACGTTCCAAGAGCCTTTAATGATCAACCATGGTAGCTGGAGACCATGTCTGATCAGAAGGTCGCCGTCGTCGACTCAACGGTTCCAATACTTCGGCCGTTTGTAGTGATCGTAAAGTGTCTCCTCGTACTCCCGGTTGAGAGCGTCCGGATGATACTCGGGTGCGTTCTTGATCGCCTTCCGGGATAAGTTTACGTATACCTTGGAATCGTTCCAGCTCACCCGGTCGATCCACCGCGGCGCAACCAGCACCTTCTTCCCGGCCACCAATTCTGCGTATCCACAACCAGATAGCGAATTTCCCATGTTTCATCGTCAATGATAAAGTCTTCGACATGACCGATGGCGCCATCGGTAGCCTCGATATGATAGCCGGTCACATTATTAATGCTGCGCAGATGCAAATCGCCCGCTTTTTCTCGCTTCGCGCGCTGCTCTTCAATTCGTTTTTGAACGGCGACTTGGAGCTGAGGATAGTACGTGGGGCCCCACAAATAAGGACCATTCCAATAATAGGGATAACCGTAGTAGTCGTGGTAATACGCCTCATGCTGCCGGGAAACCGGCTTGTCGGTATCAATGCTGGGGCTCTCCTCTACTTGCTTCTTTGTCAGCGTCACATTGAGCCGTTCCCTTGCTAAATCCGCCTTGCCGATCGCGAAAGGCGAGACCAGCACCTTTCGGTTCAGAAGCCAATTACCGGTTTCGGCCACCAGATATCGGATGGTCCAGGATTCGTCGTCGAAATAGAAATCATCCAACTTTCCAATGTCACCATCCGTTGCGCCGATGGCATTGCCTTTCAGATCTTTAACACTGTATTGCATTTTCTCTTCCCTCCTTTTCCTTTATGTCTTTCGCGTCGTGACTGAATACCCGACTCTTTTAAGGGCGCTTGACGAAAATCAGGTCAGATAACTTGTCAAGTCCTTCATGGCTTTAACGATATCAACAATCGCCTCGTGCATTCCCTCGGCCGAGGAAAATGATTCTATTGTTCCTTTTTCCTCGGTCTTTGCCTGAACTTCAGACTTGAGTTCCTGCAATCTTTGAGCATGTTTTTCAAACTGAAGGCGATGTTCTTCTTCCAGGTCTTCGAGGTATTCGGAATTTATTTTTTTGACAAGTTCATCGGCCTCGGCCAGCAATTGTTCTAAAGTTCTTGGATTTTAAGGTAGTCGGCATAACGTTTCCTTTCTGATCTGCTTTTTTATAAAACCATCAATGGAATAAGATAAGGTAAAAAAAAAACAAAGCAGGCCTCTGGATAAAAGAACGGCTGCTGCGGCAACTAAACCTGCCGACCACCTCCATTCCAAATACCTTACCTTCTCCGAAAAGGGTCCAAAGGGCTACAATCGTCTTCGACCCTGAAAAACTTGGATCAGTATCACGACGATGGCGATGACCAGCAGGATATGAACGACCCCGCCCAATCGTATAGCCGCTGATTAATCCCAGAAGCCACAAAATTAAGAGGATCACAAATATGGTCCAAAGCATTGATGCCTCCTTTCCGGCAACCAAAGTGCCTATTTTGTATCAGGCCGCTGTTTAAAAGCTTAAAGGTAAAGTAGTATTAACTATTTATTTTTGGGGCTCCGTCTTTTTCCCGAGCTTTGAAAGCTCACGGCCTATTTCTTTGATCCCTTTGCCTACCTCTTCAACGCCATAGCCTGTACCTTTTATGAGTTTACCGCCGACCATACGTGCATATTTACGACTTCAGCCGTACCTGTTTCCAGTTTGCGACCAGACCACTTGGCCGTTTGCTCCAGATACTGCGCTGCAGCGGTAAGGGCTTGGCCGGTCTCTTTGGTCTTTTTCTTAGCCCAGGATTCAGAGGCCTTCAGATAATGGTGATTGGCTAAGGCCTGATACGATCTCGCAAAGGTATCTTTGAGTTTCTCCTCGGAGGTTACCGTCCCTTTTTCAACGTCCTTGGCTAATTTCTCTAATTCTTGAACAGATGCCTTTAAGCCCTCTTTTCCATCCTTTGAGGCCTCTTTTGCTTTCTTTTTTAGAAATCCGGCACCTTTTCGAATTTCAGATGCAGCTGCTTTTAAGTCTTTCTTCAGAAAGAACTCATCGGCTTTTTGAAATGAAGATTCAGGTTCGTCTGCCTTAACCGATGGAGTTTGTGAAGTTTGGGCTTTTAGTCCTGGAGAAAAAGCCCAGGTGATAATGAGAAGAAACATAAAAAAAGTTAAAAAAAATGTTTTGTGCTGCATGGTGATACCTCCTTTTTGGGTTTTGTTTTCCCATTGATCCTAAGGGGTCAATGGGTCCAGCATTACTTCTCTTTCTTAAAAGGTTCTTTGACAATAACCTTTATACCGCCGATAGTTCCGGTAACTGCTTTCCGATGGCTGGTATCCTTTCATTATGGGGTGTTTGGGTTGACCAATTTGCCAGAAGCAAAATTATCACTGATCGTTTGAGGGGTCAGGATGGCCATGTTTTGGGGTTCGGCAAGAATCAAGTCAATCTTTTCATTTTTAAGCATGGACAAAGCGGTTTTTAAAGGAACGGTAGATTTAATCAAGGTTCCATCATTAAGGATTATATAGATGACTTCATAATGACTATTAATGTGCATGATTTTGATGGATCTCTTCATTTTTCCCCCTTTAATCATGATAATCCCCCTGCTCATATCGTTAACGATGAACAGCGTCTCATCAGGGTCGAGGTCACGTGTGGGTCGAGCGCGTAATGTCCCTTGGATCTTACCTTCATGATTTTTCTTCCTTGCTTTAAGATTGATTTTGAAACCGTCTCATTTCATCAAGACACTTATTCCTGGTCAAAAAAGAACGTTGCCTTCACGTTTTCTGCCTCCGCGATTACCGCGAGCCTTTTGACCGATTCGTGGATAACGTTCAATTCGTTTTCGTTCAACTTTCTTAAGCCATATATCATCTTTCCCTGAACGGGGTTAGGAGCTTTCTTGACCAGAACTTCTCCTGCAAGAGTTAACTTCACTTTCACCACTCTTCTGTCATCTGGATCTCTGCCTCTCACGACAAAGCCTTTGTTCTCCAGGCGATCGATTACACCCGTAACCGTGCTGGGATGCAGGTACATTTTGATACTCAGATGGCCGAGGTTAAGGCTTCCCTGCTGGGAGAGTATTTTCAGTGCCCAGAGCTGGGGCCCACTTATACCAAAACTACTTGACACCTCCTGCGAGTAATCCTGCAGGGCCTTAAAAATTCGGCGAAGAAATTGCATGGTTTCGTAAATTTCGGTATCTCGGCTCATTACGCCCATCGTTTACCCCCCTGGTAGTCACCCCAATACAAGTGATTTGTATACAAAATATATGTATACAAAATGCGTGCCAATAACCGAAGGGAAATCATAAGGTTGGATTATTCTTTAAAAACAGCTGATTAGATTAATGGTAGAAAAAAGGAGAGAAGTATGAAACGATCTGTTTGACCTCAATATAAGGTGGAACCTCCATATATTGAGGGAACCTTTGAGGGTAGCCGAACAACTTAGCGGGCGTCTGAAACCGGGCACCTTCCTGATGGGGTTGAAGTGAGCCGAGATGTGGGGCGAACAAAAAAGCCCTTCTGCCTCTTTATCTTCTATACTCATCTCTGTCGTCTCCTTCCTTGCCATGTCCACGGTATCCTCCACCGTCCTCATAATAGGGCATAAAATAGCCCCAAAGAGATGCTAATATCATCCCTAACATAATGAACATAATCAGG
>CAWDKY010000011.1:0-24288 GCA_963802945.1 uncultured delta proteobacterium
GGGCACGTGAGCCTCCTTTACGGGCCGCACGTGGTGGGAAGCTACACGGCGCAGGGGGAGCCGCTCGGACCGGCGGGGAAGACCCCCCGGGTCCGCCCGCCGGCCACCACCGACGGCATCCGCCTGAGGTCTAAAGTTCTAGCCCCTGTACCCGGCGGCGCGGCGGCGACGTGGGCCTCGCCCTCCGCTTCGCCCTAAACGCTCCGCCCTGCGGGCTCCGCAGGGCTCCGCTCCGGGCGAGGCCCACGTCGAAAAACAAAGGCAGCGGCAATAACTAAGAATGAAAGGGAAACACTTCTAGTAAGAGTAAAATAGAGAAATTGCCAGGAGCAAAGAAAAAGCAAAACCGGACAGATCACTTGCTATAAAAACCGGACAACTTGACAAGCTAAGAACAATCAATTCCGCGATCAATTCCGCGATGCTGGCCGAAAGTGCATGAAGCCTGAGAATGGATAATGTATATTTACGGGACAACGCGTTCAAAATTGGCGACTGGCGGAAACGTTCGGGTGCCGGATTAACTTGCGGATTGCCGCGCCTCGCCAGTCTCCGCCAGGAGTTCGGCGATGATGGGAACCACCAAAACAATAACCTGGGGTAACATCGAGGACTACCAGCGACTTCGGGAAGCCAGCCGGAAGCTGATGGACCGCATAACGAAGACGATTCCGCGTGCCGCCACGGAAGAGATTGGCGCCGCCCTCGGAATCATGCAGAAGGGCGTGCTCTTCTTCGACACCGAAGATGTTGCCGCCGTGCTCGCCGACTGCTGCTTGCACGACTGGATTCGCGACGGCCGGAATTTGATCACGAAATACACTGAAGATCATCCCGCGTCCCCAGGCAGCGACGAGGAGTTCCTTTTCCGCGCCTATCCGCAAGCCCGCTTCCGCGTCCTGCTGCCCAAGAGTGTCGCCCCCGGTGCGGGCCTCGAGTGCCTCGATGCGCTTTCGGGGGAGCACCTTTTCCTCATGGATATTGCCTACAGCAGTTGTGTGCATGACGGCGGGCCCGTGATGGCGGGCCGAACGATTCCGCTGAATGGCTTTTGGATGACGACGGGAGCGGGGTTACCCGTCACCGGCGAAAAGATAATTAATGAAGTTGTCCGTGAAATCGAGAGGCTTTTCAAAATTGTGCCCGCCGTTGACCCCCATAAGATGGCGCTGGCAATTCTCCGCAAGTGCCTGGACTATGGCGCCGCTGAATACGTTACTTACCTGACGCCGGACGAAAGCGAGGATACGGAGGAACCAGAAGCCGATTTCGCGGCGCCGCCACAGCCGGTGGTCTCCCGGCGCGTGGCAGGGCGGAACGATCCCTGTCCCTGCGGAAGCGGGAAGAAATACAAGCGCTGCTGCTTGCGCAAATGAAGCCAGCCATCCTACCTGCGATTCTCACCACCGGCGGGAAGGAGCTTTCAAGCCAGGCCTGGCCAGATCTTCATGATTACTCCCGTGCCTCGCGATCCCTACTCGTGTCACATAATCGCCGTGGGCGGCGCGGGCTCATCGGGGCTGCCGGCATTGGCCAGCGGCACTTTTACCATCGCGATGATCAGCACGAGAGCGCGATCAGCGCGGCCCAGTACGGCGGCGCCCATGTCAGCAGCGTAACATTATGGCCCGACCCCACCAGTCCGGCGATGACCAGTCCGCACAGGGCCTCGCCGGCGATCAGCCCCGAAGCGGTGAGCACGCCGGCATTATCCACGCGGGCTTTCTGCGCGTCGTTCAGGCCCCTGCCGATCCCGCAGCTTGTCGGTTACCCAGCGGATCACCCCGCCGACGAAAATGGCGAAAGTGGTCCCCAGCGGCAGATACATGCCCACCGCGAAGAGCATCACGCTTTTCACTTCGATCATGATCATCGCGAAGCCCATCAGGATTCCGACAATCACCAGCGGCCACGCCATGTCGCCGCCCACAATGCCTTTGGCGAGCATCGCCATCAGTCCGGCTTGGGGCGCGGGCAATGCGGGGCTGCCGAAGTGGTAGGCCTTGTCGAGAATCGCCAGCGGGAAGAAGAGGACCAGGGAGGCCACCACGATGCCGAACAGGTCGCCGACCTGCATCTTGGCGGGTGTGCCGCCCAGAATGTGCCCCACCTTGAGATCCTGCAACATCTCGCCGGCCACGGCGGAAGAGACGCAGACCACGGCGGCGACGCCGAGCACCGCCGTGACGCCGCCGGCGCCGGAGACGCCCAGGGCCACCATCAGCAGAGCCGCAACCACCAGCGTGCAGAGGGTCAATCCCGACACGGGATTATTGGAGGAGCCGATCATTCCCACCAGATTTCCGGAGACCGCGGCGAAGAAGAAGCCGAGCACAATCATCACCAGCGCCGCCACCACCGCGCCGGCGATGACTTTCGAGCTGGTGAGATTCCCCGCGCTGCCGATGAAGAAGTAGTACAGCGCGATCATCGCCACGAACACCACGCCCACGCCCGCGAATACCACCTTGGCGCTCAGGTCGCGGTCAGTGCGGTTGGTGGCGGCATGGGCAGCGGCGGATTTCTTCAGATCGGTGATGGCGCGCGCCATGCCTGCGCCCAGTTGCTTGCGCATCTTGAACAAGGTGTAGGAAGCGCCCACCAGCATTCCGCCCACCGCGATGGGGCGCACCACGGAGAAATAAATTGCCTGCGCCAGCAGCGTCCAGGAAAGCGGTTGACCGCCCGCCTGGGAAGCCTGGATGCTGGGTCCCAGCACGAAGGTGAGCAGGGGAACCAGCAGTCCCCACGCCAGCACGCCGCCGGCAAAATTCAACGACGCCAGGCGTGGGCCGATGATGTAGCCTACTCCAAGGCTCGTTATGAACTTTTTTGCCGGGAACTTCGCGTCCTATTGGATTTTGCCGGGGCCTCAAAAGTGCTTTTCGGTACAGATAATCCCATGAACTCGGCCGTTGTACCCACAAAAACTTTGATTCAATTACTGAAAGATCTGCCGAAAAAGGCGCCGGCGGGGATTGCCTTTACCAAGGAGGAGATTGACGGGATTCTCGGCGGGAATGCCGCTTCTCTCTTGGGTCTTAAGTAGAACTAACAACGGGTCTAAGATAGACTGCTTTTTTAAAAAGACTTCTGTATTTTCGCCAGACAGTCCACCTAAAACTAACTCTTTTTAATGTCCCGCACTTCGACAGCAGAAATAAAAAAGGAGCTAGTCCAAAACGGCCAACTCCTTAAAATGCATGGTAGGCACGATGGGTCTTGAACCCATGACCTCTACCGTGTCAGGGTAGCGCTCTCCCCCTGAGCTACGTGCCTATAACCTTGTTTCTTTTTAATCAATTCCGATCACCAGTGTCAAGCAAAAATCCTGGTGATAGTCAAATAAATTTCCCTTCACCTTCGCTTCTCAGCAAATCAAACCAGAAGGAAAATCAGGTTAAAATTTTCAGGCCCGAATAGATATAATGGAACCCTGAAAAAAGGGTTAAGATCAAGGTCACTAAAACCAATCCTTGTTTCACCCAAGGGTCAAAATGAACATATCCGGAAGACAGGACGAGCAAAATCAACAGCAATTGAAAGACGGTATTCAGCTTACTGGAGATGGTGGGTTTCATCTCAAAACGGACTTGAGTAAGAAATAAGATACTGACTCCCAAAACAATCACCACATCCCGGCTGATGACAATCACCGCCAGCCAAACCGGTATCTGCTTCATGATGGCCAAGGCAATAAAAGCCGTGGACAATAACATTTTATCGGCAATGGGATCCAATAAAGAACCCAAATAGGTCTTCTGAGAAAACCAACGTGCGATTAGTCCATCCAATCCATCGGTCACCGCCGCCCCGGCAAAAACCCACAGGGCCTGCTTAAAAGAACCGTTGATCAAAAGGATTGCGAACCAGGGTATTAAAATAATTCGAATCAGGGTTATTAGATTAGGGATGGTCATGGATTTCTGACTGCTTTAAAAATTTAAAAATGTTTAATCTTATTTTATCAAATTCCTCAGGAGAAAACCAGGTCAAATTTTCTTCTTTGGCCAGCCAGGTCAATTGTCTTTTGGCATAACGGCGGGTATCCCTCTTGATCAAATCAACGGCCTCTTTTAAATCTCGAATCCCCTTAATCACTTCCACCAGATGACGGTAGCCCAAGGATTTCATGGATTTCAATTCAGGGGCATATCCTTTTTTCAATAAGCCCCTGGACCTCGTCAAGAAACCCTCTGTTCATCATGGCTTCTGTTCTTAAGTTGATATTCCGATAAAGGACTTCTCGTTCCAGAGAAAGACCGATCCAGAGGATCTCAAAATCCGATTCGGCCTCGTTGCCCCACTGCTGCCAATCCGAAATGGGACGGCCGGTCAATTCCAAAACCTCCAGGGCCCGGATCAATCGAAAGGTATCCCTGGGATGGATCCGGCTCGCGGCCAGGGGATCATTTTTTCTGAGCTTCTTCCCAAAGAAATTCAGGACCCTGTGACTGAAGCAGCTTTTTTCCATCTTTGCCTGATCTCGGTCTTTGGTTTAGGACAGGAGAAAATACCCCTTTGCAAAACCCTCAGATATAAACCGGTCCCTCCAATCACCAGGATAGGGACCTGCCGGAGGTGAAGCCTTTGAATAATCGACTGGGCCCGAATCCTGAACTCAGAGGCATCAAAAGGCTGATCCGGATCGATAATATCAATTAAATGATAGGGAACTTCTTTGCGTTCCAACAGAGTTGGTTTGGCTGTTCCGATATCCATATAACGATAAATCTGCATGGAATCGGCATTGAGAATTTCCCCGCCCATCTCTCTGGCCAGGCAATGACCCAAATAGGATTTCCCTACTCCCGTCGGGCCGGTTATTATGACCAATTTAGGACGGTCCATAATACTTTCGGATGGCTTTGAATAAACTCCCCGGACAAACCCCAGTCTTGAATACTCGAACCCATGAATCCTTTTTCCCTGTTTCCCATCATCTTCGCTTGAATCGTTTTTCAATTTCTTCCCAGGGAAAAAGGATCCAAAGAGGGCGTCCATGCGGACAATGGGATGGAGATTCTGTCTGGTCCAATTGAATCAATAAGGCCTTCATTTCTTCCTGACCTAAAACCTGTCCGGCCCGGATCGCACTGTGGCAGGCCAATAGTTTTAAGAGTGATCTTGAAAATTCCTCAGACGTGATCAAACGGTTTTCCGATTTCATTTCTTCCAGGATTTCCTTCAAAACCTCTTCCCCTTGACCTGAAGTCATCCCCGAGGGAATAGATTTTATCCACAGGCTGTTTCCACCGGCCGGAGTGATCTCAAATCCGAAATGGCTTATTTCCTGTTGAATCGATTCCGTATCAATGCCCCATCCAGGCGGCAGCTCTACTAAAATGGGAATTATGAGATATTGAGAAGAGACCCCTCCTGCCTGCCATTGATTAAGGTATCGTTCATAGAGAATCCTCTCATGGGCTGCATGTTGATCGATAAGAACCAGCCCGCTGTTCATCAATGCCACCAGGTAGGTTCCATGGATTTGACCCATGAGAGTCAATCCGGAAAACCCCCCTGCCCTATTGACCATTTGTTCCTCATCCAACGGCCTGTCCATAGTCAAAGGTGTGGCTTGATCTAAATCTGGGGCATTAGCCCCGGCAGGAAATCCCAACGAAACCGGACCTTCCTCCTGAATGGAAGGGCTCAGGAATGAGGGAATATCGGATTCTTTAAAAAGAAAGGGTTGGCTTGGACCCGTTGTCCATTCTTTAGGGAAAAACCCTTTCTCCATCTTCGCTGGTTTAGGCATATAGGATTTTAAGGCCTGACTGATGGCCTTGCCTACTAAGGATTGAATCCAGGTTGTTTGACTGAAACGTACCTCTTGTTTGGAAGGATGAATATTGACATCAATCAATTCCGGAGGAACTTCCAGCCAAACGGCGGCCGCGGGGAAACGCCCCGAAGGGATCATGCCGGCATAAGATCGAACAATCAGCGGGTAAAGCAGCGGACTGCGGACCCATCGTTGATTGACAATGAAAGCGATATTCCGAGAGGTGTTCTGGTGGATGTGGGGTGGAGAGATAAAACCAAAAATCCTAATCCGATCCTCGGACAATTTCAGAGGAATCAGATCTTTTGTTTTTTCCGAACCCCATAATTCCTGCAAACGAAGGATCAAATCTTGAGCCGGAAAAAGTTGGAGAATTTTTTTCCCGTTATGGGTCAGGTCGAACCGCAATGAAGGAAAACCCAAGGCTACCCGTTCAAAGGCCGTCTGGATTTGATTCCACTCCCCTCTCGGAGTTTTTAAAAAAGCCATCCTGGCTGGTGTATTATAAAAAAGATCCAGCACCTCTACGGTTGTCCCGGAAGTCCCTCCGACTTCCTCCAGGCCCATTTTTTTTCCTCCCCAAACCGAAAGCCGATGACCCGACACTTCGCCCTGGAAGGTTGAAAGGATGGTCATCCGGCTTACCGAAGCTATACTTGGCAAGGCCTCTCCCCGAAACCCCATGGACTGTAAGGCGATCAGATCGGCATATTCCTTGATTTTACTGGTGGCATGCCGCTCAATGGACAGGAGCAGGTCATCTTTGGTCATTCCCCGGCCGTTGTCCGAGACCCGAATGGATGATCTTCCGGATTGGATAATATCGACCTGAATGTCGGACGCCCCGGCATCGACGGAATTCTCCAATAATTCCTTAACGACCGAAGCCGGTCTTTCAACGACCTCGCCGGCGGCGATTTGATTAATCAGGGATTCAGGAAGAATTTGGATCAATCCGCTCATGATATTTATTGGAAGATTATTTTTTATTCCAAGATTTTCTTTCTATATAACACAGGCATGATTAATCGGCCATACTATTTTGATTTTTGATTGCGGATTGCCGATTGCGGAACAAAAAAGCTAAACAAGATTTGATGGGATTTATAGGGAAAGTAAAATCAAATTTCTCCTTGAGGGATGAAAAAGGAAGGAAGCACCTTTTTGGCTTAGTGCTTTAAAGAATCACACCTTCCGCACTCCGAAATCCGAAATCTAAAATTAACGATAAACCTCTTGATTTCCCTTCAGGTTCTGCGGTATCTTTTTTAAATAGGGAGGGCTGCACAGGTTCTTCTTAACCAGGGCCTCTGCTGAAAGAAACGCCTTCTTCCTACAGCAGAGGCCCATTATTTGAAAAGAAAACAGTATTCGAGGATTCTAGGATTCGGGGGCCTGCGACGAGAGCTCAGCCGGGACGTTCAACGGTTTTAACTTCCATGCTTTTCACTCCGCCCTGCGGTCCTAGACCCCTTGAATCCTACAATGATAATCAGGAGGTATATAGCCTATGAAACCTGAAGAAGAAACAGTCTTAAAAGTGACCAAAGAGATCGTCATCAAATACATTAAAATCGGTCGGTTACCCTTGACCCAATTTGACGAAGCCTTTAAAACCGTTTATAAGACTGTTCAGGAAACAATCCAAACATCTTCCTCCAAATAGATCGTAACAGCAGCTCAAGATTTCTCCGGCTTCATGCCAATCGTCTTGATCTAAATCTTATTTGTTGCCGACGGTGCCTAACCTTGTACTTTTTGCCTCCAGCCTTTAACCTTTTTTAATAGATGACTTTTCTTAAGAACAACCCATGGGCCGGCGCCATCTCCCCGGCCTGAGAGCGGTCTTTGGATTGAATGATCTTTTCAAACCCCTCTATCGAGATCCGTCCCGACCCGACCCGAATCAGAGTTCCCACCATATTTCGAACCATATGTCTTAAAAAGCCATCGGCTTTAAACCTCAACTTAAAGCCGCCCCATGGCAAGGGAAGAAGAGCAGCCTGATAAAGGGTGCGCACCGAATGAGACACCTCGCTTCCCTGAGTTCGGAAACTGGAAAAATCCTTTTCTCCTACCAAGAGGGACACGCCGGCTTTGATCAGGTTGGTATCGAAAGGACCCTGCAGGAACCAAACATAGGGACGGAAAAAGGGGGTCATACGAGAATGGTTGCAGATAAAATAATCATAGATCTTTGCCCTGCTGGAATATCGAGCATGAAAGGACGGTTCAGCCTCCTGAACTCGGCGAATTAAAATATCATTGGGTAAAAGGGCCTGAAGAGCCGCTTCCATTTTGTCAATCATCATTTCGGAATTCGTCCTGAGGTTGGCCACCTGTCCCCAGGCATGAACACCGGCATCAGTCCTCCCGGCCCCAACGAGGGAGACCGTCTGTTGCGTTATTCGGGTCAGAATTTCTTCGATCACACCCTGGATCGTCGGGCAATCTTTTTGCCTCTGCCAACCCTGGTAATTCGTGCCGTTATAGGCAATCAAAAGGCGAATGTTACGTTCCATCATCATGTGGTCTTTTAATCCGCAGAATTTATTGGGTCTGGAAGAAAAATAAAAAAGGGAAGGCCTTTGGAGCCTCCCCTTATTCAGCTTAATAAATTTAAATAAGGCTTATCGTTTTGAATATTGATACCGCGCCCTGGCCCCTTTTTGACCGTATTTCTTTCTTTCTTTAATCCTCGAATCCCGGGAAATAAAACCGGCTTTCTTCAACACCGCCCGGAGTTGCGGATCATAAACCAAAAGAGCCTTGGTGATCCCGTGTTTAATAGCCCCGGCTTGTCCGGAAAGGCCTCCACCGGTCACATTAACCAGGATGTCAAATTTACCTACCGTCTCCGTCAGTTCGAGGGGTTGGAGAACAACCATTTTGGCCGTCTCTCGGCTGAAATACCGGTCGATAGGTCGGCCGTTAATCGTTATTAGACCTGACCCTGGTCTCAACCAAGTGCGGGCGATGGCCAGTTTCCTTTTACCTGTTGCATAATACTCTTTGTCTGCCATATTTCCTTCCACGGTTTTTTCCATTTTTTTAACTCACCAACACAGGCTGTTGAGCCTCATGAGGATGAGCGGTCCCTACATAAACTTTTAATTTTTTATTTAGTTTTCGTCCCAGACTGTTTTTCGGCAGCATACCCTTAACGGCCTGACGAAGCAATTCTTCAGGCCTTTTCTCTTTTAATTTTTTGGCGGTAATGGATTTCAGGCCGCCGATATATCCACTATGGCGGATGTACAGCTTCTGATCCAATTTTCTCCCGGTTAAAAGAACTTTTTCGGCATTAACCACCACCACAAAGTCTCCCGTATCTTCGTAAGGGACAAATCGGGGATTGTTTTTCCCTCTTAACCGCATAGCGACCTCAGAAGCCAGTCGTCCCAAGACTTTTCCCTCGGCATCAATAAGACACCAGTTTCGATGAATTTCATCCTTCTTTGGAATGTAGCTTTTCATGGTTCGTTCACTCCATACTTTAAATGTTTTATTATAGCTCGAATCCTTTTTTTTGTCAACAAAAAATTATTCGAGCCTCTTGAAAAAATTTAGAAAATGGAATATATTTTTATTACCTTTTGGGAGACTTTTCCTTTTGAAAGAAATTCAAATCAAAGATCTTGAATCGCTTCAAGTTCATTTGGCTTACTTTTTCAATGATATCTCATTGTTGAGGCAAGCAATGACCCATCGCTCCTTCGTCAATGAACACCCAGAATCGGTTTGGAACCATAACGAACGGTTGGAATTTCTCGGCGATGCCGTCTTGAATTTAGCCCTCAGTGATATGCTGTTAAAAATATATCCTGATCTCCCGGAAGGCCGTCTTTCCAAAATCCGAGCCGGTCAAGTCAATGAGAAAAAATTGGCAACCTTGTCCCTAAAATTAGGTTTGGGGGATTATTTGTTAATCGGGAAAGGAGAGGAACGGACCGGAGGCCGTGAAAAGTCTTCTCTCCTGGCCGATACCTTTGAAGCCGTTCTGGGGGCTATTTATTTAGATGGAGGGTTTGACTCGGCCTTGATCTTTATTGACCGCCTCTTTCGATCTCAATTTTCAGTTGAGGCTGACCTTTCCATCCAGGATTATAAGACCCTCCTTCAGGAGTATTGCCAGGGAAAAATGAAAACCGTACCGATTTATAGGGTCTTTCGGGAAGAAGGTCCGGATCATAAAAAGATCTTCTTCGTGGAAGTGACCGTAGCAGGGGCAGATTATTTCCACTGGAAAAGGTGGGACCAAGAAAGAGGCCCAGCAAAAGGCGGCCGAAAAAGCCCTTGTCCAATTAGAGCAGAAATCTCCAAGGTGAAAGTTACCGCGTTGTTTCCATGTTTTTAAGACTTAACTTTGCCCTTTGGCGATCGTTAGATCATTAAAAAAATGAAGATCCCCTATGAATATATGAATATCCATGCCCTTTAAATCAGGATTTGTAGCCTTAATCGGAGCCCCTAATGTAGGGAAATCGACCCTGCTCAACGCCCTGTTGGGCCAAAAAATCTCCATCGTTTCCTCCCGTCCCCAAACCACTCGAAACCGGATCCTGGGGATCAAGCACGTCCAGGGAGGACAGTTTATTTTTCTGGACACCCCGGGTATTTTGGAACCCAAAGGGCTTTTGAAAAAGTCCATGGTTCAAATTTCGTTAAGAACTCTAAACGAGGTCAATCTGATCGTCCTGATGATTGAACCTTTTTCTGTCCGCCTCGCTATTTCATCAGAACTCCGAATTCGGTTGGTCAAAACCAATAGACCCGTTTTCCTGGTCATCAATAAAACCGATTTAATCGACAAAAAGAAACTTCTTCCCCTTATCGAACAAGCGTCCCAGATACACCCCTTTCAGGAAATCATTCCCCTATCGGCCTTGACCGGTGAGGGACTAGACACCTTGGAACAATGTATCCTGCATTCCCTTCCGGAAGGTCCTCCCTACTTTCCTGAGGATATGGTGACCGACCTTTCTGAACGGTTTCTGGTTGAGGAGATGATCAGGGAAAAAGTTTTTCGCTTAACCTCCCAGGAAGTCCCTTACGGTGTGGCCGTGACCGTGGAAACATTCAAAGCCAGAGAGGACAAACCGATTATTCATATTCAGGCCACGATTTACGTAGAACGCGATTCGCAGAAGGGGATCCTGATCGGCAAACAGGGAAAGATGTTGAAAACCATTGGGGAGCAGGCCAGGAAAGATATGGAGCGCCTCTTAGGAAACCAAGTCTTCCTGGAGTTATGGGTTCGGGTAGAAAAGGACTGGAGCAAAAATCCAAAGTTTTTAAGAAAATTTGGGATTGAACAACCCTTTTGATTGCGGGTTTCGGATCTGGGACTGCGGGATCCTGAGTCAAGAAGGAGAACAAAATTTAAAACTGTCGTGTGGTAAGTCCGGGGATGAAGATTTCGGACCGGTCCTTGGTAATGGACGTTCTGCAAGGAGAAGTTAAATCAGAAGGATAAAACGGCTTAAAGCCGGTAATCGCTCTTACCTGGCTTTATTTGACAAATACCGGGAGGCGGGGATTTATTAAGAATCACCGCCTCCTGATCCGGCGTTCCACACCTTACAAATTTATCAATGCTCTACAACTTGAAAATTCGTTTAGCATTCCCGTAAAGTATTTTTCCCAATGAATCATCCCTCAAACCCATTTCGGCTATTTGTTCATTATAGCGCAGCCAGGATAGACCGTTTGAGCCAAAAAGGCATTTTTCGGCCCCGGTTCTCGATTTCATGAAGTTGATTAGGGAGGGGTGGAAGTAGCGGGGCAGCCAGGCACTGAAACTGAGATAAATATTGTGCCATTTGGTGGCGCAGGAAATCATTTCATCCACCCAGGGAAATCCTGTATGGGTTCCGATCAAAACGAGGTCCGGGAAATCAGTGGCGATCCGGTCAAGGTACATGGGACGACCGTGTTCGCTAGGCATGGCTTCCAAAACGTGTCCGGTCTGCATGGAGACAGGAAGCCCCAATTCTTCGCACTTGGCATAAAGGGGGTACATTTTGCGGTGATCCAAGGGAATATCGTACCCGTAAATGTGGATATAAACCCCTTTATACTGGCGCTCTTTGACATCCGCTTCAAGCTTCACCAGGCTCTCCCTGATCCTGAAAGGGTCATAATCCGCTAAACCGAACAGCCTGCCGGGGTAGGCGGTGGTCATCTCATCGATGATCCCGGTCATATCGATGGCAAACCGTGTCTGCCGGCGGTAAGACCAGGCCAGGAGATCGGTGGCCAGCACAGTTTCTACGCCGGCTTCATCCATGGCTTTGATGATGTCCACAGGCTTGGGGTAACCCTCTCCCCAGCCCGCCTCGACTGCGCATTTCAACTCCCCCGGGGAATTGGTGGCATTTGCCCAGCTTTGTTTCCATTCCCGCAAAAGCAACGGGAATAGGGTATCGATTTTTTTAATTTCTGCCATTGGTGTGCCTCCGTTTCGTTAATAATTAATAGTTTTTATTTCTATTTTTCCTCCGTGAATAGGCTACTAAAAAAAGCCCCAGTCCATTAAAAGCAACAGGTTTTTTTGAAAGTCCAGACCGGTTATGGCCATCATAAAAAAAACAGGATTCGACTCCCCCCCCTCAAGACGGGATTAAATCCTTGAACCCTTTTTCATCATTCGCAGTACCCCGACGGAAACGAGGCCTTGGTGCTTAATAATGGTTTATTGCCGGTTGTGTCGTTCGTCAAAAATCCGGTGTCAGGACGATTCGTTTCGCCGGAGAACCGGCCTGGTGGACCTCTTCAAAAGTTTCCCGAATAGTGCTCATTGGTCTGGATTCCACAAAAGGTCCAATATCGATTTTTTTAGTAAGGATCATATCCAATACGACTGGATAATATTCGGGCAGGCAGCCCCAGGTACCGATAATTTCCGCATCAAAGGCCATCAAACGGCCTATCATATACTCCGTCTTTGCCATACCATAACCGACAACGATCAATTTTCCGGTAAAACTTAATAAGGCTAAGGCCATTTCCTGCCCGGCTTTGACCCCCGTGACCTCAAAGATCTTCCAACCGAAATTAGGTAGTCCGTTGGTCTTACAGAGATCTCGATATTCCTTGGAAACCGCCGAAGCGTCTTTATCTTTGGCATTAAGGACGAAGTCGGCCCCATATTTTAAGGCCCTTTTTATCTTTTCTTCATTTCGACCGATACCGATTATCGTTTTGGCCCCGAAGGCTTTGGCCATCTGTCCCATATATTGACCGACACCGCCGGTAATACCTATAACAATAACATTATCTCCTGGTTGTATCCCGGCCCTTTTGGCCGCCTGATAGGGAGTGGTCCCGGCATCGGCCACCACTGCCAGTTGGGCTAAAGAAAAATTTCTACGATTCTTAACTTCGCAAAGGTCGATACTCGGCACAGGTATATGACTTGAAAATCCGCCATAGATGCCGAGGCTGTTGCCGGGCATCTTTTGATCCAGACATCGGTTCCCCCTGCCGGTCTTGCAAAGGATACACTGCCGGCAAGGCATGACCGCCGGGACGATAACTTCCTTTCCGACCCAGGACGAATCCCCATCCACCACGGTCCCGGATATTTCATGACCCAGAGTCAAAGGAGGCTTGGAAACTGTCGGCACCCCATCATAGAAATATCCTAAATCCGTATGACAAACCCCGCAGCCGGCCACTTCTATCAAGACTTCACCTGGTTTTAATTCAGGAAGCGGTATGGCAGTTTTTTCAATTTTACCAGGAATGATCTCACCTGTTTCTTTATTTTTGGAAAAGGGTTGTATCATCTGCCAGGTCTTAATTTCTTTAGGTATCTGGACCATATTAACTCCCTCCTTTTTTTCTTATGACTTTCAACCTACTTGAGGTTTGTGTCTTTCAAAAAAACACTCTAATAAGATCCTTTCCATCGGATTACAAATCTAAATTAACTATTTTATAGCTATAATATAATTATATTATAAAAAGGCCTGTTTTCTTGTCAAGAAAAAAGTATTGTTTTCCGCTCTTCAGGTTTGTTAAAATAAAGCTATGAATGGTCGGCCTTTTTTTCTTATTTTATTCATTTTTTTGCTTTTTGTAGTTAATGGGTGCTCCAAAACAATTATCATGGCCCCTGTCCCCAGCCCGGCAATACAACCCCCGACGCCGGACAAGAGAACGCCTTCGGTTGTTTCTAAAAAAACAGATCGTAAAGAAAGGCCCTATACCGTTAATGGAACGTGGTATAGCCCGGTTGCTTCTGTAAACGAGTTCAAGGAAAAAGGGATCTGCTCCTGGTATGGCCCTGATTTTCACGGAAAGCCGACTTCCTCCGGAGAACTTTATGACATGTTCGACTTTACCGCTGCTCATCGAATACTGCCTTTTAACACCCAAGTTCGCGTTAGGAACCTATCCAACAAGAAGGAGATCGTAGTAAGAATTAATGATCGCGGTCCTTTTTTAAAAGATCGCATCTTGGACCTTTCCTATAGCGGGGCTAAGGAATTAGGCGTCATAGGTCCGGGAACGGCCTTAATCGAATTGGAGGCCTTGGGGATTCTGGAGGATGTTGAAGAGAACGGCAGAAAATTTACCCGCCTGGTCCAGCAGGTTGATTTCCAGCAAGGAGAATTTTCAGTCCAGATTGGGGCTTTCAAGGATCGTCAAAACGCCTTGAGTCTAAAAGAAAGGCTACAAAAAGAATACCCAACAATAGAAATTTCAGAAACGATTCGTTCCGGAGAAACTCTTTACCGAGTCAGAGTAACTCAGTATAAAGAGCTTAAGGAAGCCGTTCGTTTACAGCATCAATTAGAGGAAAAAGGGTTTTCTCAAGCCCTGGTGATGGCCGATTAACCAGGGAATTGGTCTTAATTTCCGTTGAAAAAAAAGCAGCCTTGCCCTTCGTTTATTCCAAACCGGTGTTGACCCTTTTTCTCAACACGCCCGAGGTCTTAAAGACCACCACCCGCCGGGCTTTCAGTTGCAGATCTTTGTTGGTCTGAGGGTTCCGCCCTCGCCTGGCCCGCTTTCTTTTGACGACAAACTTTCCAAACCCGCTGATAAGAATATTTTCTTCACTGGCCAGGGCTTTTTTCATGATTTCCAATAATTGTTCCACTACCTCTCTGGATTGACTTTTGCTGAATCCGATTCTCTCATAGATGGTGGCAATAATTTTTTCTTTGGTCAGTGCCATTCTCTCTCTCCTTTCCTCAATCAAGACCTCATTCGTTTAGATTTCTTTTTCCGAGAAAATTTTCAGTTAGAGACAATTATAACATAACCTATCTAATTTAAAATGGAATTTAATATGCTCCAAGGAAATGACCTTGTCAAGTATTTTTGTTTATTTTTTTTATATGAATCTGCAGGATGGAAATAGCCGCCGGTGTCACCCCGGAAATCCGGGAGGCCTGACCTAAAGATCCTGGACGAATAGAATTAAGCTTTTCTTTGATTTCGTTGGATAGGCCGGAAAGACATTGATACTCCAGCTGTTCGGGAATCAAAGTTTGTTCATTTTTTTCAAAGCGTTTGACTTGTTCTGCTTGTCTTTCTAAATAGCCTTCATACTTGGCCTGGATGGCCAGTTGTTCGGCAACATTAGGTTTGATATGGGCCAATTCCGGGCACAAGGGGAAAAGTTCCTTCCATCCCAGCTCCGGCCGTCGCAAAAGTTCCTTTAAGGACGTTCTTTTTCGTAGAGGTTGACTGCCCAGGGTTTTCAACACCTGATTATGTTCGATGTTCGGAGAGAACTGGATATGGTTCAACCAGCCCCAACCCTTTTGTACCTCTTGTTTTTTTTGAGAAAAAATTCGATATCGATCATCGTCCACCAAACCCACTTCCCTGCCCAGATCGGTCAAGCGCAGATCGGCATTATCCTCTCTCAACAACAACCGAAATTCGGCCCTGGAGGTGAACATGCGGTAAGGTTCTTTGGTTCCTTTTGTTATCAGGTCGTCAATCAAAACTCCAATATAGGCCTGAGAACGAGTCAGGATTAGGGGCTTACGTTCTTGAATTTTTAAGGCGGCATTAATCCCGGCCATCAAGCCCTGAGCTGCGGCTTCCTCATAACCGGAGGTGCCATTGATCTGCCCGGCCAGATAAAGCCCGGCCACTGCCTTGACTTCCAGGAAAGGATTCAATTGCTGGGGATCGACAAAATCATATTCGATCGCATAACCAGGCCGAACCATTTCTGCCGCTTCCAGACCGGGAATGGACCGGAGCATGGCCATTTGAACATCCACCGGCAAACTGGTTGAAATCCCATTGGGATAATATTCGGTGGTCTTTCGGCCTTCAGGTTCTAAAAAAATATGATGTCTTATTTTATCAGGAAAACGGACAACCTTATCTTCAATAGAAGGGCAATAGCGAACGCCGGTCCCTTTAATACGACCCATGAAAAGTGGGGAGCGATCGAGGTTGGCCCTGATCAGGTCATGTGTTTCGGGTTGGGTATAGGTTATAAAACAGGGGACTTGAGTTTGCATAATCGCCTCGGTAGTAAAGGAAAAGGGAATTGGCGGCTCGTCCCCTTCTTGAAGATTCAAGGAATGAAAATCAATGGTTTTTCCTTGTAACCTAGGGGTAGTCCCTGTCTTGAGCCTCCCCATAACCAACCCTAAGGACCTAAGGGAGTCCGATAGGGCCGTCGAAGCCGGATCCCCCATCCGGCCGGCCGGAAATTGATTTAAACCAATATGAATCAGGCCCTGCAGAAAAGTTCCGGTGGTCAGAATGACCGCTTTGGCCGGAAAAATTTGCCCCAAGCTGGTTCGCAGACCTTTCACTTTCCCCTGTTCCAGCCAGAGCGAATCCACCATGGCCTGTTTAACATCCAATCTCTCCTGATTTTCCACCACCCAGCGAAGGCGTTGCTTGTAGGCGTCCATATCGGCCTGGGCCCGGGATGACCAAACCGCCGGGCCTTTTTGTGTATTCAGTCTGTGAAATTGGATACCCGTAGCATCAATATTTTTAGCCATTTCGCCGCCCAGGGCATCAATTTCTTTGACCAGATGTCCCTTAGCCAATCCTCCTACAGCCGGATTGCAGGACATGGCCCCGATGTGATCGATATTGATGGTCAGGAGAAGGGTGCGGCAGCCCATACGGGCCGCAGCTAAAGCCGCTTCACACCCGGCATGACCGGCACCGACGACTGCGACATCGTAACTGTCATTTTTTGATTTAAGATTCATCATGAGTAAAAAAACTTGGAGGTGCCAGTATTCCCAACAGAAATGAAAGCAAAAAGGCCCATAGGTATTCTTCAACCTATAGGCCTTCTAAACTTTGAGGGGCTTTTAAGCTTGCTATTTCTTCATCTTTTTCATAAAAACGGCTTCGGCCTTATTGGCGGCCGCCTCGGCCCTATCTGCTGCCAGTGCGGCCCTGTCAGCTGCCATTTCAGCTTTCTTCACCGCTGCGTTGAGTTGACTTAAATCACATTCGCACTTTTGCACAACTGGTGCTGGCGCCGGTGGTGGTGCCTGAACAACCGGAGCTGGAGCAGGGGGTGCTTTGGGAGATTCTGCAGTGGCCGCCGTGAAGCAACACCCTGAACCCAAGGCACCAATGAATAATAAAAGAGATAATAGAATACCCGTCTTCATCGCCTTTCCTGATCGTATCATTCAATCTCACCTCCTCTCCAAAATCCTTAAGATATATTTACATTCCAACTCATATGCCATTAGGTGCTATTTTTTAATTAAGAGTAAAAACACGATTTGTCAAGGAAAAAATCAGAAAAATATCAATCTTGGGTAACATCGACCGGAATACCCTGTTTTTCTTCCAGGGTTTTCAGTATTAAGTCCTGATTCACCCGTTCGGTCAAGCCTAACGACTTAATTTTTTTTAATCCATATCCGGTCAAGTCAGGTACTTTCTGATAAACATCCGGATGGACTTCCAGAAAAATCCTTCCTTGTTTCCAACCCACTTTGACCGGTTCATAAATAAGCTCAACCGGTGTTTTGGCCTCCACCATGACAAACAGCTTTTCAATATCTTCAGGATAAAGACGAATACAGCCATGGGTCACCAACCGGCCTACGGCCCAGGGAAAGTTGGTCCCATGAATCCCGTATCCCGGGATGGATAGGCCCAGCCAATAATCCCCCAAAGGATTATCCGGACCGGGAGGCATGACTTTCATCTGATATTTTTCCTGTAGAGACTCAGGAATATGCCAGGCAGGGTTTTTTCTTTTTTCCGTGATATGGAAAGTCCCTTCAGGACTGAACCAGCCTTGATCCCCGATTCCAATGGGATAAGTTCGGACCAATTTTGCGGATTTTAAAAAAAAATATAGCCTCATTTCGGCTATATTGATAACAATACCGAAATGTTGGGTTTGTGGCAGGATCCATTGACTGGGAATAATGAGCTTCGTCCCCACCTTCGGCACCCAGGGATCGATGTTGGAATATAAATTCTCCATCTCATTAAACCCCAAATCATGATCCCGGGCCACATCCAATAAAGTGTCTTTTTCTTTTATGGTATATTCCCCCAAAAGACCGATAACCGTATCGGCCTTGGAATCCAAGGGGAGTTTGGGGTCTGGAAAGCGATAAGGATAGGCCCCGCCAGCCCATAATTTTAGGGAAAAAACAAGAGACCCCAATATACATAGGCCAGCCAGAATAAGGAAACTTGGACAATAAATTCTTCTCATGCTTATCCTTGATAATTCATAAAAGTCCCAGAAATAATCATTTGTTTGGGGCTGCTACGGACTTCTTCTGATGCTCTTTAAATTGAATCACTTCACCATTTATTAATTATTAAGCTGTGCTTCACAATCCTTCAATTCAAGAATCTGTCCTTTGAATCCAAGTCGGTTTTTTCAAAATAATTGCCGACTACTTGCACATCATGAAAAGAACAATCACTATCCTAGGCTTCTTTAGGCCTTGTATAAGCAATGGCTTGAAATTTTCCCTTCCCCCGAGTGAATCCATCTTTATAAAGATATGGGGTGCCCGGATGATCTGGGGTTGGACAAGGCCACTGTATCCCCGCCCGGTTGATACGTTGGTAAGTGATTCCGGCATAAGAAGGGGTCAAAGTTCGCATTTCTTCAAAAATGGCCTCCGGATTTTCATAGCGCATAGGCAAACCCATTCGAATGGCAAATTCGCTGATGATCCACCAATCCGGCTTGGCTTCTTCCGGCGGTGGAACCGCTTGTCGGACCCGTTGAACCCGCCGTTCAGTATTGGTGAAGGTCCCCTCTTTCTCAGCAAAAGCAGCCCCTGGTAAAACCACGTCGGCTAGCTTTGTGGTTTCGGTCAAAAAGAGATCTTGAACGACCAAGAAATCAACATCCTTGAGGGCCTGGGTCAACTCTTCGTTACCCGGTCCGGAAAGGCCAAGACTTTCTCCCAAGAGATAAAGTCCTCGGATCTCCTTGTTCTTCGCCTTCTCGAGGATTTCCTTTGAATGAAGCCCGGGCTTCGTGGAGAGTCCCGACACCCCCCAGGCATTTTCCATCTTAGCTATGGTCTCTGGATCACTCACACCCTGATAACCGGGAAAAACGTCCGGCAAGGCCCCCATATCACAAACTCCCTGAAGGTTGTTGCGATCCCTTAAGGGATTAATCCCGGCCCCTGGAACCCCGATATTTCCGCAGAGCATGAGCCAGATTGGCCAGGGCCTTGACATTATCGGTCCCCTGCCCGTTCCGGGTAATGCCTAAGGCATAATAGATCGCTGCCCGGTCGCTGGCATATATACGGGCCGCCCAGAACAGGTCATCCTCCGGGATCCCGGTGATACGGGAAACATAAGAAGGGGTGAAATCGGAAACAGACGCTTTCAATTCTTCAAACCCTTCGGTTCGTTCCTGGACATAATTTTTATCGTCAAGGCCTTCTTCAATGATGATATGGATCAGACCATTGATCCAAACCAAATCGGTTCCTGGTTTGGGGCTTAACCAAAGGGAGGCCATTTCCGTCAATTCAATCTTGTCCGGATCAACGACTATAAGCTTGGCCCCCTGATGAAGAACGGCCCGTTTGATTGCCGCGCCGATGACTGGATTCTTTTCCTTGGTATCGGCACCTGTGACCAAAATAACTTTGGATTGTTCGATTTCAGCTATGGAATTGGTCATGGCCCCGCTTCCAAAGGCCGCCTCCAGACCGTCTAAGTTGCCGTCATACAAAAGCCGGCTTTGATGATCAATATTGTTGGTTTTAAAAACCCCCCTAACCAATTTCTGCATCAGATAATTTTCTTCATTGGTGGCCCGGGCTGAAGCAAGACCGGCCAAGGCATTGGGTCCATACTGATCCCTAATTTCTAAAAACCGTTTGGCCACCAGGTTCAGGGCCTCATCCCATGAGGCTTGACGAAAATGATCTCCTTCCTTAATGAGGGGGTGTTTCAACCGGTCCGGATGGTTGATAAACTCGAAACCGAAACGCCCGTTAACGCACAGGTGGCCGTAATTGGGAGGCGTATTATCCACTCCGGTAACCCGGACTATCCTGCCGTCGACCTTTTCCAGATAAAGCTGGCACCCTACGCCGCAATAGGTACAGGTGGTTTTGGTCCTGGTCAGCTTCCAGGGCCCAGGGAGCCCGATCGTCTTTTCCGTAAGGGCCCCGGTGGGGCAGTTGTTCAAACAGAGCCCGCAGGAGACACAGCGGTCATTGATGAAAGGAGTAAAAGCCGGAGGTCCTCCTTCTTTTTGAACTTCCTGCAGTTCAAAGGCCTGTTGAATCTGGTACTCCGAACAGCCATGAACGCATCTTCGGCAGGTGATACATTTATTGGGGTCAACTAAAATGTGATCATGTCCTAATTGAAGGGGATATCTTCTTTTGGTCCAGGTCGGGAGGTTGTCAATATCCACCTTATAGGTGTCGGCATAAGACCTCAAGCGGCAGTCCAGGACATCCAGACAGCCGCAGGAAAGGCAGCGGGCGGCCTCTTCTAAGGCTTCCGCTTTTTTTATGGTCGACTCCACTTCCTTGAAGTTGCGCTCCCGTTCAGGCAAGGTCATCTGGGGCAGTTGGACCCGCGGTTTTTGGGGAACATCTTCAAAAATTACCGGATCCACCTGGGGCAATTTCTTCCCCTTGCTGATATTGAACTCCTTTTTAACCGCTTGAACAGCCCCTCGGGTCAGATACTGATGTATGGAATTGGCCGCTATCCGTCCGTCGGCAATGGCTCTAATCACCGTTTGCGGGCCTCGCAAGAGATCTCCACCAATGAAAAGGTCCGGAATGGAGGTTTGAAGGGTCTCTGGATCGGCATCCGGGGTCTTCCATTTGGAAAGTACCAGGTCCTTCAGATCAGGATCCTTCTCCAGAAAAGTCAGGTCGGAAAATTGGCCGATGGAAATGACCGCCAGATCCGCTTCATAGATCGTCTCAGAACCGGGGATGGGAACAGGTCTGGCCCGCCCTCCGGCATCCGGTTCTTTGAGTTCATTGCGGATGAATTCCATGGCTTTGAAACGGCCGTTCTCAGAAATAATCCTGGTCGGGGAAACCAGCAGTTCCAGCTTGACCCCTTCGGCCTCAGTGGCATCCACTTCCTCATGATGGGCCGTCATTTCTTTACGGGAGCGCCGATAAAGCATGGTCACCTGTTCGGTCCCAAGACGCAGGCAGGTCCTGGCCGCATCCATCCCTGTATTTCCGTCCCCGATGATGATGACTTTTTTCCCTGGGTCAACCGGATTGCCCTTGGTTGTTCGAATCAACAGGTCCAGGGCATGGACCACCCCCGGCAGATCCTCGCCTTCCAAGGCCCAACCGTTGCGATCTCCAGGTACCAACGGCCAGAAAAATGGCCTTGAATCCTTCGGCACGAAGACTGGCCATGGTCACGTCCTTCCCGAAGAATTGGTTCGGTCTGACTTCCACCCCCAGATCAATAATTCCTTGGATCTCCTGGTCTACGATCTTTTTAGGCAGACGGTATTCCGGAATGGCATAACGAAGCATGCCACCCAATTGGGGTTGGGCATCAAAAATGGTTACCTGATGACCTCTTTGACGCAGATAGTAGGCAGCAGAAAGGCCTCCGGGACCTCCTCCAACAATAGCCACCTTATGACCGCTGTCCGGGGGAATCATCGGTTTATAGTTGATCCCTTGAAGAAGATCGTAGTCGGCCACATATCGTTTCAAGGGGTTGATGGCTATCGGTTGATCGACCCGGTTTCTCCGGCAGGCATCCTCACAAAAATGCGGGCAGACCCGGCCGATACTTAAAGGCAGGGGATTTCTTTCCTTGATCAACTTCAGGGCTTCCTGAAATTCTCCCCGGCTGATATGGGCCACATAGCCTTGAATATCTATCCCAGCCGGGCAGGCCAGGTGACAGGGGGCCAGACAATCACCATAGTGATTTTCAAGAAGAAGTTCTAGAATACCTCGTCGGGCCTCTAGAACCTCCGGAGAATCGGTCTGAACGACCATCCCCTCTTTGACTTGGGCGGCACAGGAAGCAACCAGTTTTTCTTCCCCTTGCACTTGAACCACAGCAGATCCGGCAGGCTTCTTCTGGTTTTAACAGGGGATGATGACATAGCGTTGGGATGAAAATCCCTTCCTGAATGGCGGCTTGTAAAATGGTATTATTGGATTCCGTTTGAACGGATCGGTTATTAATAGTTAGGGACACTTTCGACATTGCTTGCTCCTTACGATGAATAAAATATTGACTTTATCTGTTTCAGAAAAAATCAGGGTGGAATTACCGATTTCTTATAGTATGAAAAAACAGTGGAGTCAATGGCTTTTGATATTTTCAACAAGAAAAACACAAACTTTTTCTTTTGTCAAATAAGACCTGCTCCTTTTAGAAAAATTTTCAATTCCCCCCGGGACAGATAGAAAAAATAATTCCATGTCATAAAAATGATTTGACTTTTTATTATTTTTTGTTATAATACTATTTTAAAATTTTTTTTAAAATCTCAAGAAGTTAGCTACTTCCCGGACAGGAAGGAGCCTTCAAACCGCAACTCCCTGGTGAAGGGAATGGCCCAGGAAGGGGATTTTAATAAGTCATTAATTATGCTTGTCGCTTCCGTCCGTCTTGGTTGGACTTCCTAAAAAGGAGGGCGGGGAGCGCCGGTAATATAAAGTTTAGCAATTTAAATATTCCCATTAGAAAGGGGTGTTAAAAAAATGTCCATCAATGTGTTTGTCAAAGACAACAACATTGAGGCGGGCATAAAGCTGTTACGGAAAAAAATGCAGATGGATGGCCTGAAGAAAGAGCTCAAACAGCGCGGAGTTCTATGAAAAGCCAAGCGTTAAGAAAAAACGAAAACAGCGGGAAGCCGCCCGCCGAAAAAGAAAGGCCAATCTATATAATAGATGATTGAGTCTTTAGATCTTCAGGTTATATCCATGAGTTCTTTTAAAGCCGGAAACCTGTCTTCCTTAAGATATCTTCTATTAATGAGAACATCCAGGTAAACGGCATTAAAAAACCTTCCTAACTAACCTGACCTCCACGGCATTTAACCTTTGAATAAAACTGATATCGTCTGTCTTCCCGAACGGTTCCATTGGCTGGTCCCAGAAGATTTGACCGGAACCGTTCGAGCGGACACCTTTATTAAACAGAACCTGCCCGTTTTTTCGCGCCGGATCAGAGAAGACCTTTTTTCCAGACATTTCGTACGGGTCAACGGGCGACCGGTCTCCAAAGGATTTAGGGCTAGACCTGGAGACCGTCTGGAAATTGATATCCCCGGACCTATAAGCCCTTTCCCGATTCCCGAACAGGTCCCCAAACCATCTGTCGCTTTTGAAGATCAGGCCCTTCTGATCATTGAAAAACCAGGATTGACGCCGACTCATCCTCTCGGTCCGTTCGAAACAGGGACCCTGGCCAATGCCCTGGTTTCATTCTGGCCTCAAATCTCTGGAATCGGCAATAAACCCCTGGAACCCGGCTTGGTTCACCGCCTTGATAACGGGACCTCCGGCCTGCTGGTCGTTGCCCTAAAACAGGATACCTGGCGTCAGATGAAAAAAGACCTGTCCTCTAAACGATGGGAAAAGACCTATTGGGCCCTGGTTGAAGGAACCATCCGAAAGCCAATGAGGATTTCTCTTCCCCTGGCCCATGATCCGTCAGACGATCGTAAAATGAAAGGGATCCTCTTCCCGGGCGACACCCATCGCGGCCGGATTTATCAAGCCGTCACCCAGATCAGTCCGATAAAAAATTACCAAGATCATACGCTGCTTGAAATCCAACTGGTTACCGGAGTCACCCATCAAATTCGTGCCCACCTGTCTTTTCAAGGTCATCCTGTGGTTGGTGATATACTTTATGGATCAACGTCCGGAAAAAAATTAGGTCTTCCCTCAAACCGCTTTTTCCTTCACGCCAAACGAATTTCCCTGCCTCATCCCATTACCAGGGAGCGGATTACCCGTATCGTTGAATTGTCAGAAGATCTTCAAAAGGTATTATCTGAATTGCGCTGAATCCTTTGG
>CAWDKY010000012.1:0-40933 GCA_963802945.1 uncultured delta proteobacterium
ATGTTTTTACCTATTCGTTCAGTTACGTATTGTTCTTCCCTTTACCGACCTTGATGGAAATATTTCCCATAGAATTCTTGAAAGATTGTTCTGGATTGCCACTGGAACCTGAAATTTTTGCTCCCACGTAACTCGCAGCGTAAGCGACATCCATCCTTCTTTATTATTAAATCCGCTGGCATGGATACCGTACGCAATAAGAAAATCGTTTGAAGTGCCCAAACAACTTCCGTTAGCACTTTCATCGATACATGGTTTATGACCTGATGGATTGAATAATTTACGGGATTATTTCCAACGTAGGAATACCGATCGTAATCGGCTGGATTAGAAGGATCTGGTATCATCGAATCCGGCGAAATGAACCTGCCTAGCAAGGGGTCATAATATCTTGAGCCGTAAAAATATAGACCATTCGATCCGCCTACCGAGGCCTCGGCGCGCTGCCCTGTGAACCTGTATGTGGTTGGCGTCGTGCCGTAAGTGTACCTGGTTCTTCCCAAGGGTTTGTAGCGCAGCTCGCCGACCCTTGCACCAACGTTGTTTGCCGTGACGCTGGTCGAACCCAGATGATCGCCCAATAGATAAGACAGGTTGGCGATTGGGTCTGTCGTTGATCCGGTGCGCATGGCTACCCGCGTGGAACCGGCGTAATAATATTTTGTCATGGCGCCGTTCCACTCGAAATAGTTGCCTATATAGATGGTGTGTGGTTGAACCTACAATGCCCTTTACGCGGTTGCCGTCGCCGTCATATAAGAACGTGCATTTGTACTTCCGGTTACACCGGTCAGCCGGTTTTCGGCGTCATACGCAAGCGAGTAAGGGCTGCCTACATTGCGGGTGATCATGTTGCCATTGCAGTCGTAAGAGTAGGTATAGGTATAGGTTGTTGACGTGGCTATCGATACGGCATGTGGGATGGTGCGATTTCCCGCCGTGCAACTAACCTGGGCATTATAGGTTAAATTTGTCTCACCAAAGGTCAGGTTGCCTGTGCTGCTCGAGTATGCATAGGTTGCAAGGCCAGTATGTGCCACCTGTGCCGCCGTGGCCTGGGAGGTATGCAGCCGGTTGGCGGCGTCATAGGTAAAGGCCTGCGTCTGCGTTCCTCCATTAGCATTATAGTCCATGATCGAGCTTATATTCCCAACATCATCGTAGGTGTACTCGAAGTTTTGCAAACTCGTGGTGCTGGTATAGACACCGCTCTGCAGGTTTTGCAGCCGGCCACCTTGCCCGTCGTCCCAGATCGTAATAGCTGTAATTGTTTACCAGCACGGGTTATTGCTCGAGTTGGCTGCTCCCAGGTAACGATAATCTACCCGGCCGGATGCGTCATAGGCGGTTTTTTGAACATAGTAGTAGCTGTTGGTTGGGCTGAACAGGCTGTTAAGGTTCATCTGCGCGTTGTAGGTGTAAGACACCACCTCGCCAATCTGCCCGGCGCTGCCGCCCGGATATTTCATGGAGGAAACCAGCCCGGCCGAGTTGTAGCCCCATTGGGTCACGAAGGTGCCCGAAATAGTTGAGCCTGCCGTGGGGGTGACGTATTTGGTCTCTTGCAGCACCTGCCCACGCCGGTCATAGGTTCCAGGATGTAATCACCCGAATTGTCCTCATGCGTGTCCGCTGCCCATCCCCGTAGGCTTGATTTTCTGTGTAATTATCAAAATCCTGCACGCCGTTGTACTGCTGGTCGAGAAAACGCCCAATTCATACCGTTCCAATCTGAATGGGAGACAGATTTCTCCAGAAAACTCGGCGGGATTACTCAACGACCATACCTGGGCTATGAACTTCCCGCTCGAATCCAGCATGCCAGTCCACCGGTGTACAAGGTATTTGCCGAGAGAGTTGAGCATATCCTCGCTACGTAGAGTACGGTTATTACTGGTAGTGTTCATAGCTCGATCTTCCCACTGCTCCAGTTGCGTGATTATCCCAAAGCGCCGGTAATTGCTTTGTCCCTACGACGCCGGTGTCGAAAGGACAGGCGCGACCGGTTGGCTGTAGTGATCTCTTTGAAGGTAAAGTCCGCCTGGACGTTATCTCGCTCCGGTAGTAGAGCGATAAAGTCCTGTTGTTCCAAATTGTCGGCATTGCCGGTAAGTCTCACCTGCCTAAGCCGTTTTCGAAGGTAACGCGCTGGCTGCTGGCTGTCCAGCCCTTCTCGGCAGTGTGCTTCCGGAAAGGTGTCCTGCACGCAGTAGCACCATCATAAGCCTTACTCAGGCTGGGCAGTGTTCCGCTGCCGCAAGTTCCGCTGTAGCTCTTGCCGGTCAGCCTTCCCAGGTTATCATAGCCCAGGCTGGCAGTTGCATCGCGGGCATCTACCTGGCTGATCAGGTTGCCCTGGGCGTTATACGCATCCGGACCAGGCCCCCATATCCGGGTCGCTCATACCTGGTTTTACGCCCGGCGGCATCGTAGGTCATGGTGGTGGTCGCCCCGCCGCGCACCGTGGTGGTCAAGCGTGAATACTGATCACTCCGGTTTCATTTTGAATATGGGTGGCGATTAATTTTCTGGCAATCTCCTGGTTTTTTCGATAGGCGGGAGAGCTTTCAATGGCATAGATGAGGATATTAGTATCCAGAAAAACCTTATCTTTCATGAAGGTCCTCACGGTTCCAGGTGCGTTTGCCGATTTTGGCCCTGGATTTAAGGTAAAAAGCATCCAGTCCTTCCAAGGTAGAATGTTTAGTTTGGTTTATGGTTACCACCTCTTTTAATCTTTGGGAGAACAAAGCATTTAACGAGGTTTTCTTTTTTAAGGCGACTTTTCGGGCTTCTTCTAAGAGACGGCTGTCAACTTTTAAGGTAATATTGGCCATAGGGTTTTCCTCTTTTTGTTGAGAATTGGTTTCATATTAGCACAATAAATGTGCTGGGTCAAGTCAAATATATTTTGGATTTTAGATTGCGAGTTGCGGGTTACGGGTTATGGGTTGATTTAATTTCGGATTTCGGAATTCGGATTGCGGAGTGAAAAGAATGAAAAAATACGAGTTGCGGGTTGTTTCCATTTCGGCTTGCCGATTGCGGATTGCGAATGCGAAATGAAAATTGGGAAATGGAGATTGGCAATAAAAAAACAGGTTGAGGGAAGAAATAGAGAATAAACAAGATAGTGGGATCACCCATTAAAAGGCCGAGATCAGGGGCTGACCCCATTACTGACCCTGCTGACCATTTTTCCTACAGGTCTCCGGCCACAAAATCCGTCAGGTCCTTTTCCCGGAGAATTCTTCGTTTTCTTCTTTATCTTCATCTCCTGTTTTGCCGGGCAATTGGATTATCCATATCGGAAAAAACCCAGTATCCGAGTATGATGAGATTCACCGGAGAGATGGTGGAGAGAAGCCCATAAAGGATTGGATTTTTGCCGTGCTTGGCAGCGATCTTCCCGAAGCATACGGCGACATAAACGGTTATGAGTATGACGACCACATACCCGATGCTATTCATTTCCCTTCTCCTGTCAGGATGTCCAAGTCACCATGTGAAATGAAAATATTACGAACCCCCATTCCGTGAAATTGCTCGTAAGGTCCGGCCTGCACCTGGGAATGACTGATGGTTCTATAATTTAAGATATTCTAACAACTTGTACATCAAGACTGCTGGCCAAAAAATGGCTTTAAAGAAACCAAATACCCCCCACCAGAACGTGGTTGCCTGTTGGATGAAATAGATGGCCGCACCGACGAAAGCCATCCCGTAGATACCTCCAAACATTCCGTTGTTTTTCATTGCCTGCCTCCTTTCATGATCATTCGACCAGCTAAGGTTCTTGTCCGCTCATCCACCCTACCCTGTCTCGATACCTAAGATTTAAAAATCGGAACCCTTCCCCGTTTTTCCTGTTAGGTATTCTAAAACTGATGCTCTCAAAGTCTTGTTTCGGGACTTCTTCCTTTAAAAAATAATTTGAGACTTTTTCGTTCGAAAAAGGATTATCTGTCAGCTATCACTTCACCCGGCCGTTTGGCCGGTCAACTTACTTCAAAAAACAAGGAAATGTTAACTTCACAAATTATGAAGACAGGACTATTAAGGATGAGTTCAAGGTTCAAAGTTTAAGGCGGCAGGCTCAGAGCTAAAAGCCCAAAAATAATAATAATTAAATAAAGGGGGAAAGGGGGGAAGTCAAGGTTTTTTTGCCGGTTTTTTGCCAGAGACAAAAAGTCAAAGGGAAAAGGGGGTCAGGCTGATCACGGGTACGATTTGAATTATCTTTTATTCCTTGAAAAATTAGGACACAATGGGGCCTTAAAATGGGCGATTTCTTGAGTGTTCCCGGTCTAAGTCAAAGAGGTAGTGAGGCTATCATTGGAAGCAGTAAAAAAATTCCTTTTTCGTTCCCTGCACCCTGATCTTTTTCTGGGGACAGCCAGCGACCGCTATGCCGGATGGATCGGGCAGATCTATTCCAAGGAGAAATATAATAAGCGGATCAGCCGGCGTCCCAAGGTGATCAAGGGAACAACTTTCAGCGAAGAAATCCTGCCGGTGGACAGTCTGGAGGAGTATTTTGAACACTTTTCCATCTTGGAGATCGATTATACCTTCTATCGCCTTTTACTGGATGATAAGGGCAAACCAACCCAGAATTATTTTCTGCTTAAAAAATACGGGGGTTTTTTAACCGACCAAGATTATCTTTTTTTGAAAGTCCCCCAAATCATCATTGCCAGGAAGGTGCATCAAGGTCGGGAGTTTGTATTCAATGAAACCTATCTGGACCCCGTTATCTTCATCGAGCGTTTCTACCGACCGGCCGTGGAATTATTGGGTCCCAAAATCAAGGGATTTGTCTTCGAACAGGAATATCACCGGCAGCAGGAGCGTATTCCGGTGACGGAGCTGGCCTCCTTGCTGGATCAATTTTTTAAAGCCATCCCCGAGGATGATCGTTATCATCTGGAGTTGCGGACCGAATCGTATCTACAGGAACCGGTGTTGGAGGTCATGGGAAAATACGGTGTGGGCCAGATCCTTTCCCACTGGACCTGGCTGCCTCCTTTGGAAAAACAGTTCCAAAAATCCGGAGAGCGTTTTTTTAACTCGGGCGGGAAGGCCCTGATTCGCCTCATGACCCCCCTGGGCATGCGCTATGAAGACGCCTATGAAAAGGCCTTTCCTTTTGATCGGATGATCGAAGGGATGCTTCAGCCCCGGATGATCGCCGATACGGTCGATCTGATGCACACCGGGCTTGAGCGGAATATCCAAATGCACATCATCATCAATAACCGCTCCGGCGGCAACGCCCCTTTGATCGCCCGTCAACTTGCCGAAAAATTTATAGAGAACTCATAGTCTTTTTATTGATTGAAATGGTGAAGAAATACTAAAAAGAACGTAAGATTGATTGCATTCAATTTTTGTCATTCCGTGCAAGCGAAGCGCGACACGGAATCCAGTATTTTCATTAAGTTCTGGATGCCGGCTTTCGCCGGCATGACGGCCTTGATGGCGTTACCAGCAATTACGACACCACCTCTTGAGGTGGAGGGGAGGGAGGGGGGTAACATAACTTAAGGCATCTGTATTAGTTTTTAGCCACGGACCCACACGGACAAGTACGAACGTTATTTTTCTATTTATTGCCCTTGGTAATAAATACTATTCTGATATAAATGAAAGGCGCAGATCACCAAGGAATGGGTGATGCTTCCCTTGGCGATCAAATCCTTTATTTCCGGAAAAGGGCATCGAAGCACCTCGATTTCTTCACTCTCTTCCGGGGTGATCTCGGCAATCTTCTTTACGCCCTTGGCCAGAAAACTATGACAGCGATTGTTTAAGAAGGCCGGGTTGGGATGTACGAAACCCAGATAATCCCACTGATCCGATTTATAACCGGTCTCTTCCAGAAGTTCTTTCTGTGCCGCGGCCAAAGGCGTATATCCGGGTTCCACAATACCTCCCGGTATTTCCAGGGTCACTTTTTCGATTCCAAAACGAAATTGGCGGATTAATATGACCTCTCCCTCCTCGGTCAGCGGTATAACGTTAACCCAATCATGGCTTTCCAAGATATAAAAAGGTGCTTCCCGAAGATTGCGAGGTAATTGATAGTGATCTTCCCGGATGTTAAAGATTCGAAATGACCCGATGGTTGTTGAACGGATGCGTTTCCATCTTTCGGCCAGATTCATAGGTTGATTCTCCTTTGTCAAGACATTAACAGGTTGCTGAAAAAGGCCCATCTACTGCGTTGCCCTCATCCCTCCCCACCTTTCGGCGGGGCAGGCTTTGCGACGTACTTATATGTACGACTCATTCCTCGGGATTTCAGGCGCCTTGTATCTTAACCTTTTTGAGCAACCTGTAAAGATGAGTTTTTCATATCCGGTTAATTTAGGTTCAACCTGACCCTTAAAAATTTCTCTTCTGGTTTTATTCAAACGATTTCGTCAAGGATATTGCCTCTATGATATGAAGAAAAAGAATACCAAAGAATGCTTTACATTTCACAACTTTTTTTTTAAAATAAAACTTTACTAGCTAAATCTCATCCAAAGATTATGGTGTTCGAAGAAAAAAGGGGCAGGAGAAAGTTTTATGAAAAATTTAGGCAACATCATGAACCAGGCCAAGATGATGCAAGAACGATTGGCAAAGATTCAGGAAGAAATGGGCAACAAGACCGTGGAGGCCTCATCCGGCGGCGGGATGGTAACCGTGACCGCTAATGGCCGTCAGGAGGTCCTTTCAATCAAGATAGAACCCGAAGTCGTCAATCCGGATGATGTTGAGATGCTTCAGGACCTGATCCAGGCCGCAGTAAATGATGCCCTGCGAAAGGCCCAGGAATTGGTTGCCCAGGAGATGTCCAAGGTAACCGGCGGACTTAAAATCCCGGGGCTTTTTTAACCATGGGACTATCTGTCTATCCACCACCATTGGCCCGGTTGATCGCTTCCCTTTCCCGCCTGCCGGGATTGGGCGAAAAGACGGCCACCCGGCTGGCCTTGCATATCCTTCGACGTCCTCAGGCCGAAGTGGCCGAACTGGCCCGCACCCTGACCGACGTCAAGGAGAAGATCCAGTCCTGTTCGATCTGTTTTAATTTAACCGAGGAAGACCCTTGTCCCTTTTGCCAAAATCACGATCGGAGATCAGGGATCCTGTGTGTTGTGGAAGGGCCAGGGGACCTGTTGGCCCTGGAAAAGGCCGGCGGTCTTAAAGGAAGGTATCATGTCCTTCAAGGGACTTTATCTCCTATCGACGGAGTCGGCCCCAAAGATCTACGGGTTCGTGAGCTTATGGAACGTCTCGAAAAGGAAAATGTTTCCGAGGTCGTTCTGGCCATCAATCCTACGGCCGAGGGAGAGGCGACCGTCTCCTTTTTAGTGGAACAGATCAAGACCAGAAAACCGGAAATCCTATTGACGCGGATAGCTTACGGGATTCCCATGGGAGGGGATCTCAAATACATGGACAATTGGACCATCAAGATGGCTTTAGACAGCAGGAGGGATGCATAGCATTATGTCGTCTGGAATGAAAAAAGGTTCTGAAATTATTATAGAGGTTTTGCAGGAAGAAGGGGTGGATGTTATTTTTGGATTTCCTGGAGGGCAAATTATTCCTTTCTATGATGCCCTGTATCAATCTCCTATCCGGCACATATTAACTCGTCACGAACAAGGGGCGGCCCATGCGGCCGACGGCTATGCCCGGGCTACCGGGAAGGTGGGGGTCTGCGTTGCAACTTCCGGCCCTGGAGCAACCAATTTAGTGACCGGTCTGGCCAATGCCCATATGGATTCTGTCCCCATTGTGGCCTTTACCGGACAGGTGCCCACCTCCATGATCGGCAACGATAGCTTCCAAGAGGCCGACATTTATGGGATCAGTATTCCTATTACTAAATACAATTACCTGGTCAAGGATATAAATGATTTGACCAGAATACTGAAAGAAGCCTTTTATATCGCCAGAACCGGAAGACCTGGCCCGGTTCTGATAGATCTTCCCCGGGATATTCAAGAAGGAAAGATCAAATACAAACCGGTCAAGGAAGTCCAGATCCCCAACTACCATCCGACCGTGAAAGGGCATCCCAAACAGATCGAAGCCATGCTTAAGGCCATCAAGGAAGCCGAAAGGCCGGTGGCTTACGTGGGGGGCGGTGTCATCTCGGCCGGGGCTACCGAAGAATTGGCGGCCTTTATTCACTCGGCCAATCTTCCGATCACCTCCACTTTGATGGGCAAGGGAAGTTTCCCGGAAGACGATCCCCTTTATCTCGGCATGCTCGGCATGCACGGGACCCGCTATGCCAATTATGCCATTTATCATTCGGACCTGATCCTGGCCTTAGGGGTGCGATTTGACGACCGGGTGGCCGGCGATGTCAAAAAGTTTGCTCCCCAGGCCAAGATCATCCATGTAGATATCGATCCGGCTGAAATCGGCAAAAGGGTCAATATAGATATCCCCATAGTCGGAGATTTGAAAACTGTATTGGCGCAAATCCAGGGGAGAATCAAATTGATCGAACGGAAAAAGTGGCTGGAGCAAATCGCCCAGTGGAAGAAGGAGTTCCCTTTGCATTATAAGAAGGAAGGAGAACTCAAACCTCAATATATTTTGGAATGTGTTAATGCCTTAAAAAACCGTGAAATGATCGTAGTCACCGACGTGGGACAACACCAGATGTGGGCCGCCCAATATATCACCACTACCAAACCCAGGTCATTCATTTCATCCGGTGGACTGGGAACCATGGGCTTTGGTTTCCCGGCGGCCAATGGGGCCCAGGTGGGCTGCCCGGATAAAACGGTGATCTTAATTTCCGGAGACGGCAGTTTCCAAATGAACATCCAGGAATTGGCTACGGCCCGGACTTATAATATTCCGGTTAAAATCTGTATCTTCAATAACGGTTGTCTGGGTATGGTCCGACAATGGCAGGAATTGTTCTGGAATAAGCGCTATTCCCAAACCTGTTTTGAATTTAATCCCGATTTTGTAAAAGTGGCTGAGGGCTATGACATCAAAGGTAAAACGGTCCGATCGCCACAAGAAGTCATGCCTGCTCTTAATGAGGCCTTGTCCGTTAACGAACCTTTTTTAATCGATTTTCGGGTGGCCCCGGAAGAAAACGTCACGCCCATGGTCCCGGCCGGAAAAGGCATCAGTGAATTTATTGAAGAGAAATAACGGTGTAAGGTTCACGGTTCACGGTATAGGGCTTTTCCTTAAACCTTGAACCTTAAACTTGATAAACTTGTAAAAAGTCGCCGGAAGTTTTTTTTTCGTCATTCCGGCGAAAGCCGGAATCCAGTTTTTAAAAGCAGTTATATTTATCCTGGACCCCGGCTTTCGCCGGGGTGACGACTTATTACGAACTTGTCAAACTTTGTGCTTTCAATATTTGTTTTTTTTTAACATCATAGTGCCCGGCAAGGGCCCAACTATTATCTGTGAGGTTATGAATTATGCGTCAGGTCATTTCAGTCTTGGTTAGAAACCACCCCGGGGTATTGTCCCATGTGGCCGGCCTCTTTGCGCGGCGGGCTTATAATATCGAGAGTATCGTAGCCGGAATCACCGAGCGTCCGGACATCACCCGGATTACGATGGTGGTCACTGGCGACGAGGCGACCCTGGAACAGGTGGCCAAACAGCTCAGAAAATTGATCGATGTCATTGGGGTTATCGATTTAAAATATTCCCAATCCATCACCCGGGAGCTGATCCTGATGACGGTCTATCTGCCGCCGGAAAAACGCGTTGAATTGATCCAGGTAGCCAATTCCTTCGGGGCCACTATTGTGGACATCTCCGATCAGACCGCCACGGTGGAGTTTTCCGGCAATGAACGGCGGATCAACACCCTGCTCATGGCCCTGGCCCCTTTCAAAGTTAAGGAGATCGCCCGAACCGGGCTGATCGCCCTGCCCTTGGAAAGCATTGTAACTGACAGCCGGGAATTTTTGGCCTGAGGAAGGGGAACTACGATCCATCAGCCCTGAATAGATCGAAGTCTGCCTTGCCAAAATAGCATCTAAAATCCTCTCCATCCTCCTTTACATTCCCTCGTTGTCCGTGCGAATCCGTGGCCAAAAACTAATGAGGTGTTCTGACCAGTAGTTGGGTTGACAGACAGTGTCAAAATAACTCCTTTTGTAGCTTTCAACAACAATTCTAAAGCGATCGGTCTGAAAATTAACGATTACTGTTGAAATGTGCAAAAAATATAAAAAGGTGACAGATTTATTTTTTAGTCTTTTTGGTCGACCCGGACCACAGAATTCCACTTGCCGTTCAATCTTCTTTTCAATTTCAAATAATCCTCATCCAAAGCAAAAACCGTTTGCCTGTTACGGCCTTGCTGGATGATATGATGTGGATAGTCTGCGATGACTATTTGCGATGTCCTTGGCCTGGCTAAACTTCTAATACACACCGATTAAAATCTATAAATCTGTTCCCTTTTTGTACGCTTTAGGGACAGAATTGACACCAGCCCCTGTCAGATCAACTACTTCCCGTGGCCCATTTTAACAGTGGAAGGCTTGCCCAGGATAAAAGCAGCCATTACATGATTCCACTTATTGAGGCCAAGTGAATAAAAGATAGCCCCAGTAAATTTCAAACTAATGTCTTCAAATCATCGCGATCGCGGATAGCTTTCGGCAATGGTTTTTCCAGCAGCCATCGCCAAAATTTCATTATTGCCGTCTTCGATGAGGGACGCCCTGGCATCCCGGAAAAGCTTTTCCGGCAGATATTCTCTGCAGAGGCCGTTGCCGCCGAAGAGTTGAATGGCTTCGTCAGCGACTTCGAGAGCAAGTCGAGTGCAGGTGATCTTAGAGGCGACGCTGTATTCAAGAAATGGTAGGCCGTTCGGCGGTGCCGAATTATAGGCTCTGACGGCCCGGGAAAGGGCCCGGCAAGTCTCCACTTTTGTAAACATCTCCGCCAGACGCTGTCTGACAGAATGATGCTCGATGATCGGTTTCCCGCCCTGGACACGCCCTTTGGCATAATTCAAGGCCTCTTCAAATGCCGCCCTGGCCAGTCCAGTGGCGATATTACCCATAATAGCGTTGGCGTTGCTCAGGATGGCTCTGTGAAGAAACATCAACATATCAGCGCCGAAAAGGAGATAATCCCCCGGTATCCGGGCGTTGTCAAAAAAGATTTCGCCCTGGTTCAAATCACGCTGACCCATTTTCTCAAGAGGTTTTCCTTTAGTTACGCCTGGAATGTCCAAAGGACAAAAGAAAACGCCCCCTCCTGAAATCCCTTTGGAAGCGTCCACTTCAGCAAACAAGAGAGCACAATTGGCTATGGTGCCGCCGGAAACCCAGGCCGCTTTTTGCCCGTTGATGACCCACTCCGTCCCATCTTGTCTTGCCCTGACATTCCAGCGCACATCCGATTTTGCGAATATTTGTTCGTCGCAGGAAATCAAATCCGACCCGTGTTCCACTTCGGTAATAGCCCAGCAGCCGCGCAATGGATCCGTCTTTACACTGGCAGAAAGGCTTCACGAATCGGTCGGCAAGCCTCAGGTCGCCTGTGAGACGCGCCTTGGCGGCGATGAGGGCGAAAGGCATACTGATGACGCTAAGAAGCACGGTAAGGCCGAAGCTGCCCCATCCCAGCTCTTCGGTCACCATATGCGATTGAAGCGGAGTGAGACCTACACCGCCTACATCCGACGGTAGATAGGAACAGTGATACCCCTGGGCGAAGGCGGCCTTGAGGAAATCCCACAGCGGCGAGTCTTTCGCTATGGCTGCTTCGGCGCTCAGGCCGTCCAATTTTTTCGCCACCGGCCGCATGATCTCGGCGGCAAACTTGTGCGCGGCCTGTCGGAGGGCCATATCTTCCGCTGTCACACTCAAATCCAAATCGAGGTAATCCATTCAACACCTCCTTATTTCTTAGGATTTGAATAAAGTAATCTCTAATCCGGACGCATGGCATCAAGCTTCATAAATCCGAACGGTGCAAAGGCTTCGGGGTCCGCTTCCGCTACAATCTTGCCCGGCAGCATCGTGTTGTTGCCGACACTATGGACAGCCCCTAAGACTCGAACGATCTCTACCTCACCCCAATAGTCATGTTTCGAAGAACGAAAAACCATCTGAGCTTCACCCATTTTCATGGATTCTCGACGAAATCGAACGATTTCTCGCATGAGGCGGGGATTATAGTCGAACCCTTTTCTCTCCGGCGCCTGGAAAAATTTGAAATTATAGACGACGGTGTCCGACTCGTCTTTTAAGGTTTCCAAGAGCAGTTGTTGAACGGCCTCATCATTGAACTTACCGGTCATTTTAGCCGTGACCTCAAAGAAACGGGTGCCGTGGCGTTCCGTCCATCCTTCAATTAGATCACCGTTTTTATTCAAGGCGATATTGGCAATCTTTTTCGGGTAACCGAAAACTTCCCGCCCCAGGATCAAAGCCATGTCATTAGTCACCGGCATGGACAGAATGTATATACCCTGTTCGCCGTTGTAATCCGCCAGGAGACATAGAGCACTTTCTAAATAGGAGACGCCGAAATTTGTCTTAGGATAGTTGGCGATAAAAGCAGCACCGACCGGTAATATGGCCGGCTTGAGAGGGGCCGGAAGCAGTCGCGCTACGATCTCCGATTTGGTTTCAAAATAAACAGTCAACATTTCCGCGCCGTAAAATTCAATTTGCGGCACATCATAAAAGGCCATTTCTTCCTTAGATTTGACAAAGCTCATAATCGACCTCCTTCTATTTATGATTCAAGTTTTCATTTGCGAGCGGCATTGTGGAGATTCATGCTGCTTCAAGCCGGTTCCCTACCTCTTTGCTGCCGCGGAATCCGGCCGTGTAAACCCGTAGTCACCTCAACTCCTGCCACAGTTTCAAAACCGGGTGGCATGTAAAGATTAAAATCAAAAAGTTTTGTCTTTTGATAAGTACTTCTTGTTTTATAGTTGAAGTATAGGAAGACAAAATTTGTGTGTCAATAGAAGTTTTATAGCAACATGTTGGGCTGATTAAGGAATACGATTCGAAATAATGCCTGCTCCGAAAAATTATCGAACACTCACTTACAGTAAGAGGAAGCTGTCGGTAAAAAAGCCCCCTTGACATATTTTTCAAGATCGCTACGTCATCGGAAGCACTGACTGCCTTTATAAGTCTTTAAAAAACATGACCTCAAAAATTAACGATTACTGTTTGAAATATTTAATTCGCCCCTCGATCAGATGACGCGGTTCGGAAAGTATTTCCATAAATGGTAAGGGAGTGTGGGCATCATCATTTTTCTTTTGACGAAATCTCCTGGGAACAATACTATAAAAACGGCGATGTTGATGAAATAATAAGTTTCTAAGTGGCTGTGGTCAAATAGGTATGTACCAGGGTTTATTTGAATATAATACTCCAGTCTTGTAAAAAGTGCTTTCGAGGAAGCTTCTTATGGGGATTTTGCTTAAAAGCCAGAAGGGCCTGACGGCTTTACGGCAAATGGAACCACCCTGCCGGTCTCAATATAGGAGATTGCTGTGCTTATGCCTTGGTCAAATATTCCGGCGAACCGTTGCTCTTTAAAGGCAAGAATTTTTCGCGGACGGATATTCTCTCAGTGTTTTAAAACAGATCCTGAGGACCTTCCCTAAATATAATCCAGGTAATAAAGAGGCACTCTCTCCCTATTTTTTTCAATTTTAATTTCGAATTATTTTCCGAAGCCGGCCTTGGCAAGGTCGGAACGGATCCAGAGCCGCGCAACCGCATAATCGGGGGGGATCAGGACATACCTTCGGCTCACATGGTTGGGAAGCGAGAATGGAGAGACGGTGTCGGAGCCGGTGAAGGCTTTGAGGAATTTCCGGTCACCACTTTCCATCGTGACCAGAATCGGGATGGGGGCGAACGACGATGGGTGTCCGGATGGAATCGCCGAGCACTGATAGAGCACGCCCGCCTCGTCCCTCAGGTACCATGCCAGGGGCCAGAGGTAGGGAAGGGAGATGAAAGCCCGAGGAATTGAGCCGCAGGGAATTCCCGAAAGAAACCGCCGGATGTCACTGACAAGGGCCATCTGTTCCTCGCCCGTTTGGTGATAGACTATCGGTTCGGTGATCGGGTCAGCGGGACGCTCAAAGTTCAGGAGAAGTGTCCGCGGGAGGGAAAGAAGGATGAAAATTGTGCCGATCAAGATTGGGACCCAGGGTCGCTTCACCCATGCCGGGATTTCTATCAGCGTCACCCCACCATAACCGCTTAAGATCGCCATGGGGAGCAGGGGCGTAAGAAGGAGCCACGGTGTCTTATAGGGGGGAAGGGCGAGGGAGACCCCGGCCGTCAGTAAGGCATAGAAGGTGAGGAAGAGGGCGAAAGGGCGGCGGAATCGGAAGGCGGAACAGGCCCCTGCCAGGAACAGGACCAGGATCGGCCATTCATAAAACAGGAGAAGGAAAAGATAAAAAGAGGCTGGATGGTTGTGAAGGGTCGCCGCTCCGACGCTCGAGGCTCCCAATGACAGCATCTCCCTCAGGTTCCACGCTAAGTTTCCCAGTCCCGCGGTGTTCTTAAAGAAGTCGCTGTAAGCCCCCACCACGAAGAGCAGTCCCAGGAGGGCCCCCACGAGGAAAGACAGGGGACGACGGGCCGCATTCCGGAATCCCGCCCGTAGGGCCGAGCGGAATCTTTCGCCCCCCGCCACCGCCCCAAGGGCCAGCGCCGCCACGACACACCCCCAGACGACGATAAAGGTCTCTTTTACGGTCACCATCCAGGCGCCAGCAAGAAAAAGACCCACAAGAGAAAAACCACTCCTCCCCGAGGCAAAGGCGACCCCGCAACCCAAGAAGAGCGCCGTCGCGGTCAGGAAATCGATCTCCTGGATGGCATAGCGGGAATAATAGACAAACGAAGGGGAAAAGGCCAGAAGCCCGGCCGCCAGGATCAACCCAGGTTCCCTCAGGCGACTCCTGAAGGGGAGGAGAGTCAAGGGAAGGAAACATCCCGCAAGGGCATAAGGAAGTCGGATCCAGAAGGAGGACTCTCCACCGATTGCCATCACAGCGCCTCCCAGAAAGTATTGAAAGGGGCCGTGCCGGTTGGCAAACTCGTAGACGAAGGAACCGGAGCGGGCCACTTCGCGAAAAATGCTTGCCCCGATCGCTTCATCGCCGTGAAGCGGCCGGATCTCCAGGGCGGCGAGGCGGAGAAAAGCCCCGGCCGCCAGGATGGCGGCAAAAATCCATTTCGTAGTCCGACACCGGCCCGTTGCGCTTTCTGTTGAGCCGTTCATCCTGCAGGGTTCCCCGTACATCTTGTCCCCGCCTTGTTTGGAGGGTCACCCGGATGAGCCGGACGGACATTTAACAATAATTTCCTTTTCATGGGAAGAATATAAAACAAGGGAAAGACAGGATCAAGGAGAAAAATAGGGCGAAAAGCAGGGGGAAGAAGGTCGTTTTCTAGTGTAGATGGGCTTTACAGGTCGGGATTTTTAAATTTATTCCCGTTAGAAATATGGGAGAAAAAGTTAGACTCCCCGGCCTTTAACTTGAGGTGCCAGGGATCCTTTTTTTCCTTAGCCGCCTCCTTTCTTTGGGCTAACACAGAGCTTATCACATTGTCCAATTTTTAGGGACCACCTCAATCTTCATAAGGGCTGGTCAACTGCTGCCAGGAAGACGGTTTCTTGACCTCTCGATATGGACTTGTCAGTGTTTTGGGCTCCTCGCCGAATTTTCTATAAAGTTGTTGATAATTTTCAGGATCCCTATACCATCCGGGATATCTGGTGACATCAGACCATTCATAAGAAGATGTCCGTAAGGTCGGATCCCGAATCACCTGATTTTGTAAAGGATAATTAGGATTATAGACATAGGGATTATAGACATAGGGATTATAGGCATAGGGACTATAATAGGAAGGGGAACTCCCATAGGCATAGGGATTATTGCGCCATGAACTGGAACCCACCCCACCCGCCCCACTGTGACCCACTTGGGCCAGCGCGGACGGCAGACTTGATATCATCCCCAAAGCAATTATGAAAATAAAAATACTAAATCCTCTTTTCATCATAAACTCTCCTTTTAAGGATAAATTGCCATCAAAAAAGGTCCTTAATTTAATAAGCAATTTATACACTATAATTGGCAAAAAGTCAATTATTTTAAAAAAGATGGGGATATTTAAAATCCCAGCTTATAGAGCAAAAAAACAAGACTCGAGGCGCCCAGACAATAGATGCCAAAAAATTGCCAAAGCCCTTGTTCTAACCAACGGGAGAGCCACCGGAGGGCCAAGAGCCCTGAGATGCAACTAAAAACCATCCCCATGAGGCTGGGATAAAAGAGACCGACGAGGCTAACCCTATCCGATAAAAAGACCGGATGGGCCTTCAATAGTCGAAGAGCTTCGCGGATGATAATCGGTGGGGTAATTACAACGGCAAGTGCGAAGCTGAATTCCTCAGCCTTCACCTTTGAAATTCCATTTATTAATCCTACGGATATCGTGGCCCCGGATCGGGAAAAGCCCCGAAAAGGAAGGCAGAGGCCTTGAATGGCCCCTATCCAAGATGTTTCTTTAAAACCCAGGACCGCCGATTTAGTTGACCGATCTCCATACATTCCCGCATAAATAATTAATAAACCCACTACAGCAAGACTCACAGCGATTAAGGCCAAATTGCCAAAAAGTAGCTCAACCTCTGCCTGAGGGACATGACTAAAAATAAATCGTTCGATAAGAAACTTCAAGGCAAGTCCAATGGCCCCGGTGAAGGCAGTGGCAACCAAGACCAGGGTGAAGAAACTCCAAAACTCCTTTCTTGACGAAAAAAAGTCCATTTTCCATGAATTCCAGAAATAGAAGATTACCGCAAACATCGTACCGGTATGCAACATCACCAAGATAAGGGTCATCTCCGGATTGGTTGGGTCAAGACCCATCAATTTTTCAGCTAAAATGACATGGGCAGAACTGGAAATTGGCAGGAGCTCTGCTGCTCCTTGAACGATGGCCAAAATTAGAATTTTAATAATTGACATATAATAATCTTCAGCCTATTCATAATCTATAGAATTTTCCTAAAATAGTATTAGCCATCTCAGATCGATCCAATTCCTCTGGCCATTGGAGTACCCGGATAAAGGCTTATCCTATTCTTTTTTATCAGTCGTGTCTTTTTCAATTTCTTTGGGCTTGGATGGTGTCTCTTCCTCATGACCATAAAGCCCGTTTTTAAATTCTTGGATTCCTTTCCCCAAGCCTTTCCCAATTTCTGGTAATTTCTTCCCACCAAAGATAAAAGCGGCTATTATTAAAATAACTATTAAATCTTGATTTATACCGATCATAACTACCTGCCTTCCTTTTTACCTATTTTATTGTAAAAAGATTAATTTAACCTCTTTGTTTGTCTTCCAATAAATAGACTTATCCTGCTTAGCCCTTAATATTGGTTACGAGTAGTAATATACACCATTTTCAAACTTTTTAGAAATGGGGATTTATAGGAAGAAGCCCACAACTTTCCCCGAAAATTGCCTACCCTACCGAATTCAAATGGGACACCTACTACTATTCAAAAAAGATAACCCTAACAAATAACGATTACGGATGGAAATATGGGAGAACTGGTTGGACTACCCCTTTTGTCTTATCTAACGTTTCTATGACTCCTTGAAATCGCCAACCTCTGCTTCATCCCTACTTCTCAGAAAAAGAACCCCTGTGGACTGTTTAACTGGAGTCCTTTTTAATCGTTTTTACGATATTCAACGATATTAGCTTTGAAGCCCTTGGAAGACAAAAAATCTTGATACTGCCTTAAGGAGTCAAAAGGTCCGTGGGTGCCCATAATAGGACTAAGCTGACCACCAGCCGAATAGTCCATAATAAACAGTTTACCATCCAAGGTAAAAGTGGTTGCCCAGTGATTTGGAAGTCCCGCAAATTCGATAAAAATAAATTTAGCATTATAAGCTGGATTGATCCGATTCAAAGCGTCTTTGGCAAAAGCTGCCCCATCATAACACCTGCCTGATCTCAATTTGAAGGTTTCCTCGGGAGATCGAGGAACAAAACTCATCGGTCTTGTTTTATCAAACGTAAAATATTTATCCAACCACTTGGTCACGTCCTTGTAGGAAGCCCATTGGGCCACCGTCTCTTCATAGGATGCGGCCTGAAGCGGAACGCTGGCATTCAAAAACACTACGAATAAGATCAACCCGACAATGAAAAACTTTTTCATCGTCCTTACCTCCTTCTTGATGGTTTATCTTGGATGAAGTCAGCATAAAAATGAAAAAATTAAGAGTCACGGCCAAATAAATGGAATTTTTATCCCCTAAATTTCAAGTCCCTTTTATTGACTATAAGTTTGTAACCTTTAGGTTTTCATTTTATCACAGATGAAGAGTACAGGAAGAAAGTCACCATCACACTTGACAATAGGCAATATCTGTATAGTTAAATCCTGTTTTTCCCAGCTATTATAGTACCGGCTCTAAATTAACCGAAATAGACTTTTATTATTTATTAAAGCACATAAATCGATCATTTATTATGCAACATCAAGACTTATTCTACTCGCCTTCCTTTTCAGTCTGATCCAAAAGCTCCCCCAGGGCATAGGCCGTGTCTTCGACTACTTTAATACAAAACTGGCGGCGACTATCGGGGTTTCCACGAAACGCCTTGACTTGTTCCGGGTCCATGAAATTCACCCGGGCGATATTGGAGCAATAGATCCCTCCATATTCTTGGGTCAGGTCCTCAAATTTTTCAGAAATCTTCTGCCTTAAACGTCGCAGTTGGGGTTGCTCTTTCTCCTCCAAATTACCTCGACCATAAAGGCTGGAGATCAAGGCCACACCTCCTAACAAGGCCCCACAGATCCCCCGGCTGTCGGCGACAATGCCTCCCCCCAAGCCGCTCATGGCTTTGATCAACGATTCATTCCGAATATTCATCTTTTCCTGACCCACGGCCAGGATCGCCTGACTTCAATGAAAACGATTTAGAAAAAGTTCCCTTGCCCGCCGTCTCATGTCCTCATTTGTCATCCTGCACCTCATTTTAAATTTCTTTTTAGCCGAATAAAATTATTCCGGCTCCGTATTTTTTTCGCCAATAATAACGAAATTAGTTATCTTTTGCAAACAATCCCTTCCGTCCAAACGTTATGAAATAAAGTCAACTGGTTACAATTAGGACGCAAGTGCCTTGGTTTAAAACTGGGGTTATTATTTCTTGGACGTTCCCATGTCCTTTTAACCCTGGGCTGCCTGGTCTAACGGTTTGATACTTTCGAAGTCTATTCGAGCCATAAAATACTCCTTCAACTAATTCAATTCCGTCTCGGACAATAAGGCCCCAGGGATCAACGCTTCATTACCAGGGCAGGGATTTTTGTATCGTTGTGAATGACACCAAAGGCAACACTGCCGAGGACTGCGGCTGCTAAAGCGCTCCTTCCATGAGAACCCATAACAATGAGATCTGCCTTTGACTTCTTGGCCTCTTTCACAATCTCTTCAACAGGATGCCCTGTAGTTATGACCGTCTTTGATTGGATACCGTTTTTTTCGCACAATTTCTTTAACTCTCCGGTATACCCTTCAGCAGCCTCCCGCAGATAATCCTCGATAGGCTCTATGACCTGCCTTGGCGTCTCCTCGGCAAGAACGGTTTGGCCTATCAATGAGCGCTTATCGATAACGCTCAGGATAATGACCGAGGCCTTTAACTGTTTTGCAAGGTCAACCGCATACCTGGCTGTCTTTTGAGCTGCCTTTGACCCGTCTGTCGGCACAAGAATCTTTGAAATCATAAGCCCTCCTTTAATATTCTTCGCATTTAACCTGGAAATTATTTAACGACAAAGGCTTTCCGGTATTCATCGTCTAATAGAGGAATTTCAAACATGGTTTTTAATTAGAGGTCGATAAGATTATCTACAGACATTTATGACTGAGGATAAGAAGGAATTAAAATTGGGAAGTCTCTTTGTCAGGTTGAATCTCAAAGTAAATACGTTTAATGAAGGCAACTCTATCATCTGTTTTTTGCTCGTCATTTGGATTGCTGATTATGTCGTGTATAATCTCAACCTTAATTTGTTCCCCCCTCATAGATTGCAATATTGGATACATTGAAATTGGTAAGGTTATCTTTACATCTAAGACCTCACTATTTTCCTCTCCAAATCGAATATTGCCAATATATTTTGTTTCATCATATCCAGAGACATATTTCTGTGGATGCTCCCTAAATTCAATCCGGATGTTAACATCCGTTTTTGTTTTATGACTCCAGGTTTCTTTCAAGGAACCTTTAACAAGTGTACCGTCCATCTCCATTTCTGCAGAAATATGTTGTTCACCATCTTCATAAAGGCCACCAGAATAGCGGGCCATAGAAATTGTAGCTATTACTGTAGAATCTCTTGATGTCGATAAATCCATCAAATCCTCCGCATATTTTACATGTCTAACATTATTTTTTATGCTGAGGCAATCTTTTCTTTAATGGTCAAAACTTTCGGGGATTATACAAACCCGCAATTATCGATTACGGTTTATAATATACACTACATTCAAACTTTTTGGAAATAAAGAAGAAATCCTTCTATTCTTTAGTGGTGTGTATCGGTCACTCATAAAGTTGCGGCCTCCATCTCTTTCAGCAAAGCGGTGATGCATTTCCTACCAATGAGTAGTTCAGTGCCGAGGGACATCGGATTTACTCCCTATGGAATCAACGACAATTTAATTTCTTCCTCACAGAAACTACTTTCTTTGAGCCGGTGGTTCCGTGGTCTATTCGGGCCATAAAATACCCATTCAATTAATTCATGAACGTCACGCCTTTTTTAAAGTGCAAGATTCAAGATCTGCCCCTCTTCCCATTGGTAGCGATCCACTTTCTGTCACGGATTATCAAATTCCCTAAGCTCATCCCTATAAGTTCCCAGAATACTTTCCTCCGGTAAGATTCCTTCGATAAGCCATTGAAGCCATTCATCCAGGATCATCAATGCTTCTTCCCTTAAGCAATGCAGTGTCCATTTCCCCCTCCTGCTCCTCAACAGGGTTCCCTGCCAGGCTGTCCAGCCACTTCACCCCTTCATAGAAAACGTCGTCATAGCGGGGAGGTTTAGAAAATTTAATCTACTCCCTTTGTAATTTTTTTTCGGCTAGCTTGGCCTGAATTTGCTCTTTAAGATTCTTCCTATAAAGGGTGTCGTTGTTCAGGATCATAGAAGAACACCCCCTTATTGTTTCGCTCGTCTTTTTGTTTTTCCGTAGGGTTGTTTTTTTTCTTTTACGTAGAGTTGTTCGGATCTCTGCCGATCGAGTTTATCCCCTTTTGCTGATGTAACGGTTATCTCCTCTGGTGGTATGGAAACAACCTTTCCGTCCCGCCAAACTATGATGGGATGGCCCCTCAGTTTATGCTCGGCCACGGCCTCGGCTACTGCTTCCCGTAAAGCCTTCTCGGCCATGATATCCAGAGGCATTTCTTTCATCAGGTTCTTTCGATTAGATGGACGCCTCATAATACCTCCGATTTTTTCCTTATCTCAGCGAAGCCGGTAAAGGTGGTCACAATTTGTGACCACCAAAGCGTATTAATATTGGACATGAGCTGGTTGGCTAACATTAAGGACTTTTACCTCGTGATCAAGACGTCCTTCGAGTTTGTCTTTTTCCACCTCAAGGTCGTACCGGGCCTGCATATTCAACCAGAAACGTTCCGATTGGCCGAAATATTTAGATAGCCTCAGGGCGGTATCCGCACTGATCGAACGTTTTCCATGAATGATTTGATTAATTCGGCGAGGATGTACACTGATGTCCTTCGCCAATTTATACTGGCTGATTCCCCGGGGCTTTAGGAATTCTTCTAATAATATCTCGCCTGGATGAATGGGGGCAAATTTTCTATTCATGAATACCTCCTAATGATAATCTGCAATATCAACATCATAAGCATTCCCTTGGCGCCAATAAAAACAGATCCGCCATTGGTTGTTGATCCGAATGCTATGTTCCCCTTGACGATCCCCGGAAAGTTTTTCAAGCTGGTTTCCAGGGGGAATTCGTAAATCTTCAATATGTTCGGCGGCGTCAAGAATTGCCAATTTTTTCCAAGCTGCCCTGTAAAGATTCGGAGGAAAATGTTTAAATGGAAGGCGGGCAAAGAGCCGCTCGGTTTCTTTGTTTTGAAAAGTTTTGATCATTAGTTAAATAATAGCGCAGCACGCTATTAATAGCAAGAAAAAAATTACATGAAGGCCTCCCTTGAAGGCCGGCATATTTTGGGGTCAGGCAATGGTAATACCGTATTGATAAATGCGGGATTAGGCATGTTATTGGCTCTTAGTTTTAAAACCGTACCACAAACGAATTATTCCCCCTCATCAATCTAACTGTTTCTGATTGTCCAACTTTTCTCTTTCGCCCCAAAATAAAAACCCCATCTCTTATTTGAAAAATGGGGTTTGGTGGACTGCTTCATGGACGATCCTTTGGTTTAGAGCTGTTAGCGATCAGCGTTCAGGAAAAAACTTATAAGATTTAGGCTGAATGCTGTAAGCTGATGGCTATTCGCTTTATATTTATGAAGCCGGATTAAAATAATTTATTTAAACCTATTAAAAATCAAAGTCAACAACTCCTATTTTCGCGAAGATTTCTTTAGGCTGTATCGGGCTTGTTTTTCCTTGAGATCAAATCCAATCTTCCTTTTTGTCTTAACAGGCGGAGCCATCAATGCCCGCAGGGCATCAAAGACCACTTTAAACTGGGAATCATATTTCTTTTCCATGTCTTCGAGTTTCTGTCTTAGCTCCTCATGGGTTCCCAAGATCTCCCTCAGCCGGGAAAATGTTCGCATGATTTGAATGTTGACCTGGATTGCCTGCTTACTATTAAGAATACTGGAGAGCATTGCAACTCCATTTTCGGTGAATGCAAAGGGTAACTTTCGGGTACCTCCCCATCTTGATGTTCCAAATTGGAAGATCAAGTTTTTAACTTCTTGATTTGTCAATTGAAACATGAAATCCTCGGGGAACCGATCCCAGTTCCGCCTGACCGCCCTATTAAGATTTCCTGTGGTAACTCCATAGAGGGCAGCTAAATCGCGGTCCAGCATGACCTTCTTACCTCTTATCAAAAGGATCTTGCTTTCAATAATTTCCTCTGGCACTAAATTTTTATCTTCCATTTTTTCAATCCTTGGTTAATTTCTATCATTCGAGAATAGGGTGCACAGTGGAAACTTGAAGTCGCAATTTGCGACTTCAAAGTCATTATTTTTTCCTTCCCTTTTCCAGAAAACAAAAACCCCATCTTCTTTTTCAAAAAATGGGGTTTTGTTGGACTGCTTCATGGACCAGCCTTAACAGGAAAACAGGATTCAAGGACCTGCGACGAGCTTAGGAGGATTCGAGGACCGTAGGCGGAGTGAACAGCATGGCACTTAACCCCATTAAGTATTTTCATAATTCGTGGTGTCTGAAACGAGCAAGCTTAAGGGTTTAGTTAAACACGTTGCCGGCATCAAGAAAATTAAATGTTTCCGGATCGCATTACTCCTTATATTCTGTTCCTTTCATAAATAATCCGCAGGCCCTCCAAGGTCAGGTAATCGTCCACCTCTTCAATCGTTTTGGATTCGGAAGCAATCAAGGGGGCCAACCCGCCGGTGGCGATAACCTTGGGTTTTTTGGGAACGGCATCAATAAACCGCTGAACCAGTCCATCCACCAGCCCGGTGTAACCGTAAACAATACCCACGTTCATACCGCTGATGGTGTCTTTGGCCAGGACGGTTTTGGGTTTGGAAAAAATTTCTACCCGGGGGAGCTTGGAGGCCTTTTGAAACAGGGCCTCGCAGGAAATCAGAATTCCCGGGGCGATGGCCCCGCCCATATATTCCCCTTTTTCGGAAACATAATCAAAGGTGGTGGCCGTGCCGAAATCAACCACGATTAGATTGGTCCGGTATTTTTCATAAGCGGCAACGGCATTGACGATACGGTCGGCCCCCACTTCCTTGGGGTTATCATAAAAGATCGGCATGCCCGTCTTGATTCCCGGGCCGACAAAGAGAGGACGGAGATTAAAAAAACGTTTTCCGAATTCTTCCAGGGTAAAAATCATGGGCGGAACCACACAGGAGATGATCATGTGGCCGATCTGGTCCATTTCCAGACCCCGGTTGTCAAAAAGATTTTTTATCGAAATCCCCAGCTCATCCAGGGTGGCATCCCGTTCGGTCCGGATACGCCAATCACAAAGACGAACAGGGCCGTCATAGACTCCCAGAACAATATTCGTATTGCCCACATCCATGACCAATAAAAGGTCTTTGGCTTTCTTAGGCATTGAATTCCCTTTCAATCACTCGTGCCGTTTCTTCAGCCAGCGCCTGAATTTCTTTTTCATTTTCCCCTTCCACCATAATCCGGACCAGGGGTTCAGTTCCCGAGAAACGCACCAGAAGACGTCCCTTTTCGCCCAGCTTCTTCTCCACCTTTTTCATTTGTTGGATGACAGCCGGAAATTCCTCCAGTCCCCGTCGTTCCTTGATTCGGACATTCACCAGCTTTTGCGGGTACTGGTCCATAATATCGGATAAGTCGGAAAGGCTTTTTTCTTCCTTTTGCATAATGGCCAAAAGCTGCAGGGCGCTCAATATCCCGTCTCCGGTCGGGTTATGATCCAGGAATATCAAATGGCCCGATTGTTCCCCCCGAAGTTACAGCCTCTTTTGACCATTTCCTCCACCACATAACGATCTCCCACCTGGGTCCGGATCAGGCGGATCCCCTTCTGTCTCATAGACACTTCCAGTCCCATGTTGCTCATCACCGTAGTGACCAGGGTGTTTTTTTTCAACCGCTTTTCCTTGAACATCCGGCTGGCGCAGATGGCCATGATCTGATCCCCATTGACGATTTCTCCGCTTTCATCCACAAAAACAACCCGGTCGCCATCCCCGTCAAAACTGATGCCCAGGTCGGCCTTTTTTTTCCGGACCATGGCACCGACCAAACCTGGATAGAGGGCTCCGCAATTCTTATTGATGTTTTCTCCGTTCGGTTTGGCACCCAGCAAAGTCACCTCGGCCCCCAATTCCTCAAAAACCGTCGGGGCGCATTTGTAAGTGGCCCCATGGGCGCAGTCCAGGACGATACGAAGTCCATCCAGGGTCAATTCCTGGGGAAAGGTGTTTTTTAAAAAAACAATATAACGACCGATGGCATCATCAATCCGAAAGGCCTTTCCGACCTTATTGGCCGTGACCTTGGAAGAAGAAAGCTCCTCGGAAAACATAAGGGATTCGATCCGTTCTTCCATCCGGTCCGGCAATTTAAATCCGTTCCCGGAAAAAATCTTGATCCCGTTGTCCTGATAAGCATTATGTGAAGCGGAAATGACGATGCCGGCATCGGCCCTCATGCTGGTGGTCAAGAAGGCAATGCCCGGAGTAGGCAGGGGTCCGACCAGAAGAACATCCCCTCCCATGGAACAAATGCCGGCCGTGATGGCCGTTTCGATCATATAGCCGGACAATCGGGTATCTTTTCCCACTACAATTTTATGCCGCCGATTCTTATCTTTAAAAATATAAGCACAGCCTTTCCCAAGCTGCAGGGCCACTTCCACCGTCATGGGGTGAACATTGGCCACTCCGCGGATCCCATCAGTACCGAAAAATTTCCGCATGGTCTCGCCTCATTTCCTTTTATCTTTTTTAAGCTTAACTTCAACTTCCAAGGGCACCTCTTTGGCCAAATAAATCTGAAGATTCCGGAAATCCGGATAAGCCCGCTGTTTCAGATCAAACTTCAGTCCCTGAATGTCAATCGGTTTGGTGTTCAGGCTCTCTATTTTTTTTACCACATCTTCAGGCCCGGCGATTTCAACTTTTTCCGGATTGCTCTGAATCAATTCTACCTCATATCCCGTGGCCGGAGTTCCGGTCAGCGCGGGGATGAACGGCCACTTTTTTAATGATCAACTTATGTAGGACCACCGTCACCTGGGTGGGATTGATCCGGGTGATCTTAACCCCCCGGGGTAAGGGGATCCCTTCGGAAGAAATGGGAAAAGAAACCGTTCCTTCCCGGGTGTTGGAAAGATCCAGGCTTTTACTCACATTTTCCGTGGAAAGGGCACGAACCAGGCTTCTTGGCCCGTTAATCCTGATCTCGATCCCGTGGACGACGTTATTGACCACGATCAGATCCTGGGGGATATTGATCAGTTCCAATGGAACGGTCAATCCCACTTCGGCCCGTTCTTCGCCGACCACAAAATACCACATGATGACGGCCAGAACGATGGCCAGGAGCTTGAAATGCCAGCTTCTCATGATCGCTCACCCTTGGAGCGTAACGGCTTTCGGGGCCCGAACAGCCAATATGTCCTGCGCCCGCTTTCCTTGGCGAACAAGGTTTGTAAAACCCTTTTCAGGGTGGTCGAATCCAACCCCCGGGTAAACCGGCCGTTGATGGCCACGGAGATACGCCCCGTCTCTTCGGACACCACCACCACCGCCGCATCCGCCTCTTCCGATAAACCAAGGGCCGCCCGATGCCTGGAGCCGTAACTTTTGCTCTCCTTGGTGTTTCTGGTCAAAGGAAAGTAACAGCCGGCCGCCGTAATCTTGTTGTTCTGGATGATGACACCTCCGTCATGGATCGGGGATTGAGGATGAAAGATACTCACCAGCAATTCCCAGCTTACCCGGGCATCCAACATCGTTGCCGTTCTCATCTGATCATTCAGGCCGGTCTGCCGTTCCAAAACAATCAAGGCCCCGGTGAGGTGACTGGAGAGATAAACTGCGGCCGTAACCACTTCTTCGATGGCCTGAAGGGTTTCCGCCGGCGTCCTGACAAAGGGACTCCGGCCCACCTGGGCCAGAACCCTGCGGATTTCAGTCTTAAAAAGAATAATAATGACCAGAATGATCGAACCGAGAAAATTACTCAGAATCCAGTGCAAGGTGAGCAGTTCCATTCGGCGGGCAATTAAAAAGGCCACGAAGATAACCACCATGCCGATCAGGATTTGGACGGCCCTGGTCCCTTTGATCAATAAAAAGATTTGATAAATGATAAAGGCGACCACCAGGACGTCCAACACATCCTGCCAGCGAATATTCTGAAAGATAAGCCAGAAACCGTTCATTCTTCCGCCGCCTCTTTAAGGGCATCCACCACGGCCAGGACCTGTTTGGCCGCAGCAACATTGTGTACCCGGACTATATTGGCTCCCTGCCAGGCCCCAATAGCTAAAGTTGCCGCCGTTCCCCAATCCCGGTTCATAGCCTCCTGATCGATTATCTTTCCGATAAAGGCCTTGCGGGAGGTCCCCAAAACAATCGGCAGGTCCAGGTCTTGAAAATAGTCTATTCGTTTAATCAAGGTCAAATTTTGAGAAAAAGTCTTACCGAACCCGATCCCCGGATCGATTAAAATTTGTTCCCTGGGAATTCCCCGGCTCTTGGCCAAGGCGATGCGTTCAACAAAAAATTGGTGAATGTCCTTCAGGAGATGGTTATACTCTGGGTTGACCTGCATATTCTTTGGGGTCCCCTGCATGTGCATCAAGATGACCGGAGCCTGATAGTCGGCAATGACCTTGGCCAAACCGGGATCAAAACCCAGGGCAGTGATATCATTAACCACGACAGCCCCGGCATCGAGGGCAGCCCTGGCCACTTCGGCCTTGTAAGTATCCACCGAAATAGGAATAGAAATTCTTTTGACCAATTCCCGGATAACCGGGACGATCCTTTGGATTTCCTCTTCAAAGGAAATGGAATCGGAAAAAGGTCTGGTCGATTCCCCCCCGACATCCAGCAGGTCGGCCCCTTGGGCAGCCAGGGCCTCCCCCTGGCCTATCGCTTTCTCCCTTTGAATGAATAATCCGCCGTCAGAAAAGGAATCTGGGGTAACATTCAATATTCCCATGATTCTGGTTTTTTCCCCAAGGGAAAGGCGAAAGTTGCCCCCTTTCAATTCGTAGGTGTTATCTGGGATCATCGAAAAAACGTTTTTAGCTCAACAATGCAAGCTCAAAGGAAATACTCTTGCTTTCACCTTTGAGCCTTGAGCCATATTTTTCAAACCTTTTCCTTGGCTGATCCGGACCCATTCTGGATGGAATTTTCCAACCCTTCCTTTCCCTGGATGATTTGGTCAATGGTCTCTCCATCCAAGGTTTCTTTTTCCAGAAGCAATTGAGCCAGTCGATTCAGTCTCTCCAGGTTGCCTCTTAAGAGATCCTGGGCCTTTTGATAGGCGTCCAGGATCAATCGTTTGACTTCCAGATCTATTTTTCGGGCCGTTTCTTCACTATAATCCCGATGCTGGGCAATCTCCCGGCCCAAGAATATCTGTTCTTCCTTTTTACCGAAAGTCAAGGGACCTAATTCTTCACTCATCCCCCACTCACAGATCATTTTTCGGGCCAAATCCGTGGCCCGTTCCAGATCATTTCCGGCCCCGGTGGAAATCTGTTTGAGGACCAGCTCCTCGGCCACCCTGCCCCCCAAAAAAATGACCAGATTATTGATCAGGTAATCTCTCGGATAGGTATGTTTCTCATCAATAGGGAGCTGTTGCGTCAGACCCAGGGCCCTTCCCCTGGGAATAATCGTCACCTTGTGTATAGGATCGGTTCCAGGCAGCAGCCTGGCCACCAGGGCGTGACCGGCTTCATGATAGGCGGTATTTTTTCGCTCCTCCTCGCTGATGATCATGCTGCGCCGTTCCGTCCCCATCATCACCTTATCTTTGGCGGTTTCAAAATCGGCCATATCAATTAAATCTCTTCCCAGCCGGGCCGCCAAAAGGGCCGCTTCATTGACCAGGTTTTCCAAGTCGGCCCCGGAAAATCCAGGGGTCCCGCGGGCCAGGATACTTAAATTGACTCCAGGGTCCAAAGGGGTCTTTCGGGTATGAACCTTCAGAATCTCTTCCCTGCCTTTGACGTCCGGGACCGGGACGACCACCTGACGGTCGAATCTGCCTGAGCGTAAAAGGGCCGGGTCCAAGACATCCGGTCGGTTGGTGGCCGAAATCAGGATCACCCCTTCACTGGATTCAAAACCATCCATCTCCACCAATAACTGGTTCAGGGTCTGTTCGCGTTCATCATGACCGCCTCCCAAACCTGCTCCCCGGTGGCGGCCTACCGCATCAATTTCATCGATAAAAATGATACAAGGGGCATTGCGTTTGCCCTGGATAAAAAGGTCTCGAACCCGCGAAGCCCCCACTCCGACAAACATCTCCACAAAATCAGACCCGCTGATACTGAAAAAAGGCACCCCGGCTTCCCCGGCAATGGCCTTGGCCAGCAAGGTTTTGCCTGTCCCCGGGGCCCCCATCAAAAGGACACCCTTGGGGATACGTCCCCCCAGCCGGGTGAATTTTTTGGGGTCTTTTAAAAAATCTATGATTTCCCTGAGCTCTTCCTTGGCCTCGTCGATCCCGGCCACATCGTTGAAGGTGACCTTGGGTCCCTGATCCGACTGGAGCCTGGCCCGGCTCTTGCCGAAGGCCATGGCCTTGCCGCCCCCAGCCTGCATCTGTCGCATAAAAAAGATCCAGACCCCGATCAAAAGAATCATGGGGAACCAGGAAATCAAAATGGTCATATACCAGGGGGAATCATCAATGGGTTTGGCCGTGATGCGAACGTTATAGGTCCTTAAGATCTTGATCAGATCCGAATCCCTGGGGGCATAGGTCTTGAATTTTTTACCGCCGGCTAAAAAACCCTGGATATCGTCCCCCTGGATGGTGACACTCGTGATTTCGCCTTTTTCCACCATGGCCAGGAATTCGGTATAGCTCAAGGATTCTTTGGTGCTTTGAGGTTTATTAAATACATTAAAAAGAGCAATCATGACCAAACTAATGACCACCCACATGGCTAAATTTTTATAAAAAGGATTCAATGCTCCACCCCTTAAGTTCTTATTACCAAATAAACTTTTATTTCAAATTATCACAAAATGCTTTGAAATTCAAAGCTATTTTACCTAAAATCTTATTTGAGGTATTCCATTTCCAGGGCCTTGGTGGAATGGAAATCTAAAGAGAAGGCCTGCCCGATATCCATTCCGGCTATCCAAACAATTTTCCCCCCGGACATGACCAAAGGGATGCGGTCCCTTATGACTTTGGGAACCTTGCGATCCATAAAGTATCGGCTTACTTTTTTAGAGCCCTTCATTCCCAGCGGCCGAAACCGGTCTCCAGGACGTTTATTTCGAATCAGTAATGGCCAGACCAGCTTATCAAAATCCACCCTGACCGGGTTCTTTTTTGGGGGGAACGAAAACGATTTGGATAAGGTTTTAATTTCTTTCAAAGCCAACCTTTCTCCTGTCTCACGAATAAAAATCTCTCGTGGCCTTTCAATTTCATAGGCAAACGGCTTTATAGGTTGAAGATCGATAAGGGCCGGGCGAATCCGTATATGATCCTGGTCCCATTGGGCTGACCAGCCCTCCGGCAGGATGATTCGACCCTGTTTCCGTTGGCTTTGAGCAGCCGTCAAGGTCGAAAGGATGTGGACGGCCCGAATATGTCTCAGGTGTCCAAGGCTTTTTAGAATAGCTCTCTGGATCAATCGGGAACTCAAGGCTTGCGGAAGACCGACCAATCCGGAACGAAGGATAGAGGTCGTATGACCGTAATGGGAAAGAAGCGTCCCGGCAAGTTGATCGACTTTTTCCTGGAGGTATTCATCATCTTTCTGAAGCAAACCGGCTGTCTGATTTATTTGGACGAGAATATTCGGAGAATATTTTTTCAGTTCCGGCAGAAGGTGATGCCTGACACGGGCACGTAGATAACGAAAATCCCGATTGGAGGCGTCTTCTTTATAAGGAATTTTTTTTGCTGACAGATAAGTTAATAGTTCCTGGCGATATACCCTGATCAGGGGGCGGATGATGGGTCCCCGTCTGACGGGGATCCCGGCCAGACCTCCCAAACCTGCACCCCGGATCAGGCCGATCAGGACTTCTTCGGCTTGGTCGTTGGCCGTATGAGCCAGGGCCACCCGGTCGGCTTTTTTGAATTTTGCAACCTCTAAGAAAGCTCGGTATCTGAGCTCCCGGGCTGCCTCTTGGAGGGATTTACCGCTTTCCCTTTGAAAATTTCTGACAGGCAGTTTCCGGCTAAAGAATGGACATCCCAGTTTTTTAGACCAGGCTCGAACAAAGGCCTCTTCTTCATCCGCCGCTGCCCGCAGACCGTGGTGACAGTGGAGGACCATCAAGTCCAGATCCCATTTGGAACGCAGTTCGGCTAAGATGGAAAGTAAGGCCATGGAATCCGGCCCCCCGGAAACACCGATTAAGATTCGAGCCCCCGGTTCGAACAGCTCGGTCTCTTTGATGAACGCCTCCACGGAAAGCAGCAGACCGGATTTAATATTCTTTTTGCCTTGAATCATTGGTTAAAAAATCAGTCGGGTTGGAATACTGAATCCACCTGATGTTGGCTCCCTTTTCCACAGAAAGGAAAAAGCCGATTCCGTTAAACTTCTTTTTAACTTAACAAAAAAACTGATTTTATTGATAAGTTATCTTTCCTAAATCAATTTTTATACAACTTTGAAATAATGTATGCCAAGAAATAGTGTAAGTCAAAATAATTTCCTCTTACCTTTTTTGAAAAAACCCTTTCCCCTATAAATAGCCTCAAACCTGATTTAACCACTTCCCGGTCTTATTTTTGGTTTTTCTCTTGATCCCGGTTCTCCGGCTGATTTATACTGTACCCTCAGACGAACCAATTACAATTATTTTGTCCTTAACACTCATGGCTGCTAACCGGGTTTATCTTGATCCGGCAAAACAGGAAAAGCCTTAGTCCAACACTTGGAAACCGTAGCCATTGAACCATTGGGAAGGTTTAACAAAGGATGGTCATTTCAGTTAAACCGGATTAGGAGGATGGGAAGATGAAGATCAGACTTTGGATCATAATCGGAATTCTGCTTGTGGCCGGTGCTCTCGGCGGATGGTTTTTGATCGACCGATGCCAGAAGGATGGAGAACTTACCCTTTCCGGACTGAAAGAAAAAGTAATCGTTTTACGCGACGAGAAAGGGATGGCCTACATCTATGCCCAAAACATGGATGATGCCCTGTTGGCCCAGGGGTTTGTCACCGCCCAGGATCGATTGTTTCAAATGGAACTGACCCGGCTGTTTTCTTCGGGTCGTCTTTGTGAGATGGCCGGTAAAGAGGCCAAACCCATCGACATCCGCATGCGGACCATTGGTTTTTTTCGCCAGGCCCAAAAGCATGCCCAATTATTGAATGCCCCGACCAGACGGAATTTTCAAAGATACTTGGACGGTATTAATCTCTATATCAAAGAAGGGTCAAAGACCTTTCCCCTGGAGTTTAAACTCGCCGGTATTGTACCCCAACCCTGGCGTATTGAAGATGCACTGACCATCATGTATTACATGAGTTGGGGGTCATCGGCCAATTTGCAGACCGAGATCATCGCCCAGATGCTGGTGGACAAAATCGGTCTGGAAAAAGCCAAAGCAATTTTTCCGCTCAATATCAATCCTGATGATAATCATCTGACCCGGCAGGCCGCCTTGAAAGGGCACAGTAAGACCCCAAGCTTGAACCTCGGGCGTGACCCGAACCTGATGGCTTATCTGGAGCCGAGTCCTCTGCATATAGGCAGTAATAACTGGGTAGTGAGCCCGAAATTTTCTCCGGGCGGGAAACCGATACTGGCCAATGACCCTCATTTGGAAATCAGGATGATGCCGAGCCCCTGGTATCCCATCGGCATCATCACTCCGGAAATGAGATTTGTCGGGGTCGGCATACCAGGCACCCCATCTTTAACCATCGGAAGAAGCGACCATATCGCCGTGGGTGTGACCAACAGTTATGGGGACACCCAAGACCTGTATATCGAAACCGTTGATCCCAAAGACCCAAACCGATATCTGGAAGGCGGGGTATCCATACCCTTTCAATGGATTGAAGAAACCCTCAAGATCAAGGATAAAAAGGCGACTGAAGGTTATCGCAAAGAGACGATCCGGATCAGGATGACCAAGAGAGGCCCGGTGGTATCCGGGGTCCTTCCGGGATTGAAAACCGATCATGTAATCACCCTGCGCTGGGCGCCCTTTGAAACCATGGGACCCTCTCTGGGGCTGGACAAGGTCCAACAGGCCAGGTCCGTTGATGAGATTCGGGAGGCCCTCAAAGAGGTGAATTGGATCGGTCTCAATTTTGTCTTTGCCGACACCAAAGGAAATATCGGCTGGCAGACCTCTGGAAAACTGCCCATCCGGTCTCAGGGGGAGGGCACCCTGCCCTATATCGTTCGCGACGGCCGGGATAACTGGACAGGCTGGATCCCCTTTGAAAAGATGCCCCAGTCTTATAACCCGGAAAGGGGTTGGGTTGGAACCTGCAATCACAAAACCTTCAAGGAAGACTACCCCTATTATTATTCATCCCATCTGTCTCCCTCCTATCGCTATCGGCGCTTGAGTCAACTTCTGGATGCGCCGGGCTTGAAGTCTGCTGACAGCCACTGGCAATTTCAGAGGGATACCATGAACCTGATGGCCAAGGAGATCACCCCGATCATGGTCAAGGCCCTCAGGACTCATGAAGATACCAAGGTCATGGCCGATATCCTCAGCCATTGGAATTTTCAGGATGATCCTCAGGCGGCCGCACCGACTATCTTTCAGGCCGTGTACCGACAATTCGCTCTCCTCGTTTTTACCGACAAATTGGGTCCGGAATTGGCCGGCACCATGCTCGACGACTGGTACTTTTGGCAGGAACGCCTGCAGGAAATGGTCGTCAAAGGGACATTCCCATGGTTTGATAACCATGAAAACAGACCAGGTAAAGGAAACGCGGGATGACCTATTCCACCAGGCGGCAATCGCTGCCTTTGAAGAGATAAGCCCGATCCTTGGCCGGGATCCGGAAAAGTGGTTGTGGGGCAAGGCGCACCAGCTTGAATTGGTCCATCCCATCAGACGCAAGGGATTTGGAAAGGGCCTGCTTGGCGGCGGCTCACACCCGATGGGAGGCTCGGGCGAGACCCTGTATCGGGCCATGTATGATTTCAAACATCCCTTCGGCGTAACCATTTCGGCTTCTTTGCGTATGGTGGCCGACCTGGCCGACAATGACCGGATCATGGCGGTCCTGCCGGGCGGGGTCTCGGCCCGTCGGTTCGACTCCCATTTCAAAGATCAGATTAAGCCTTTCATGAATGGAGATAAGGTCTACTGGTGGTTCAGCGATAAGGCCATTAAAGAACATACCCGTCACACCCTGGTACTCAAACCTTGATAATTTAAACGGCTATCATCGGAAAAAAATATTGCCACTTTTCTCTCTCCTTAACCATAGAAAAAAGCTATGACCCAAGGGATTATCTATCATGATTTCCAATTTGACCGATGATTCGACCTAATATATAAAAATATAAATCCCTTAGAAAGAAAAATTCGCTTGAAAATGATGATCTGTAGTTACAGGGTATCGCCTTACGATCTTCAAAAAGTAACTTTATGGAAAAGAAGGCAGTAATTTATCTCGACAATGCCGCCAGTTCCTGGCCCAAACCTGATGCGACCTGGCAGGCCATGGAGCATTTCATGCGCTCTATCGGCGCCAACCCGGGCCGCTCGGGGCACCGCCTCTCCATTGAGGCCGGCCGTATCCTAATGGAGGCCCGTGATGCCCTAGCCGATCTTTTCGTCGTTGATGACCCTCTTCGCATCTGCTTTACCAAAAACGCCACCGAGGCCTTAAACCTGGCCATCTATGGAACTCTTCGTCCCGGCGACCACTGCATTACCTCCAGCATGGAGCACAATTCAGTGATGCGTCCTTTGCGCGACCTGGAGAAAAAAGGTCTCGAGATCAGTGTTGTAACCTGCTCTTCTCAGGGAGAACTCGATCCCCTGAAAATCGAAAAGGCTATAAAACCCAATACAAAATTGATCGTCATCACCCACGCCTCCAATGTGGTCGGGACCCTGATGCCGATCGGTGAGATCGGGAAGATCGCCCGCCGGCAGGGCGTATGGTTCTGTGTCGATGCCGCTCAGACCGCAGGCGCCTATCCGATCGACGTCAAAGCCATGCAGATCGATTTCCTGGCCTTTACCGGCCACAAGTCCCTGTGCGGGCCCCAGGGCACAGGCGGCCTGTACATCAGAAAGAGATTGGAAACAAAACTCGAACCCCTGATACGGGGTGGGACGGGGAGTGGCTCTGAGTTCCAATGGCAACCTGAGTTTATCCCTGACAAGTACGAGAGCGGCACACCCAATACCTTGGGGATTGCCGGTCTTGGTGCCGGGGTGCGCTTTATCCTTTCACAGGGTCTTGCAGAAATTCAAGCCAAAGAAAAGAGATTAACGCACAGACTCATCGAGGGATTACAACCCATCCCCGGCGTTGTCGTCTATGGTTGCGGGGATGCCCATAAACAGGTAGCCATCTGCTCTTTCAACATCGACGCTCTTACCCCCTCTGAGGTGTCCATGGCCCTTGACGAGGAATTCAGCATCATGAGCCGACCAGGGCTGCACTGCGCCCCGGCTGCCCACCAGACCATCAATACCTTCCCCCAGGGAACCGTGCGTCTGAGCGCCGGGTTCTTCACCACCGAAAAAGAAATAGACCAGGCCCTGAAAGCCATAGAGAAGATCGCCGCCCGATCATTGAAACGAGGTGTCAAACATGACCAAAAAGATCGTTGACTGCCGCGGACTAACGTGCCCGCAACCGGTCATAGAAACCAAGCAGGCCCTTGAAAAAAGTGATAAAGTCACCATCATCGTTGACAACCTTGCTGCCCGTGATAATGTGGTCCGCTTCGGGGAAAGCCAGGGAGGCAAGGTGACCATGCAAGAAAAAAAAGATGGAGTCTATATCACCATCACCAAACCCAAGGACGGCCTGCACCCTGAACAAAAACAATCATCCCTATGCTTGACAACTGGGCCAGTCGTGGCGGTCATCCGTAGTGATCAGATGGGACAGGGGGAAGAAAAGCTTGGGCGTGTCCTCATCCGCTCATTTCTCCATACCCTCACTGAAGTCACGGGACGGCCGGACACGATGATCTTCTTCAATACCGGGGTACGGCTGACTTCCGAGGGTTCGGAAGTGCTCGATGATTTGCAAGCCTTGAAGCAAAAAGGGGTCGTCATCCTGGTCTGCGGCACCTGCCTCGACTATTTCGGCCTCAAGGAAAAAATCGCCGTCGGTCAGATTTCCAATATGTACACTATCGCTGAGACCATGCTGGCGGCCGGCCGTCTGGTTACGGTGTGATCAAGGATAACCTAATGGGGGATAAACAGTCACCATCGTATGGAGTGGTACTCTTTCAATCAGTCAACGGGGCGTTGCTGGCAGAAAAGCTCCTCAAAGAAAAGGGGGTTGAGTATAAACTCATCCCCGTGCCACGTCACTTGAGCTCAGACTGCGGCGTCTGCCTCCGCTTCCTACCTGAGAATGAACCCCAGGTCAAAGAAGCCATAGTCGGAAAAGTCGAGATCCAATTATTCAGTCCACTTTAAAGCATAATTCTTTATTAATTTAATTGGTTACTCTAAAAACATTACATTCAGCTTGAAGGATTGCAGGACAAGAAAAAGGTTTGATCAAGGAGAAAAATAGAGCAAGAGCGGAATATCAGAAATAGATTCTCAATTTAAATTGTCCTGAACAGTAGTTGGGTTAACGGACAGTGTCCAGATAACTCTTTTTATGGCTTACACCTACAACTATTCTAAAGCGATCGTTCCGAAAATTAACTGTTTGAAATATGCATAAGAAAAGCAGGACTAAAAATTCTGAACTTATCTATTCTTTTTTTGTTTATTTTCATACATTATCTTGTCGGCCTGAGCAAGCAGGACATCGATGGAACAAGGATTTTGGGGATCAAAACAGGCCAGACCCAAGCTCAGGGAGAGTGTATAGGGACGCTTTGTTTGGAGAGGATGTTCATTTAAGACCTGCTCGAAGCGGTTAATCAGTTTTTCGGCTGAGGTCTCAAAGCTGTTCATGGCCAGAATGACAAATTCATCGCCTCCTATGCGGGCGATGATATCCGATTCCCGAAAGGTTTCTTTAAGTATCTGGGAAGTATCCACTAAGGCTTGGTCACCTTCTTGATGGCCGAAGGTATCATTAATTCCCTTCAAATTATCTAAGTCTCCAAAAATGAGTAGCATCTCTGTTCCCATCCGTTGGGCCGTCTTTAACCCCTGTTCGGCCAGGGTAAAAAAACCCCGGCGGTTATAGAGGCCGGTCAGGTCATCTTTAAGAGATAAAGTCTTGAGAGCTTCCTCGGCCCGCTTGCGTTCGGTGATGTCAAACATGGTAGACCTGATCATCAAGTAGTGCCCGGGTGAGTCGTAGATGACTGAGGCATTCAATAACACCGGGAACGTTGTACCATCTTTGCGAATTATTTCTAGTTCTAATTCCCCTACAAATCCTTCGGTTTTAAGGCGTGAAAAATTTTCCCGGAAGGTTGGCAGGTTCTCTGAGGCGATCAAGTCGGAAAACTTTTTTTCCCCAATCAGCTCGTTCCGGGTATATCCCAACCATCTAAGTTCAGTATGGTTGATTCGTTGGAATATGCCGTTTTCGTCTAATGAGTGATAGCCACAAGGGGCGTTGTTATATAGATCTTCAATCTCTTCCGCCGATTTACGCAGTTGGGCCGTTCTTTCCGCCACCTGGATTTCAAGCTTGGTCCGCAACCGACTCAGTTCGAGATGGGTCCTCACTCGCGCCAGAAGTTCTTCGCGCTGGTAGGGCTTGGAAATAAAATCAACTGCCCCGAGCCCGAATCCTTTCACATTTACATCGAGGTCTGTAAGACCGCTAATAATCATTACAGGGATATCGCGGCTATCTTCCTGCGCTTTAAGCCGTCGGCAGACTTCGAATCCATCTATGCCCGGCAAGCCGATATCCAGAAAAATCAGCCCGGGCGACTTGGACGCCACGGAGCGAAGCGCCAGTTCCCCGCTGTCGGCGGACCGCACCTGGAAGCCTCCAGTCGCCAAGATATTCGTAAGCAGCCTCACCACCATCGAATCATCGTCGACAATAAGTATTTCATCTTGTTCGGGCATAGATCACATCCTTATCTTAGTTTTGATAATGAAAATCTTTTTACGTTCTGTGCAGTTTTAATATCAGGCAACAAATAAAAAACCCCACCTCTCAAATGAGAAACGAGGTCTACCGTTCTTCCATCGACACTCTCTTTAACCGTTTAAAGACATCTGCCTATCAGAAAAGAGAAAATACACTTCGATTTGACGCTGACGCATCTATCACACCCGTTTATTCTTTGTTCCGTAGCCTTGATCTGATCATCCGGTTGATGAATTCCACCTTCCAGGACACCCGAGAAAAACAATGGTTTGTGGTTTGAATAATAAAAACGTTTACGGATCCCTTTCCCCTCCCAAAAGGGAAAGAGACCAATAAACGGTTTTTCTTTAATGCCTTTGGAACTTAATTATTCTATTACGGATTTTGAGCTAATACCCCTCACCATTGATTCTTCGGATTACCACTTTCTTGCTTGATTTTTCAGAATGGCTTGTTTTTAATTTTTATCATCTTGTTGATAATGCAAGATGGATACCAGAATTGATTATGGTTATTAAAATAAAATAATTAATAATATTAATTAGTTAAAAAGACGAAAAAAAGGAGAGATTGAACCGGAACAGTTTTTGGCCAAAAATTATCTGTAAAGGACAAAAAATGTTAAAAAAGTAAGATCAACGGCCTGATTATTTTGCCAAAACACCCAGACCCACAGGACACACTAAGGGCGATGTTATTATCGGTCTTGGTTGAGTCGGCCCTCCTGTTTTTGGTTTTAGTACACAGAACAATTAATAAGAACTTGGTTTTTTGGGAATTCGAGTAGCCTATCTGAAGTTTACGAGGTTAAAGATTCTTTGCTATTTATCTCGATTACCGGGTACTCTTCTGATTTTTTCAAAATCGAATTTTGAGGATTTCAGGAAGAAGTTACCATCAAACTTGACAATGCCTGTATAATCAAATCCTGACTTTCACAATTTAAAGGGCGTTAGAATCTAATCCAGGATCGCCGAATAAATAATGGTCTTTAACTGATTGCGAAAGTTAAAGGTGCCTTCCGGCATGAATTGGGTTAGAAAGATAACGATAAGGTTTTCCACAGGATCGATCCAGAAGGCCGTGCTGGCATACCCCCCCCAGTTATATTCACCAACGGAGCCGATTACCTGAGATTTTTCCGACCCCAGATGAATTGCGAACCCCAGCCCAAACCCATTACCCTCGTTGGCAATCTGACTGAAGGTACTGACGGAAAGCTGGCTCAGATCCTGCCCATTGGGCAGATGATTCATGGTCATCAATTCAATGGTTTTACGCCCGAGTAACCGAGCGCCGTCCAGTTCCCCGCCGTTGAGCAGCATCTGACAGAAACGAAAATAATCCGCTGCCGTCGAAACCAGGCCTCCACCCCCGGAGAAGAAAGTCGGGAGTTTGGAGTAGGTGCTGTTGCCGGGATCATCAATTAATTGGAGGGTTTTATCCGGCCGTCGGCTGTAATTGGCTGCAAAACGCCTGATTTTTTCCGGCGGGACATAAAATGCTGTATCGACCATCTTAAGAGGATCAAAAATCTTTGTTTTCAAGTATTCATCAAAACGCATCCCCGACATCACTTCCACCAGATATCCGAGGACATCGGTTGAGACCGAGTAGTTCCACTTAGTTCCGGGTGAAAATTCCAGAGGCAGGAAGGCCAATTTTTCGATCATCTCCCGAAGCGTACCACCGCCGTCTAAGAACCCCAATATCGAGTTGGCGATAGGCGGCATCCACATTAGTCCTTTCCATAAAGGAATAGGTGAGCCCGGACATATGGGTCATTAGATCGCGAATGGTCATGGGTCTTTCAGGCCGGGAGGTCAGAAACAAAGGGTAGTTACCCGAACCATAGACACGAAGATTTTTCCATTCCGGAATGAACTTATCCACTGGATCGTTAAGCTGAAAATAGCCTTGTTCATAAAGCATCATCAAGGCCACGGAAGTGATCGGTTTGGTCATGGAATAAATGCGGAAGATCGTATCTTCGGTCATGATCTTGTTTCGTTCAATGTCCATCAAACCGAGGGGTGAAAGATAGGCCACCTGCCCATGACGGGCCACTAGGGTGAGGGTCCCGGAAATTTTCTTGGGGTCCAATATACCGTTGTTTGAGGTGCTGGTCGATGCGGGCCAGCCGCTCACTTGACAGTCCGACTTCTTCAGGTTTTACGATCATATTTTAATACTCCTAATTTGTAAATTTATCTCTAACTTTTTATCATCTCGAGGTTTACAGCCTTTTCGTGTGATGCTGGATGCTGGATATTCATCTTTGTCCAATATCGGTTATCTAGGTTATCTAGTATCGGTTTTTGCTTTTATCCAGTATCGAGCACATGGATTAAATCAATAAGGCCCCTCCATCCACTTGAAGGATGGTACCGGTAGTATAACTGCTTCTCATTAAATAGACAGCAGCTTCGGCCACATCTTCGGCTGTTCCAATCCTTTTAAGGGGGACCCTTTTGGCATAACCCTCGACGATGGCTTGGCGCTGATTTCCATAACTATTGAGCAATGGGGTATCAATCAAGCCGGCCCTTATGACATTAACTCTAATAGGGGCCAATTCCAGGGCCATAACCCGGGCAAAGGCTTCAATGGCTGCGACCGACGCCGATCCGACCGAAGAACCCTTGATGGCTCGTACGGCCGCATTTCCTGACATATAGGTAATGAGTCCG
>CAWDKY010000013.1:0-59579 GCA_963802945.1 uncultured delta proteobacterium
AGGATTGTGGTACACTTGACTTTAAGGGAAAGAGTAAGTATATTTAAGACTTGAAAATCCTCCTCACGCCTAAGAGAAAGGGCGAGAGTGGCGGAATTGGTAGACGCACTGGACTTAGGATCCAGCCCTGGAAACAGGGTGGGGGTTCAAATCCCCCCTCTCGCACCAATAAAAAAACCGGTAAGGAATAAAAAACCATGAAGGTACAGTTGGAAGATATATCCCCGATCAAGAAAAAGCTCAATATTGAAGTGGAACAGGAACAGATCAGGAACACATGGGAATCGGTAGTAAAAAATATTAGCAAAAAAGCAAAACTTAAAGGATTCAGGCCGGGGAAGATCCCGGTTACCGTCCTGGTCAAATATTACGGGCCGCAGATAGAAGAAGAAACGGTTTCACAAATCATCAATCGCACCTATCCGGAAGCCCTGAAAGGAAACGGGGCTCGTTCCGATCGCCTTGCCGGAATTGGATTATCCGCCTCTGGATAAAGAAGCCACTTTTTCCTATAAGGCACCATTGAACTCAAACCGGAAATACCCATTTCCGAATATAAAGGTTTGGAAGTTAAAACGGCAGGCGGCCAAGATAACCGAAGAAGATATTGAAAAAAGGCTTACTGCCATCCAGACCAGTCATGGTGAGCTGGTTACGCTTGGCGAGAAACGTCCCCTTAAAAAAGGGGATTTTGCGGTTATTGACTATAAGTCCTTCATGGATGGCAAGGAAGTGTCGGGCGGCTCGGCCCAGAACTTCGATCTGGAAGTGGGTGCCGGGTATTTCAATGCCGAATTTGAAAAAGAGTTGGAAGGGATAACAAAAGGGGAAGAAAAAGAGTTTGAGATTGATTTTCCGGCGGACTATGGAAATAAATCCCTGGCCGGTAAAAAGGTCCTTTATCAGGTTATTCTCAAGGAGATCAAGAAAAGAAATCTTCCAGAACTGAACGATTCATTTGCCCAAAGCCTGGGGGGCAATTTTTCTTCCCTGGAAGATTTAAGAAAGAAGATCCGGGAAAATTTGGAACAGGAGGAAAATCGCAAGGCGGAATTGAAATTAAAAGAAGATTTGACCGATGGTCTGATTTCCAAAGCTGAATTTGAGATCCCCGAGGCCTTGGTCAATTGGGAGATCCGGCAGATGATGATGCGCATAGAACAAGACCTGAGCCGTCAGGGACTTTCCTGGGAAAAGGCCGGTCTTGAGCCTGCTGGCCTCATGGAAAAATTTCGACCTCCGGCCCAGAAATTGGCCCGAAAAAAATTGATCTTGGAGAAAATTGCCCAATTGGAATCTTTAACCGTCAGCCCGGAAGAAATCGATGAAGAGCTTCAGCGTATTGCCAAGTCGGTTAATCAGTCGACAGAAATAGTTCGAGAAATATATAATAAAAATAAGTTAATTCCAGAATTGAGCCAGCAGCTTCTAGAGGAAAAGACCTTGAATTTCCTTCAGGAGCATGCTACGATACAAACATAATAAAAACTTAAACTTATTTTATGTTCAAGCATACAGAGAAAAAAGGATCTGATAATATTATTTGATTTTCATTTATTGTTATTCTGGATTCTGACTCCTGAATTCTGTATTCTATAAAAAGGATTTAACAATGACTTTAATACCTATGGTTGTAGAACAAGATAACCGGGGCGAACGGGCTTTTGATATCTATTCCCGCCTGTTGAAAGACCGGATCGTCTTTTTAGGGGCGCCCATTGACGACCATGTGGCCAACCTGATGATCGCCCAACTCCTTTTTCTTGAGGGCGATGATCCGGATAAAGATATCCATATGTACATTAATTCCCCGGGCGGTGTTGTTTCTTCCGGACTGGCCATCTATGACACCATGCAATACATAAAACCCAACATTTCCACCCTCTGTCTGGGACAGGCTTCCAGTATGGCCGCTTTATTGTTGGCTGCGGGGACCAAAGGGATGCGTTATGCCTTGCCCCACTCCAGAATTCTCATCCATCAGCCTTTAGGCGGGGTCCAAGGTCAGGCTACGGATGTGGGTATCCAGGCCAGGGAAATCTTGAGGATCCGGGAAGAATTGAACCAGGTTTTGGTGGAACATACCGGACAGTCCTATGACAAAATTGAGAAAGACACCGACCGGGATTTTTATATGACCGGTGAACAGGCAAAAGAATATGGCATTGTCGACAGTGTCATTTCCAAAAGGGAAGAAATTACCGGGTTAATGAAATAATCACTATTAACAATCCGTGCTATCGGTCTGTTGAATATTGAAAACCGACACCCTTAACAGAAGGAAATAATTGATGAACAAAAGAGGAGACGGCAAAGGAAAAGGAAGCGACTTGTTGTGTTCCTTTTGTGGAAAAAGTCAGGATGAAGTCAAAAAACTTATAGCCGGGCCATCGGTTTATATCTGTGACGAATGCATCGGCCTGTGCAATGAGATCATTGCCGAAGAATATGAAAAAGAGGAGGCCCATCTTGGTGAGAAGATACCCAAGCCGGCGGATATTAAAGGGATTTTAGATGGGTATGTGATCGAACAGGAAAAGGCTAAAAAAATACTTTCCGTGGCCGTTCATAACCACTTCAGACGGATCGATAACAAGATCGATCTGGAAGGGGTCGAGCTGCAGAAAAGCAACATCTTGTTGATCGGACCTACCGGGTCGGGCAAAACCCTGCTGGCCCAAACCTTGGCTAAAATTTTGAAAGTCCCTTTTACCATAGCCGACGCCACGACTTTGACCGAAGCCGGGTATGTGGGAGAGGATGTGGAAAACATCATCCTCAATCTGCTGCAGGCGGCAGATTACGATGTAGAGCGGGCCTGCCGGGGAATCGTCTATATTGATGAAATCGATAAGATTGCCCGAAAGTCGGAAAACCCCTCCATCACCCGTGACGTCTCCGGCGAAGGGGTACAACAAGCCTTGTTGAAAATCATTGAAGGGACCCTGGCCAGCGTCCCCCCTAAAGGAGGCCGGAAGCATCCTCAACAGGAATTCGTCAAGGTGGACACTACGAACATCCTTTTTATCTGCGGCGGGGCCTTTAATGGATTGGATAAAATCATTCAGACCAGAAAAGGGGCCAAGGTCATGGGATTCGGGGCCGATATCCGCAAGCAATCGGAAAAGAAACGGCTGGGCGAGATATTGGATCAGGTCCAGCCTCAGGATCTTTTGCGTTTCGGGCTGATTCCGGAATTGATAGGTCGTTTGCCGGTCATTGCCACCTTGGACGAATTAAGCGAAGAGGCCATGGTGCGCATCCTGACCGAGCCCAAAAATGCCATCGTCAGGCAATATCAGAAATTGTTTGAGATGCAACGGGTTGATTTGAAATTCACCGATGGAGCCATCAAGGCCGTGGCCCGTGAAGCCCTGAAAAGGAAATCCGGGGCTCGGGGGCTTCGTTCCATCCTGGAAAAGGCCATGCTGGACATCATGTTTGAAATCCCTTCCATGAAAAACGTCCAGGAATGCGTGGTCAGTGAAGAGGTTATTCTTCATAACGAATCCCCCATCCTTTTGTTTGAAAATCAGGCGAAATCGGCCTAATAAAATTTAAAGGAAAAAAAATTAGATTATTGAATTCAAGGTTGTTTATTTAAGATTCTGGATCTTGAATTCTGGATTTTTAATTATTATTTTTATATTAAAGAATCACCGAACAAAACCGAAAATAGACTTATTGGGAAGATTTCTGCGGTCCGTCATGAGCGGACTGAGGAAAAAGAAACCTATAAGCTATTATTAAGTAAAGGAATAAATTGCTATGGCCTTATTTTCAAACACCGAAGAAAGTCGAGAAGGGGGGGGCTTAAAACAGGTAATCCCCGTCCTCCCATTAAGAGATATTGTTGTTTTTCCAGGTATGGTAGCTCCCTTATTTGTAGGTCGGGAAAAATCTATTCAAGCTCTCGAATACAGTATGTCTATGGAAAAGGATATCCTTTTATTAACCCAACGCAATGCCAAGGTAGATGAACCCTCGGAGGAGGATCTCTATCAAATTGGAACCGCAGGCAGCATTCTGCAAATGCTCCGTCTACCTGACGGGACTGTGAAGGTTCTGATCGAAGGCCGGTTTCGGGCCAAGGTGCAACGGTATCTCCCCAATCGAGCTTTTTATCTCGTTGAGGTAGAAAAGCTCCAGGACACCATACCAAACCAATCTGAGCAGGAAGCCTTGGTTCGTACAGTCAAACAAACCTTTGAGGCCTATCAGAAATTAAACAAGAAGATTCCCCAGGAATTGGTCCACAGCGTCATTGGACTGGAAGACCCAATCCGTTTGGTAGATTCCATTGCCCCTCATTTGAGCGCCAAGCTCGAACAGAAGCAAGAACTCTTGGAGTTGACCCAGGTGAGTCGAAAGCTGGAGAAACTCTATGAAATTATGCGCGGTGAGATGGAAATCCTGGAAATCGAACAGCGCATCAAGGGCCGGGTCAAAAAGCAGATGGAAAAGACTCAGAAGGATTATTACCTCAATGAGCAGATCCGGGCCATCCAGAAAGAAATGGGCGAGCAGGATGATTTCAAAAGTGAGATCCAGGAATTAGAAAAAAAGATCAAACAAAAAAGGATGTCCAAAGAAGCCACCACCAAGATTCGAGCGGAACTGAAGAAACTGAAGATGATGTCTCCTATGTCCGCCGAAGCCACGGTGGTACGAAATTATATCGACTGGATTATCGGCCTGCCCTGGTATAATCGGACCAAAGATAAACTGGATATTGATGCTGCAGAAAAAATTCTCAACGAAGATCATTACGGTTTGGAAAAACCCAAGGAGCGGATTCTGGAATATCTGGCCGTTCAAAGTCTGGTTAAAAAAATAAAAGGGCCGATCCTTTGTTTTGTAGGTCCTCCGGGTGTGGGGAAAACTTCGGTGGCCAAATCCATTGCCCGGGCCACAGGGAGAAACTTTATTCGGGTCTCCCTGGGCGGGGTCAGAGATGAGGCCGAAATCCGAGGACATCGCCGAACCTATATTGGGGCCTTGCCAGGGAAAATCATCCAATGCTTGAAAAAAGTCAAATCCAATAACCCGGTCTTCTGCCTGGATGAAGTGGACAAGATGAGTACGGATTTCCGAGGAGACCCTTCGGCCGCCTTGCTTGAGGTCCTCGATCCGGAACAGAACTTTGCCTTTAGCGATCACTACCTGGATATGGATTACGACCTGTCTGAGGTCTTTTTTATCACGACGGCCAATACCCTCTATTCAATCCCCTTACCTTTGCAGGATCGAATGGAAATTATCAGACTTCCGGGATATACGGAGCCTGAAAAACTCCAGATCGCCCGTCAGTTTTTGATCAAAAAGCAGGAGGAAGCCAACGGCTTGACCTCCGAAAATATTCATTTCACCGACAACGCCTTGTTGACCGTGATCCGCCAATATACCCGCGAATCCGGGGTCCGTAATCTGGAGCGGGAAATCGCCAACTTGTGCCGTAAAGTGGCTAAAGAAGTCGTTCGCCTGGGCAAGGAAACCAAAATTGAGATTACCTCCAAGGCGGTCCAGAAATATTTGGGGGTTCCTAAATTCCGCTATAGTGAGACCGAAGAAAAAGATGAGGTGGGAATTACAACCGGCTTGGCCTGGACGGAAGTGGGCGGTGAACTGCTTCTGACGGAAGTGGTTCTGATGCCCGGGAAAGGCAAATTGATCATTACCGGGAAATTGGGCGAGGTCATGCAGGAATCTGCCCAGGCTGCTTTAAGTTACGTCCGCTCCCGAGCGGAACGATTGAACCTGCCGAGAAACTTTTACAATAAAATGGATATTCATATCCATATCCCGGAGGGGGCCATTCCCAAAGATGGTCCCTCGGCCGGTATTACGATTGCGACTTCCATTGTCTCCGCATTGCTCCGAAAACCGGTCAAGAGGAAAACAGCCATGACCGGAGAGATCACCTTGCGCGGCCGGGTCTTGCCTATTGGCGGGCTGAAAGAGAAAATTATTGCCGCCCATCGAGGCAAAGTCAAGACAGTGATCATTCCTAAAGAAAATGAAAAAGATCTGAAAGAAATTCCCCCCCGGATTTTAAAGGCCCTGGAAATAATTCCTGTGGAACACATGGATGAAGTCTTGAGAGCGGCCTTGGTGGTAGAAGATCCGGCGCTCTTATTTAAAGAAAAGGAAGAAGAGGCGACCCTGCCTTTCTTTCATGAAGAAGTTCCGGTCTCTCCGGAAATGACCGCCCATTGAATCCAAACTTCTTGACACGTCCCAGTTAAAAACGGTACGGTTATACCCCGGGAAAGGGGTATAACCGTTTATGAAAAAAACAATTGGGGTCAGTGCCCTCCTTTTAGCTTTTTTCTGTCTAACCCTTTACCTGCTGATCTACCACAGCGACATCTATTTGGCTTTTTTCGACCGGAAAAGGTTGGCCGATTATATTAATTCCTTCGGCCGACTGTCGCCCCTCATTTTTATCGCCCTTCAGGTTTTTCAAGTCCTCTTTGCCCCCATCCCCGGCGAAGTCACCGGATTTTTAGGTGGATTTCTTTATGGAAATTTTTTCGGCATTCTCTATTCCACTATCGGTTTAGGGGTGGGGTCTTGGCTGGCCTTCGTTTTTGCACGGTGGGCCGGACAACCCCTGGTGGAACTGGTCGTCAGCTATAAAACCCTCCAACGCTACGACTATCTCATGGCCCACCAAGGAACCTGGATCGCCTTCCTACTCTTTCTGATTCCCGGTTTTCCCAAAGATTATTTGTGCTATATTTTGGGGTTGAGTCATATGGACCTGAAGACCTTTCTAATCATATCCACCATTGGACGTTTTTGGGGAACAGTCCTTCTGACCATGCAGGGGCATTTGGTCCGGGAAAAAAATTATCTGGTCCTGGGGATCGTCATTGGACTTTCCCTTATTGCAGTCTTGATCGCTTTCTTGTTTCGCAATAAAATAGAGGCCTATTTAAAAATGCATCACAAGGCAGATACTTTTTCGAAGATCCAAAGAACAAAATAAAATTTTCTTAATGATGGCTCCTTCAGGCCCGCCGAAGATTTCTTTCCTCAACTTTGGTTAAGAAGAGCAATGTCCTTTTCTGTTCTAAAAAAGGCAGGGTCAAAACAATCGGTGCTTCTAATCGAAAACCCTTTTCCTTGATTTCAGCCGTTAGAGCGGAAATTTCTTCAACCCCCTGCCTGCCCTTCATCAAGACTAACTGCCCCCTGTCCGGTAAATAGGGAGAGACCCCGAATAAAAGGTCTGTTATTTTTCCTACAGCCCGGGAAATGATGATCTCGAATGGATCGGCTTTAAACCCATCAGGAGATCCTTTTCCTAAAAAGGCCTGATGGATGGAGATAAAATGCAGGTTCAAATGACGGGCAACTTCTTTGAGAAAACTGATTTTTTTAGCCGAGGCGTCTATCAAGGTGACCTGTTGGGTTGGCCGAGCGATCTTGATCGGCAGTCCAGGAAATCCGGCCCCTGAACCCAAGTCCAATATTCTCGCTTCTTTCGGCAGATAAGGTAAAGGGGTTAGAGAATCCAGAAAATGCTTGATAATGATCTCCCGCCAGGAGCGAAGGCCGGTCAAGTTGATATGCCGGTTCCATTTCAATAAAAGCGCCAAATAATCCATAAATTGTCCTATCTGGCGCTCGGACAAGGAAGTCCCCAACACTTCTGCCCCTTGTTCGAGCATACGTTTGGCTTCCTCTGGACTGATGTCTTGTTGAATTGTGGGTTTTTCCAATTTTCGAATCATTACTTGCAGCAACAGAGTTTGAGGAATCAAGGATTCAATGGAAAGGCATGGAAGTTAAAACCCTTGAACCCTCGAATCCTTGACTCCTTGAACCCTTCCCTTAATCATTTCCCAATACAAAACCGGCTGAAAACCCGATCCAAGACATCTTCGCTGGTGGTCGTTCCGATCAAAGAGCCTAAGTCTTCCAGGGCTTTTTGAAGATCCAGGGCAATAAATTCGGGAGACAGGTTTTCTCCCATCAATTGATAAGCCCGGCTTAAGGATACGATCATCTGCTCGAAAATCTGCTTCTGCCGTAGAGTAGGAATGAGATCAGGCAAGGCCTCAGGGAAATGAGTTTGAAGAAAAAGTTCATGGAGTTTCTCTTTGAGCGTTTCAATCCCCTTACCATAGCGGGCAGAGATGGGAAGCGTCGCTGCTCCGGGAAAATTTTTTTGGGTCTCCTCCAGGGAGACTATTGATGGAAGGTCCATTTTATTGAGCAGGACGATCACAGGCTTCTCCCCGATTTCTTGAAAGATGGCCCGGTCTTCTTCTTCGAGGACCTTGGAGGTGTCGATCAAGAACAAAACAAGGTGGGCATCGTTGACTTTTTCCCGGGTTCTCAAAATGCCCGCTTCTTCCACCTCATCACGGGCTCGGCGAATTCCGGCGGTATCCACCAGGCGGAAAGGCAGGCCCTTGAGCAAGATAGTTTCCTCGATGGTATCCCGGGTCGTCCCCGGAATGGAGGTGACGATGGCCCGTTCTTCTTTCAAAAGTTTATTCAATAAGCTGGATTTCCCGACATTCGGCTTGCCGACGATGACCAAAGAAAGGCCTTCTCGGAAAGGGCGTCCTTCTTCGTAGGCCTGGATCAGCTCTGATAAAGGCGATAAAACACGGGCTTGAAGAAGACGATTCCAATCACGGCGGTCCAAGATCTCCACTTCCTCTTCAGGAAAATCAATGGCCGCCTCCAGTTGGGCCAATAAGCCCAGAAGTTCCTCTTGAATGCCCTTTAAAAGTTTTTGTAAATCACCTTGGAGCAATTTATTGGCCTTCTCCAGGGCCTGGTCGGTCTGGGCTTGAATCAGTTCAATAACCCCTTCGGCCTGGGTTAGATCAATTCGCCCATTTAAAAAGGCCCTCAAGGTGAACTCTCCTGGTTCGGCCAGACGGGCACCTTCTTTCAAGACCAGTTCCAGAATTTTTTTTAATACCAGAGGTCCGCTGTGGCAGTTGATTTCAATCACATCCTCCCGTGTATAGGTTCTTGGGGCTTTCATGTAAGTCAGCAAGACCTGATCCACAATGATCCCACGGGTCGGATCGACGATGTTTCCCAGGGTGAGATGATGAGATGGGAGGGCATCCATGGAAGAAGCGGCGGGGAAGAGTGTTTGGGCAATGGCCATTGCCCGCGATCCACTGATCCGGATAATTCCTATACCCCCTATTCCTATCGGTGTGGATATAGCGGCAATGGTATCTTGATCAGACATGGGTGAAAAAAAGGGTCAAGGTATAAGGTAACCGGTACAAGGCCCAAGAACCAAGGGATAGGTTAACAGTTCAAGACATCAGGTTATGTTAAAGCCCCACTTTGAAATTGGCACTTTGAATTTTAAATTACGTACGTTGACTTTTGAATTTAAACCTTGTGCCTTGAACCTTGGACCTTATACCTTTTTCGTTTCCGATTCGATCAGGGGTTCTTCAGGGAGATCTTTTTTTGACGCAAAAATGACCATCTTTTTTAATTGCCCTTCTCCCCGGCTGATGGTCTTAAGACTTTTATCTTTTTCCAGGGTCAAATGAATTATACGACGCTCATGGGCAGGTAAAGGGCTTATGACCACCGGTTTCCCGGTCTGTTTGGCTTTTGAGGCCATCTTCAAGGCCAAATCCTTAAGATAGCCTTCCCGTCGGCTTCGATAATCACCGCTGTCCAGAATGACTTTGGTTTTATCCGGGCCTTTTCGATTCAGGATCCTGGAGATTAAATATTGTAAAGCATCCAAGTTTTGCCCTCTTCGTCCGATCAGGAGCCCGCTTTTATCTCCTTCAATCTTGATATGAAGAGTTTCCTTTTCTTTGGTGATCTGAAGGGTGGTCTCAACGCCCATCAGATTCAGGATGTCCTGGGTCAGGATTCCGGCTTCAGAAACTATAGATTCTTCAGATTCTAAAACCGGCGTCGAGGCGGAAAGGGATTCGGTTTCTGCCTGGGGTTCGGAAAGGGTCTCCGCTTTCTCTTCTTTGACCGTAGCCCGCACCCTAACTTTTTTGGAGCCCATGATGCCGAAGATTCCGCCTGAACCGGAGTTCAGGACTTCAATCTCCAATCTTTCTTTGGGCACATTCAGTTGAATACAAGCCGCCTCAACAGCCTCTTCGATGGATTTTCCTTCTGTTTCAAGGGATGCCATGAGTCATCACCTCCGCTTTTGTTCAGCTGACATATTTATTAATATAATATTGTTGGCCTATAGAAAGGACATTATTGACCAGCCAATACAAAACCAGGCCGGCAGCAAAATTAATAAACATAAAAGTGAAAATGACCGGCATAAAAAGCATCAATTTGGCCTGGGTCGGATCTCCCGCGGTGGGGGTCATTTTCTGCTGAATAAACATCGAGGCCCCCATGAGCAAAGTTAAAACCGGAATTCCGTCACCGACATAAGGGATCTGAACCCCGATCGGTAAGCGGTCCGGTGCTGAAAGATCGTTGATCCATAAGAGAAACGGGGCATGACGAAGTTCAATGGCATACCCCAACAAACTATAAAGGGCAAAAAAGACCGGGATCTGGATAATCATCGGAAGACATCCGCCCATGGGGTTGACCTTGTAAGTCTTATAAAGGGCCATGGTCTCCTGATTCAGCTTTTCCCGGTTATCTTTATATTTTTCTCTTAATTTGGCGATCTTGGGCTGAAGCTTTTGCATGTCCTTCATGGACTTGTAACTCTTTTGGGTCAAAGGCCAAAAAAGGATTTTAACCAGGATGGTCAAAATAATGATCGACCAACCGTAATTATGCAGGAATCCGTTAAAAAACCGAAGGACCCATAACAGAGGTTTGGAGATGATATCAAAAAAACCGAAATTGACCGCCTTTTCCAACTCCAGTCCCAAAGGTTGTAAGATGGTGGTATCTCTTGGCCCGAAATACAGGGCATATCGTATCCTTTTTTCTTCCTTGGGGGCCAAAGTCCAGGGTGAAGCCACAAAGGCCATTTTCAATAATTCCGGTTCCGGCTTGGAAACCTTGAGGCTTGCAGTCTGCTGCTCTTCCAGGGGAACGATAGCCCCCATAAAATAGGTATCTGCCAGGGCCCCCCATCGAATCTTTCCGGTGAGGACTTCTTCCTTTTCGATTTTCCTTAAGGCTGTTTCTTTATATTTCCCGTCTATGAAGCGCAACGCCCCTTTAAAGGCGGCGGATTTGTTGGATGAAGGAGGAAACTGGTTTTCCAAAACCAGGGCCAGATTGTCATCTAGGGGCTGCTTGGTGTTGTTGATCACTTGAATATCCAGATCGATCCGGTAGGAATCGTTGGACAGGGAATAGGTCTTAATGATGGAAAACCCCTGCTTCGAAGTCCAACGAAAAGACACTGTCCCCTTGGGCTGGCTGGGACTTAAACTCAAAGAGGTTTTGTCGGCAATAAATCGGGCCTGAGTGATTTCCGGTAAGGAATTTTTAATCCACTCCATTTGCAAGGGAAAAGTTGCCGGCTGATCGGACAGGATCAATTCTTTCGAGTCTTTTCCACCCAATTGTTCCTTGTAAGCAGTCAACTTAAAACTTTTTAAAGACCCACCATACTCTGAAAAAACAGCCTCAAACAGACCGGTTTTGACGGCAATATCCTTGGCCGGTTGTCCAGGAACAGCCTTTTTGACCGCCGGAGGGGCTGAAGTTACCGCTGCCGGGGCGGGGGAGACCGGAGAAGGGGATTCCTTTTGGGCTGTAACCTCTTTGGCCGATTTTTCCTGAGGAGGCTTTTTAGGCTCTGAAGGAGCGAAGAAGAGAAAATAGACGGCAAAGACCGCCATGGATAAGACAAAAGCCAGAATTGCATTTTTTTCCATAACTACTCCAAAAACTGATGGGAACCACGCCTATGGTAAAGGGTCCATCCCTCCTATACAGAAGGGATGACACCGCCCTATTCTTTTAAAGGATAAAATCAATCCCTTGATTAACCCATATGTTTGAATAGCCTGAAAGGAATATTCAGAACAGGAAGGGTAAAACCGGCAGGAAGACGGAAAAAGGGGGGATAGGACTTTTTGATACACCCGTATCCCTAATAAAAAAAATCCCTGGAGGCCATGGGTCATAAGTCCCATCAAACCAGCAGGGGGCTTAACTCTTCGAAAACCTGACGATACGTTAATGGGTCTGATCCTTTTAAAGCAATGATAATGATATCCCGGGAAGGGGGCAGTTTATCTTTAGACCTTCTGAAAAATTCTCTTAAAAGACGCTTGATCCGATTCCGCTGGACAGCTCCCCCTATGTTTTTCCCGACCGTCAAACCCAAACGCGTTTTGCCTAAATGGTTGGGCTTAATAATCACTAAAAAATGGGGGAAGGCCCTTTTATTGACGGTTGAGGATTTCCGAATGAAATCGTTCCGTTTCAGGATCTTTTCTTCTTTGGTCAAAGAAAGAGGTTTCATCCGCTATGTGAAAGGGAATAGGCTTGTCTTTTAGACCGAAAGCCTTTTTCTTCCCTTGGCCCGCCTTCTGCTGATCACCTTTCGTCCGCCGGCAGTGCTCATCCGGACTAAAAATCCATGAGTTCTGGACCGTTTCAGGTTGCTGGGTTGAAATGTTCTTTTCATGAAACATCATCCTCTCAAATTTAACATAAACTTAATTTAAACCATAGGTTGTATTTAAAGTCAAGGTTTATTTGAATTTCTAGTTAGTATGTATTTTAATAAAAGTTTAATCGGTTCATTAAAAAATAATTTTCCCCCTCCCTTTTGCACCTTTTGCCTCGAACCTTGGACCTATTTTTTGCCCCATCAGCTTCTTGCCTCACGCCTCTCGCCTCATGCCTCGTTCCTTTTGTCTTGACTTACCCCCCTTTTCCCCTTTAATACGGCCAGCCCGAGTTCCAAGGTGTTCTTAAAAGGTTCTTGCCGGTCTGTTCTAAGATGCAAATGGATGGCTTCACTTGGGCAGACACCGGCACATAAACCGCATCCCAAACATCTATCCCGGTTGACCATCGCGGTTTCATCAACAATGATGGCCTTAACCGGGCATCGATTACCGCACTCTTCACAGGCTACACAGACCTCTGCATCGACCACGGCCTCATACAAGGCATTCATGTATTTTTCTTTATCCTGGCCCTTGGCGACCATCCCTTTCATCGAAGCGCAGCAGCAAGGGCAGCAATTGCAGATATTGGAAAGATGTTCGGTATTCGCCCCGGCATGAACCAGCCCGGCCCGGTCGGCTTCTTCGAGAATCCTGATGGCTTCATCGGCCTTGATTTCCCGGCCTATACCGTTTTCAATATAGTATTCGGCGGCAACCCCAAAGCTTAAACAGGTTTCCCGGGGATAGTCACAGCCGTGTTGCATAAGGCGAGTCTCTTTTCGGCATACACATTCGGCCACCGATATCTTTCTAGCCGCCCGAACTTCCGCCTTAAGTTTTTCAAAGGGAAAAAGGACCAGATCGGCGTCCACTTTTTGGGTAACCGGGATGACCTTGAAGCCGGGTACATTGCCTGCCCCCATTTCATCCTGATAGGCCTCATCATAATATTGGCGGCAAAATTCGGCCAATTCCCGGTCCATTTTTTCCACCGAATATTCATATAAACCGATCATGAACGGGGCGGTATTGTAAAGCGTTTTCCCCTGACGACGAATCCTGAAAATGAGCCCTTTTTTTGACATGGATTCGAGTTTTTCTTCCAATCCTTCCAGGTCAATCGCGTTCCTCTCGGCAATCTGTCGGGCCTCTTCGGGACCCGGGGTTAAAAGCACGGCCAGTTCCGCCTCGTCCTCTGAAAAAAGTTTTTTTAGAATTTTTAACTCCACGCCGGACTCGGTCTTCGGATATCCAAGCGGCAACTGATCGAGAAATTCTCTTAATTTTATATACGGATCACTAGGGATAATCATTCCCTCCATGCAAAGACAACGACGAGTCTCAAAAATTTATGAGAAGCTCGTGTAAGGTGGCGACTTTCTATTCTGAAGGATAGGCTTCTTAATTAAAAGAGTATAAAAAAAGTCGAAAGGGTGGTCAAGGAGAAAAAAGGAAATGGGAGATGAGGACGTTGTAGCCTGCTTTGCGTTTTGATTGACTTCTCGCTATGAGTCAAGATAAATTCTGTTTATGCTTCGTCAGTCTCAATTAGAGAAAACGGGTCAAGTCTGCTCTTGACTCTTGTTGACAATTTGGACCCCACCTCCTTTATCCTATAATCTACGAACTCACAACTCCGAACTTATTTCCTTTAAGCTAATTTAAATTTAGAGCTTGTTCGAAGAACTAGGGACAACCGTGCCTAATTATTAAGGACAAAAAAGAGACTGTGAGGTTGGAGATTCTTACGAACTATGGGCATAGCCCGCTTAGTAGCAGAAGGATTCTACCTTCTCACCCTACGGGGTAATTATGGTCAAACGGTATTTGAGACTGGTGAGGATTCCCTGCAAAGAAAAAAAATAACCAAGCGCCACACATAGATAACTGTATTAATTTACTGTTAAATATCAATTTTTCTTTAAATAGATTTTAACATTATCCAATTATCTAACGGAAAAGCGGTTGGGATCCACAATAGGATGTTTAAGCCTCAACTTTTTAACAAATCAACTTATCTCGGCATCATTAGATCGACAATGCGGATCAATTCTTCCTCGGAATGAAAATGGATTTCCAATATCCCCCCCTTCTTTTTCCTTTTCAGCCTGATTCGGGTTTTATATTTCCGAACCATCTCCTTAACCCAATCTTCTTCATGGGGAACAGCCTTGGAACCCTTTTTGGCCGGAACCGCTCCCAGCTTTTTTATTATCCTATCTAAATCTCTAACAGAAATTTCCTTTTCAACAACCTCTTTGGCCAGTTTGACTTGGTCTCGGTCCGATCCCAGACTTAGTAGACACTTAGCATGACCAAAAGAGATTGCCCCTTCGGCTATCTTTTCCTGAATCCAGGAAGGCAATTTTAATAAACGTAAAAAATTGGCAATAGAAGAACGATCTTTGCCTACCCGGCGGCCGACCTCTTCTTGAGAAATATTAAATTCCTGGATCAGCCTCTGATAAGCTTCAGCCTCTTCCATGGCATTTAAGTTCTGCCGTTGGAGATTTTCTATCAGGGCCAGTTCCAATTGGGAAGGCGGCTCAGCCTCGCGGATCAACACCGGGATCTCGGTCACGCCGGCCTTCTGAGCCGCACGCCATCTCCTTTCACCGGCGATTAATTCATACCCGTCAACAGCTTTCCTGACCAACAAGGGCTGGATTATTCCTTTTTCTTTAATGGATTCAGCTAATTGATCTATGTCCGCATCTTTGACTTTTTTGCGCGGCTGAAATGGATTGGGTCGAACCTCTTCTATGCCCACAAACAAAAAGGACCGGTTTTCTAGTTTGGGTGTCTCCACGGATGGAAACAAAGCTCCCAGGCCCCGTCCCAATCCTTTTTTTTTAATAGGTTGCATTTTTATTTCTCCCATCATGTTTCTCCCTTACCAATATTTCTTCAGCTAAATCCATATAGCTTTGAGCACCTTTGGATTGAGGGTCATAGAGCAGGACAGGCAGCCCATGGCTTGGGCTTTCGCTGATTCGAACATTTCTCGGGATAACGGTTTTAAAAACAAGTTCTTTCAGATGGGTCCGGACCTCATTTTCCACCTGGTAAGACAGGTTGTTACGAACATCAAACATGGTCAGTAAAATTCCTTCCACATAAAGCGAAGGGTTCAAGCCTCCCTGAACGATTTGAATGGTATTAAGAAGTTTGCCCAATCCCTCCAGGGCATAATACTCGCATTGAGTTGGAACAATAATGGTCTGGGCCGCAGTCAGGGCATTAATGGTAAGCAACCCCAAGGACGGAGGACAATCTAGGAGAATATAATCGAATTCTGGAATTAACGGCCCGATTTTTCTCTTGAGTACCTGTTCGCGTTGGGGCAAAGGAACCAGCTCAATATCCGCACCGACCAGGTCCATATCGGAAGGAATTATTTTTAATAAGGGGATGTCAGTTGACAACACCAGGCTTGCCGGTTCGAGTTGATCGATCAAAAGGTGATAGATGGAATACTCAAATGGTTTTTTATTGGCCCCAACCCCGCTGGTGGCATTCCCCTGAGGGTCAAAGTCAATAACCAAGGTCCTTTTCTCCAAAAGGGCCAAGGATGCAGCCAGATTAATGACCGTGGCAGTTTTACCCACTCCTCCTTTTTGATTAACCACAGCAATGATTTTTCCCATTAAACCCTCTTAAAAACAAGAATGTCCCCCACTATTACACAAAAAAAATCTTTTGAAAAGATTTTTAAGTGTTCCACGTGGAACATTATTATAACCCTCAAATCCCTCTTGCCAGAGGAAAGACCTTTACCTTTAAAAAAACATCATAGCTCTTGGAAAAATAGAAATTAGATAATTTTGATGGAATCGTAAAAAGTCCATCAACAGGCCGAAGGCGATTAAGTCCCTGACCAGGATGGTGGAAGCAATAAGAAAAATAAATATTATAAAATCAATTTGTTATAAAATTTTGATTGCTTTGTTTCACTCGGAACTATGCTATTAGGGACTTTTTTCAGAATCAACAATTTTAAACCATAACAGGAGAGCGAACGGCCCCATAATCAATTTTATCATTAAATATCAATTAGTTATTATTAATTCTTTTCGTCTTTTCTATGGGCTCTTGAATCGCAGCCGTAAAAATCTGGGGTGATAGAAACGCGCATCCGATTCTATCAGGGTCGGGTCTATTGAATTGGTTGTATAGGTAACGATGAGCTCTTCTGGAGAGCCTGAGAGACTCAGGATGCCCTTTGGCCGCATAACAGAAAATTCGCGATTCCCACTCCGCCTCGGGACATCGGTAAAACCGTATCGGCTCGCCCCATGGGCCTTGGAGCTCAGGAGCCAGACGGAAGACCATATAATCGGAAAAACTATCCTGGGTGTAGAGCATCAGGTATTGGTTGATGGCCCGCTGAAAAGATACGGAGAATTCATTGGCCACATTCTCGCCCAGGCGGCTGGCGCGCTCAACCTCCGGCACCCATCCCCCGTTGGCATAGAAACGCCACTGATTGAAATCCATGATTCGGGTCGCCGGCACTCTGGCCAGGATCAAGTGCTTTCGCCTCCCCTCCCCGGCGGTTTCATCGACGGTGCCAAAGATATAGCAATCCTCACCCTTAAGCAGGACCGCGGAGCCGAATAACCTGTTTTTGTTAGACCAGGGAAGCTTCTGTTGGTGAAACAGCCAGCGATCGGGGGTATCGTCCGGGTTGCTAACTATGCCCAGCCAAGTGGCGACGGTCCTGAAATCGAAGCCTGGCGGCCCATCATTACGTTCTAGCTGAATCAGGAAAAGAAAAAGCCCATCTTTTGACCGCACCCCATGATAGGGCCAGAACCAGCCAACCCCGTCCGCCGGCTGCAGGAAAGCCCCGGGTGTACCCTGGGTTGTCCGGCCGTATAAAAAACCAATGGCGGACTGTGACGGTTCCTTGCCGGTCTGCACGGCGATGGTGTTGTTGACCAGAACGGCGTTGATGTGTCGCCCGTCTTTGACCTCACCGATGAACGTGTCGCCGAAGAGCCATAAAATCCGATTGGAATCAAGCCCAACAGAGAAAACACCGTCCCCGCCGGTCCAGCCTTCGCTGCGTATAAAAAGGGCTTCCTGGCGGGGCAGTGATTCAACCGTAAACTGCGGCAGGTGATGCTGGCAGGCTGAGGACAGCAGGAATAAAAGGACAATAACCAGACGAGAGACAGGTATCCGACCGATCTTGGTACGAGGATAAAAACTAATTTTTTTTAAGATCTCTCCAAGCATTTTTTACCTCCAATCTGTTGTCGGCTGTAACGGCCTATATCGACGCGCTGTTTATCAAAAAAATTCCACAGCCTCTGAATCAACCCGGAGATCAGCCAACCAGCCAGTTATTTATTCGCTTTTTCTCCTTGATTCCTCATCATGTCTATTTTATATTCTTTTCATTAAAAAGAAAATAGGCTGGAATGACTCAAACTGGATTTATTTTTTCGAGTTTTTTCATTAAGGAGGTGCTTAAATGCAATTAAAATCCGTTGATCAAATCAGTTACGCTGTTCAGGATATTGATGCGGTCATTGAAAAATGGTCGGCCCTGTATGGTATGGGACCCTGGACCTTCATAGAAAACGGCGGCACTGATGGCAAGGGGCGGCCCTGGAAAATAAGGATGGCCTTCACTTATGTCGGGCCGGTGCAGATCGAACTGGTTCAATGTACGGAAGGAAGAATTTTTCAGTCCAAATTTCTCGACAAATGGGGAGAGGGGCTTCATCACTTAGGCTTCTATGTTGACAATGTTGACGCAGAAGCGAAAAAACTGATTGAAAAAGGGGCCAAGCTTCTGATCCATGACCCGGGGAATTTTGCCTACCTCGATGCAGGCGGTCCCGGAGGAGCTATTTTTGAACTGATGAGAAAGTCTTAGAAAAATTTTTTGACTGGGCTTTCGACTTATATCTATTAACAAATTATTTAATCAGGAAGTTTCCCTATGCTCCCAAAGGAATATGATATTGAAGGAAAGGTTGTTTTTATCACCGGGGCTGGCCGCGGCATCGGTAAGGGGATAGCCCAGGTTCTGGCCGAAGCCGGGGCTGATATTGCCCTTAATGCACTTACCGATCATTATGTCATAAAGACCGCCGGAGATATTGCCCAAGCAAGCGGTCGTAGGGTAATGCCGATCATGGCCGATGTGACCAAATCCGATGAGGTACAACGGGCGATGGATACGGTGTTGAAGGAGTTCGGACGTATTGACGTCCTAATCAACAACCTAGGGGATGCCATTCGAAAACCGCTGGTCAAGCTGCCGGATAAAAAGGGAGAAAACGCCTCGGATGCCGATATAAAGAAGATACTGGATCTCAACCTTATGGGCGCCATCCTCTGCACTCGGGCCATTGGGCCGCATATGCTTGAACGCCGAAGCGGCAAGATCATTAATATTTCCTCGTTCACCGCAGGGAAAGGGGGGAAGGAAATCGTTCTTTACTCCCTGGCCAAAGCTGCGGTTGTGGGGTTTACCCGCAGCCAGGCCTTGGAATGGGCCCCTTATAATATTCAGATCAATTCGATCGCCCCCGGTTTTTTTCCCGAACCGCTGAATATAGTCAATGAAGAAACAGCAAAAGCAATGGCCTCTTACATTGCTAAAAGGACTCCTCTGGGCAGGGCCGGCCGATTGCGGGAAGCAGGTCTGCTGGCCCTCTATCTGGCCTCCTCGGCTTCCGATTACATGACCGGCCAAACCCTTTATCTCGACGGTGGGCTGAGCTTGTAATTGAAGCTCTCTGCACCAGGCGCAGGGAATCTTCCATGCCAGGGCATTGTCTATTTTTTGGTGTTCGCTAACCCACGCAGTCACGCCTGTGGCGTGACGGGGAATGCGCTCGCCGACCAACGAAGGGAATTACACCGAACCCCTTGAACATTTTAAAGATAGATATTTCCGGAATTTTTAGCTGATCCCTATCTGGAAAAAATATTCACAGCTTGAACCCAATCTTATAACCTAGAAAGGCCTACACCATGAAAATACTAAGAACCCCAGACGAGCGATTTACCAATTTACCCGGATATCCATTCGAACCACATTACGAGGAAATCCCTGACGGAGAAGGAGAGATATTGAGAATACATTATTTGGACGAAGGTCGCAAGGATGCCGATGTTGTCTTGCTCATGCACGGCGAGCCTTCGTGGGCTTTCCTTTACCGAAAGATGATCCCGATTATTTTAAAGGCAGGCCATAGAGCGGTTGCCCCGGATCTGGTCGGCTTTGGCAGGTCCGACAAACCGACCAGCCTCCAGGATTACACCTATCAGCGCCATGTGGACTGGCTGGGGTTATGGATGGATCAGATCAAGCTCAAAAGGATCACGCTTGTCTGCCAGGACTGGGGCGGGCTTATCGGGCTTAGACTTTTAACAGCAGAACCTGATCTATTCGACAGGGCCGTTGTCGCCAATACAGGGTTGCCGACCGGAGACGGTCCGATTTCCGAGGCGTTCATGCAGTGGCAGAATTTCTCTAAGGAATCGCCGATATTCGACGTAGGTAACATCATCAAGGGGGCATGCCAAATACCCCTTTCCGACGCCATTGTCGCCGCATACAATGCGCCTTTTCCCGACGAATCCTATAAGGAAGGGGCTCGTATTTTCCCGTCCCTGGTGCCGACTAGACCGGACGACCCGGCGGCCTCGGCCAATCGTCAGGCCTGGACAATCCTTTCCACCTTCAAGAAACCTTTCCTGACCGCCTTCAGTGACGGCGATCCGATAACCCGCGGCGGAGAGCGTATTTTTCAAGAACGGGTTCCGGGCGCCAAGGGCCAACCGCATACAACCATTAAAGGGGCCGGACATTTCCTGCAAGAAGACAAGGGTGAGGAATTCTCCTCAGTGATTTTGGACTTTATCAAAAAGACAGAGGGTTAATCCCTTAATAATGCCGAATTTCGGCAAGGGCGGGGCAGTATTTTGATCAAGGAATTATCACCTCAGCAAAAAAAAGCCGAATCTCGTTGATGCAAAAGTCGAGGGTGTTACAGATCCGGGGCTCCTCGACTTTTGCACTATTTAAGTCGGCCGTTGTCTACCGATAAGTCCATCGAAGATTTGATCCATTGACTTCGCCAAAATTTTATGCCAGCTAGGCATGGGCCATGAGGCCGCCGTCAACATACATGAACTGTCCGGTGGTGAACTCCGTCACATCCGACGATAGATAAACAACCAGCGAACCGATTTCTTCCGGTTGGCCGTAGCGTTTCACCGGAATGTACCGGGCCAGGGTCTCGTCAATCGGCCGGCCGGATTCGGTGAACCACCCCGTGCCGATGGCATTAACCGTAATACCCTTTAAGGCCCACTCCAGGGCCAGGGCCCTGGTCATTTGGAGCACACCGCCCATGGCTACGCAGTAGGCTGAGCCGTTGGCTATCCCGCGCTCGGCCAGACCGGAGACGATATTGATAATCCGGCCGTTTTTCTGCTTCAACATCTGTTTGCCGGCAATGCGGCAGAAATTCAGGGCGGACTTGAAATTATAGTCCATGACTTTGTTCCATTCATTGCTCTTGATCTTCATGAATGGCCGGAAGAAATGGATGTCCCCGGCGTTGACCAGGATATCGATACGTCCGTATTCGGCGATTACCTGATGAACGGCCTTCCGCACCTGTGCGGCCTTAGTGACATCCGTGGCGACGGCCATGGCTTTTCGGCCGGTTTTGTGCACGGCTGCCACGGCCTCGGTAAGTATCGGCGAGTTTTTCGCCACAATGGCGATATCTGCACCGGCGCCGGCCAAGGCCTCTGCCACCGGCTTTGTCCACAGTTTACTATCCCCGGCAACCAGGGCTATCTTATCTTTTATTTGAAATGCCTTCGCTGTCATGACAGACCCTCCTTTAAAGAGACTACGGGTGCATAGCCCGTGGTGGCAAATCCTCCGGCCAACCCGCCGCCATCGGCGATAAAACATCCTCCAGTGATATAATCCGAGGCATCCGAGCAAAGGAACAAGGCCACGTAGCCAATATCATCCGGCTTGCCTGAGTGCCCCACAGGAACAAACAACTTTCTGATGGCGCGTCTCTCGGCCATGACTTTCTGGTAATCCTCCGGCTGAAAGTCATAAGTGTCCACAAAACCGGGCACGATGCAGTTGACACGAACATTGTATTCGGCCAAGGTTAAGGCCATAACGCGGGTGAGATTGACGACACCGGCCTTGGCTGTGTTGTACATGAAGCTGTTGCGCTGCCCGCGGAAACCTTCACCGGAAGCCAGCAGAATAATTTTGCCGCTTTTGCGGTTGGCGAAATACTTGCTGACTGCGCGACTGCAATAGAAACCACCGGAAAGATTGACATCGATACCGATGCGCCAGTCCTGATCGGAAATTTCCCACATGGTTTTGGCCCGTTCGCCGCGTACGATGCCGGCGTTATTGATGAGCACGTCGATTTTGCCCATTTCCGCCAGCGTTTTCTCAATCAGGCGGTTAACCTGGGCCGTATCGGTGACATCCGTGGGGACGATCAGGGCCTTCCTGCCGCGCTCGCGGACCCCCGCTGCGGTTTCTTCAAGAGGTGGTACACGCCTGGCGGCCACGACGATATCAGCCCCTTCCTCGGCCAGACGAAAGGCCATGGACCTCCCCAGTCCCGTCCCCCCGCCAGTAATGATGATGACCTTGCCGTCAAGGGTCCCTTTTCCTTCATTCATAAGTTTTCCTCCTTTTTAACAGTGATCTCATTTTAGGTTATTAAAATATTAAAACGAAAATAACAACGACTAAGCCTTTGGATTGGTTGTTTGCCGTCATGCCGGACTCGATCCGGCATCCAGGGATTTTGATGCTTAAATTAACCTGGCTTCCGGCTTTCACCGGAATGACAATCCAATCCCAACCGAAGTAATATTTTCATGCTTTGTGGTGACCCAAAAGGTCATGAGGATTTTACATAAAAATGAAAATGGTCTTTTTTGTTTTATTTTTGGTAAACGATTTCTCCGTCGATCATAGCCAGTTCCACTGCAATCGACGGCCAGTCTTCAGGGGCGACTTCGAACAAATTTTTTTCGAACACGGTAAGATCAGCTCGCTTTCCAAGAGTAATGGAACCGAGATCGTTTTCACGTCCTGATGTCCAGGCAGGAATGCGCGTGAATCCTTCAATGCCTTCCTCCAGGGAAAGACGTTCTTCCGGGAACCATCCCCCCGGCGGCTCTCCCTCGGGGGTCTGCCGGGTTACCGCTGCTTGAAGTCCGAGAACAGGATTGATGTGATCAAAGGGCGCATCGGAGCCGAATTGAACGGGAATTCCCGCCTTTCGGAGGGTTTTCCAGGCATAGGCTTGACGGCAACGGGAGTGCCCCCATTTTTCTTCCGCCTGTTGCCAATCCGTAGCGGTAAACACCGGCTGAACTGAGGCCGTTACTTCCAATTCCCGAAACAAAGGCAGGTCTTTGGATCGATGGAGCTGGACATGTTCGAGGCGATCCCTTTTTTCCCCAAGTCTTATTCCTTCCATCTTTCTTGCTTCTGTAATGGCGGTCAGGCAGTTGGTGACGGCCTTGTCCCCAATGGCATGGATAGCCGCGGCCCCGCCCCAGGCATAGATGCGGCGTATCTGGTCCCGGAGAGATTCAACAGGAAGTGTGGACAAGCCGCTGTTGGAAGGATCGTCCCTATAAGGTTCGTGCAGCAGGGCGGTACTGGAACCCAGGGAACCGTCCGAAAACAATTTCATATGCCCTACCCATAACCGCGGGCTGCCGGAACCGGGCTTGATGTCCTTAGCAGAGAGGGTCTCGATATCTTGAGGACGAAGCAGGTGGTAGATCCGAATTTTGAGTTTTCCCTCTTTTTCCAGTTCCCCCAATGCTTCGAACTGCGGAAGCATTTCGCAGGAATGAATTCCCGTCAGCCCCGACTTCAAGGCCTCTTGTTGAGCAGCCAAGGCTGCGGCCTTCAGATCTTCCCGTGAACTTCTGGGCATAAATTTTCTGAGGACACCTATGGCTTCCCTTAGAATCCCTGTAGGTTCACCGGTTATCGGGTCTCTTTCGATTTTTCCACCCGGAGGATCGGGGGAGTCTTTGGTGATGCCGGCTTTCTCTAGGGCCAAAGAGTTGACCCAAACCGTATGGCCGTCGGCCCGAAACAACATCAGGGGATTGTCCGGAGTCAGGTCGTCGAGATCGCCGCGGGTGGGTGGCCTGTTTTCCTTCCACTGGCGGTCATCCCATCCTCGGCCGGTAATCCATTCTCCGGGCGGGTAGTTAGATACAGCGGTTCGGATTTTTTCCCGGCATTGGGCCAGAGAGGAAAGATTCTTAAGGTTCGCCAGGCTCAAGGTTTGACCGAAGGAACAAAAATGGGCGTGCCCGTCCACAAGTCCCGGAACAACGAGCCTTCCAGGCAGGTCCAGAATTTTCGTATGGCCGGAACAAAGCTGTTTTATTTCCTGATCGCTTCCCATGGCTGCTATCCGGCCGTCTTTGATTCCCACAGCCTCGGCCCAGGTGATTTTCGGATCTCCGGTAAAAATTTTCGATGATCGGATGGCGATATCCATATTCTTCTTCATAGATAGCAAAGGATAAGGACTACTACAACTCCTATTTTTTAGAAACTTGAATTATGACAAGCCTTTTGATAAACTCACAGTTGCTATCATTTTTCGTTCTTATTAATAATTCATCTTCCATATCTAAAGATACTTATATAGTAAAGGAAAAAAAATGAAAGGATACGAAAGACTTGCTTTCCTGGATGCCACAGCCTTAGCCAGGCTGATCATGAGAAAAGAAATTCAGGTCAATGAACTCTTGGAATTCACCATTGAACGGATTGAAAAAATAAATCCGAAGCTTAATGCTGTTATCACCCCCATGTATGATGAGGCGCGCCAGGCAGTCCGGGAACCCATTCCCGACGGTCCTTTCGCCGGTGTGCCTTTCTTGATCAAAGACCTTCTCGCCTCATACCAGGGTGTACGCATGACCTTTGGGACAAAAAATCTACAGCATTACATTGCCGATCATGACAGTGAATTGGTATCCCGTTATAAAAAAGCGGGATTTATTACGCTGGGCAAAACGAACACCCCGGAACTGGGCCTCATGCCCACCACTGAATCGCGTTTATTGGGCCCCTGCCGTAATCCCTGGAATCTTAATCGTACAACCGGGGGATCCAGCGGCGGATCGGCGGCGGCTGTGGCCTCGGGCATGGTCTCTGTCGCCCATGGAAACGACGGCGGCGGTTCTATCCGCATTCCCTCCTCCTGTTGCGGGGTGTTCGGCCTGAAACCCACTAGGGGGAGGAACCCTTTGGGGCCTGATTTTGGAGACATCATGAGCGGCTTGGTGGCTGAACACGTCATCACCCGATCGGTGCGGGATTCCGCAGCCATCCTGGATGCCACCATGGGATGCGACATCGGTGATCCTTACTTCGCCCCCCAACCCGCAAGGCCTTTCAAGAAAGAAGTCGGGAAGAATCCCGGACGGCTCCGCATTGCCTATACGAGCCAAACGCTCAGGGGAGAGGCCTTTGCCGAGGATTGTCTAAAATCCCTCATGGATGCCGTAAAGCTCTGTTCCGACCTCGGCCATGACTTGATTGAAACGAAACCCACTCTCGACGGGGAACAACTAGGCAGGGCCTTTACAGTCATTTGGGCCGCAGGATGTACCTCTAACATCGAAGGAATTTCCCATATCACGGGGAAGAACCCATCTCCCGATCAGTATGAACCGGTCACCTGGGGACTTTATGAAATGGGAAAACGATTTAGCGGTTCGGATTATCTTTTTGCCGTCCAGACCCTTCAGATGATTTCAAGGAAGGTGGCCCACTTCTTTTTAGACTTCGATATATTCATGACGCCTACCCTTGGCGAATCTCCGGTTGTCCTGGGAACTTTCGATTCTCCTATTGACGATCCCCTCAAGGGATGGAGGCGGTCGGCCCAGTTTGTCCCCTTCACGCCTATCTGTAATGCCACCGGGCAGCCAGCCATGTCTGTTCCTCTCTATTGGAACGATGATGGGCTTCCCATAGGCACCCATTTCATAGGACGCTTCGGCGAAGAAGCTACCCTCTTTCGTCTGGCATCCCAGCTTGAAAAGGCCAGGCCATGGAAACGCCGCAGGCCGCCCATTTCAGGTTGAAGAATATTCGGTCTGCAATAAACAAAAAAATAGAGCGCTGTCCCTGCTTATAAAAATAAAAAAGGAGAAACAAGTGATGAGCAACACCACAATTCTTGATCAGGCATTTCATTTTATTATGAAACGCATGGTGGAAACAGGCCAGGCCCCGTTTTACACGGAACTGGCAATTGAAGTCGGTCTTCCGATGGAAGAAGGCAGGAAAATCCTCCATGATCTTTTCTCCTCCGGCATAGCGGGATGGCTTTATCCTAAAACCGACCACATCGTCTCCTTTGCACCTTTCAACAATCTGCCCACCCAATACCGTATCACCATTGAAGGTCAGCAGAAATGGTTCGGCCAGTGAGCCTTTGAATCGCTGGCGGTCTGCTGGCTCTTTCCCGGCAAGAAAGTAACTATAGATTTCCCCTGCCTCGATTGTGGCGAAACTCTCCGGGTGATGCTTCAAGATGGTCAGATCCTGAATGATCGGGAATCGGCAGGATACATGACCTACGTCTCTGTGCCTTTCTGGAAATGGTTTGAAGATTCAAGCTATGCCTGAAGCACCATGACAATCTTCCGGTCGGAAGAGCATGTCCGCAACTGGGCCTCCTTTGTCCAGGGAACCGATGAGGGCCTTACCCCGCTTCCCGATATGGTCAAACTTTTTTCCGGACCTTACTTCAAGCGACGGATGGATGAGGATTATGTCTCCCACATGTTTGAATACGCCCGGGAAATGATCCCAACCATGAAAGAAATCGGCAAGACCGGGCCTTTCTGGAAGCGGCCGAAATAATAAGGCGTTGTATGGATGCAGAATAGGACCAACGCTATTCGTATTAACCGGGATAGCCAGATGAAAACCAGGGACAGAATTGCTTTGACCGAACAGAATAACCCTCACTATACTTGGCAAAGGACTTGCGTTAGGAAAGCCGAACCATGAAAAAAGAACCCACCCGAGAAGAATTGAAAAAAGAGAATCTCCTCCTCAGAGAGGAAATTTTTGGCTTGAAACGATTGAAGCAGCCCATCGGTGAAAGCGAAAATTTTTACAAAACCATACTGGAGAACTCGTTAGCCGGTATTTATGTCCTCCAGGATGGAAAATTCCGGGCCATCAATTCTATCGCCGCTTCTTATACCGGATATCCTCAGGAAGAATTGATCGGAAAAAGAGCGGACAGCATCATTTTCCCCGAAGACAAAAAGGAAGCCAAACGAAATTCTCGGGACATGCTCTTGGGAACACGTTTATTCCCCTACGAATTCCGGATCGTCACCAAACAAAAAGAAATCCACTGGATCATGGAAACCGTCACCTCAACGATTTTTAGGGGGAAAAAGGCTGTATTGGGCAATGCCATGGATATCACTGAACGAAAAGCAGTGGAACAACGGTTGCAGGAATCCGAAGATCTGTACCGAGCCATATTTGAAACCACCGGAACGGCCATCATCATTATCGAAGAGGATAAGACCATCTCCTTGATCAATTCCGAATTTGAAAAATTGACCGGATATCGAAAAGAAGAATGGGAAGGAAAAAAGAAATGGACCGAATACGTGGTTAAAATGGACCTGAACCGGATGAAGAGATACCATCATCTCCGACGCGTTGACCCCGGGTCCGCCCCCAGAACCTATGAACATGATCTGATAGACAGCCGGGGAAGAATCAGAAACATACACCTGACCGTCGGGATGATTCCCGGAACCTCCAAGAGTGTCGCCTCCTTTACCGATATCACTGCCTGGAAAGAGGCGGAGAAAGGATTAAAGAAAAGGGAGGAGGAATTAAAGATCAAATCACAGAACCTGGAGGAATTGAATACCGCTTTGAGAGTCCTGCTCAAACAGCGGGAAGAAGACCGGGAAGAACTGGAAGGGAAGGTGTTGTCCAATATCAAGGAGTTCGTCTTGCCCTATGTAGAGCGAATGCATCACAGCAGTATGTCCACCAGAGATAAGGCCTTTGTGGATATCCTGGAATCCAACCTCAAGGAGATCCTTTCTCCCTTTTCCCGAAAACTTTCCTCCAGGTATCTTCATCTGACCCCTAAGGAAATTCAGATAGCCCATTTCGTCAAAGAAGGCCGAACAAGCAAGGAAATCGCCGAGATCCTGAATGTCTCCAAGAGCGCGGTGGATATCCACCGTTACCGGCTGAGGAATAAATTGGGATTGAACCATCAAAAAGCCAACCTGCAGTCTCACCTGATCGCTCTGGCTTAATATATTACAATTGACATAAAATAAAACTAATATATTTTTAATATTGTAAAATTGTAATCATTACCCTACCCTGGCCGACAAACCCTTCGGCCTGCCGCCAAAATCCAAGAAGGAAGGCCGTTTCAAGGCAGGCTGATAGTATTGGAACCATATTATTTATCCAACACAAAGGAGAGTCCTAGGAAAAGAAGATTAACAAGATCGATTAGGGGTCAGGTTTTTATGGTTGTAGTCCCTGGTTGAATTGGCCCGCCACAGACTGCCCAAAAAGCCAGGTTCTGTTTTTTCGTTGACACCCGAATATTCCCGATGTAATAAAAGATGTAATAAAAGAGATAAAACCTTCTTGTTACCGAACATTAACAATCACGAAAAAGTGCGGTTCCTATTTAGAAAGCTTTTCCCCCCGCATTTACGCGTTGCTTGCTTCTTGCTGGGTAACTATCTCGATCTTTGAAACATTGGAAGTGACCGTTGTCCTAATTTTTCCTTATCGAAATAAAAAATCAGAGCCTAGGCCGATCTTTTATTTAGACCACTCATGGCTAGAAACGTTTTGCCTCTGCAGACCGCCAAAGCTGCCAGGCCCAGACACTGTCAAATAAAAGGAGTCATGGATCAATGGTGGATAGCTTAGAAGTTGTTTTGGTTTACTCTTTTGTCTTGGGTTCTATTTATCTTCTTCTTTCCCTGGGATTCTCTCTCATCTGCGGGGTATTGAGGATATTCCATCTGGGATATGCCTACCTGTTCACCCTCACGGTTTACCTTACTTGGATGTTTATGCAGGAATTGGGCTTGGGATTATGGCCTGCCATTATTGGTATGGTCATCCTCCAGTTTATCATTTCCATCCTGATCTATGAGGGGATTATCAAAAAATATGTAGATCGGGAGGAGATCCTTCTAACCGGGTTGCTTCTCTTTTCCATTATAGTGGAGCAGGCCGTCAATTACCGCTACCCAATCCAGTCCGGCGTTTTTATACAAACAACCTTGATTGATGGAAGCACCAAAATCGGATCATCGGTCATCTCCAATCAACTTCTGGCCGGAGCGGGAATCGCCATCATCCTAACCATTTTGTTTGTCCTTTTCTTCCTCAAGACCAAAACAGGCTTGGCCATACGGGCCATTTCCCAGGACATCACCAGCAGCAAGATTATCGGAATCAACGTCCAGAACCTTTATGTGTTCACCATGATGATCGTGCTGATTCCGGTGATCGTCGGTACCCTGGTTGTGGCCCCGGTTTGGTCCGTTGAACCGGGAATGGGTTCACTTTATTTTATCACGGCCATTTTGGTGGCCATTCTGGGTGGTCTGGGGAATATCAAAGGGACGATTATTGCCAGTTTTCTTATCGGGATTACCCACGCCCTGGTATCTTTTGTTTTAAAGGAGCCCCGGTTTATGAACCTTTCCGCCTTGGTACTGGTCATGATCATCCTGATGTTTAGGCCGCAAGGCATAGCTAAGAGTGAGGCTTTATGGTAGATGTCGAAATAAAAAGAGACCGGATCATCATCCGCTGCAGGCGGGAAAAAGTGGGACTGGATGCTGGAGCCCAGATATTGGAGGAACACCTTCATCTGGGGGGCTTTATTGGTCATCTTTCCCATCTTCTGTTATTTTGTCAGTCCCATCTTGCTGACGACGGTGATCACGGCCAATCTCTATGCGGCCATCGCCATTCCTCTGGCCCTGATGACGGTGGGAACAGGCCGGCTGAATTTCGGACCGAATTTTTTCCTCGGCGTAGGGGGCTATACGGCAGCGATACTTTCCATTGCCTATGGCTGGGGACCTCTGAAAACCCTTCCTATCGCCATCTTGATTACCATGATCTCCGCTCTTCTTTTCAGTCCTTTGGTGATCGTCGCCCGGGGTCTCTATTATGTCCTGCTGACCCTACTTCTGCCCCTGGTCTTTATGGAGGTCACCTTTATCTACTCGAATATCTTTAAGGGGGATGTCGGACTCTCCGGGGTAAAGCTGTTGGTGGACCTTGGAAAGGTCAAGCTTAATTTTCTGGTCATCGCCTACCTGGCCATGTTCATGATGCTTTTGTACTTCTCGATCGTCAATAAAATCCTAAAGTCCCGCTATGGTCTGATCATGGCCACCATCAATGACGATGAGGAGGTGGCCCATGGGATCGGGGTCAACATCAATCTGGTGAAAATTCTATCCTTTCTCTTTCCGGCCGGGATGATCGGGATTGTTGGTTGGTTCTATGCCCATTATTTCGGGACCTTTGCGGGAATTACCTATCTCCCGCTATCCTTCATGGTAAAGATACTCCTGGTCATCTTCATTGGGGGACGGGCCCAGGTCTTCGGGTGCGTGGTCGGGGGATATTTCATTGCCTTTCTGGAGATGATCCTGATCGCCACCTTGGGCGACTATCAACCGGTGCTCTTCCCCATTATTCTCTTTATTCTTCTTTTTGCCTTACCGGAGGGGCTATTTGGAATCTACCGGAAGCGCCGGTATCGTGAGTATTTGCCAACTTTGCACGTACGGAGATGAATGGAATGGACGAGATCTTGAAAGTCCGAAATATTACCAAGAGCTTTGGGGGTTTAGCCGCCGTCGGAGATGTAAGCTTCGATATCAGAACTGGAGAAACCCTGGGCCTGATCGGACCGAACGGGGCCGGGAAAACCACCCTGGTCAATCTCCTTTGCGGTTCCTATTATGCCGATTCCGGTGAGATCGAGATGGACGGGAAAAATATCACCCGGTTGAAGCCTTATCAGCGGTGCCGAATGGGCTTAAGCCGAACCTACCAGATTCCCCGCCCCTTCCCGGAATTGACTGCCCTGATGAGCGTGGTCACCAGTGCCCTTTGCGGGAAGAAGCGAAAAAACCGGGGGTTTGACGACGCCTCGGCCGAAGCGACCCATTATCTGGAGTTTGTGGGGCTTTTCAGTAAACGCAATATTCTGGCCCGCGACTTGACCTTTTTCGAACTTCGCATGCTGGAGTTGGCCCGGGCCTTGGCCACCACACCGAAACTGCTCTTCGTTGACGAGGTCATGGCCGGGCTGAATCCAGGGGAGGCCAGTAAAGCCGTTCGACTCATCGCCCGAGCCAAGGAAGAATTCGGCCTGACCATCTTCTGGATTGAACATGTGATGGCGGTCCTCATGGAAGCCGCTGACCGGATCATTGCCATTCATTTTGGCGCGAAAATGGCCGAGGGGACTCCGGAGGAGATCGCCAATAATGAACAGGTCATTGAGGCCTATCTCGGTTCCGGATGGCGCAAGGTGCAAGGGGCCAAGTAAAAACATAAGCCGGAGATTTGGTTTTTTCCCGCTTTGCCATTTTCACTTTACACCAGATATTTAAACTTTTAGCCATTAGGTTTTGAGGCCAATCATGCTTGAGGTAAAAAACCTTAACGTATCCTACGGAGTTCTTCCAGTCCTGCACGACGTCGATTTAACGGTCCAGGAAAATGAAGTGGTGGCCTTGCTGGGTTCCAACGGGGCCGGGAAAAGCACCCTATTCAATACCATCCAGGGAATGATGAAGCCCACTTCCGGAAGCATCCTTTTTTTGGGAAAGCCGATCGAGGGGCTTCCACCCCACAAGGTCATTGCCGAGGGAATTGCCCAGGTTCCCGAGGGACGGCGGCTGTTCCCTTTTATGACCGTACGGGAAAACCTCCTTCTTGGGGGCTTACCCAGGGAAGGCTTGGCAAGAGAAAGAGAAAAGAATGGAATGGGTCATGGAGCTTTTCCCGATTCTCAAAGAGAGGGCCCATATGCATTCCCGCCTCCTCTCCGGAGGGGAGCAACAGATGCTGACCATCGGCCGGGGTCTGATGGCCCAGCCTCGGATGCTTTTGGTCGATGAGCCCTCTTTGGGACTGGCGCCCGTGATCCTGGACCATCTCTATGAAACCCTGGGAAAACTCCGGGATTCCAAGATCACCATCTTGCTCTCCGAACAGAATGCCCTGCGGGCCTTAGAGATAGCGGACCGCGGCTATGTGATGCAAGATGGTAAAATCATGCTCGAAGGAAAGTCCGACGACTTATTGCAGAGCGATCTGGTGAAACGGGCCTACTTGGGGAGGTAAGGAATGGACGATTATTTTTCCTATACGGCCAAACTTTTTAATCAGGCCGACATCAATAACAAACCTGAGATTCTCAAAGGGATCCGCGTTCTGGATTTTTCTCACGTGATCTTCGGCCCCACGGCCACCCGGCTTTTGGCCCAATATGGGGCCGAAGTCATCAAGCTCGAACTCCCTTTTCATGGAGACCTTTGGAGGCCGGCCACCTATTGGGGAAAGTACTGGAAACACACCAACCCTCTATGGCACTTCATCACCCAAAATAAATATTTTATGGGTTTGGATTTAAAAAAGCCGGAGGCCAAAGAGACTCATCTACAAGATGGCCGAGACCGCCGATGTGGTTACCGAAAACTTTGCCGCCGGAACAGCCGAAGCCTGGGGAGTGGGTTACACCCAGATCAGCAAAATCAACCCCAAGATCATTTATTTAAGTTGTTCCACCTACGGCCAGTATGGCCCGTTGCGTTTCTATCCGGGATGGGACCTGTTGGCCCAGGCAGCCAGCGGGGTATTAAGCCTGACCGGTTATCCCGATACGGAAAAGTACTACAAGCTGCCCGATTATCTCGGAGATTACATTCCCGGCAATATGGGGGCCATGGCCATTCTCATGGCCCTTTACTATCGCCACAAATCGGGCAAAGGACAGTATATTGACTTGGCCCAGTCCGAGGCCTTGATGCGGCTGCTTTGGCAGTTCACCTACTTCAACCTGACAGGGAAGGAAGTCGGCCGCACGGCGAACATTGATCCCACCATGGTTCCGGCCTCTATTTTTAAAACCCGGGATGGAAAATTCTTGGCCCTGGCCTGCGCTACCGAGAAACAATTTGCCGGTCTTTGCCGGGCCATGAAACGTGAAGATCTTCTCAAGGAAAAAATCTTCACGGACACCCTTGAGAGGTTGAAACCGGCCAATGCCGCTGCCCTCAACCAGACGACCGGCGATTGGATAAAGTCATTGGATGCCGAGGAGATTATCCGGAAGGCCAATGTCCAGGAGTTTCCGGCTGCTGAAGTCATGGATGATTACCAGATTTACCAGGATCCCTGGCGGCGTCAGCGCGGAAGCGTTATCCTGTTCAACGATGAAATGTATAAAGGACTGTTCATGTCTGGACCTTCGGCCCAGTTGAGTAAAACGCCGGCCCGGACCAAATGGCTGGCCCGCCCCATCGGCTATCATAACCGGCTGGTCTTGAAAAAATTTATGGGCATGTCGGATGAGGAAATCGCCTCTTTGGAAAAAAAGAGGATCATCGGGACCTTCGACGATCGGCCGGGGCTTAAACCGCCTGTTTATTATAATCTCAATGAAGATCCGATCTTTAATTACGAGAGAGAGGAAACAAAGTGAGCGGAAAAGGGGAAAAGGAACAAGTATACGCCCGATATGTGGCCTCGGGAAAGACCGTACAACACCTGGCTTCCTGGGGGAAGACCCTGGCTGAGGTAATGAACCCGGAAGGGAAGCCTGAGGTATTGGATGATATTCTGGTGCTGGATGTAAGTTTAGCCAATTTTTCCGGGATTATTGCCGCCAGCTTTTTTGCCGAATTTGGGGCCGAGGTGATCAAAATCGAACCGCCTGACGGAGACCCGGCCCGCATGATCACTCCTTATGGTGAAAACGTCAAAGGCGTGGGAATACCCTTTCTGGTTGAGGGACGGAATAAGAAATATATGACCCTGGATCTTAAAAATTCCTCAAAAGACCGGGAGGATTTTGCTAAACTGGCGGAAAAGGCTGCCGTGGTTATTGAAACCTTTGCCGCCGGAGAAATGGATTCCTGGGGTATTGGATACCGGCAGCTCAGTCAAAAAAATCCGGGGATGATTTATATTGCCATTACCCCCTATGGCCAATATACTGACAAGGCCCGGGAGTTTGCCCGCTTGCCGGATGCCGACCTTACGGCCCAGGCCGGATCCGGTCTTCCGGCCCAGGTGGGCGATCCGTCGATCAGCCCGGAGCCTTACGACTGGCCATTGAGAGCGGGGATGTGGGCCGGATGGTATATATCCGGAGTGCATGCGGCTATGGGAGGCTTCTTTGCCCTCATTCATCGCCAGAATACGGGAGAAGGTCAGATGATCGACATAGCCACTATGGATGCTTTCTCCTGTATGGTCGGATTCCCTCCAACGATCGGTTTTACCTGGGATGAGGCCCGGCCGCGGATCGGGGTTCTGGATTTTATCCTTTACCCCTATGGCTGTTGGAAATGCAAGGACGGCTATGTCGTCATTGCCGCCCCCCGGGACCATGATTTTCGAGCCCTTTTAAAAATCCTTGGTCTTTGGAGATTGGAAGATGATTGGAGATATACGCCCGACCGGATCCCCGATGTGGTGGATAAGGCCATGGTTTTATATCAGGCCATTGAGCAGAAGACCGTCTTGTTCACGGCCGATGAACTGGTCAATAAAGCTCTGAGCTACAGCGCCAAAGCGGCGCGTTCCAAATGGCGAGGCGGCGGGGTGCCCATCGTTATGAAAGTGAATACCCCGCCTATGAGCATGGAGAGCCCGCAGTTCGGCATACGCAAAATCTTTCAAGAGGTTCAAGACGATACGGTTGGGAAATTCATTATCAATACCGGCTTTGTTAAGATGTCGGAATCCCCGCCCCGTGTCAAATGGGTTTCCTGCGATGTCGGCAAGGACAACGAGTATATTCGCAAAAAATATCTCGAGTAAATATGAACGATGCAAGAGCGAAAGTGGGGGCGATTGGTAAATCACCCCTAATAAAAAAATAACAATATAGAAAAAGGAGGAAACCATGAAAAGATTTTCTATGTTTGGTTTTGTAGCTCTGGCAATCCTATTATTACTGGGATTAGGTTTGATACCCGCAGTCAATGCTGCCGCTCCCAGTGGTAAGCCGATTGTTATCGGCTACGTTGGCAACGTCGCTTCTCCCGGAACGAAACCCTGTATGGATATCCAGAAATACGCGGTTGAGGAGATCAACAAGGCTGGTGGAATCTTAGGTCGTCCGGTGGAGTATGTCGTGCTCGACGGCAAGGGGGACACTTCGCTTTCGGTTGAGGCCGCCCGGCGACTCCTGATGGAGAAGAAGGCCACCTTTATTTCTGTTGAAGGACGCTCGGAAATCTGTCTGGCCGCCCAGGAAAATAACGCGTCCATGTTCAAGGAATATCCGCACATCCTGGTCTTCAACGGACCCATGGCAGCAGAACTTACGGCCAAGCTTATAGACCACCCTGGAAAGTACGATTTCTGCTTTCGGGACTGGGATCCGGAACCGGCCCACTATGCCTGGCTGGATAATTACCTGAACAAGCTTCTTAAAGGCGTCCTCAAGGGTAAAAGGATCGCTTTCCTATGGGAAGATCTGGCCTGGACCGAAGAGTGGCGACATGGCATCTCCTACCTTAAACTGCCCACTTGGGAAGAAGTGGCCAAACAGAAATACGGAATCGAAGTGGTTTACAGCAAGGCGGTCAAACCCAGGGGGACCATGTACCTGCCCATTTTACAGGAGATCGCTGCGGCCAAGGCTGATATGATCTGGTTTGTGAGTTCATGGTTCACCGATACCGAATCATATGCCAAGCAATGGGCCGATTCGGCGGCCAAGGATATTCCCACGGTGCTTTACGGGGGAGTTTCACAAACCCACGATTTTTGGAGGATGACTGGTGGAAAGGGCCTAGGGATCATGTCTTCCTTCTATGAAGGGGATATTCCTTTTACCCCGAAAACCCTTCCTTTCATCGCCATGATGAAAAAACTGGGTATCCCGGCGCAGATCCACGTCCATATCGCCTATGCCGATATCTATCATTTCAAGGCGGCGATCGAGAAGGCCGGCGGGACAGACAATATAAATAAATTGATCAAGGCCATGGAAGATGTGGAATCGGTTTACTCCTTGGGAAAGTTTAAATATCAAACCGCGAAGATAAAACCCTTTTTTCATTCTCGAGTCATGTGTGACCCCAATAATCCTTATTACATGTATCCCGAAAGGCACTTCTTGAACATCGCCCAATTCCAGAAGGATGGAAAAATTTCCTGGGTCCTTAATGAGAAAAGTCAGATCGTCCCAGGAGGTTACATTCCTCCAGCTAAATTGCGCGCTCAGTAATTAACCCCTTTCCCCAGGCGGACTTCTTTTTTCGTAAAGAAGTCCGCCTGGTTGTTTGCACCTTAGGCCTTTTTAGGGGTATCGCTTTGAACTTAAAACGGCCAAGGTGAAATTTCTCCTTGATTCCTCATTGGACCTATTTTATATTCTTATTATTCAATATCTGAAGTTTTGAATAGCTTTCCTCTTCAATCCAAAAACCATGTCCTTTGCCCTAATTCAAGGCCAGGATCGGGCCATACAAAATTTAAAGCAATCCCTTAAAAGGGATAAGCTCCACCACGCCTATCTCTTCAGCGGCCCTGAAGGGGTGGGGAAAAAAATAACCGCCTTGGAGCTGGCCAAGGCCTTGAACTGCGACCAACCCGGCCCGGAGGGGGCCTGCGATCAATGTCCCTCCTGCCTGAAGATCGAAAGACAGATCCACCCCGACTTCATCCACATAAAACCGGAAGGGGCCAATATCCGTATCGAACAGATCCGGGATCTGGGTCAGCAGCTTTCTTATGGCCCGGCCATGGGCCGCTTTCGTCTTTGCCTTTTTGACATGGCTTCAGATCTGAACGAACCGGCAGCCAATGCTTTTTTAAAAACCTTGGAAGAACCGCCGGCGGGGACTCTTTTTGTCCTTCTGGTCAGGGATCCGGGAGAATTATTACCTACCATTGTTTCCCGGTGTGTCTCCATCGGATTCAATCCCCTTTCCCTTTCCCTTATTGCCGAAAAACTGATGAAAGAAAAAGGGGTGTCCCGAGAAGAGGCCCTGGCCTTGAGCCTGGTTTCCGGAGGGAGTCTGGGCAAGGCCTTTCAGTATGTCAAAACGAATTTTTGGAAAAAGCAAGAGGACTGGATAACTCAGCTCGAAGGCTTCTCTCAGGCCGGGATGGCCCAATTGTTTAGTTGGGCCAAAAGCTGGCTGGGTTCCAGAGAAGAGATCCAGGAAAATCTGGAGATCGGCCAATGGTGCTTACGGGATCTGATTTGGGTTCGGGCCGGGCTGGAGGATAAAGTGTCGATTCAGCCTCATTTGAAACAAAGGGTCAGGACCCTGGCCTTCAGCCTGCCGGACAAGATGTGGCTAAAACGGATGACCTTGCTCAACCAAGCCGCAAAATATCACAGCCAAAATGTCAACGCCCAATTGAATTGGGAAGTCCTGTTCCTCAAAATGGCCGAGGCTTGTTGATGATTCCCCGGGAAATAAAAGGGGCAAACTTAAACGTCCCTTACGGGAATTCTTGGTCGGGTTAATTAACTGACTCATATTCTTTTTGCAGCAGATGCTTCTGAATTTTGCCCATGCTGTTTCGAGGGAGGGCCGAGCGGAAAAAGATTTTTTTGGGACACTTATATCCGGCCAAGCGAGTCTTACAAAAATCAATCAATTCCAAGGGATCTAGGGAAACTCCTGCTTTTAAGACCACGGCCGCTGTCACCTGTTCCCCGAAATCTTCGTCTGCCAATCCAAAGACTGCCGAGTCTTGAACGGCTGCATGGTCTTCCAGGATATTTTCGATCTCTTTGGGATAGACATTTTCCCCACCGGAGATAATCAATTCCTTGTCCCTGCCTGCCAGATAGAGGCGAAGATGGTCTTCGGGGTCCTGATAACCCAGGTCTCCGGACTTGAACCAGCCTTCTTCAAAAGATTTAGCTGTCTTCTCCGGCTGTTTCCAGTACCCCTTAAAGACATTATTTCCTTTGATCCAGATCTCCCCGACCTCCCCGGGCGTTACGTCCCGACCGTCTTTTCCCACCACGCGGATCGCCACCCCACTCAACGGATAACCGACACTTTTCACTTTTCTTAATTCCGGATCATAGGGGTTTGAAGCAATTATTCCGGTTTCGGTCATGCCGTAACGTTCCAACAGCACATGACCGGTTAGATCTTTAAAGCGAAAAAAAAGGGGCTCCGACAGAGGGGCCGATCCGGAGATAAAGACCCTGACGGATTTTAGATTCGGCTTTCTTTCCAAAGCTTCCCAAGCCTGGCTCATCCGCTGATAAATAGTGGGAACGGCCATGAGCATGGTACATCGTTCTTCTTCAAGAATCCGCCAGGCTTCATAGGGAACAAAACGCTCATTCATAATTATGGTGCTGCCGGCATAAAGTGCGCCGTGCAAGGCCACGGTCAGGCCGTGGACGTGAAAAAGGGGCAGGATATGTAAAAGCTTATCCCGGTCGGTCCAGCGCCAGGCTTGGTTAAGGGCCTTCATGTTTTGGATCAGATTTTCATGGGTGATCATGGCCCCTTTGGAACGCCCGGTCGTGCCCGAGGTGTAGCAGAGCATGGCCACATCCTCTTCCCGGGTGGGATAGGGAAGTTTTTCTATAGCGGTGGTTACTTCCAATAAACGGGGATAGCAAAAGACGTCGAGGATCTCCTGATCCATAATAAGAAACTGGAGAGAAGGGATCTGCTTTAACACAGGGGCCAGTTCAAAGTATTTTTCAGAAAAGATAATTACCAGGGAGCTTTCCGAGTCGGAAAGGAAGTACAATATTTCCTCCGGTCGATAGCCGGGATTGAGTGGCAAAGCAATTGCCCCCAAACTCAAGGCAGCCAAATATAATTCGATAAACTCCAACCCTTTGGGTAAGAGAAAAGCCACCCGGTCGCCTTTGTGGATGTTAAGGTTCCTCAGAATTCCGGCGGCTTGTTTAACTTGACGATCCAAATCGGAAAAGGATCTTTCTTGTTCACAGAATCGGACGGCCGTCTTGGGACCAAAAGCCCGAGCCCTGTCCGACAGGATTTGAGCGAGGTTCATGCATCTTCCTTTGAGGAGAGAGAAGACCCTCTAACCCCTGACCAGTAATTATGGTCTAATTTATTTTGAGGGCCTTAATCATTCAACTCTATATTATCATAGATCATTGTGGTATATTAATTAAAAATGATCATTAGAAAAAAATTAGTAAAGGAGAATCCCTATGAGGCTTCCAGAATACGTAACCAAGAAAGAAGTAAAACGGGTCTGCAAGGCCCTTGGTATTGGCGATTGGACTACCATAAAAAAAGCCAAAGTTAAAACGGAAGAGGCTCAGATCATTCTAAATGCGGTTAAACCCAAAGGGATGGAAATCCCCCTCGAGGAATTTAAGGTCGGTCTTGAAGTAGAGTTGGAGCATGGGACCCGCTATAAGGATGCCAATGTCACCAACAACCATCCTCTGCTGACTGGAAAAATCGTAGTAGCTCACCTGAAGGAATCGATGGATTATTATCAAAGGTTGGATGTGGCCGAAATAGAAGGGGACCTGCTCAAGGCCTTTGCGGCCAAGAACCTGGTCAAAGCTGCGGCTAAGTATAAAAAACTTGTCCGCGCCAGGCTTACCCTGGTGCAAACTGAGGGAAAATCTCTTGGGTAACTTCCATTTAAAAGTTCATTTCGTTGATTAGCGTTTTTGAAATCTTGTCTTTTTTCAAAAATGATAGTTTGAGGAGTTCAAGGAAGAAGTCACCATCAAACTTGACAATGCCTGTATAGTCAAATCATGACTTTCACAGTTTAATGTCAAAAATCAGTCGACATTGTGAGATATCAGCTCAATTGCCATCTTTTTATGCCCCTTCCCATCCTAGGCTTTCGGAGGGAATTTTATTCTATATCTTCTTCATTGAAAAGCCTCTCCACGAGTACATCATCATACTCCTGAATAGCCTCCACAAATATCCTTATAAAAGCGTAATCCATCCGATTGCGACCATCGACATTCTTTTCTAGATTGTCAAAACGATAAATTTGTAAAAGGGGAGAAAATCCGCTAGACCCTCCTGGGTCACTGCAACCTGGAGACCCTTGGACATGGTCCATTTAATGGAAAAAATAAAAACTTTTAAGGAGGAAAAAGTATGTTGTCCCCGAAGAAAATTTATCCATCTTGGATTGCCTGATCATGGGAATATTTATTTCATTGATATGAATGATCCCGAAAGGTTTAACAAAATAAAAAGGGATAACTTAGAGGATTTTTTTAAAAATGGCTGGTATAGTAATAACATTGGTAACAAATACTTTTTATGAAATAATGGATTTTGTAATATTTAGTTCCTTAACCTATTTAGTAATAAGGGTTGTTATGAAATTTAAATATTTCAAAACCTTCCCAAAGTTTACAGCACTTCCTAAGCCTCGGGGAGGAAACATCGGGACACCGACCCTCAAAAGACCTTTCCATCCATGATTTCTCGGACTTGACTCCATCTGGTAACTAGGTCCTTCTCTTCTTATCACCCTTTAATAGATCCTGATCCATTTCATACCCCTGCCAATAAAATTAAATCAACTGATACCGCCATTTTTTTGGCTTACAAATGTTTTAAGAAGATAGACCAAAAAGTTAACGATTACTGTTTGAAATGTGCATTAGAGTCCATCCGGAAATCTATGATTTCCGGATGGAGTTGTTAGCTATCCGATTTCAGCAATAAATCAACTAAAAAACATTACCTCTTATCGCCGAAAACTCTTTGCTTTTTGGGATTGGTCTCAATCCGCCAAGTTTGAGACGTCCTCGTCTTTGGCCTGGCCAAGCCCAAAATCGGCCTGCTGCTTTTCCACTTTTACCAGGGGAACAAATTTTCGAACTAACTCCTGGGTATCGCCCACTTGAAGCTGGTCAAAATAAAAGCCGAATTTCTTTTCGAGGTCTAATCGAATAGCCGATCGAATTTCTTCCGCCAATCCCCACATATCGGCCTTAAAAGGTCCCAGGCCTTTTTTGCGGGTGCTGTAAAGAAATTGTTCCTCGGTCTTGCCGGATTTCCATTCATCGGCATGTTTTGATTTTAGATATTGATAAATATCTTTGTTTTAAACCTTGGGGGAATTGGGCGTGGTCATAAATCATATTTTGGAATCCGGTGGCCAGATGGACCTCAACCGCATCATTAGCTACGAATTGATGAAAGGCTTCATCCGGCAAGGTCGAGGCCCCATGCTGGACTGTTCCACCCATCCCATAACTGTTCCTGGCCACCTTCGAGAGGTCTTTTAAGACCTTAAAATCAATGGCCACCTGGGCCAAGGTGCCGTCGGGCAAAACTACGCCTCCGTGACTCGTCCCGGTTTGTATGCTTATTTTGGACAGACCAGTCAAACCAGGAGATAAGGAGCGCTTAAAGCCGTCCATATAAGCCCTAAGTTCTGTCTCGTCACTGTTTTTACCGCCTACTTCTCCGATCTCTCCCCCCACGGAAATAGTGATCCCCTTGGGTTGATGTTTGCGGATAAAGGCCGTGAACCGGGTACATAATTCATAATTGGCCCTTTGTTGTTCCAAAACCGTGGGTTGCCCGAGATCCACCAGGGTGGATGTGTCTATGTCGATATTGAAAAACCCAGCCCGGATGGCCTCCAGGATCAACTGCTCAATAGCCAGAGCTTCTTCTTCTGGTTTTTCTTTAAATTTTTTTTCGCTGACCTGAAAATGATCGCCTTGTATAAATAATGGACCTTCAAAACCTTCTTTTATGGCGGCGGCCATGACGGCAGAAAAATATTCTCTGGGCCTCTGGGCCGTATAGCCGATTTCCGAACGGGCGATCTCAAAAATAACCGCCCCCACCTTCCGCCGAACCGCAGCCCTAAATGCGGCCTGGCCGCAGTCATAGGTCATGGCCCGAAGGTTGATGGCCGGCACAGTTAAAGGCCGGTCGATTTCTCCACGCCCTACGGCCATATAAAATTCATGGATGGAGGCCGGATAAATTCCTATGGCCTGTCCTATTTCCCAGATCAACCAATCGGCCAGGGCCTGTTGATCGGCTTTTCCAAAAACGGCCCAATGAATCAATTGATCGATTGCTTCTTCTTGAAGCTTTTTTTTATCTTGAATGTTTACTCGGCCTTGGGAATCAATTTGAACGCAATCTTTCAAAAAACCAAAAGAGCTTATATTCATGGGGTCCCTCCTAAGATTGGCAATTAATAAAGATATTTTAAATCAATTTTGACAGAAAATACAAGGGATAATAACAACGACAAAAGGGTTGACTATTGGTAGCCGCCTATTTAAGATTGAAGGAAAAATAAAAAGGGGGGATTGTTTTGAAAAGTCCAAACGATATTGTCATTGTTTCTGCGGCCCGCACACCCATAGGAAAATTTGGGGAAGCCTTTAAGACCATAAGAGCACACCAGTTGGCTGCCACCGTGATCACTGAGGTCCTTAAACGTGCAGGTATTTCCGGAGATCAGCTTGATGATGTGATCCTGGGAGATTGCTGTCAATGCGCCGATGAGGCCAATACGGCCCGGACCGCGGCCTTGAAGGCCGGCATCCCGGTCGAGGTGCCGGCGGTTACTATTCAGCGCCAATGCTCTTCAGCCATGCAGGCTTTGGCCTTTGGGGTCCAGCAAATCAAGGCTGGGGATTCCCAAATAGTCCTGGCCGGAGGTGTGGAATCCATGAGTTCAGCCCCTTATTTGCTAATGACCGCCCGCTGGGGGCAACGTCTAAACCACGGCCAGATGACCGATTCTTTGTGGGAAATGCTCCATTCGGGCAGCAACCTCCTGGAGAAAAATGGTTACATTATGGGACAGACGGCCGAGAACCTGGCCGAAAAATATCATATCTCCCGGGAAGAACAGGATATTGTTTCCCTGCGCAGTCACAACAATGCCGAAGCGGCCATCAAGTCAGGCAAATTTAAAGAGGAAATTATTCCAGTGCCCATTCCGCAAAAAAAGGGCGATCCTCTTCTGGTAGACACCGATGAACACGTTCGCTATGGATTGACTATGGGTGATCTTTCTCGCTTGGCGCCAACCTTTAAAAAAGACGGAACCGTAACGGCCGGCAACGCCTCCGGGCTCAACGACGGGGCCGCAGCCGTGATTATCACCTCTCGGGCCCGCGCCCAGGAGTTGGGCCTGACCCCCAGGGCCAAAATCATCGCCCAGGCCGTAGCCGGTGTGGATCCCAAGTATATGGGCTATGGACCGGTTCCGGCCACGGAAAATTGTTTGAAGAGGGCCGGGATGACCTTGAGGGATATTCAGCTTATCGAAGTGAACGAGGCCTTTGCCGCCCAATACCTGGCTTGTGAAAAGGGCTTGGGTTTAAACCGGGAGATCACCAATGTCAACGGCAGCGGTATCGGTTTGGGCCACCCGGTCGGGGCCACTGGCGTTCGACTTATTATCACCCTGATGTATGAAATGATCCGCCGCAACCTGACCATAGGGTTGGCAACCCTTTGTGTGGGCGGCGGTATGGGCATGACCACGATTATTGAAAGGGATTAACTCTGTTTATTGCCCCATTAAAAAAGGGCGGATTTTAACCCGCCCTTTTTTAATTCTATGAAGGAAAAAGATTAATAAGGAATATGGAATTCGTGGAGTTCTTTTATGTCTTTAAATTCTTTAAATTTATCTACCTGGGGATCCTCGAAAATAAACAAGCGTTTGGCCATAACAAAGTTCCTGTTAAAATAATCGGAGCCCCGCAGGTTAGTAATAACCACCCCTTTCTTTCTGCTCGAAGAATGAATCATCTGACCTTCGCCGATATACATACCCGTATGCCCGATCTGCCTGCCATGATTACGCTTGAAAAACAATAGATCCCCGATTTTTAACCGACTCAGGTCCCATTCAGTGGTCACCAATGTTCCCATTTTGGCCTGTTCCCGGCTGGAGTGCGGCAAAGAGAGGGTGAGGGTCTGATAAATCTTTTTCATAAAACCAGAACAATCGATCCCTTCGTTCCCCTGCCCATTCCCTCCCAGACGATAAGACTTTCCTAAAAGCTGTTTGGAAATCTGGACAACAAGATTGGAAAACTTGTTTAAAGGATTTCTTTTCGCTTCGTCGGATTCTTCCTGTGTTATCCCTTCCTCAAAAATTGGTTTTTTTATCAGACTTAAAGACTCCGTTCCCTGATCGCTGTTTGAAGATGAATCCATAGGCTCGAGTAGAAATTTCCCGTTATCCAACGGGGTGATCTTTAATAAAGGGGGGGCATCTTTGGGTGTAACAGGATTTTCTTTGGCCACACGTTTAGAATGCCGTTTCTTAGCGAATTTTTTCAATCGCTTTTTTGGGGCCGTTAAAGACAGTTTAGATTTTTTTTGCGCTTTGAGCTTTGAAGAAGGAGATTTCTTATGACTGACTTTTTTGGAAACTGTGGTGTTATTCTTTTTGGACACGTTTTTTGGAGAAGCACCAAACACATGCCATGGAAATAATATCAGCAGTGCTATGGTAATAAAGAGAAAACCTCTTTTTATTATCATAGTCCGGTTCCCTTGATTATTAAATGTTTGTGTGTTTAATTTAAGCGGAAGTGTTTATATACAATAATAATTTTCTTTTGTCAACCCTTTTAAATACCTTTTTTTAAAACTATCCAATCTCCAATGAACCGTTGCTGGACTGCCCGCATGGTTTTTATTCCGTATCTCCGTTCTCCTCATCCCGGGCGGCCGACCGGGCCACGCTGACCACCTTCTCCTGCTCCTCCGGATTGATCAAACGGACACCTTGCGTATTTCTTCCAATCACCGAAATATCCTTGACCCGCAGACGGATGATTTTCCCCCGATCGGTGATAATCATCACATCGTCTTCATCGGTTACCTGCAATACGCCGACCACCGGCCCGTTTCTATCGGTGGTCTTGATGGTAATAATCCCCTTGCCGGCCCGTCCCTGTTCCCGGTAATCTTCCGTCCTGGTTCGTTTGCCGAATCCGTTTTCAGTCACCGTCAGGATCGTGCCTTCCCGGGACAAGACTTCAACGCCAACCACCCAGTCTACCGGGCTCAAACGAATTCCTCGCACCCCCTGGGCCATCCGTCCCATTTCCCTGATGTCTTTTTCCTTAAAGCGAATGGACAGGCCATCACGGGTTCCCAGAAAAATGTCCTGCTCTCCATGGGTGACATTGGCGGCGATCAGTTCGTCTCCTTCCTGTATGAGGGTAGCAATAATACCACCGGTTCTGGGCCGACTGAAGGACATGAGGTCCGTCTTCTTGATCAAGCCCTTGCGGGTCACCATGATCACGGATTTCCCTTCTTCAAAGGAACGCACCGGTAGGGTAGTAGCCACTTTTTCCAGGGGTTGTAGGTTCAAGACATTGACCATGGCCTTGCCCCGGGCCAGACGCCCGGCCTGGGGGATCTCGTGGACCTTCAACCAGTGGAGCCGTCCCAGGTTGGTGAAGAACAGAAAGTAATCGTGGGTGGAGGCAATAAAAAGATGTTCGACGAAATCATCTTCTTTGGTCTCCATACCGGTGACCCCCCGTCCACCCCGTTTCTGACTGCGGTAGAGACTGATGGGGTTCCTTTTGATATAACCTCCATGGGAAATAGTCACCACCATATCTTCTTCAACGATCAAGTCCTCGAGTTCGATCTCTGTGGTGTCTTCAATTATTTCTGTGCGCCGTTCATCGCCGTACCGTTTTTTCAGCTCCGTTAATTCCTCCCGGATCAACTGAAGGATAAGGGCCTCACTCCCCAGAATCTGCCTCAGCCGATCAATGGTCATCAGCATTTCTTTATAATCCTGGATAATCTTTTCCCGCTCCAGGTTGGTCAGACGCTGCAGTCGCATCTCCAATATGGACTGTGCCTGAATATCGGAAAAGGTGAATTGGCTGATCAACTGAGCCTTAGCTTCAGCAGGGTTTTTGGCCTTTCGGATCAGGGCAATGACCTCATCCAGGTGGTCTAGGGCGACCTTCAAACCTTCCAAGATATGAGCCCTTTTTTCAGCTTCTTTTAATTCATAAATCGTCCTTTTGCGGATGATTTCTTTTCGGAAGTCTAGAAAATGGACCAGTATGGTTTTCAGGTCCATGATCTTGGGACGGTTGTTGACGATGGCTAAAAAGATAATCCCAAAGGTGACTTCCATGGGGGTAAATTTAAAGAGCTGATTCAGGATGATTTCCACGACTTCATCTTTTTTCAGATCCACCACAATGCGCATGCCTTCACGGTCGGATTCATCCCGGATATCCTGGATACCTTCTATCTTTTTTTCCTTGACCAGCTCGGCAATCTTTTCGATCAATTTGGCCTTGTTGACCTGGTAGGGCAATTCGGTGATGATAATGCTTTCCCGGCCCTGGGCCTTCTTTTTTTCGATCAAGGCCCTGGCCCGGAGTTTAATAATGCCCCGGCCGGTTTGATAGGCTTGCCTGATCCCTAAACTTCCGTATATAAATCCGGCAGTGGGAAAATCAGGTCCCGGGATCAGGCGATATAATTCTTCAAAAGGAAGATCGGGATTATCTATCAGGGCCAGGGTCCCATTTACGATTTCTGTCAGGTTGTGCGGCGGGATGTTGGTGGCCATGCCCACGGCGATCCCGGATGAACCGTTAATCAAAAGATTAGGAACCTGGGTGGGAAGGATGGATGGTTCCTGAAGCGATCCATCATAATTGGGCAAAAATTCAACGGTCTCTTTATCCAAATCCTCCAGGAATTCGTGGGCCAGCCTGGTCATGCGGATTTCGGTGTAACGCATGGCCGCCGGGGAATCCCCGTCCACGGAGCCGAAATTGCCCTGGCCGTCCACCAGGGGATAACGCAAGGAAAAGTCCTGGGCCATGCGCACGATGGTATCGTAGACCGCCGTGTCTCCGTGCGGGTGGTATTTACCAATCACGTCCCCAACGATACGGGCTGATTTTTTATAGGCCTTGTTATAATCGTTGCCCAGTTCCCGCATGGAAAAAAGGATTCGCCGATGAACTGGTTTTAAGCCGTCCCGGATGTCGGGCAAGGCCCGATCAATGATGACGCTCATGGCATAATCCATATAGGATCGTCTGATTTCGTCTTCAATATTGGTAGGCAGTTCCTGAGCGGCTAAGGTCATTTTTTATCCTAAATAAACATAGTTGAAATTTCTCTGCTGCGAGTTGCGGGTTATGGGTTGTTTGTGAAAAGTTTACGGTTTTTTAACTCGCAACCCGAAACAAGAAGTAATATTAGAGAAAAATTCTATAATAATATTATTTAACACTCTAATCTCCATAACAAAATCGGTCTTAAATATCCAAATCCCTGACTTCCAGGGCGTGCTGAAAAATAAAATCCCTACGGGGTTCCACCTTGTCGCCCATCAGGATAGTAAAAATCTCATCGGCCTCCACTAGGTCTTCCACCTTGATTTGCAGTAAAGTGCGATTTTCGGGATTCATGGTCGTTTGCCAGAGCTGCTGGGGATTCATCTCTCCCAATCCTTTATAGCGCTGGATATTCAGCCCCTTTTTCCCTTCTTCCAGAAAAAATCCCAGCAGTTCCTTGGGGGTTGGAATCTGCTGAGCATGTTGATCATTGAACACCTGAATAGGAAAGGCTTTCAACCAGGGCAGTTCCTTTTGTAAGCGACGAAGGTTTTGAAAGTCGGCCAGGGCCTGCAGATTCCAGTCGATAGAAGATTTTTCTGCTCCTCCTGGTTGATCTAGTATCGTCAAGGAATAGGCCTGATGCTCTTCATCAAAATTTATTTCCGCCGTAGGAATTTTCTTTTTCTCAAGGTATTTTTTAAGGGCCTGGGTATAGGCCCGATCCTTCAACCGTTCCTTGGTCAACCCTTCGGGGCTTTCAGGATCGGAAATGATTTCCAGGACCTCGGGGTTATACCCTTTGAGTTCCAGTTTTTCCTGGGAACGAAGATAGTGATTCAGTTTTTCCAAAAACTGAATCAGGGCATCCCCCTCCAAATATTTCCCTTTTTCTTTCCAAAACAACTTTTTTTTCAAAATCCCTCTTTGCCCCAAGAATTTATTGAAGGCATCATCGTCTTTAATATAGGTTTCCTCTTTGCCGGAAGCCACCCGGTAAAGAGGGGGTTGGGCGATAAATAAAAAACCTTTTTCTATGAGTTGAGGCAACTGCCGGTAGAAGAAGGTCAACAGCAAGGTTCGAATATGGGAGCCGTCCACGTCGGCATCGGTCATGATGATGATTTTATGATATCGTAATTGTTCGGGTTGAAAATCTTCTTCCCCCACCCCTGCTCCCAGGGCCGTGATAATGGTCCTGATCTGTTCGTTTTCAATCATCTTGTCGAAACGGGCCTTTTCGACATTCAGAATTTTGCCTCTCAGGGGAAGAATGGCTTGAAATTTTCTATCCCTCCCCTGTTTGGCTGAACCTCCGGCCGAATCCCCCTCAACGATATACAGCTCACTAAACTTCGGATCCCTTTCCTGACAATCAGCCAATTTTCCCGGGAGGGACGTATCGACCATGGCCCCCTTTCTTCGGGTCAGTTCTTTGGCCTTGCGGGCCGCTTCCCGGGCCCTGGCTGCTTCCGTAACCTTAAGTAAAATATTTTTGGCCACAGAAGGGTTTTCTTCCAGATAGGCACTCAATTCTTCATAAACCAGATTTTCCACCAATCCCTTAACGTCACTATTCCCCAGTTTGGCTTTGGTCTGTCCTTCAAATTGGGGTTTAGGTAATTTAACACTGATAATCGCGGTCATACCCTCCCGAACATCTTCTCCGGAAACTTTTTCCCGCAAGTTTTTGGGGAGGTTTTCTTTGGTGGCATACTGGTTGAGACAACGGGTGATGGCGGTCTTAAAACCGCTCAGGTGGGAGCCTCCTTCCCGGGTATTAATGGTGTTGGCATAAGAAAAAATCTTTTCCTGATAGGAATCGTTATATTGAAAGGATACCTCAATAATCACATCCCCCCGCTGGCCGGAAACATAGATCGGTTTGGGATGAACTGGTTCTTTGTTTCTGTTTAGATATTCAACAAAGGAATTAATGCCTCCCAGATAAAAAAATTCATTTTTTTTCGAATCGCGTTCATCTTCTATGGTGATACGAATCCCTTTGTTTAAAAAAGAAAGCTCCCTAAGCCGCTGGGATAAAATATCATAGCTAAAGATGGTGGTTTCAAATATCGATCCGTCGGGTTTAAAATGGACCCTGGTGCCGGTCCTTTTGGTGGTCCCGGATATCTCTAATGGGGTTACCGTATTGCCTTGTTCATATTTTTGATAATAGACGTTTCCATTTTTCCTGACTTCCACTTCCAAATATTCGGAAAGGGCATTGACCACGGAAACCCCCACCCCATGGAGTCCTCCGGAGACCTTATAGGTTTCATTGTCAAATTTTCCCCCGGCATGAAGTTTGGTCATGACCACTTCCAAGGCCGGTTTTTTTTCGGTCTTGTGCATGTCCACCGGTATCCCGCGGCCATTATCATCAATGGAAATACTTTCATCGGAATGAATCACCACATCAATCTTGTTGCAAAAACCGGCCAGGGCCTCATCAATACTGTTGTCTATGACTTCATAGACCAATTGATGCAGACCCTCTGTTGATGTGTTTCCAATGTACATGGAAGGCCTTTCCCTGACCGGGGCCAAGCCTTCCAAAACCTTGATTTGATCCGCTCCATAAGAACTCATAGGATTACCTTTTCCTCTTTATCTTCTGCCTATTCATTGTTCTGTTTTTGTATTAAATTTTTATGTCCTCATAATCAGGTAAGGCAAAACATGAAGATTATTCTAAGGATTCAAGGGGACCACGACGTCAAAGAATCAATCTCGCCTTTGGTGGGACTGGAATCCTCAAACCCTATTTTCGTGCTACTATATTTGAATAATCTAGGGGGGATTACAGATTATCCCCGGCGTCTTCCATAAGCTTCATGGGCATAATTAGAGCAAGAAATCCCGGATCTTTTTCTCCGCTCAAGATGGCCGGACTGACCGAATCATTGAATTCCAGAGTAATGGTTTCGCTTTCCATAACCAGAAGGGCGTCAATAAAAAACCGGGCATTAAATCCTACGACCAGTTTGCTTCCTTTATAATCCAAGGGTATACTTTCTTTGGCTTCTCCGATCTCCGGATTAACCGATAGAATTTCCAAATTTCCTTTAGTCAAGGAAAACTTGACCCCTTTGTATTTATCCGTTGAAAGGACCCCCATTCTTTTCATGGTATCCATCAGGTTGTTTTTGGGAATAGTGATCACCTTTTCTTTTTTCTTCGGCAAAACCAGGGTATAATCTGGAAAATTACTTTCCAATAATCGCATAATCATTAGGCTTTCTTCTTTTTGAAAAACACCAAAGGTGTCCTTAAACCCAAATTGAACCGCACCTGGCTCTTCCAAAATTTTTAATATCTCAGTCACGGCTTTTCTGGGTAAAAGAACCCCTTTAGTAAAAACATCTTCTTCCAGCGGTTCAATCTCTTTATCCATCATGGTTAATCGATGCCCGTCCGTTGAAACCATGCGAAGAATATTCTTTTTTTCCTTTTGGATGTATTCAAAGTAGATTCCTGATAAATTATAACGTCCTTCATCTAACGAAACGGATATAATGGTCTTTTGAATCATGTCCCTCAAGAGGGACCCATCCAGGGTTATGGTTTTTTTTAAATCAACTTCGGGTAAGGGAGGGTAGTCTATAGAAGGAAGTCCGGAAATCGTAAATTGAGAATTTTTACAGGAAATAAAAAGCTTATTATTTTCCTTAAGTTTGATATAAATTTCTTCATCCGGAAATTCTCTGATAATTTCAAAAAATTTCCGAGCTAAAATGGATATTCCCCCATTATGGATAATAGTTGCGGGACATTTCAATCTTATTCCCACTTGTAAATCGGTGGCTATGATTTGAATCCCGTCTCTGTCTGTTTCCATAAGAACATTAGAGAGAATGGGCATGGAACTTCTTTTTTCTATGATACCCTGTACCATTTGCAATCCGTCTAAGAGGGATTGTTTTTGAATAGTCAATTCCATAAAGACATTCTCCTTTTCTCTTATATTATTTTTCTTTAAAAATATTTAGTAACTGTATTAAAATAAATTAATATGTGAATATGTAAGATAAGAAATAAAAATTATTATTTAAAAATGATATAACTATATTTAATAACTTATTTAGATTAAATCGATTTCTATAAAATAGCTGATGGAGGCCATAAAAATTTTAGGCCATTTTTCTTATTTTCTACCTTCTATTTAATATCCTTGTCTAATTGGGTAATTATTATATAATTTACTGATTCCTCACAAAAAACTTATCTTTTATAATATATAAGAGGATATAAAAAAAAGCAACCTAAAAAGTAGTCTTATGACGTAAATATTTGAATAAAATTTTCTATTTTCTTGAAAAAAAAGAGGGTCCTTTAAGGGAGGGATATGGGAAGAGAAAAGGCGGTTATTCAAGAAAGAAAAGTCGTTTTCAATCCGGATAAAATTGAAATACGGGTATCCGAGGGGGAAAATTTATTAAAGGCGGCCCTGCAGGCCGGGGTTCATATCAATGCCTCCTGCGGCGGAGAAGGGGTTTGTGGAAAATGTAGGGTTATCATAGATAAAGGAGAGGTGGAAAGTGAACATACGGAAAAAATAACCCCAGAAGAACTGGCTCTTGGTGTCCGTCAAGCTTGTAAAACAAGAATTATCAGTGACTTAGAATTAACTGTTCCCGTTGAATCCCAGTTGGACCGCAAATTTTTAGATAGGGACAGGCCTAGATCGGGAACCTGGCAGGTCGTCTCCCAGATCAGGACAGAAGATTTGATGAAGAAAGGAAAATTCCATCCACCCTTTGAAAAAAAATATCTTGAGGTCACCCAACCGACGATGGCCGACAATATAAGTGATCTTTCCCGGGTCATTAGGTCTTTAAAACAAACATATGGGATAAATAACTTAAACCTTGATTTCCAGATTTTAAAAAAAATGGCCTTAGTATTAAGGCAAGGAGACTGGAAGGTAACTGTAACTATTGGAATTCCAATAAAAAAGGGAGACAAAACCCAACTTGTTAACCTCGAATCCGGAGACACAACCGGGCAAAATTATGCCATGGCTGTTGACATTGGAACAACCACCATCTGGGGTCAGTTATTAGACCTTAACAACGGGGAAATCCTGGCCCAACACGTTGAATATAACGCCCAGATCAGCTATGGAGAGGATGTCATCTCCCGAATCGTCTATTCCCAGAAACCGGAAGGTCAAAAAAAAATGAAAGACCTGGTAGTTTCAACTATCAATGGGGTTATTAAACAATTAATAAGGAAACACACGGTGCCGATGGAAGGAATAACCCTGATTACCCTGGCTGGCAATACTACCATGACCCATCTGTTTTTAGGAATAGATGCCAAGTACATCAGAGAATCCCCCTACACGCCCCCTATGAATTATATCCCGCCAGTTAGGGCCAAAGAGGTGGGGATTAAACTGGGTGAACATGTTCAGGCCTATTTATTTCCCTCTATCGCCAGTTATGTTGGAGGGGATATTATTGCCGGAGTTATGGGTTCTGGGATGTACCGGCAGGATCGATTGACCCTATATATCGACCTTGGCACAAATGGCGAAATAGTGATTGGCAGTTCCGAATGGATGACCTGCGCCGCCTGTTCGGCCGGTCCTGCATTTGAAGGGGGAGGTATTAAACACGGGATGAGGGCCGCTGAAGGGGCCATTGAAGAATTCAATGTCAACCCGACCACCTTTGAGCCCATGCTCCTGACCATTGGAATGGTCAAACCGAAAGGGATCTGCGGGTCCGGATTAATCAATATTGTTGCCGGATTGCTTGAGTCCTGCCTATTGGATCAAAACGGAAAATTTAAGCAGGGATTAAAAACAGACCGAATTCGGGAAGGGACGGACGGCCTGGAATACGTCCTGGCTTGGGAGAAAGACACCCAGATCGGCCGCGATCTGGTCATCACTGAGGTGGATATTGATAATCTGATCAGGGCCAAGGGGGCCATGTTTGCTGGCTATTTAACCCTGTTGGGGGAAGTAGGTTTAACGATGAATGATTTGGAACAGGTCATTATTGCCGGAGGTTTTGGAAATTACATCAATATTGAAAAATCAATCACCATCGGGCTGCTGCCTGAGTTACCTTTAAATAAATTTAAATTTATAGGAAACGGGTCTTTGTTGGGGGCCCGCCTGATCTGTTTTTCCAACCATCTCCGAACCGAGGTCAAAAGGATTTTTAATAAAATGACCAATATCGAGTTGAGTGAAAACAATAATTTTATGAATAATTATATTGCCGCCCTTTTTCTTCCCCACACCGATCAAAAGCTCTTTCCCCGAGTTGTTGAAAAGATAAACTGTTTACAGAAAAGGGTGGTTGATTCAGGAAGGGATCGATTAAATTGATTGATTACCGGCACAGAGAATGAGGATATCCTTTTCTTTTTTTTCGGCGGAGGATGGAATAGACTTGTATTTAATGACATAGTTTATCTCTATGCAAACGGATTTGTCAAAAGTCACAGGCTGATACATTTGAACCTCTTTACTCCGCTTTGATGCCTTGAAAAAACACCTTTCGAAAGGTGCGGACATATTCCATCCCGTCGATGTGTGACGCATTGTCGACGGCCTGTTTGAACAGACCCCAGGAAAAGGACTTTGTGAGATGCGCAAGTATGGTGGAGTCAATATCCTTTCTCACTAGCCCTTGACTTTTCCCCTGATCGAAAAGATCAACCAGAAAAGCCTCTAGTTTCCGGCCACATCGAATCCTGATAGGCTCAATATCCTCACCCGCTTTCAAGTCTTCGCTTAAGGAGTAAAACTGGATCGCTGATTTTCGATATTGCAAACCGAGGACGCTGGAAAAACTGATCAGCCGGTGAAGTTTTTCGATGGCGTTGCCGGTCTGTTCATCGACCCTTTGAATCAATTTATCAATGTAACCTGATTCATATGATTCTATCAACCGGCCCAGCAACTGACTTTTGTTCTGGAAATGGGCGTAGAAGGAGCCCTTTGTCAGACCGACGTGGTCGGTGATATCCTTGATTGATGTCCCTTGGTAGCCGTTTCGGGCCAGCAGATTCAACGCCGTATCCAGTATCTTTTCATAGGTGTTTTCCTGACGCGGCATAAATAGTCTCCCTCATGCATTCCTTAAAAGATGAATCACGCACACGCCGCCCGCTCCGACCATATGGGCCAAAGCATAACGGGCGGGTTTCGGAATCTGCCGTTGGCCGCATTCTCCCCGCATCTGCCAAAGGATTTCGGCGATCTGGCCCACGCCAGTCGGCCCGATGGGGTGCCCCATGGAAACACCTCAAGGCGACGGTGGACGTCGGCAACTACATGACGTGCGGGCAGGAGGGCGCCGTCGGCACGCGCCTGGCCGCGCCGTTCGCCGCCTACGTTCATTTCAAGGACATGAAGAAGGTCGCCGACGCCGCCGCGCCGGCCGGCTGGAAGATCAACGCCTGCGTCCTGGGCGAAGGCGATGTAGACCACCGGGCCTGCCTCGACATCCTGAAGAAAGCCGGTTACAACGGCTTCGTCGCGCTCGAGTACCAGGGGCCGGAAGACGAGAAGACCGGCGTCCCCAGGAGCGTCGCGTTCATGAAGAAAGTGATGAAAGGATTCTGACCGTCGCGAAGCGCAATTCTGTTTCACCACAGAGGCACGGAGGACACGGAGAACGCATTTCAGGATTTCTTTCTGCGTGTTCTCCGTGTCTCCGTGGTGAAGAGAGACAGAGAAGGGGGGCCGTGTTATGAAGACGTTGCGTCGCGGGTTTACGCTGGTCGAGGCGCTGGTGGTCGTGAGCGTCGTGCTGCTCCTGGCCGCGCTGATCGTGCCCGGCGCTGCGGCTGGCGAGCCGATGAGGAGCCAAGAGGCGTGCAACGAGCAACCTCGCCCAGATCGTCAAGGCGTGCATCACGTATCAGGAGCCGAACGGCGATTTCTTCCCGGCGCATTCGCAGTACTTCACTGGCACGACGGACGATTTCAAGCCGATGCCCTCGCTGGCGATCTTGTACCCGGCTTACGTTGACAACGCGAAGATCTTCGGCTGCCCGGCCACAAAAGACAAGCCGTTCATTTCGATCCGCTATCACCGGGGCGCCGGTGGGCCTGCTTCGGGACCGGACGTTCTCGGCCAGCCGGCCACGAACCCGGCCAGGTACAGCGGGTTCGAACTCAGCACGGAGCTGAAGTGCAGCTACTTCTACGACGAGCGCACGAACTTCCGCAATATCGGGCCCGGCCAGGCCATCGCCTGCGACGCCGACGGGCAAACGTGGATGACGGCCCGACGGCAGCAAGCCGCCTTATCCGGCCAACTGGACGCGCGCGCCGCGCGCGCCCAACCACGAGGGCGGCCAGAACGTGATGTACTTCGACGGCCACGTGAAGTGGATGGAGACGGTTTACGCCAGCCGCGACCCGAACGACAACATCTTCTGCCCGAACGGCGACCGCAGCCGGCCCGTGGAACCCGGACAACGACGCGCTATCTCTGGGACGGCGTGAACGCGAGGGCGATGGAGATCATCCGGCAATAGGCCAAGCAGCGAAAACCTTGCGAACGGGAGCGCTTGCGCGCCCCTTTCGGTGCAGCACGAACCTTCGCAAGGTGCTCCAACTGGGCGCCAGACCGGGAGATTGCCGCGTCGTCCGCCTTATGGCGGACTCCTCGCAATGACAAAGAGGCGGTCTTGCTTGTCATTGCGAGCGAAGCGAAGCAATCTCGCCGTTCTGCCGCGAAAGCCGGGTTTGCTGCCCAACGGGGCGCGCCATGATGCGCTCCTGCACATCATGCAGCCGTACTTTCTTGGCATCTGTCAGGCCTTTTCTTCGAGAAGCTGTTCTCCGTGTCCTCTGTGCCTCCGTGGTGAATAATCCTTCCGATCGACGCCCTTGACATCTGTTGTCAAAAAGGCTACAATTGCAGCCGTTATGACTGCAACCGGCGGCAAGAACAGTCCCGCATACGTCTTGTTCGGCAAGACACGCCGATCGGTGCTGGGGCTCCTCTTCGGCCATCCGGACGATTCGTTCTACCTCCGGCAGGTCGCGCGGACCGTGGGCATCGCCTCGGGCACGGTTCAGCGGGACCTGCAGCCGCTGGTCCACGCGGGAATCATCATCCGCGTCCGGCAGGGGAACCAGGTCTATTTCCAGGCGAACCGAGGCTGCCCGGTTTTCGTGGAACTGCGCGGGCTGGTGGTCAAGACGGTGACGGTCGGCGAGGTGTTCCGCGCGGCGCTGACGCCGCTGCGGCGGAAAATCCTACTGGCGTTCATCTACGGCTCGTTCGCCCGCGGGGCGCAGCAGCGGGGCAGCGACATGGACCTGCTGATTGTGGGCGACGTCCGGTTCGGGCGAGGCGGTGGCCGCGCTCGACCGCGCGCAGCGCAAACTCGGCCGCGAAGTGAACCCGACGGTCTACTCCGTCGCGAGTTCCGGACGAGACTGAGCGCCGGGCAGCAATTCCTGATGAGCGTGCTGAAGGGGCCGAAAATTTTCCTCATCGGAGGCGAGCGTGAGCTTGCAGGACTGGCTGCGCAACGGGTGGCTCGTTGAACACGCGACGGGTCCGCAGGAGATCGCCGAAGTGCTGGCGGTCGTGGACCGCGACCTGAAGGACTGCAAGGCGCGCGGCCTGAGCGCGGACTGGCGGATGAGCATCGCCTACAACGCCGCGCTCCAGGCGGCGACGGCCGCGCTGGCCGCCGCGGGCTTCCGCCCTCGGCGCGCGAAGCCCACCATTTCCGGACGATCCAGTCCCTGGCGCTTACGGTCGGCCTGGACCAGCAGGAAATCGCGCAGTTCGACCAGTTCCGCAAGAAGCGCAACCAGAGCGGCTATGAACGCGCCGGCGCGGTCTCCGACCAGGAAGCCGACGGAAATGGCGCAATTCGCGCGGAAACTGCGCGGCAAAGTCGCCGAGTGGTTGCGGGCCAACCATCCCGAGACTGATGAAGCGGTGACGCGCAGGACGACCGGCCCCTCGGCTTTCGCCCAACTCCATCGGCTCAAACCCGCTGCGAAAACGAAAGGAGAGAACAGACAACGTTCTGTCGCAGGGGTTCACAATAGGTCGTGTTTCCTCTGGTATCCTCTCCGGAATCCCAACAGATCACTGCCCATGGCCCACGTGATTATCAATCTCTTTCATTCCTTTTTTCCTTATCTTCAATGTCCCTCTTGGGATCATACCAGCCCATCCTGTGAAGTCACGAACGCCGCGCTCGTACGCAGCGAAGGCTTCCTTAGCACGATTCCATGAGGTTTCATCGCCTTTTTCACGCGCTTTTTGCAGCGACTGGAGCGCGAAGGCTTGCAAGTAGTCGATGTTGAGATTGGGCCGGCCCACGACCACGGCTGCATCCTGAAGCATCCTTTGGTCCAGCCTTTCCAAAACGTCGTTCGCGCATTCCTCGGAAAGATCATTCTGGCTGGTTGCGGCAAGATACTTGATTGGCAGTTCGTAACTGCCCTTCTCCAAAGCCTGACGAATGCTTTCACGAGAAATACCAAACGTTCTTTCCAGTAAGCATTAGCTTCTTCATCTATTGACTGGAGTAATTCCTTGGAAACGCCCTTTTGCAGTGCTTCCAAGACCAAGCCACGTAGTTTCGGGAAGCTCAACGTCATCCTTGATCGGCTCTGCTATTGCATTAACGTCCTTTTGCGCCGCCTTCTCGCTTCCATTACTCCGCTTCACGCATTCTCGCATGCGCTCTTCCACAATGTCACTCTTTCTTTTGCACAGACGCGCTTTGAAGAGACACTGCATGGCCCTCTCGTAATCTCCGTCCTTCTCACGCTTCTCAGATTGAGCTAGATACTTATCCACTGCGGCGCACAAGTATTCCTCAGCGGATGACATCGCTCTCACACACTCACCTAAATCAAAGGCCCATGGCCTCCCAAGCTGCGTTGCGTAGTCGGAGCCCTTCTCCTTCTCAATGGCCTCCAACGCCATCAATGCCTTCTTATACGCAGCATCGTAGGAGGACGCGAGTCGTCCCACATCTCAACTTCCTTCACAACGTGAGTGCCCGGTTGCAGCGGGATGATTGTAACTTTCCCGACAATAAGCTCTGATAAGGCTCCAAGCAGTTCTTTCTTTATCTTGCTGTCGGGCAGTTGTTCAACCAGAATTCCGCGGCTAACCTTTGAGATCACGTCGTAATATGATCCCCATGGCGATGACCAACCTGGCGGTGCCGATGAAGCAGCGATAGCCGCAAAAGAAGCCGCCGCTATCCAACAAACCACGATATGCTTCATTTCTTGCCCTCCGAAATGCTTACCAGCCGGGCGGATTCCGGGGACGCACGCAATGTCGTTCGGCCCTCCATTTGCTCAGCAGAGAATAGCGACTGTCGGCGGCGGGAGCAAGGCCCATGAGCGGTTGGAGATTGCTGACTCGGGGCGATGGCGAGACGGCTGCAGGATTTGCGAGGGTAGATTCCCCCTTTCGGCGCGGGGGGCGCAGAGGCGCCGGGCGGCCGATTCAGGCTTTTTCGGAAGCGGCTTGTTTTTGCAGGCTCGACAATCTCGCGGATGAATTCCGCGTCGCTGACCCAGCCTTGAAGATACAGGGTGACCAACTCGTACGTCCGCCGCCGCGCGGGAAGCCCGGTGTATTCGGCCAGCAACAGCACGGCGATGAGGGCGGCATACACCTGGATGCTCACCCCCTCGATGGAATCGCTCAACAGATGCCGGCAGCCCAGGACGCTCTTGAGCAGCCGGAAGAACAACTCGATTTTCCAGCGGTGCAGATAGATCAAGGCGATGACGTCGGCGGGCAGGTCGAGCCGGTCCGTGGCGATGAGCATGTCATAGGGCTTGGCCCACCGGCTCGCGGAAGGTCTTCTTCGAGGAGACCTTCATCACCGGATACCCTAATCCGCGCGGAGGACTCGCCGAGACGTGGACGACGATCAGGCGAACGGGGCGGTCGAACTTCTCGCGGACCTGCCTCCACGCCCAGGCGCACGATCCGGTCGGAAGTGACTGCCGGCGCCGGCCGCCTCCGCCGTCAGAGGTTTCTCTTCGAGCGTCTCATAGACTGCGTTGGCGCCCAGCCTCACCACGAAGGAGGAATCGGCCTGCACGATCTTCTGGAACAGGTCGAAATCCCGGAACCCCCGGTCGAGCACGTACAACCGGCCGGCCTTCAGACGCCCCTTCAGGCGCTCATTCTCGGCCGCCGCGCCGGCGGTGATCTCCACTGCCGACGGCACGCCCTTGATCACCTCGAAGTCCACGTGCGCCTTCGCCCCGCGCTCCCGGTCTCCGAGCCACACCGCCCAGGTCATCCGCGGCAAGGCCGGAAGGATCGTGCCGTCCGCCACCGTCAGGATCTGCCCCAAATCCTTCAACCTCGGATCGCAGGAGCGCTCCGGCGCACGCTCTGCCAGGCCCTCGAACACCTCCGCGAGCAACTGAGGATCGAACACCCGCACCGATTCGGACATCGATCCGAGGCTCATGCGTCGAATGCCCAGCGCCTTCTGCACCTTCTCAAACCCGCTGGCCTTCTGCAGCCCCCGCAACGAACCGATCGCCGGATTGAAAAAGTAGAACAGGACCGCCATCGCATACTCGTCATAGTGAAGTTGCCGATTC
>CAWDKY010000014.1:0-219854 GCA_963802945.1 uncultured delta proteobacterium
AATGTATTGCTTATCGAGGAAGGATCGGTGGTAACCGGCGTCGTCAAGAATCTGGCCGAATACGGGGCCTTCATCGACCTGGGCGGCATTGACGGCCTGCTGCACGTCACCGATATTTCCTGGGGGCGCATCGCTCACCCCTCCGAAGTGCTGCACGTCGGCGAAGAGATCACGGTCAAGGTGCTTAAGTTCGACCGCGCCAAGGAACGGGTGTCGCTCGGCATGAAGCAGTTGGCGCCCTATCTCGGGAGTTGGCCCTTCCCGGCGGGTGCGTGCTCGGTCCCCGTCCGGTGAATCTCCACCTGGCCGGTTTTGCAAAACTGGGAGCAAAGATTAAAGAAGAGCATGGTTATGTGATTGCCTCTGCTGACCGGCTCTCCGGCAGCACGATTTTTTTCGATCGACCCAGCCACACCGGCACGGAAAATATCCTGATGGCTGCTTGCCTGGCCAAAGGCAACACCACCATTATAAATGCCGCCTGCGATCCGGAGGGGTGACGGATCTGGCCGACTTTCTTAACCGGATGGGTGCGAAAATCAAAGGTGCGGGAAGCTCGACTATCCTGTGCGATCCTCTAGGAGAGCCATCTGCCGCATATCCGATGTGATGCTCTCCAATTTATCGCGTGATGTCTTTGCTCTCTGATCTGGTTCCAAACTGCAGACGACGTCGTCTAGTCTCACGTTCGCCTCATACGTGTTGAGTTTTCCAAGAGTGCGGCGGACAAATGCCAAACTCCTTCCTTCAAGGAATCGAAATATCGAGGGAATAAGGTATTCTTTTCTTTCTTCAAAAGTGAGCCATTTGCGCCCAAGTGCTTCGGCGGCAAAGCCCGTCGTATTAGAGCCCCCGAATATGTCCAGGACAATGTCATTCTCATCGGTAAGCATCCTTATGAAGAACGCGGGCAGCTCAGCAGGAAATCTCGCCGGGTGGCGCTCTAATCCTAGTTCCTTGCAGAGCCAGAGATAATTGGAGTTGCTGTCAGTATTGGGAAGAGTAAGTAAGTTGGAGGGTATAGCACCACCATTGTCCTTGCCAAAACTTGCACTGATGTCATGACCCGATGGCCGTTTCTTCGGCCTGTAGAAGCTGTTGGGATCCTGAATCAGTTTCTTCATCCGTTCGGAGTATGGTGCCAAGACCTTTCTGACATCGGCCTTTGGCGATTCTGTCTTGCTAAACCACCAGACTGTATTGACCGAGTCCTTTGCGCGAATCTTACGCTTGTTCACCCACTCGATCGGGGAGGGTAGTTTGGCCGGATTAAACCAGTAGAAGTCTTCGGCTAAGTGAAACCCTACGTCGTCGCAGAGTCTCAGGAGAACTCGGAAGTTGTACAGTGAGCGTGACGGTACGCCCGCTCGATATGCCCCGCCCAAATCTAGGACGAAGCTTCCGCTTTTCTTGAGGACTCTGAACACCTCCCTACTGAAAGGTGTTATCCATGTGACGTATTCTGTTTCTTCAACGTTGCCATAGGATTTCTGTCGCCTGAGTGCAAAGGGGGGTGAGGTGAGCACAAGATCGATGCTTTCATCGGCCACCTCGCTTAGCAGGGCAAGAGCATCACCGACGAATGCACGCCCCTGTTTCGTAAAATATAGTGGGGCTCTCTTCATTCTAAAACTCCGTTAGGCCGTCAATCCAACTCGCCAAAATCTGCCAGAGGACGCTCGCCGCAAAGTAGACCTCGGGGTCTGCTCTACAAATGGCGTCAACGTCGGCCTCGGCGAACCTTTCTTTACCGTGACCAACAATGTAGCTGACCCACCTCCTAAGATTGTCATCTGCATTGTGGAGTATGTCTCGGGGGTTAAAACTTCCAGTCCTGGCGAGCGCCCAGGATATCCCATCTCGTCTTGATGGGTCAGTGGTCTTCAGTAGGTCTACTACATGGGTTACCTGTGGTTCAGCGATTTTCAGAAGTGCTCTTGCCGCTTCGGTTTTGACCTCTAAAGCGGTCGAATTGAAGGTATCTACCAAATGCCGTTGCCGTGGTTGCGGTCGCAAACTGCCCGAGAGCCCACGCTGCGCCCGCGCGAAGTTCTTCATCTCGTCCGGTATCCCGCAAGACCTCGATCAACAGGCTCTCGCTTCGGTTCTTGGGAATTTCTGATGCAACAATTAGGGTCTCAAGTTGGGTTTCTAGTGGAACATCCAATATAGCACTTCTCAACTTAGCCTCTATGAATGTCCATCCGGCAATGTGGTCGTGCGCCGCGAGGGCTGCTGCAGCCTCAAGCTGGACATAAATATCCTCTTCTGCGTGATTCATTCTGTCTTCAAGTGCAGGCCGGGCGGTTGTATACCCCCGATACCGAAGTGCTTTGACGGCGGCATAGCGCTCGCTCAGGTTTATGCTCGCTAGTTTTCCAATAAAGTAAGCTTCATCGACATCAGGAGGGCACGTAAGAGTGAGTTGTAAGGGCACGACAGCCGCAACAATCTGATTTGGTTCGACAGTATCGTTAGTTTGAACCTGCGGAGTCAAAACTATTGCGCCCTTACTTCGACTCAACTGGATTGTCTGGGCTCGTGAGGGAGTGACCGGCATCAAACGAAGTCTCGTCGCGGAGACTTCAGAAACCGTTGATCTCTGATTGGCAACTGCGGATGTCCACACTACACGGATTTCTGATCCCTCTTCAACACCTTTAGGTTTCGTTATCGATACACGCTTTCCGGCAAAAGCATCCCGCAAATCTTTGACACTGATGAAATGAACTGGGGATATGAGTTTCGGGTCTATGGGCGACTCGGCACTCTGCTCGAAGACGACGATGGAAACATAATCGTCGTCCCGCATTCCTGCATCCCACGCTCGCCTGGGGTCTTTTAACGAGTGTGACATAGAAATCTCTGGCTTTGTCTTGCCTCTAGACTCAACACGGAGTCCGGTCTTCAGACAGAGAATGTCGGGGACGCGAACACGCTTGATCTTGATCTTCTTCCATATCTTGAAACCGGTCGATCCTCGCTCAAGTTCGATGGGGTTGAATCCCAACGCCGCCAAACGCTTAATAGTTGCATTTGTACCTGCGGCGCCAACCGCCAGTTTTCTGAGAAAACTGTCATCGCTCTTAAAGTTAATCGCCACTATGCCACCCATTTCGGTTATTGCTCGTAGTCATGCCTTTCTCCGATATTGTCTTTTGGCCCTATTAATATACCTAATTTTAATAATTTTTATTCAATATTTTAACATCTCATCATATTTAATAAAAGCTAAAAGTTACATAAAATTGTATAGGTATCCATTATTCCCGTTATTCCTCACGTGTTTTAATTCCCTTCGGATTCATCTTCCTCACGCCTTTTATTTCCAAGAAGAGGTGTCTTTCGCAATTCTCATAAAATACAAAATTGTTATAAAATTTTTAAAAAATACAAAATTGAAATAATGCGGCATCGTCAGACGTTAATAAAAAATTAAGTTAACTCAGTGTATTTAATGCAATATTAAAATGCAAAACCAATTGGCATGGATACTGCTTATTCATAAGAGTCAAAACGGATAGGATTTAAATCACCGAATTGTTAATCACCAAATTAAAGAAGGGAGAAGGAGAATGACCAAGAGATTGTTGAGCATGACCATGGCTGTTTTCATATTGTTGGGGCTTACCGTAACGGCCATGGCCGATGAGGCCAAGCCTGAAACAGCCAAACCTGAGGCGACACAGGCCGAGCCCGCCAAGCCGGCGGCCATGACCGTCGATCAAATAAAGGAACTCCTGGGGATGAGCATCTATCTGCAGGGGGGATATACCTACAACTTCAGAAACCCCGATTCCCAGGAAAATGATTTAAGGCTATTTGACCATAAGGCCAACAGCTTCACCCTGGACTTGGCCGAGTTGCAGTTTATGAAGGATGCGCCGATAGGGGGGATGGGATACAAACTGAAGGTGTCAGCCGGAGAAACGGCCAAGTACATTCATTCTCTTGGGCTGGGTATTGAGGATGGCCAGGCCCCGGCGGATACCGAAGCCTTTGATTTGACCGAGGCCTATATCCAATACAACGCCCCTCTGGGTAAGGGACTGAAGTTCACATTCGGAAAGTTTGCCACCTATATCGGGGCCGAGGTTATCGAAGCCAGAGACAACCCCAACTATTCTCGGTCCTTTTTATTTAACTATGCCATACCCTTTACCCATACCGGGCTGTCAATGGCCTATCCTTTTTCAGAAGCCGTGAGCACCAGCCTTTACATCGTTAACGGCTGGGACAAAGCCGTTGCCAACAACACGGGTAAGACCGGCGGGTTCAGTTTCGCTTGGACGCCCATAGAACAACTGGCCATGAATTTCAACTTTATGTACGGGCCGGAGCAGAAAAATAATGACTCCAACAACCGGTTCCTCTTTGACTGGGTGGGGACCATCAAACCGATTAAGAACTTGAGCTTAATCTTGAACACTGATTACGGCACCGAGCAGAAGGACCCTAATGCCGGGGGAGTGGATTCCAAATGGTATGGAGCGGCCGAGATCGTCAAATATGATTTCAGTGATTGGTTCAGCCTGGCGCTGCGGGGTGAATACTTCGACGACCCGAATGGGGCCAGGACGGGAACGGTCCAGGCTTTGAAAGAAATAACCTTTACCACGGAATTTCGTATAGCCAAGGGGTTGATCCTCAGGCCCGAATACCGCCATGACTGGTCGGACCAGAACAGCTTCAATGGCGGCAAAGATAAAAATCAGGACACCATCGCTCTGGGCGTCATGTATACCTGGTAGTTAAAATATTTTCTGGAAATCTTGACCATGCGGCTCTGGCCGCGGCGGAGCTGGGGCCGCTCATTGCCCCAGTACAGGTTCAAGGTCTTATGAGAGGCCTGTTTAGATTAATGGTTTAAAAAAACACATAGAGGTACCTGACAGGTCAGGTACAAAAGTAAGGAGGAAATTATGACAAACGAACAACCACCAGTCACCAGGGGAACGCTCGGTGTGACGGGTCTGACGATCAACGCCATGGCCCTAATCGCCCCCGGCGCATTCTTGTGGTTAACCTTTCAAATGCAATCGCTTTACGGAGCACCGATGGCCGGCATCGCTATGTGGTTCGGCATTTTCTTCGCCCTGTTGCTCTGTTTCGCTACAGCCATTAGTTACTCAGAATTGGCCAAGTTGTATCCCGGCCCCGGTTCGTCCTATCTGTATGCGGAGCAGGCCTTCCTTTCGAAGACCCACGCCTACAAGTTCGCCCGGATAGCAAAATTTTTCACCGGCTGGGCCAGTCACTTGTATTACTGGATGTATCCTGGGGTTATGGTCGGCGTGACGGCCATCTTGGGGGGGTTTTTACTCAGCCAGTTTTTCCCGGATACTTTCAGCAGCACCTATAACAGCCCGCTTTTCATGTTTCTCTTTTGCATCGTCTTCGCCCTCGGGGTGGCCTACATCGCCTTCCGGGGAATAACGGGCACGACGGCCGTCAATATGGTGATCAATATCATCCAGATCACGGCCCTGCTGATATTCACCTTGATGGCCATCGGCTATCGGGTTCAGCATCCCCAAGGATCGACCGGTTACCACCTTTCCAACAGCATCGCCGTGAACTACCAGATCGCCCAGGTGCCGCAGAAAGACGCCAAGGGAAATCCGCTGCCGGTGCTCGACGCTGCCGGCAAGCCGACCATGAACAAGGAGGGCAAACCGGTCTTTCAAATGCAAGACGCCATGGATGAGAAGACCGGTATGCCTGTGCCGGCCGACAAGGATGGCAAAGCAGTCACCGATCTGAAAGTGGCCGCACCGTTCACGGTCGACTATAAAGATGGGGCTATCACCAAGGATGATAAGGGGAACGAGGTGTTCAACTACCATTCGTCTGCCGCCTCGGTCGTTTATCCCCACGGGTTCAACTTTATCTTTATCCAGGCGGCCATCGCCATCCTGATCCTGGTCGGTTTCGAATCCATCACTGCCATGGGGGAGGAGGCCAAGCATCCGACGAGGGACATCCCTCGGGCCGTACTCCTGTCGCTGGCCATCCAGGGGGCGTTCTGCTACCTGATCGAGTATTTCGGCGCCAACTATCTGCTGCATAACGGCTACACCATGCGCGAACGCCGGCGCCTCAGGCGCGCCGTTGGGCGACATGATGGTCATCGTCGGCACCTGGCTTTTCGGCAGTTATGCCGCCGGAAAGGCATTCATGCTGGTCCAGGCCTTTACGGTCTTCCTGGCCCTGATCGGTACGACCCTTGCCTGCCTGAGCACCGGGGCCCGAGTCACCTATGCCATGGGCCGCGATGACGAAGTGCCGACGCACTTCGGTCTTCTGCACGGCAAAACTATGTCGCCCTACCGGGCCATCTGGACCCTGGGCATCATCTCGGCCATTATCGGCATAGTCACGGTGTTGGTGTATCTGGGCGGCCAGTCTACGGCGCTGGCGGCCCTGGACAAGCACAATTTCTGGTACAGCTTCGGCATCTTTTCGCCGGAGATGTATGTGAAACTGCCCAACACGCTGCTCATCGTCACCCTGGTCAGCAACTTCGGCACCTTCCTGCTCTATATGATGACCTGCTGGATCGCCATGGTGGCCTTCAAAGAGCATAAAAGCTTCAACGGCTTCAAGCATTTGGTTGTTCCGATCCTTGGTTTGTTGGCCAACCTGGTGATCATGCTCTTCTACTTGGTCGGGCCCTTTACGGTCGCTGGCATGAGCTGGAAGGAGCCTTACATCGCCCTGGGTTTCTGCACACTGTGGGGGGCATACGGCGTCTATCTACTTCCTGAAGACCAGCAAGACCAAAGGGAAAGAAATATTGGTCAGCAGACCGGTAAGATCATAGTTTGTTAAGAACCGTCTTTCAACAAGAGCTGGTCAGGAGGTCGGTCCTTAAGGACCGACCTCCTGACCAGCTTCATAGACTTTTAATTTCACAAAAAAAATGTTAACCTATTTAAATTATGGAACTGACATACGCTGAACTTTCTTCACCCGGACCGGCCCGCGAGAACAACGAAGATTTCGTCGGTTTCTGGCAACCGGAGACGCTGGAAGAAAAACGCAGCCGCGGCGCGGTGGCCGTGCTGGCCGACGGTGTAGGCGGGCTTAACCATGGCGAAGTGGCCAGCCGTCTGGCGGTAGAGACCGCCCTGAAGACCTTTCGCCAGGCCCCGGAAGGACATACCCCGCAGCAACTGCTTACCCAGATGTTCAATGCCGCTAATCTGGCGGTCTATGACAAAGGCATAGAAGATCACGGCAAGTCCCGCATGGCCACCACCCTGGACATCATTGTTTTCCGCGATAATGAAATCACCGTGGGCAATGTGGGGGATTCGCGGGTTTATCTGGTCCGCAAGGCCGAGATCAAACAACTGTCCACGGATCATACCTATATCGGCATGCAGCAAAAGTTGGGGTTGATTTCCGAGCAGGAGGGCAAGACTAGCGAAAACCGTTCCATCCTGACCCGCAGCATCGGCCAGGAGCCGATGATCCGGGTGGACGTGGAAAGTACTATGGTGTTCAAGGGCGATCAGGTCGTACTTTGTTCCGACGGATTGTATGGCTATGTGGCCGACAGCGAGATCGCCGACATCGTCTCGCGCCTTTCCCCGGCCCAGGCCTGCCGTCAACTGGTCGCCCTGGCGGAGAAACGGGGCACGGACGATAATCTTTCTGTGCAGATTATTCAAATTAACGACCTGGAGAAGATCGCCTATTACCGTGGCGTCCCTATGTATGATGAAACGACAGACCCGACGACCCGTTACAATCTCCGGCCTGGGCAAACCCTCGACAACCGTTTCCTCATCAATGAGACTATCAGCCGCAGCGGTATGGCCACCATTTTCAAGGCCACCGACTTGAAAACCAAGGAGACCGTGGCTGTGAAAGTGCCCTTGATGGAGTTCGAGAGCGATCCGGGCTTCTACTCCCGGTTCCAACGGGAGGAAGAGATCGGAAGCCGCTTGAACCATCCCTACATCTTGAAATTCATTCCCGTGGACGAGAAAGATCGCAGCCGGCCTTACATCGTCACCGAGTATCTCGGCGGCTATACCCTGGCCCACCTTTTGAACAGTGTCCGTCCCCTGCCTGAAAAGGACGCCGTCCAACTGGCCGGCCGCATCTGTGACGCCTTGGCCTACATGCATGAGCACGGCGTCATCCATCGCGACTTGAAGCCCCAGAACATCATGATCTGCTACGACGGCATGATCCGGATCATGGATTTCGGCATCGCCAAGGCCGCTGAGGGGAGACGAATCACCTTCACCGGCTTTACGCCGTCTGTGGGCACACCCGATTACATGGCCCCCGAGCAGGTCAAAGGGAAACGTGGAGACGAGCGGACCGACATTTATAGCCTCGGGGCCATCCTTTACGAAATGGTGGTCGGCGTGACCCCCTTCGAGTCTGAGAATGAAAATTTATTTGTCATTATGAACGCCCGGGTCACCGGTGACCCGGTGGCCCCGCGAAAAGTCAATCCGAAAGTCTCGCCCCAGGTGGAGGAGATCATCCTCCACGCCATGGAACGGGATCCCAAGAATCGCTATCCCACGGCCGCGACCATGAGGGCGGACCTGGACAACCCAAGCGCAGTGGAATTGACCGGGCGATGTGATCGACTACAGACGCCGAGGTCCTGGAGGCGCGGCTGGAAGAAAGCCTTCTGGATTGTTTTGGCTTCTCTGGTCCCGCTCATCCTCTTCCTCTTGGTATTGTTGCTGATTCTCCGCCGCGGCCCTTCGCATTGAGACTCCAAGATTGTGGGCGACTTGCTTCATGGATCACGTGAATTTGTATTTAAAAGGAAACAAGAAACCCAGAACAAACCCTGTGCCTATTGGGCAGAAACAAGTGGAAAAGTATACCCCTACGGACCATTTCAAAAATAATTAAGAGGAGAGGTTTTGTTTCTGTGATTTACTTCCTCGCCGATGCCACCTTGGATCGACTCGTACGTTCGGCTCATAAAATCATACTCAAAGGCAACTCTATGAGAAAATTTTGTTCCCCCTTGACTACACCCGTGTAGTATGACATTTTTTATTACAACGCAACGTCGCTTCGCTCCAATTCTCTGGACGGCATCAGCGGAATAGGCATACCAAAACAATGAACAATTTATCAACTATTCTCCTTATCCCGCACTTGTTTTAATTCCCTTCCCAGACATCTCCTTTACGTCTTTTATTTCCAAAAAAAAGGGACTCTCGCAATTTTCAATAAATTACAAGAATGTTATAATATTTTTAAAAGAGACAATTATGTTATATTAAGGCATTTCAGATGTTAATGTAAAATTAAAGCAACTTATTGTAATTAATACAATAATAAAACGCAAACCCTATTGGATTGGATTATGCATAATTATAAAGGCAAAATGGATTGGGTCCAAATTCCCTCCCTTAATCATCAACTTATTAAAAAAGGAAAAGGGAAATGAAAAAGAGATTGTTGGGTGTGACCTTGCCTGTTTTTATGTTTTTGGGGCTTACCGTGAAGAATGACGAGCATTCAATTGGAGGTTAGACTTTGACCTATATCGCTTGGCTGGTTTTCATTGGGGCGGCTATTCTGGAGGTCGGCGGTAACGCGGTTGTCCGCAAAGGGCTTCGTGGAAGCGGTCTTCTCATTATATTGGCGGGGTGTGTCATGTTGGGTTGTTACGGCCTGGTGGTCAACATGGTGAAATGGGATTTTTCAAAGCTGCTTGGCGTTTATGTGGCCATCTTTGCCCTAATAGGTATCTTGTTCGGACGATTCGTGTTTAACGAAAATATCCCAACCGCTACCTGGATGGGGCTGATAGTCATTATTGGCGGCGGCCTGATCATTCAGTTCGGAAATCAGATATAGAGGTCGGAGTTCGACGAATCCTAATTTTAAAGTTTCAGGGAGCGCGAAAGCGTGCGTAAGGATTTATTATGAACAAGAAAATCTTTTTTATACTAGCCATGCTTTTGTCTTTTCTGGCGGCCATGGTCGGCGGTCCTGGTTTCGCTGATGAGCCGGTAAATCCACGCACAAAAGTGTCGGCCCACGAGCCTGATCCCTCAGGTGCGAACACCGGCGGAGCACCCGACGTAGTCGGTGTGTCGGCGGGTGCTCCGACGGCCGATGACCTGAAGAAACTGGCTCCGAACGAGCCCCTGGCGGCCAAGCTGGCCGACGTGGTAGGCCATAATCGGATTGCCATCAATATAATTTGGACCCTCATGGCCGGCTTTCTGGTCATGTTCATGCAGGCCGGATTCGCCATGGTCGGGACCGGGTTCACCCAGGCGAAAAATGCTGGCCACACCATAGCCATGAACTTCATGGTCTATGGGATAGGACTGCTCGGTTACTGGATTTGCGGTTTTGCCTTTCAGATGGGCGGCGCAGGCGGGGGACCCTTAAGCGGCGGCACGGCCCTCCTCAATCATGAAATCGTCCTCAGGCTCTTCGGAAAAGACCTCGGCCTTTGGGGGTCCAAGGGATTTTTCCTCTCCGGCCAGACCTATGACGCGGCGATCTTCGCCCTCTTCTTGTTTCAAATGTTGCTCATGAACATCACGGCCACGATCCCCATTGGTGCCATGGCCGAAAGGTGGAACTTCAAGTCCTTCGTTATCTATGCCTTTTTTGTAGGAGCTTTTCTCTACCCGCTTTTCGCCAACTGGGTGTGGGGCGGCGGCTGGCTGTCGCAATTAGGCAGGGATTTCGGCCTGGGGCATGGTCACGTAGATTTCGCAGGTTCATCCGTAGTTCATATGACGGGTGGTGTCGCGGCCCTGGCCGGGGCAATGGTGTTAGGACCGAGAATCGGGAAATATAAAAACGGGAGAATTATTGCCATTCCCGGACATCACATCCCCCTGGCGGTGGTGGGCACATTTGTCCTGGCCTTCGGGTGGTTTGGGCTCAATGCCGGCTCCTCACTGGCAGGCACCGACTTGCGGATCGGTGTCATAGCCGTAAATACTATGTTGGCCTCGGCAGCCGGGGCTTTTTCCTCCATGCTCTACATGTGGATCAAATACGGCAAGCCCGATATTAGCATCATGTGCAACGGCCTGCTCGCCGGGTTGGTGGCCGTCAGCGCACCCTGTGCCTTTGTCACCGCCCCTTCGGCAGTGCTGATCGGGTTAGTGGCCGGCATTTTGGTCTGCCTCTCCGTATTTTTCGTGGAGCGGACCCTTAAAGTCGACGATCCAGTGGGCGCTTTCTCGGTACATGGCGTTAGTGGTGCCTGGGGCGTGCTTTCCTTAGGGCTTTTTGCGGATGGGACGTACGGGGAAGGGTTCAACGGCGTGGCCGGAACGGTGAAGGGGCTTTTCTATGGCGTCCCCTCCCAATTCATCGCCCAGTGTATCGGAATGTTGACCAACTTTATTTACGTATTCATCGCGGCCTACGCCTTCTTCAAGATCCTTGATCGGGTCATGGGCTTGAGGGTGCCGCCGGAAGTGGAAATTGAAGGTCTTGACCAGGCGGAACTGGCGGTGACGGCCTACCCGGATTTTAACATCCGCAAGGTCATCCGCTGACAGGTTGAAAATGATATTGGAACTTAAGATTTTCTCAAATCGCAAAACGTAGGAGAATAAAAAATGAAAAGGATAGAAGCAACCATCAATTTCTTTATGCTCGATGAAGTCAGAGAGGCCTTGAACGAGATCGGTGTCCAGGTGATGACGGTGACCAAGGTGAATGGGTTCGGAAGACAGGAAAGCCACATCGAGTTTTACCGCGCCGCCAAGAACGATATTGCCTTTATTCCCAAGGTTAGGATTGAGGTGATCGCTGAAAACGGCCAGGTCGAAAAAGTTGTTACGACCATCCAGGACAAAGCCAAGACCGACGAGATCGGCGACGGAAAGATATTCGTCTCGCCCCTCGATCAAGTGATCAGGATAAGGGCCGGTGAGACCGGTGAAACCGCGATTTGAGGGCTGGAAAATGCTCTCCGGCGGAAGCGGTCTCGCCCTCTCCTAGATAGGGTTCGTCATGGTAGGGAGTTTTGGTCTGGTGGTTGTATTGACTGCAGGATGATCATTCAGTCAGGGAATAAGATAAGGCTGTTTAAGTGATGTTCGTTAAAAGACAAAATTGCAATAAAGTCATTTTTTATTACATTTATGAAATTAAATGGATATCAACCATCAGGTGGTTTTTGAGGTAATATGAGGTAATATTATGTTATTGCAATAAAAAAATAGAAAATGACGCTCTTGGCATGATTCCTGCCTTTATATCAAAGTAAAAGTTTTATAAAATTTCAAAAGTGGAGGAAATCAGCCATGAATGCAATTAACACGGGAGATACGGCCTTTGTTTTGATTTCGGCCGCGTTGGTCATGTTTATGACCCCGGGGCTGGCCCTGTTTTACGGAGGAATGGTTCGGAGTAAAAATGTACTGGGAACGATCATGCATAGTTTTTTTATCCTGGGTCTGGTTACGGTGGAATGGGTCCTTTGGGGTTATAGCAACGCCTTTGGACCTGACTTGGGAGGCATTATCGGCAGCCTGAATTGGTTTGGGCTTTCCGGAGTCGGGGCAGCTCCCTTTAAAGATTACTCTGCAACCATCCCCCATCAAGCTTTTATGATGTTTCAGATGATGTTTGCGGTCATCACACCGGCCCTGATCACCGGAACCTTTGCCGAGCGGATGAAGTTCTCCACCTTTGTGGTCTTTACCCTGCTATGGTGCACCCTGGTTTATAACCCCGTGGCCCACTGGGTCTGGGGGATCGGCGGCTGGATCCGAAATTTAGGAGCCTTGGATTTTGCCGGAGGTACCGTGGTTCATATTAATTCCGGGATTGCCGCCCTGGCCGCGGCTATCGTTATCGGCAAACGCAAAGGATACGGCCATGAATCGTTTCATCCCCATAACCTGCCCATGACCATTATGGGAGCGGCCATTCTCTGGTTCGGATGGTTCGGGTTCAATGCCGGAAGTGCCCTGGCGGCCAACGGCCTGGCGGCCTCGGCCTTTACCGCCACTCACATCGCCGCTGCGGCCGCCACCTTTTCCTGGGTGTTTATCGAGTGGATGTATCGGGGAAAACCCACTACCTTAGGGGCAGCCAGTGGTTGTGTGGCCGGACTGGTGGCCATCACCCCTGCGGCCGGATTTGTCGGACCCATATCGGCCTTGATTATCGGTTTGGCGGCTGGGGTGATTTGTTATTTCGCCCTTTTTCTAAAACAAAGGTTCGGTTATGACGATGCTCTTGATGTGGTCGGGGTCCATGGGGTCGGCGGAACCTTAGGGGCTCTGGCCACCGGGCTTTTTGCCAGCAAGCTCGTCAATGACGCCGGGAATAACGGCCTATTTTTCGGCAACCCCTCACAATTAGGCATTCAAGCCATAGCCGTTGGTGTGACCCTGGTTTATTCTTTTGTGGTGACCTTGATTATCCTCAAGGTTCTGGATTGGACTATGGGCCTTCGGGTGGAACACGAGGACGAGGACGCCGGTCTTGACCTGAGTCAACACAGTGAAGTGGGATATACTCTATAGGAGGTCGGGCCATGAAGAAGATCGAGGCCATTGTTAAGCCGTTTAAGCTGGATGACATCAAGGAAGCCCTTCAGCGAATAGATATCAAGGGCATGACCATCACGGAGGTTAAAGGATTCGGACGTCAAAAGGGGCATACCGAGATTTACCGCGGGGCTGAATACATTATAGATTTCATTCCCAAGGTGAAATTGGAATTGATCTTGGATGATGACCAGGTTCCCCAAGTCCTCCAGGCCATTCAGGATGCGGCCCGGACCGGAAAAATCGGAGACGGGAAGATATTTGTTCTTCCGGTGGAGGAAGTCATTCGGATCCGGACCGGGGAAACAGGAATAGCGGCGATTTGATTCTTAAAAAAACAAGGAGACAGAATCCAGAAGTCAGGAGTCAGAAGAAAGAATTTCCAACTTTTTTTGAAAAACACGGTTACGGGTTAGGAAATCGAAAACTTATATCTGGTCACAGTAACTCGTACCTCGCAACACGAAACACGGGGAGGATAAATTACAAAAAAGTCTTTTATTTTAAAAAAATAATACAAATTTGTCATTTCATCGGGTAGGCAATCTCCAGCCAAATTTGATAACCGGTAGATATTTAATGGAAAAAACGAAGGGTTCTGATGGTCGTTTTTTTGCAAAGGGCAACTGATAGTTCCCAAAAAAATGAAAATGAGGGCTATCATGAAACTAACCAAATCTCTGTCGGTTGTCTTTTTTCTGTTTTTTTCTTTGATCGGGAGTGCCGTTTGGGCCGCTGATTCCCCATCTGTGGATACGGGTACCACGGCCTGGATGCTGATATCCACCGGCCTGGTATTGTTTATGATCCCCGGCCTGGCCATGTTTTACGGGGGGCTGGTCCGGAATAAAAATGTACTGGGCACTATGATGCACAGTTTTATTGCCATGGCTATTATAGGTGTTCTTTGGTCGGTTTGCGGTTATTCCCTGGCCTTCGGTAAGAACATTCTCGGCGGATGGATCGGCTGGAATAATGATTATTTCTTTCTCAAAGGAATAGATGACACTATCCACAGCGCCGGGGTGCCGGAATATGTCGTGGCCATGTTTCAGGGAAAATTCGCCATCATCACCCCGGCCCTTATTGCCGGGGCTTTTGCCGAAAGGGTGCGCTTTTGGAGTTACAGCCTTTTTATCACCTTGTGGTTTTTGTTGGTCTATTGTCCTTTATGTCATTGGGTTTGGTCCGATGGCGGATTTCTCTTTAATATGGGAGCGCGAGGCCTGATCGATCTGGCCGGAGGGACGGTCATACACATTTCAGCCGGGGTAAGTGCCCTGGTGGCCGCTTTATATTTAGGCCCCAGACACGGTTACCCCAAAGCAGCCTTCCAGCCCAGCAACCTGGTCATGACCCTGATCGGTGCCGGTTTTTTGTGGGTGGGATGGTTCGGGTTCAATGCCGGCAGCACCGTCTCCAGCGGCTTGAATACGGCCCGGGCCTTGACTATGACCCAGCTCGCGGCTGCATCCGGTTCTTTGACCTGGGTATTGATCGAAGGGATTCATTTAAAAAAGACGACCTCCCTGGGCTTTGCCACCGGTATATTGGCCGGTTTGGTGGCCATCACCCCGGCGGCCGGGGTGGTTCAGCCTGTTGGGGCCCTGGTGCTTGGCGCCCTTTCTTCTTTATTTTGTTACAGCGCCATACTCCTCAAATACAAACTCGGTTATGACGATACATTGGATGTATTCGGGGTTCACGGGGTGGGTAGTGCCTCGGGAGTGCTTCTGCTCTCTTTTTTCATCCGTCCGAGTTGGATGGCCGAAGCGGTTCAGAAAGCCGGTGGGCACTGGACGGCCTGGAATCAGTTGGGCATTCAGGCCATGGGAGTCGGCGTGACTCTGTTGTACGCCGGAGTTTTGACCTTAATCTTGCTGATCGGTATTAATAAGATTTTCGGCTTTCGTTTGGATCAAGGAGATGAAATGGCCGGCATGGATGAAAGCCTGCACGGGGAAGACGGATATGGATTCTTGAGGTAGTTCATGAAAAGGAATTCGCTGATCATTACCCACAATACGACGGAAGGGGGAGGTCTTTTCGAAAAGATCTTAAAGGCCAAAGGTTGGCAACAGGAAATCCTGCCGCTTTATGCCGGAAAAGCATTGCCTGCTTCGGTAGAACCTTATGATCTGATTTTGATCATGGGCGGCCCTATGAGTGCCAATGACGAAGCCCGTTATCCATTTCTCAAAAAAGAACTCCCCTTTATCCGTCAGGTTTTAAAACTGGGAAAGCCTGTTTTGGGAATTTGTCTGGGGGCGCAATTGATGGCCAGATCCTTAGGGGCCAGGGTCTATCCCGGCCCTCATAAGGAGATCGGCTGGTATTTTCTGACCCAGACCCCTTCGGCCAGAACAGATCCCTTGTTTTCATTATTAGACCCCTGCTTCTTAGTCTTCCAATGGCACGGGGAAACATTCGATCTTCCTAACGGAGCGATTGGTCTGGCCGGCAACGAGGCCTACCCTCAGCAGGCCTTTCGTTTTGAGGATTGGGCCTATGGACTTCAATTTCACTTTGAGGTGACTGAGTCCATGATACAAACATGGCTGACCCAATGGGCTAAAGAGATAAAAAAAGCCAAGCCGCAGCCCCTGACTGCCCAAGATATCCTTCAAGACAGTCAGGTATATCTGGACCGGCTTCATAAACAGGTCTGGCTTTTTTTCGGACGTTATCTTGATTTTGTCGAAAAGGGGAAATTTTTATAATTCCGTTTTTGTAAAATATTTTTTTTAAAAAATAACAATTTTGTAATTTGACGGATGACATCAATGTTCTTTTTTATACAACCGTTTAATTCCATTGCAAAAATAAATTTTAATCCCAATGGTATATCAATTGCATTAATTAGTATTAGCGTTTGTATAAGAATATGAGATAATGGCAGGAAATGAATGGGCAAAAATAAAAATGGGAGGATGGACTCATGCTGAAAAAGATCGAAGCCATCATCAAACCTTTTAAACTGGATGAAGTCAAAGATGCTTTAAATGATATGGGCATCAAGGGAATGACAATAACCGAAGTCAAAGGATTCGGTCGGCAAAAAGGACACACCGAAATTTATCGGGGGGCCGAATATGTGATCGATTTTTTGCCCAAGGTCAAGATCGAACTGGTTTTGGAAGAGGAACAGGCCGGGAAAGTCATTGAGGTGATTCAACAGGCGGCCAGGACCGGCAAAATCGGCGACGGCAAAATTTTTGTCCTGCCGGTCGAAGAGGTTATCCGCATTCGTACCGGAGAACAGGGGAAAGAAGCGATTTAAAAAACCGGTACTGGATACTCGATACTGGATGCTGGATAAATACCAGCGTAATCCGTTCCCAGTATCGTCTTTAGCTTTTATCCACTATCCAGCATCGAATAACCATTAACAACCAATGACCGAACCTCTGCACAAAAAATATCTGCTCGACCAGCGTCAAAAGCTGAAGGAGCAGCATGATCATGATCAGGGAGAATCGGGCTTGACCATTGCCCACCGGCATGCCTCCTTCATCGATGTCTTTATTATTTCCGTTTTCAACAGCCTGGAGGTAAGGGCCCTTCTTGGCTTGGAGGGGGAAGACCCATCATTTGTAGTCGTGGGGCTGGGAGGATACGGACGAAAAGAACTATCCCCTTTTTCGGATATTGATCTGCTTTTTCTTTATCCTGAAAAAAATGACCTTCAGGTTGAAGAGGCCATCCGCAAGGTCCTCTATCCCCTCTGGGATGTAGGCTATGATCTGGGGTACACGGTTCAATCCATGGGGGATTGCCTGGAAATGGCCCGAACAGAACCTCAATTTTTAACCGCTCTGCTTGATGCCAGACGAATAACCGGAAGCCCGGTCCTGGCCCAGTCTCTTAAAGATCAAATAGGAAAACTTTTAAAGGAAGGGCAGGAGCTGCTTTGGCAGGATTGGATCCTGAAGGAAAGAGAGCAACGACATCTTCGTTATGGCGATTCGGCTTTTTTTCTGGAACCGCATTTAAAAGAAGGATTGGGCGGGCTTCGGGATATTCATTGCCTCCTGTGGATCGGAAAGGCCCTTTTTGAGGCCCCGGACTTCCGAGCTTTGGAAAAGGCTGGCCTTCTCTCCGCGGAGGATCGGGACACTTTAATTCATTCCGAAAAATATTTGCTTCGGATACGAAATCAACTCCATTACCTGGCCGGCAGGAAAACAGATCAGCTCTCTTTTGAATTTCAGGAGGCCATGGCCGAATGGGCCGGAATCAAAAAACAAGGAGATATCCTTCCGGTCGAGGTCTTCATGCGGGAGGTCTATAAGCACCTTCAACAAGTTCAGACCATCCATCAAAACTTTTTTGAAAGAATGGCCGAACAAAGGGAAACGGGGGAAAAGCACCGAGAAATTCTTGAACCGGGTATCTATCTTGAAGGAGGAAGGATTTATCTCGAATCGGCCCAGGTGATTCAGGATAATCCTCCTGTTCTGATGAAACTTTTTTGGTATGCCCTGAAGAAAGAAACCGTTCTCGGCCAGGAAACCATTCGATTGATTAAGCAAAACCTTTCCCTGATTGATGAGGCCTTTCAGAATTCCCGGCCGGTCAGTGAGCTTTTTTTGGAAATCATTAAAGACCTAAAAACCCCGCGGGAATTATTGGAAACCATGCTCCAAACCGGAGTGCTGACCCGCTATATTCCTGAATTTGAGGCCACGGTCTGCCGAACCCAATTCGATACCTACCATGTTTATACGGTGGATATCCATCTGCTCCTGACTCTGGTGGAATTGAAAAAGATCGGTCGCGGATACTATCTGAAAGAAGAACCCTTGTTGTTCGGCATCTGGGGAGAGATTGAGGATTTTTCGGTCCTTTACCTGGCCAGTTTATTTCACGACCTGGGCAAAGGTCAGGGGAATAATCATGCCCAACAAGGGGCCCTGATGATACCCAGGATTGCCGAGAGACTCAAGCTGCCCCTCCAGACTTCGAAAACGATTTCCTATCTGGTGAAGAACCATCTCCTGTTGGTTGAGACGGCCCTTCGCCGGGACTTGAATGATGAAGAATTGATCATCCGCTGTGCCCGAACGATCCAGGAAACAGCAACCCTGAAAATGCTCTACCTGATCAGCTATGCTGATGCCCTGGCCACCAGTGCCCGAGCCTGGAATAATTGGAAATCCCTGCTGCTCAAGGAGTTATTTTTTAAGATACTCCATATCCTGGAAAAAGGAGAATGGGCCTCGGAATCAGCCCTGGAGGCCATAGAAACCTCCCAAAGGCAGGTTGTGGAACTGCTGGAAAAGGAAATATCCAGCAAGGAAGTTAAAAATTTTTTAGAAGGAATGCCTTCTTCTTATCTGCTGTCTTTGCCTGCGGAGTCTATAGCCGAGCATTTGCGATTACTACGCCAGATGGATGGAAAGCCCTTTCTCTGGACTGTAGAAAAAAAGGAAGATATCTATGAAATTTTTATTTGCTGTCATGATCGGCCGGGTTTGTTTTCCAGGCTCACCGGCGTATTGTCTTTAAACAACATCAATATCCTCGGGGCCCAGATTTTTACCCGCCCGGATAAAATAGCCCTGGATATTTTCCAGGTTAACCCGCCTTTGGATCCTTTATTTGCGGAAGAAACCTGGGAAAGGGTATATGATCAATTGACCAAGGCGGTTTCGGGTAAACTGTCTTTGGATTATCGGCTGGCCAAAAAAAAATCCGGCCTGATGCTTTCTGCTGGACCGAGAATTGTAGCCGAAAGTCGAGTCATTATCGATAACCACGGCTCGGATTTTTGTTCTATCGTCGAGATTTACACCCAAGATCGTTTGGGCCTGCTTTACGCCATCACCAAAACCCTATCAGTGATGGAACTCAATATCTCTTTTGCCAAGATTTCAACCAAAGTCGATCAGGTGGTGGATGTTTTTTATGTGACCGACCTGGAAGGGCAGAAAATTTTTGACGAGGAAAGGCTGGAAGAAATCAAGAAGGCGATTCTTTTCGCATTAACAGAATAGAATTTTACAAAGGCAATTTATTTCTACAGGTTGCTGAAAAAAAACCAAGGAGGAAATTAAAATGACCCCAAAAGAAGTAATGGCTTTTGCCCAGAAGAACAAGGCTAAAATGGTAGATTTAAAGTTTCTGGATTTTCCCGGACTTTGGCAGCATTTCAGTGTTCCGCTGCATGAATTGGACGAGGATTCCTTTGAAGGCGGATTCGGCTTTGACGGATCGAGCATCCGGGGCTGGCAGCCGATCCATGCCAGCGACATGCTGGTGGTTCCGGACCCGGATACGGCGGTGATGGACCCCTTTATGGCTGTCCCGACCTTGAGCCTGATCTGTAATATCGTCGACCCGATTACCAAAGAGGCTTATAGCCGGGATCCCAGGAATATCGCCCGCAAAGCAGAAAATTATCTCAAGTCCACCGGTCTTGGTGATACGGCCTATTTCGGCCCCGAAGCGGAATTTTTTATTTTTGACGATATTCGTTTTGACGGCGGGTCTAATTTTGCCTTTTACGAAATCGATTCGGTGGAAGGGATTTGGAACAGTGGTCGGGCGGAATCTCCCAACCTGGGATATAAGCCAAGACATAAAGAAGGCTATTTCCCGGTCCCCCCCATGGACAGTCAGCAGGATTTGAGGACCGATATGGTCATGGTCCTGGAGCAACTTGGCATAGAAATAGAGGCCCAGCATCATGAGGTGGCCACGGCCGGTCAGGCGGAGATCGATATGAAGTTCCGGCCTCTGGTCCAGATGGGGGACCAGCTTATGTGGTTTAAATACGTCTTAAAAAATGTGGCCAAAAAAAATAATAAGACCATCACCTTTATGCCCAAGCCTTTGTTTGAAGACAACGGTTCCGGCATGCACACCCATGTCAGTCTGTGGAAAGGCGGCGTCCCGCTTTTTGCCGGAGATAAGTATGCCGGTTTAAGTCAGGAGGCCCTTTACGGGGCCGGCGGCATCTTAAAGCATGCCCGGTCCTTGTGCGCCTTTGGTAATCCCACCACCAATTCCTATAAACGATTGGTCCCTGGATTCGAGGCCCCGGTGAATCTGGCCTATTCCAGCCGGAATCGCAGTGCCGCCATCCGTATCCCCATGTATTCCGCCTCTCCCAAGGCCAAACGGTTGGAGTTCCGGACCCCGGACCCATCCTGCAACGGTTATCTGACCTTTTCGGCCATCCTGATGGCGGTCATCGACGGCATAGAAAACAAAATTGATCCGGGAGGCCCCCTGGATAAGGACATTTACGCACTGAGCCCTGAAGAACTGGCCAATGTCCCTTCTGCCCCGGGTACTTTGGAAGAATCCTTAAATGCCCTTAAAGAGGATCATAAGTTCTTGCTCCGTGGGGACGTTTTTACCCCGGATGTCATAGAAAAATGGATTGAATATAAGACCGAGGCCGAGGTCAATCCCGTTCGGTTAAGACCCCATCCTCATGAATTTATGCTGTACTTTGATATTTAAAGCAAACAATAAATAGGGTCAAGGAATCCAGGATTCGAGGATGCAAGGGTTTTATTTATTAAGCCTTTAACTTGAATCCGTGACCTCTTGACCCTATGAATCCTATGTTTTATGACTATGGCAAGAATTGAATAAACCTCTGCCGATCTTTTAACGATTGGTGAGTACGAAAACACCTTCGGCGTTCGGAGAACTAAATTTTCATATTTTTTGGGCCCCGCCCCAAGCAGGTAAGAGAACTTAGAACGAATCCAAAATAGTTAACCAATTTGCCAAAAAATTTTTTATAGAAATTCAGGCAAATTTTTTGTATAAAAAAGTTTGGCGATATTTTTGCAGAAATAATCTTTAAGGTAGCCATCGACCAGACAATTCCGGAATTCTCTGAGTCATCTGCCCCTCGGGTTGTTTTTCCCGTGACTATGCAAAACCCATATAAGGATGTCTATGAATAGTGAAACCTTGGAGTTAAATGTTGCCATCTTTTATTGTCAGCAGTTGGATCCCGATCATGATGGCAATCGACGGGTCATCGAAAAAGAATTAGGGACCCGGATCAAATTTTTCCCAATGCCCTGTAGCGGGCGGATAGAGCCGCTCCATTTTTTAAGAGCCTTTGAATCAGGAGCAGATTTGGTTTATCTGATTACTTGCCCGGAGAAGGTTTGTCGTTATCAGCAGGGAAATGTGCGGGCCGGGAAAAGAATCACCTTTGCCCAAAAATTGATCAAAGAGATTGGATTGGATCCGGAACGATTGAAGCTGACCATGGCCCGTCCTCCTCTCCCTAAAAGGATTGACCTTTTGACCCGAGAATTATTCTCGGAAGCTCCGGTAAAAGGGCACTCTCTGTTGGGAAGATTGTAGAAGAAAAGGATTCAAGGGTTCAAGTGAAAATATAAAAACCCTTAAACCCTGTTCATTAATTGGGGGGAGAACCTGAAAGAAAACAAATAATAAGGTAGGCTTTTGCAAAAGTCCAGTAGCGTCATTCCGGTCCCGCATCAAGTGCGGGATAGACTCCAGCCGGAATCCAGGAAGATGGTACTAGTTCCCGATTTTCGTTGGGACGGTTTCTGGACACCGGCTTTTGCCGGTGTGACGAAATTTGAAAGATTTGCAAGAACCTCAAAAGAATAATCTTAATGGAGATTAACAACCAATGATTACCGCCGAAAGAAAACCTTTAGATGAAATCATTGCCATGATTTCCCCTTTCAAAAAGGTGTTGATCGTGGGGTGTGCAAGCTGTGTGGCCGAGTGCGCTGCCGGCGGGGAAAAGGAAGTGGGACTTCTGGCCTCGGCCCTGCGGATGGATGCCCGGATGACCACTCGGGAAATGGAGACCAGAGAAATCACCCTGGAACGGCAATGCGTTTATGAATTTATCGATCAGTTGACCGGACTAATCGATCAATACGATGCCGTGCTTTCCTTGGCCTGTGGGGCCGGGGTTCAGGCCGTGGCTGAAGTCTTTCCGAATAGTTCCATCCTTCCCGCTTTAAACACCTCTTTCCTGGGACAAACCAAGGAGGCCGGTCTCTGGCTGGAGAACTGCCGTGGTTGCGGCGACTGCCGCCTTCATTTATTTGCCGATATTTGCCCGGTCACCCGCTGTGCCAAACAGATCTTTAACGGGCCTTGCGGTGGTTCTCAGGAAGGTCAATGTGAAGTCAATCCCGATACCCCTTGTGCCTGGGACCTGATTGTCCATCGGTTGGAAGAAAGGGGTCAACTGGATCTTCTGGAGGAGGTCTATGCCCCGGCCGACTGGTCAAAAAAACAAGGGGCCGGACCTCGAAAAATCATCAGGGAGGATCAACAGAATTGAAAACAGAAAGCCAGCTTAAAAAAGTATTAACCGCTGGAGAGTTTGCGGTAACGGCCGAGTGTGGCCCTCCCAAAGGGGCCGATCCGGAGGTCATAGTTAAAAAAGGCCGCATCCTTAAAGGTTTTGTGGATAGTGTCAATGTCACCGACAATCAGACCGGCGTAGTCCGTCTTATCCAGCCTGGCGGCTTGTGCCCTGCTCCGTCAGGAAGGGCTCGATCCTGTGTTCCAAATGGTGGTCCGGGATCGAAACCGGATTGCCCTCCAATCCGACATCCTGGGGGCCTCGGCCCTGGGGATCCGGAATATCCTCTGTTTGAGCGGCGACCATCAATCCTTCGGCAATCAAACTCAGGCCCTGGGGGTCTTTGATCTGGATTCGATCCAATTGATCCAAACAGTCCGACGGATGCGTGACCAGGCCCAAATCATCGGCGGCGAGGCCATCACCCGACCACCGGAACTTTTTATTGGTGCGGCCGCCAATCCCTTTGCCGATCCATTTTTTTACCGGGTTATCCGGCTGGCCAAGAAGGTCAAAGCCGGTGTCGAATTTATCCAAACCCAGTGTATTTACAATCTGGACCGGTTTAAAGACTGGATGACCCAGGTACAGGATCGGGGTCTCCATGAAAAGGTTTATATCCTGGGCGGGATTACGCCCTTGAAATCAGCCAGGATGGCCGAGTACATGAAAAATAAGGTGGCCGGAATGGATATTCCCGAAGCCTTGATCCGGCGAATGAAAGCAGTCCCGGCCAAGGAACAAAGGCAGGAAGGGCTGAAAATCAGCCTGGAGACCATCCAGGCCCTTAAAGAAATGGAAGGGATCCACGGGATCCATATCATGTCCATTGAATGGGAAGAGGCGGTCCCCCAAATTGTGGAACAAGCCGGGCTGATGCCCAGACCAAGGGTTAGTTAGGAGTAATGAGTTCGGAGTTCAGAGGTTTAGGTTGTGACAAAATTTTACTCCGAACACCTGAACTTCGAACCTTCGATTTTGCATATTCTATTAAAGAGGTAAAGAATGCCACCCAAATATCATATTCAAACCTCCACGGTGCCCAATCGTTTTCCCACGGTTATCCGTTCCGGGGTCATTGCCTGGGAAGAGGGATGCCTTAAATGCCCCAAGTGCGTCAAGCGGGAATGTGTTTATGGGGTTTATGACAAACGGAATCTCGATTCTCGTTTGATGTCCGATTCGCTGGACAGTTTATGCAAGGATTGTTTCCGCTGCGTACAGAATTGCCCGAACCGTCTGATCCATAAGGCCTTGAATCCCGCTTATAAGAATCTGGGAGACAGTTACTGGACCCCGGAGATCATCTCCAAGCTCTGGTATCAGGCCGAAACCGGGCGTATCCCGGTTTCCGGTGCCGGATACGGAGGCCCTTTTTCCGGATCGGGGTTTGACGCCATGTGGACGGACATGTCCGAGATCGTTCGACCCACCCGGGATGGGATTCATGGCCGGGAGTATATCAGCACCCAGGTAGATCTGGGACGGAAACATCAGGCCCTGGAGTTTGATGCGCAGGGGAATCTTTTGTCTCCTGTTTTTCCTTCAGTGGAGATCCCTTTGCCGATCATCTTCGATATATTGCCCTGGTCTCCCCCTCGGGATCGCATCAATCACACCCTGCTTCGGGCAGCAAAAGAAATGGGGACCTTTACCATTATTGCCCAGGAAGATTGGCATCCGAGCCTGAACCGTTATTTAAATCATATCATGCTCTATCTGACCGGGGATCCTGAGCAGTTTGAAAAAGACATCCTCAAAAGACTCCGTTTGATCGAGATCCCTGACGGACCTGATGTACTGTAACAGGCAGCGATGGCTTAAAGAAATAAATCCTGAAGCCGTTATTGCTGTTCGAATCCCCTTGAGCCCCCAGGCAGCGGAGCGGTCCATGGAACTCACCCGATCAGGCGTGGAAATCCTCCATTTTATGGCCGATGAATTCGGCCGGGAACAGGGGGAGGCTCCCATCTTTATTAAAGACCGGATCAAAGAGGTCCACTTGCATTTGGTTAAAAACGGCTTCCGGGATCAGGTTACCATCTTAGCCGGCGGCGGTGTGACCATGGCTGAAGACCTGGCCAAGCTGATCATTTGCGGGGCCGATGCCGTTACCGTGGATATCCCTCTTCTGGTGGCTTTGGAATGTCGTGTTTGCCGACGTTGTGCTGAAGGCATTCCCTGTCCGGTGAATATTGCCCAGATCTATCCTCCCCGGGGAGAGGCCCGTATCAGGAATCTGATAGCCGGTTGGTACAACCAGCTTTTGGAAGTCATGGGGGCCATGGGCATGCGGGAGGCCCGGCGCCTGCGGGGTGAAATGGGCAGGGCCATGTTTTTTGAAGATCTGGAAAGGGAGATTTTTCTCCCTTTGAGTAATAAAAGGAATTGATCAATGTCTGATGTTTCACAATTTATTCCCCCAGAGGTGAAGGCAGCGCCGACCCGCTTTCGCCACGCCTTGAGCAAGTTCCGTATTGTTATCGGAAAGGATTGTGACAATTGCGGCCTTTGTCTCAAGCTTTGCCCCTATGGGGTCTATCAATCGGGGGCCAAACGTCCCAAAGTGGACAAGGATTATCTGTGCCGTGGTCCGGCCTGCCAAAAGAATGAATTTTTTTGTGTTTCCCGCTGTCCAAAGGAAGCCATCACCATGAATCCCAATCCCTCCTTTGAGGTGTTGGGGGATAAAAGGTGGACGGCCGATCTGCTGGCCGGCACCTGGTATATGGCCGAGACCGGCGAGATCCCTCATGAAGGGCTTAATTATAAAACCGGTGATTCGAGAGGGGGTTTTGATAAACTCCGACTGGTCTTCCCTTTGAACAAAACCCTGGACTGCCCGGATGAGGCAATTTCCCTGGCCTTGGCGCTTAACCGCACCGGGGACGGGCGTCCCGAGATAACCCTGCCGGTTCCATTTTATTTAGGGGGTATGTCTTTCGGGTCGGTGAGTATAGTCACCATGCTCTCCAGGGTGCAGGCTGCCAAGGCTTGGGGAACTTTCTGTTGCACCGGTGAGGGAGGATATCCGGATGACCTGATCCCTTATGATGATTATGTGATTACCCAGGTGGCCACCGGGTTGTTTGGAGTTCGTGAAGAGACCATCCAGCGGGTTCGGATCGTGGAGTTTAAATACGCCCAGGGGGCCAAACCAGGTTTGGGCGGCCATCTTCTGGGAGACAAGGTAACCCCTGAGGTGGCTCGTATGCGTGAGGCCGTAGTCGGGAGCTCCTTGTTTTCTCCCTTCCCCTTTCACAGTGTTTATTCAGTGGAGGATCATAAGAAGCATATCGACTGGATCAAAGAGATTAATCCCCGGGCTTTAGTTTCGGTAAAGGTTTCCACCCCGACTGATGTGGACATGGTAGCCGTGGGCAGCTATTTTGCCGGGGCCCATATCCTTCAACTGGATGGCAGTTACGGGGGGACCGGGGCTGCTCCCGATATCGCCAAAAAAAACATTGCCATGCCTATTGAGTATGCCATTCCGAAGGTTCATAAGTTTCTTAAAGATGAAGGGATCCGAGACCGGCTGACCTTGATTGCCAGCGGCGGGATCAGGACCGCTTATGACGCAGCCAAGATTATTGCTTTGGGTGCCGATGGCGTTTGTCTGGGCACAGCCGATTTAGTGGCCTTAGAGTGTCTTCGCTGCCATAACTGTGAATCGGGCCGAGGCTGTGCCCGGGGTATTGCCACAACTGATCCTGAATTAACCGAGCTTATCTCTCTGGATTGGGGAACCCAACGGATCATCAATCTCTACGGGGCCTGGATGAAACAACTGACTTCAATCTTAAAACGTCTGGGGCTGACAAAAGTCAGCGACCTGATGGGACGCTGGGATTGCCTGGCCCATTTGGATTATATGAAGGCTGAAGAGATAGAAGGAGAGTTGGAATAAATAAGAAAACAGAATCCAGAATTCATGAGTCAGGAGTCAGAATAAAAACGGAATAAACCAAGATTGATAAGCTTGTAAAAAGTAGTCAAACCACATTTCGGTCATTCCGGGCTTGAGTCGTTCGGCTTCGCCGAACTTTAAGCAAAGACTCCCTTTGGGAGTCGGCCGGAATCCAGGAAATTCCACCCTTCTGGACTCCGGCGCCTGCCCCGGACCTGATCCGGGGTTCGCCGGGGTGATGACTTTTTACGAATCCAACAGTCATGGAATCTTAAACTTCTTCTGAATTCTGAATTCTGGCTCCTGAATTCTAAATTAAAAAAGGTTTTACTTATGCATCAACAATCTATTGCCCAAGCTATCATCAATTCCCGTGCCCGGTTATTGGAAAAGGTCCATCGTTCCCTTCTCCTTCCCCGGCAGCCTGAGGCTGAAGAAGGGGGCTGCGGGGTTACCGGATTTGCCTGCAATATTCCGCTCAGCGGCCGCCATATCTTTGAACCTTCCGTTCAGATGCACAACCGCGGAAACGGGAAAGGTGGCGGCATCGCCGCAGTGGGTTTGGAGGCTGCAAAACTGGGCGTGGATCAGGCCACCCTGGAAACGGATTTTCTATTACAGATCGCCCTGCTGGATCCAGCGGTGCTTCCCGAATTGGAATCTCGCTACATCCGTCCCCATTTTCAAATAGACCATGAGACCTTTGTCCCTACCGTCGGTGACTTTCGGGATGTCCCAGGTTTGGAAATGGAACCGCCTCAGGTCAAACGGTATTTCGTTCAGGTTAAGCCCGACGTCCTGTCCGCTTTTCAGCGAGAAAGGCATTTGGAAAAATTGTCTCCGGGAAAAGCGGCCGAAGAATTCGTTTATCAAAACACCTTTCAAATAAACCAAAATTATTACAGTTCCCTGGGTGAAAAAAAGGCCTTTGTCCTCTCCCACGGCCGGAACATGATGATTTTAAAAATCGTCGGCTATGCCGAACAGGTGGCCCAGTATTATCGCCTGGAAGACTTTAAGGCCCATGTCTGGATGGCCCACCAGCGCTATCCCACGAAAGGCCGGGTTTGGCATCCCGGGGGAGCCCATCCATTCAGCGGTCTGGACGAGGCCCTGGTCCATAACGGGGATTTTGCCAATTATTATTCGGTCAGTGAATATCTCTATCAGCGAAACGTGATCCCTCTGTTTTTGACCGATACGGAAGTCTCGATCCAGGTCTTCGATTTGCTAAATCGGGTTTATGGCTACCCCTTGGAATACATCATTGAATCCCTGGCCCCGACCACGGAAATGGATTTTGATCAGCTCCCTTTGGACAAACAAAAGATCTACCGCCAGATCCAGGCTACCCAGATTCACGGCTCGCCTGACGGGCCCTGGTTTTTCATCATCGCCCGCAATATTACCGGACAACGGACCTATCAATTGATCGGCATCACCGATACGGCCATGCTCAGACCCCAGGTCTTTGCCCTGCAAAAAGGAGAGGTGGAGATCGGTCTGATCTGCTCTGAAAAACAGGCCATTGATGCCACTCTGCAGTCTCTGGCCAAGGAAGATCCCAGGTTCGGCACCACGGCCGACCGCTATTGGAATGCCCGGGGAGGCAGTTATACCGACGGTGGGGCCTTTATTTTTACGGTTAAGGAAACGGCAACCGATCAATGGCACCTCACCTGCCAGGATAAATTCGGCCGGGCCATCGATATCCCTGCGGACCGAACCCCTTTTGATTTTCGAGTTGAATTAAAACCTGTGCCTTTGAAAGCGGGGATGGCCAAAAAGGTAAAGCAGAAATTGGAAGCCGAGGATATCGTCTCCCTGTTTTCTTCTCTGAAGAGTTCCATTGAACAATGGGATTACGCTCAGTTCAACGATTTTTTAAGTCACCTGGCGGTTCTGGCCAAAGAGGAAAAATTAACCGAAGGGGTCATCGAGTTATTTACCCTGCTGCTGGATCGAAGGTACCCTACGGGAACCAAACGACGCCGCTCCATTTTGCAGATGGTCACCCAGGCCCTTGAAAACCTATTTAAAGAAGTCCCTTTTTTGAACGAGGCTAAAGGGAGGTCATTTCTTAAGATCGATTATGCCCATCGCATTTCCATTCGAGCCCCTGAAGCCGGAGAAAAATTTCTGGTCATCAATGCCGGGCAGTTTCCCCCGGAAGGGGAGGACTGTGATGCCCGCCTGGTGGTCGAGGCTTACGAGCTGGGTTGGAAACGGTTTGTCGGCTATGGCTACCGGGGTCAACGATTTCTGGGTAATGGTCTTGGGCCGGAAACTAAAGGGGTTCGTATTGATGCTTACGGGAGCACCGGTGACTATTTGGCCTCGGGCATTGACGGCCTGGAGATTTTTGTGCATGGCAATGCCCAGGATCAACTGGGTCAGATCCTTAAAACCGGCAAGTTAGTGGTCCACGGCGATGTGGGTCAGACTTTCTTATATGGGGCCAAAGGCGGGGAGGTTTATGTCCTGGGCAATGCCGCCGGACGGCCTTTGATTAATGCCGTGGGCCGGCCCAAGGTGGTCATCAACGGCACGGCCCTGGATTTTCTGGCTGAATCCTTTATGGCCGGGGATCCCCATAACGGGGGAGGATTTGTCGTTGTCAACGGCCTGAACATTGACTCGCAAGGGAACATTGTCCCCCAGGAAACACCGTATCCCGGCGCGAACCTCTTTTCCCTGGCCTCGGGCGGGGCCATTTATATCCGGGATCCCTATCAAAAGATCGTTCCCGAACAACTTAACGGTGGGGAGCTGGTTCCCTTCTCAGAGCAGGACTGGCAACTCATCCTGCCTTTCCTTCAAGAGAACGAACGCCTCTTCGGCATTTCCATTGAGGATCACCTTTTGACCGTCGACGGTCAAAGGCACACACCATCTGAGGTTTATCGCACCGTCCAGCCGGCCAAGCAGACGGTCCTGGCCGGCGGGCTGGATGAGTGGGAATAGAAAGCATACTTTTTTTATCCTTCCTCGTTGTTCCTCGTGCCTCTTCCCTCACCCCTCCCGCCTCGTGCCTTGTGCTTTTTTTCCCTTGACTTCCCCCCTTTTTCCACGTTTATCTTTAGCCGCTTCCAATTTTTCAATCAGTATGTTAAAATATCAAAAATATTTACCTTAATAACTTGTTGAATATGAATTTCATAAAATTCTGGAAATCTGTGGGAGGTTTCAGATGAAAAATAAAACTTTCACTGCTGTGCTCCATAAAGAAGATGAGTTGTAGGTTGCTGAATGCCCTGAAGTGGGCACGGTGAGTCAGGGGTATACGATTGAAGAAGCCATAGCCAATCTGAAGGGAGCAACTGAATTATATTTAGAAGAACTTCCTATTAAGGAATTCTCAAAGTCGCTTATGACCACTTTCGAGGTAGCAGTCAATGCCTAAACTCACCAGGCTTTCCGGTGTGGTTAATTTATAATATTAATAAGTTAGAGAATTGGTCGTCAAATACAATCAGTAAAAGCCAATCTGGGGTGTAAAAAGATCAAAGAGGCAAAAAAATGATTAAGAAAAACCGCATCGAACTTCCGAAAAAACGCTTAGAAAAATTTTGCAGGAATTATCATATCAGTAAACTCTCCCTCTTTGGTTCGGTCCTCCGAGATGATTTTAAGGCCTCGAGTGATATTGACCTTTTGGTGGAATTTGAAACAGGATTCAAAGTGGGTCTTCTTAAGATGGCCCGAATAGAAAATGAATTATCAGAGATCTTAGGCCGAAAAGTTGATTTGCGTACTCCTGGGGACCTGAGTCGATATTTCAGGGGGGAAGTGCTGGAAAGCGCAGAGGTAGCCTATGCGCAATGATGATTTGATCCGTCTGAGGCATATGTTGGATGCAGCCAGAGAGGCGGTGGACTTTGCCCGTAATAAAACAAAAGAAGATTTTGATAATGATCGAATGCCAATTCTTTCTATCGTTAAATCCATTGAGATTATAGGTGAGGCGGCGTCAAGGGTCACGAAAGAAGGTCGCGACACGCAACCAGAAATACCATGGATGGATATCGTGGCCATGAGAAATAGATTAATACATGTTTATTTCGATATTGACGTTAATCGGGTCTGGGACACCATCACTGATGACCTCCCTCCCCTGATAACAGTTCTTGAAAAGATCCTTAATTCTAAAACGTAATTTTGCGGGAGGACGTAAGAGGCAACATTGTTCATGTTTTTTCTCTAAGTTCCATTGATCTCTCTGTTTTGAGCCTTAAGTTTCTTTATTTTCGCCGAACTCCCCACCACGAATTATATTTTCTTAATTTTCCCTATAATCTATTGGCTATCATCTATGAACTGGTTTTTTTTGCCTCCGTCAAAAAACCCTTGACTTTCCCCCTTTTTCCCTTTATTTTCCTGGTATTATCTTTGGGCTTTTTTTAAAGTTTAAGTTTCTTTTTTTCGACGAACGACGAACGTCTTTTCAAAAAAGTTTTTCTTTTTCTGGAGTTAACATTTCCTTGCTTTTGAAGTAAGTTATCCGGCCAAAAGACCGGTCGAAGTGATAGCTGAACAGACATTTCTTTTTTCGAACGTTTAAGAAATTATTTATTTGAGAAGTTTAGAAACTTGAGGTCGCAATTTGTGACCTCAAGTCCATCCAATTGGGACGGAATCCGCTTTGACGGGACTGACATTTTAGCTGAGGGACGGGATACAGAAAGCAGAATGCAAAGAAAAAAGACCTGATAAACATATAAAAGGCACCTCGCGCATACCAAGGAAAGAGGTTTCCTGGTATGTAAGGGAGAGAGAATCAATCAAACCCTAGGAGGTGCCTTATGAATAGATTATACGCAGGAACGGATCTTCACAGCAACAACAATTTTCTTGGGATTATGGATGAGAAAGGGAAAAGGATTTTCAAGAAGCGACTTTCTAATGATCCTCGAGAGGTCTTGGATAGTCTTGAATCGTTTCAAGAAGAGATGATTGGGATTGTGGTGGAATCGACCTATAACTGGTACTGGCTGGTGGATGCCTTGATGGATGAGGGGTACGAGGTCCATTTGGCCAATCCCGCAGCCATTGAACAATATTCGGGATTAAAACATGCCGATGATAAGCACGATGCCTTTTGGTTGGCCGATATGTTGCGGTTGGGGATTTTACCGGAAGGATATATCTATCCCAAGGAGGATCGGCCTATCCGAGACCTGTTGAGAAAGAGGGGACATTTGGTCAGGCTCAGGACTTCGCTTATACTCAGCCTGCAGAACATAATCACCAGGAATTGCGGATTCAAGTTAGGAGGGAATCAGATCAAGAGACTCAAAGAAAATAAGGTTTCTCCCATCTTGGCCGGGCAGGAAGACCTGGCGCTGAGTGGGAAGGTTAGCAAGGAGACGATTGACTTCCTGACTTATCAAATTAAACAAGTAGAGAACGTGGTCCAAAACAAGGTCGAATTGAAAGATCAATACCAATACCTTCAGACCATTTGCGGCGTTGGTAAAATATTATCTTTAACGATCATGCTGGAAACCGGGCCTATCGAGCGGTTCAGCAAAGTCGGCCATTATACTTCCTACTGTCGTAAGGTGCCGAGTAAGTGGACCAGTAACCACAAAACCAAAGGGAAAGGTAATAAGAAAAACGGCAATAAATACCTGGCCTGGGCCTTCTCAGAAGCGGCTGAGCTGGCTCGCCGCTACGATAAACCGGCTAGGGCTTACTACAACAAGAAATCGGCCAAGACCAACTTCATGGTGGCCCACACGGCCCTGGCTCATAAACTGGCCCGGGCGGCCTATTTCGTAATGAGGGATCAGGTGCCCTTTGATCCCGCAAAGGTCTTTGCCTAAGAGTTGGCTGGAGCGGTGAACCTGACTTGGGGGTTGGCGTAACCATTAGACCTGATTGGTAACCCGCTCCACCCAAGGGCCTTCAGCCTCTTTACTGCCCAGGCCGTGAACCATTTAGAGGTTGGTTAAAAACCACAAGATCTGTCATTAAACATTTGGGCACGGCCTGGAACTGAAGATTTTCTGGTCCGCCCCCAATGGCGGAAGGGGTCTTGATAGAATATGGCAAGGCAGTGTGGTGGTACGCTCCTTACCTTTCAATGGCCTTGATCCTGATGGGTGACTGGTGCAGTGAAGCACTTACTGACACTTTAACCTTTGAAATTTCAGCAAGGGTAAAGACGTTGAAAACCTGGGGTAGTTCTAACACGTCCATTCCCTGCAAGAAAAAATGTCCATTCTTGCATACGCTGAATCTTTTTCTCTTGACAGGGCCTTTTAATGGGTGACCCCCGACCTTTACGGTTTTTGTTGATTTCAACCCAAGCGGAGGGATTTTCATGAAAAACAAGAGGATACTTTTCATTATCATCGCAATATTGGTGCTTGCGGGTCTGATATTGGTGCTGAACCGAAGCAAGAAGTCTGCCGCGAAAGTCGGTATTATTGAGCCTATCGTCCATATTGCAGTCTTAGATATCACTAAGGGCATTCGTGAAGGACTCCAAGAGATCGATGCGACCAGATTTCAAATTCTGGTGAAAAACGCAAGCAGTGATGCATCCACAATTCCACAGATACTGGCACAATACAAAGATGCCGGCGTCACCATATTCGTACCGATCTTTACCCAGACGGCCCAAGCAACAAAATCCGGCGTCGGAAATAATAAGATCGTCTTCGCTGCAGTAACAGATCCAGTCGCTGCCCAATTACTCACAAATCCTGCAATTCCGGAGGGCAACATCACGGGCGTCAGCGATCTCTGGCCCATAGGCGCACAATTTGATCTCATAAAGGAGATTTTGCCGAATGCGAAAAGAATTGGTATCCTTGTCGACCCTAATGATCCGAGTTCGGCTGTGACCCTGCCATTGATCAGGGCGCAGGCCAAACAGAAGGTGTTTGAACTCGTCGAGAAACCCGTTAATTCAGTGACAGAAGTCGCTCAGGCATTGCCGATCCTCAAAGGAAAAGTTGATTGCCTCTTCACCGCAAACGACGTCACCGTCACCAAGGCATTTCCCGCCCTTGTCGCTTACGCCATTGAAAATAAGATTCCCTTGTTTGCAGGTGATTATTCCTCAGTGCAACGGGGGGCAATCGGAGCCATCGGGCAGAACTACTACAATGTGGGGAGGGAAGCCGCCAAGCTCATTGTGGCCATTGCGGACGGAACAAAGGTATCACAACTCCCTGTGCGCTACACGGAAGGTGGAGATTTGTATCTGAATGCTGCCGCTGCTGACAAAATGGGCGTCACATTGACAGACACCCTACGTAAAAAAGCCAAGGTTACCTATACCAAAATTACGGAAGGTGAAGTGAAGTAATCAAGTTGAAGAAGAACGCGCAATTAGAACATTTGGCAGTCAAACCATCCCCTATACATGGGAAGGGACTCTTTACTAGCGAAGACATTAGCCCTGGGAAACTCGTGTATGAGTCCGACCGCTATACAATATTACGAAGACCTTTTTATGCCAGCATCCAAAGGTCTCCGACAGAACACCTGCTGGAAGAAATGCTGAGGTGGGAAAATCATTCTTGTGTGCCTAACACCGCATTGAACTTTGACGGTCCGTTTATCCGACTCACTTCTATCTCATCAATCATTGCTGGCAGTGAACTAGTCTGCGACTACCGGGATACTGAGGATTCGATTCCGCTCCCGTTTAAATGTAATTGTGGGCATTGTCCAGGCATTATAATAAAATAAAGGGTGGTAAATGTATCAACTGACATCAATCCTTGAACTCTCATGCATATTCAGTTTGGTGTCCCTGGCTGCTATTCTAACCTTCCGTTTCGCTGGCTTTCCCGATTTGTCCGTTGATGGAGTTTTTGGGTTTGGAGCCATAATATTCGCAAAGTGTCTGTTGAGTGGACTAGGCGTCCCGCTCTCGTTTCTCGTTGCCTTGTGTGCTGGTGCACTGGTAGGGGGTCTGACCGCTCTGCTTGCGGACCGGCTTCACATCAATCCACTCCTTGCAAGCGTTCTCGTTCTCACGATTCTCTATACCCTCAATCTTCGCATCCTTGGCAAGGCAAATCAGCCTTTGTATGGCCTGCTGACGTCCGTGTGGTCGTCCCCAACCGTGCGTCTCGGAGTATTTGCAGCATTCGCGGTGATAGTACTCGCATCATCCTACGTTTTCTTTAGAACAGAACTGGGCGCCGGACTTCGCTGTACAGGTTCCTCGCCGGAGTTCCTCACTTCAGTCGGTCGAAGTGTTTCCGCGTTTAAGATTGCATTGGTGGCTCTTTCGGGCGCATGCGTCGCAGCGGCCGGCGCGCTCATTGCCCTGAAGTTTCACTTCGCCGACGTTTCAACAGGAACAGGGACGATTGTTATTGGCATTGCAGCACTGATCATTGGAGAGAGGACATGCAGCAGAGAGAATCTACTGTCGCAGATCCTCGCCGCGCCAAGTGGCATCTTGCTGTATCAATTGATGGTCGGGGTTGCTTTGTCGCTGGGAACATCCCCAACTGATGTAAAACTTGGAACAGGGGTAATAGCAATCGCCCTGCTTGCGTTGAGCCGTGATGAACGAGATAGAATACTTACTTGAGGTAGAGAAGATATCCAAGAGTTTTGATCGCCCCGAAGGCGGTAAACTCATGGTCCTAAAGGATGTTTCTCTTTCGATTAACGGCCCCACCGTGGTCGCACTCATGGGGCCGAATGGATCCGGTAAGACAACCCTCATTAGGATCATAGCAGGAGAGATCGATCCCTCTTCCGGTAAAGTTCGCTTGTCGGGAGAAGACGTGACTGCGAGAGCGCAGTACCTGCGCACCCGCCGTATCGGATGGGTCCATCAAGAGAGTCACAAGTCGCTCGCTTCCGAGCTCACGGTCCGCGAAATTATGGCTATTGCATCAAAGCGTCAAGGTCACCTTGGCATAAAATTCCCTGCTTCCACAGAGGCGAAGGAAACCATTGCCGCGATATCGAGAGGTGCAACGGCATTCATCGAGGATGTTGAGTCTGTACAAACAAGACACCTGTCGGGCGGACAGCGCCAATTGCTCGCCTTAATCGTCGCTGTATTGGGAAATCCGTCACTCTTACTTCTCGACGAGCATAGGGCTTCTTTAGATGAGAAATTCAAGAACGTCGCGGATGAGATCGTGCTGGGATATGTTACAAAGTCAAAAGCACTTGCTGTGGCGGCCACCCATGACGAGGACTGGGTCCGGCATAGCACCTCGAAGATCGCATACCTCGCGGATGGAATACTAAAAATCCGCGACCGGGCCAAATGAGGTAGACCATGAGAAACTTGGATGTCCTTTTCTGCACAGCTCTCGACGAGGAGTCTTATGTACTTGAAGCTTGGATGCGTGAGGATGCAAGGGTCATAGAGGAGCCCTACGACTTTCTGGTGGTGGAAAAGAAGGTTGGTCAGGCGCAACTTTTGATTGGGCTGCAGGTTTTCGGCGAAATGGGCAATGTAAGTTCTGCAATAAACCTAAGCCGAGCTCTCCCCGTCAACTCCAGCCGAGATGCGTTTTCTCACGGGTGTGACGGATGGCTATCATAAAACCACGGCCGGTGTAATTGGATATCTTTAAGATGACTGCTTGATAACTAAACATATACGAAAACCTGTGACTCCACAAAGCGAGGTGTTTCCATGAGCACTGATATTCTTTTTTGTTCAGCACGATCCGAAGAGATGTTAATCTTTGAATACTGGTGTGCAAGGAAGAAGCGGAGAAATACAATTACTCCTGCATCCTGCAGCGTTTATGAGATTGTTGTGAATGGGGAACGTCTCAGGATGGCATGCGGTAGTCTTAATACCATGGGAAATGTTAACGCAGCCATGAGGCTTAACGACATGATCCGAGACAGTAATCCGAAAGCCGTGATAATGATAGGATTGGCGTGCGGTTATTACAGAGACAAAAATACCTTTAAGCAGGGAGACGTTGGATATGGGGGACATGTCGTGTACACTTCTTATAGCACGTTACGAGAAGCAAGAAGTGTTGAACAAAGAGCAGCAGAAGGGAAGCAGGATCCAGGTTTTTTTGAAATCGAGGGTCGATATTCAACACCTTACCAAGCCGAACCTTACTTGATTACTGCTGCTCAGCATGTATCTGGACAGGGTAGCACTATGTGGCGCAAGGAAGCACAATCGTTTTTCAAGCGTTACGAAACAAAATGGGAAAAAGACATTTCTGTCGAGCAATATCCCCCTCAGTCAAAAATCCCTAGGGGGTTGAAAGCTCATGCGGTCACGATCGGGTCTGGTGAGTCCGTGATCAAATCGAAACGTTTTCAGGACATGGTGGTCGGGTATTACAAAGCACTTAAGCATGCCGAAATGCAACCCGTTCGCATGTTTGAGATGGAGGCGTATGGGGTCGCTGGCATATGCAAATCGCTCCAGATACCTTTTCTTGTCGTTAAAGGGATAAGCGATCACGGGGAGAGTGAAAACAAATTAGCACACGATAGCCCCCAAAAAAAGGATTCAAATCGTCTCTCGGCTATTTGTTCCGCAACCAGTTTTGCTCTCCAAGTTATCAAAGATCAGGCATTTCTGCAATACATAAAGTCATACCCTTTGAATGAGGGATATAAAGAGAACCGGTGTTTACATCCCGGCGTACCCAGATGTGAGTACAAAGTAAGTTATACGGAAGATGGTCGTCCGGTCCAACCATGCGCCGATTGGGGATTTCGGTATCATGATATATGGGGCCGAGAAGCACCTGTGACCCGCGTTTTTGAAGGTGTCTCGCCTACAATATATTCACGCATCTTGGCTGAGTATTTTACAAGTCTATTATCTTACACAGACACAGATGAAAAAGTCACTCTCTTCTTTCACTATTCGCCCGCCGACCTGTTACATTATTTTCGAGATTTACACGTGGAAACCTTAGGTGGAGAGGCAAATGATCTCGAAAGTGAACTCGATAAAAAGTGGCCCACTTGGCGAGAAACTAATTTTAATTGGGGTGCTCTTGGCCTGGAAGAGAAACGGCGCATCGCAAAAAAGTTAGTCGTGATCGGACGTAGAGCGAGTATTGACTTAAGGCATTTCGGGCTTATGGACATAAAATGTAATGAACTCATCAATAAGGGGGTTGGCTTTGAGGATCTTAAAAAAAGGGTATGTCGGGTGATCGTATGCAACTATAATGACCCAAAACAGGTAATCGAGAATCCCCTGTATATTTTATACCCGGCCTTGCTGGGCATTTGCGTTCCGTCGTTAATCATTAAAGAAGAAAGATTGAGAAATAGTTCGGTGGTCGATGACGTATGTTTCATTCAGGCGCCATTTTTATCTGTACCCGAGAACAAAGAAGAAAAGATCCAAATCTTGCGATTTGGTATACGCAGTAACACTGTGATTCTGTCTGGAAAAGAATGTGAGGAATCCAGGAAACACAACATAAACCATAAACTCATCAACGATTTTACAGACCAGTGGGAAAACACGGAACTACGTAAACCTATCGACCGTTTCCCGTTTGTTACTCTGATAAATAAATTTGTTGCGCTCTTTGAGACGCCGACTGACGAAGATGGCTTGTGGGCAAACAGTCTTTTGGCGTTCAAGGAAGATCATGATTTTTTTAAGAAACCTCCGGAAAATGGCTGGGACGCTTAAAGCTGTCATGTCACAATAGTTATTAATTTTGGTAGAGTAGAAAGTTATAAGAGGGGATGCTGGTACTAAAACGACTTATTTTTCCCTTTAGGCCGATTGTTTTTGATTTAACAAGTTCCAACCACCAATTTATATCTTTGGTCTTTACTTCGTCGAAAGGGTTTTTCGTTTGTTGCTACGAAACCGTTTAATGCATGTGAGAATGTTATCAGTCCAATCTGCATCGGCATGTTTTGACACCGGCTGAAACTTCATGATCAGGTTTGTATTTTCACCACTTGGCAACAGCCATTTGGACGGAATGTACATGAAATCGCTCCATTGTCCTGTTGAGGGATGCATGGACACAGCCAGAATGTCAAATTCATCAAATCTATACGGTCTTGTAGCAACGCCGTTTTTAGTCCCGCCCCTGGTCTTTTGTGTCTCAACAACCCATTTTTCAGCCGAAAAAATTCTGTAGCCTTCATTTGCGGTCATGGGGCGTTGGTTTTTTTGTCGTTGCATCTTGACCTGAATTCGGATTGTGCCAATACTGTCTTGGATATTGAAATCATAGGGTTGATCGCCTTCCGTACTTATATCATGCCATCCTTTCAGGTTTTCAATTACATCTTTTTTGAAGGCGGCCTCGGCAATAATACCACGTATACCTCTTAAAGTGAGGTCACTTGCTCTTGAAATGGCTTCAAGGATGATCTCGGCCTTGCATCCAAGTTTTGTTTCAAGGGGGTGGATGTTAACCCTGGCTCTGATATACTGCAGTAATTCACTACATTGGTCATCACTGCAATCATCTATCAGTTGCTTGATTTCCTTTAAATTTACCATGTTTTCTTCTTGGGCGCCCCGCAGGCCCGTCCTTCAATTCAAGAACTTCCTGCTTGTTGACGAGCGAATAGCCCCCTATTTCGAGAGTTTTTAATTTACCTTTTTTTACCAGCTTGGAAATCGCCTGACGTGTGACGCCCCTCAGTCTTGCCGCCTCCGCCTGAGATACCCACTGGGAGAGGGCAATATTTTTTTGATATAAATTGGTTGACAATGTTAACCCAATATGATATTTTTATTTTGTCGGTTTTGTGTTATTATATAGATAAGAGGTAAGTATGCAAACTTCCATTTTCAATCAGTTGGCAAGGAAGCAAAATTTCCGCGAACTTCTTGTTGATATCAAGCCATATTATGCAACCGATTTCGGGGCCGCCTATTGGGGCAATTCCTTAGAGATAATGGGGCGGATTCCGGACGGCTCTGTTAATGCGGTGATTACTTCCCCTCCTTATGCCCTTCAATTTAAAAAAGAATATGGAAACGTATCAAAAACTGATTATGTATCATGGTTTATCCCTTTTGCAAAGGAGATTTTAAGGATACTCCGGGAAGATGGAAGCTTTATATTGAACATAGGAGGAAGCTATAACAGGGGGGCGCCTACTCGTTCAATATACCATTTCAAGCTTCTGATTGCCCTTGTTGAAGAGGTTGGGTTCCATTTGGCGCAGGAATGTTTCTGGTATAACCCTGCTAAAATGCCCATGCCGGCTGAATGGGTAACGGTACGCCGGATTCGCATTAAGGATTCAGTAGAGTATGTATGGTGGTTTTCTAAAACCCCTTGGCCAAAGGCAAACAACCGGAACGTGCTAAAACCTTACAGCAAGGACATGATGCGGTTAAATCAGCGGGGTGTCCGCGCAACCGTCCGTCCATCCGGTCACAACATTAGATCGACTTTTGATAAAGTTGACGCCGGTGGCTCTATTCCCGCTAATTTTTTTGAAGATGAAACCGCCCCGGATCTGCTCAGATTCGGTAATAATGCAGCAAATGACCCATATACAATCAAATGCAAAGAGGCCGGGATAAAAATACACCCGGCCAGATTTCCTGCTGTTTTACCTGAATTTTTTATCAAATTGCTTTCCGATGAATATGATGTGGTGCTTGATCCTTTTGCCGGGTCAAACACCACCGGGGCCACTGCTGAAAGTTTGAATAGACGATGGATTGCGATAGAAAGTATAGAAGAATATTTAAGGGCAAGCAAGTTCAGGTTTGAAGATATAAGAGGTGTGAAATAAATCCATCCCGATTGCACTATGGAATCCCCGTGGACATGACCATCGTACAACACGGAACGCTGGGACTAAGACAACTTATTTTTTCCATGGACAATGGACAGGAACTATAAAGGACGTCCCTCTCTGCCTTTATCCTCACCGGGCAATCGCAGCCCTCGAAATCCCGAACTCCTGACTTCCATAACAGGTAATCTTTGCCCCCACCCTCGAATATTTTCCAGTCAATTCCTTCAGCCTCAATTCCTGCTCCAATCCGTTTCTTCCTCAATTTGATCAACTTATTACTTGTTATTTTGGCCGGAAAAAGGATAATGGGTTCCCGGTTTCTGTCGCCTGGTATCTGGACCTTTTTGAGCAACCTGTAAAAATAAGTTTTTCCGCATCCTGTTAATTCGGATGAGTGCAGTCAGCCGTCAGCCTTCGGCTATCAGTAAATGCTTTTAATGACAGTGGGTTGGCTAAATGCTGATTGCTGGAAGCTCTATACCAATTAGATAGTTGAATGAATCGAATGGAAAAAACCGCGGACATCGTCATCATCGGCGGCGGGATCATCGGGACGAGCATCGCCTTTCATCTGGCCCGGAAAAAGACCAAAGGGGTCGTGCTCCTGGAAAAGGGTATGCTGGGTGAAGGGTCCACGGCCAAATGCGCCGGGGGTATACGGTCCCAATTCTCTACGGAGATCAACATCCGCTTCTCTCTGGAGAGTTTGAACTTCTGGAACCATTTTCAAGAAATCATGGGGACTGAGCTTTATTTTAAAAAAGTCGGCTACCTTTTCTTGGCTGCCAGCGAAGACGAGTGGGCCATATTTAAAAACAATTCGGACCTCCAGCACCAATTCGGAATCCCCGTGGAACTTCTATCCCCCCAAGAAATTCAATACCGCTGGCCCTATCTGCGGGTGGATGATCTTAAGGGGGGAACTTTTTGTACCTGGGACGGATACGCCGGGCCTTACGAAGCCCTGAGCGGCTTCACCCGGGGGGCGAGGGCCGGCGGGGTAAAAATCTTTGAGCAGACCGAAGTCCTCCAGATTCTGCGAAACAAGAACCAGGTGACCGGCGTTCGGACTTCTCGGGGTGATATTGCTTCGCCCATCGTAGTCAATGCGGCCGGCCCCTTCGCCGGTGAGGTGGGCAAACGGGCCGGGGCCGACGTGCCGGTTCAACCTTTTCGCCGGCAGCTATTCTTCACCGGGCCATTCCCCCACATTCCCGATCCCATTCCTCTGGTCATCGACTTTCACCAGGGCTGGTATTTCCGAAGAGAGGGAGCGGGTTTGTTGATTTCCGGGCCCAAGGACGCATTCCCTTCCTTTAATCTGAACGTGGATTATGAGGCCATGGTGGAGGTGGCCGGAAACTCCATGCACCGGGTGCCTATCATGGAGAAGGCGGCCATTGACCGCGGCTGGGCCGGGTCTTACGAGATCTCTCCCGATAACCAGGCCATATTGGGAGAATTTCCCGGATTGAGAGGCTTCTTCCTGGCCAATGGCTTCAGCGGCCACGGCTTCCAGCACAGCCCGGCAGTGGGAAAATGCATGGCCGAGCTGATCCTTGGGGAAAAACCTTTCCTCGACATCTCCTGTCTCTCCCTTGAGCGCTTCGCCAAAGGAGAATTGATCCGAGAGCCCCTCACCGCCTTCAAAGACTAAGCGGGTCCTGGATTAAACCGTATGGAGGGTGGCGGGGAATTTAGGGTCCTATTGACTTCATGTTCCCTTTTGAGCTTTGAGCTAAATTTTTGCCCCGCAAGGCAAAAATTAGTTGACTTTCCCCCTTTTTCCTTTTATTTTCTTACTATTATCTTTGGGCTTTCAGTCTTGAGGTTAAAGTTTTTTTTCGCCGAACGACCCTGTCCCTCGCAGGCGCCGCACGACGAACGTTTTTTAAACCCTCTCATCCTTAAGTTGTGAAGTTCATATTTCTTGGCCTGTTGAATGAGGTTCTTCGGCCAAGGGCCGGTTGAATGGATAGCTGAACAGATAATCCTTATTTATAAATATAAAAAAATAGCCCGATGTAATGATGTTACGAACTTCTTCAAAAGAAAGGAGGTTATTCCATTATGTTCTGCTCAAATTGCGGCACAAGGATTGAAGAGGAGGTGAAATTTTGCCCTAATTGTGGCAATGGAATCGGCAGCAGCGGACTTCAAACAACTAAATCCTCTTATGGTGTGGTTGACGCTGATAGCCCGTTTAGAATTCAAGGGGAAAAAAGGGAAAAATTCTCTTCAAGCCCGGCTGCCATCAGCGATATGGATAAATTGAATCTTTTTCTTTTGGTAGGGGGTCTCTGTTATTTTATCGGGTTTTTTCTGTCCTGGGTAGAGGTTATGTCGGCTCCCCTTTCAGGTTTGGATATAATCAAAACATCTTCTGGACTATATCAGGTTTTGTCTTTGGTTCTTTTATTTTTCCCTATTGGCGGAGGATTTATTATCTATTATTTTTTTACAAAGAATCCCCGCCTAAGAAGACTATCGTATCTTAGCTGGATCATTCCTATATTATGTATCATTATAATTATAATATTAATTATAATAGCCACGGCCTTTCCGGAGGATTTCGATATAAAATCAGCATTTGAAATGATGATGGGGCAAAAGTTTAGCGATTTTTTCAGTATCTTTGAGTTTATTGGCCTTGGTATATACGTGATCATTGCAGGAATGATTTGCCTCATGATAGGAACTGGTAAAAAGAGGCCTTCTTTCTGAAACGGGTCATGGTTTGAAGTCAAATACTTTTAAGCAGAATGACCGGCCTAGGCAAAAATCACTAACGATAGCTAATAAAGGATGATTTCCCAATAGGGTCTGACAAAACATTACCTTGGAATAATGAATCCGTTGTGAAAAGGGGTCTAGTCTGCTCTTGACTATTTGTGGAAAATTGGACCCCATTTTCTTTTTCCCATAATTGATAAACGCTCAACCCCGACTTTTTTCTTTTAAGCCTATTTTTAACCTGGGACTTTGTCCTTTTTCCTTTATCTCTCCTGCCTCAGTTCTCCCATGGTTCGGCCTTTCCGCCCTTTGGTTTGGTCGCTGAACGACGAAGGATGAACACCAAACGTCTTTTACTTTTCCCTTGACTTACCCCCTTCCCCCCTTTATTTATTTATAATATCTTTAGCTTTTTTTATTTTCGTCGAAGGCCGAACGTTTTTTACAGCCTTTCCCACTTATTTGTGAGGTTAATATTTCTTTTTTATTTTCTAACAGGAGGACAGGCTATGAAAGAAACACCCGATTATGAAAAGTATCCGGTCAGTGAAGAGGAAATGGGTAAACGGTATAAGAACTGGACAGAGACTTTGGCCCGGCAGATGGTTGTCTTATTTCGAGTCGGAAAAGAGGTCGGCGGGGAGAAATTTATTGAGCGTCTGAAAGAAGAGTATTACAAAGACGGCCAGAAAGGCGCCAAGATGTGGATGCGCATGACGGGAACCACCCCGGAAGATTTTCACGACTGTATGGCCCTGCCCAAGGTGCACGACTTGATCGACGATACTTATGCCAATTATTGGGACGGGTATGTCCAGCATACGCCAAAAGCCTTTGAGAAAGAACTCAAAACCTGCCCGGTGGCGAAGACTTGGTCCAGGGAACCGGATATATGCGGCATCCTGTTGGGGTCATCGATGAAGGGCATGGCAGAGTCGCTGAATCCGAAGTTCAAGGCCAGCGGCTTTACGAAATTGCTGCCCAAAGGGGACAATTGCTGCCGGTTCTGCATTTCATTGGAAGATTAGTGAAGTGGCAGGAAGCCACGTTTTACATCATGAAACTTAGGAGGGAATAGAAATGGCAAAGATCAATACCGTCCTTGGCCCGATTGATCCAGAGTCCCTGGGTCTCACCTTAGCCCACGAGCATATTATTGCCGGATATCCCGGATGGGAGTGCGATCCGTTGTCCAGGCCCTATAATCGGGAAAAAATTGTTAACGTTTGTCTGAGAAATCTCGAATCGGTGAAGGCCTATGGTGTCAATGCCATTGTTGATGCCACGCCTCTCGATCTGTCCAGGGATGTCGATGTGATGAGGGATGTTTCAGAAAGACTCCAGGTTCATATCGTCTGTTCCACAGGCCGGTATACGGAAAATGAGGGCAAATGGATCTATCTTCGGCAGAGAGAGAGAAGCAAAATCGGCGAGATGAAGACCGAGCTCTATGAAGGCTTTATGCAGGAACTGACTTGCGGCATTGGTCAAAGCGGTATCAGGCCGGGTGTCATTAAGGTAGCGTCGGGATTGAATTGTATCTCGCTGTGCGAGGAAGCAACGCTGAGGGCGGCGGCTCAAGCCAGCAAAGAAACTGGTGCGCCCATTATGACCCACACCGAAGGTGGAACGATGGGACCGGAGCAGGCCGATCTGCTTATTGGTGAAGGCGTGAGTCCGCAAAAGATCATGATTGGCCATATGTGCGGCAATCCTTCCTTGGCCTATCAGATGGAGGTGTTGGGCAGAGGGGTCTACATGGCCTTCGATCGGTTCGGTATCGAGATGTTTGTTCCGGATCAGGTACGCATCGCCGTACTGATCGGTCTGTTGGGGATGGGCTATGCCGACCGCATCATGATGTCCCAAGATTTCACGGCTTGCGGCTATGGCCGGGGCGGCAGGCTGCCTGCAGAAGAGGCCAAAAAAGTTGGCGTTAACTGGTCCTTTACGAATATCTTTCGCAACATCATACCGGCCCTCAAGAAGGCTGGCATAAGCAGTGACCAGATCAAAACCATGACGATTGACAATCCAAGGCGCTTTTTGAGCGGCCTTTAGAGGACCCATTACCCGTTTTAAAGCATTGGGTTAACAATTGTTGTGGATTTCTAAGTGAGGAATTTATGGTAACACCTTAGTAAATATGCTACGTCTTCCTTTTGAATTTTACTGTTCAATGAAATAGGGATAAATAGTCAGATCAAAGAAGAGGCACATCCTATGAGGAAATGTAAGATTACGGTATTGGAAACCCAATTTAACGAAAAGCTTGCCAAAGAGTATGGCGTCGAAAATATTGGCCCATGCCCATTCCATAAAGTTGGGCAGATTTTTGAGGCGGGTTATGCAAAACCCGAGGGCTTTTGCGACGAAGCCTGGAAAGCGGTATCGCATTACGTATTCGCCCTGGTGCATGGCGCTCAGGGTACATTCTACGGCAATCGTTGGGTGCGGCAGGAAGGCGTCTCCATCAATAGTTGTAATGACGGGCTCCGCCCCGTTATTTTCAAACTCGAGCGGGCCGATTAAGAAAAAGGATATTAACAGGTGCTGAAAAAAGACTCATCGATGGATTCCAAAAATGGAGATTGATAATAAAATATTTTAAAGGAAAGAGGAAAAGAGAAATGAGCTCAATTAAATCCAATGGCGAAGAGTTCCGCGAACCAGACTTTGTTTAATAATTTCGCATTTGCGGGGAACCCGCTGCCCGCAGGAAGAAAAATATCCCCAAGTGGTTATGACGATAAGCTTTATACCCACCCCACACCCCGTGTCGTAAAAGACTGATTGATTTAATTATTTTCCCCATGATATAATCCATACAATTTAGTCTTGGTAAGATAAAAGAGACTACTGGAATGCACTATGAAAATTTTCAGTGGATTGACGAATAAATTATTTAAATTAAATTTGCAAAACCGTATCGTCGTGGGATCCATGATCGCCACGCTGCTGACCGGTTTCGTGGCCACCTTCATAGGGATATGGACGATCAACAAAAGTACCATAGACGAGGTAAAAAACAGGGTCCGGCAGGACATCAATACGGCAAAATTGATCTATAACCAGACTCTGGATAAGATCGCCACCCGTATTCTCTTCACAGCCGAAAGTTCGGATCTTCAGGCGATCATGGTCAACCACGAATACTCCAAGATGGCATTTTTGCGAGGCTTAATCCGGAATGAACAGAAGACTCCGATTCAAGGCGATGAAATATTCCTGGATATGGTCACGGTGATCGATGGGCGCGGGAACGTCCTCTATCGGGCGGCAAACCCGGGAGATCAGGGGAGACAATATGCTCTGGCTGCCGGTGGCAAAAAAATGTCTGGAAAACAAATCACCGCAATTATCCACCGAACTCCTGCCTATTAACAAGATCCTCAGGGAGAATCCGAGTCTCATTGATCGAGCCACCATGGAAATCATCAAAATACCACTCTCTTATGACACCCAAGAGAAACAATTGTCCGACGGTATGGTGATGATGGCGGCCTATCCCCTCTTTGATAAGGATAATAAATTGATGGGGGCCATCATGGGGGGGGTTCTCCTGAATAAAGACAATACTATCGTGGACAAAGTCAAAGAAACCGTATATCAGGGGGAAAAATACAAAGGCCGAGATATGGGTGTGGCCACGATATTTCAGGGTGGTGTTAGAATATCGACCAACGTCATGACCAAAGAAAACAAGAGGGCTATCGGCACGACCTTGTCCAAGGAGGTCTATGACCGGGTCATCGTACAGGGCCGAGATTGGGTGGGCAGGGCCTTTGTGGTCGATGACTGGTATATCACCACTTACACTCCGATTTACAATATGAATAAGAATCTCATTGGGGTCCTCTATGTCGGTCTGTTGGAGTCCAAATACAGGGATATCCGCTGGAATATGATATGGATCAACACCAGTATCACCGGTCTGGCCGTGGTGATTGCCTTTATCATTTCTGTTTTCCTGACTAATACGATCGTCAAAAGGATACGTATATTGAAGGAAGCCGCGGAAGCTATCGCTGCCGGTAATTTAGACTATCAACTGCCTCCCGATAAAATCTCCGGATTCGACATGCTGGATGAGGCCTTCAATTTTATGTCCAAGTCCTTGAAAGACCAGAATGAAAAGCTGCACAAGGCCTACCTTCAACTGGCCGGAACAGAAAAATTGACCGCCCTGGGTGAAATGGCCTCGGGGGTCGCCCATGAAGTCAACAACCCCCTCGGGGGGATCCTCCTTTACAGCAATCTCGTTCTCGAAGATATTCCGGAGGATTCCCCGGCCCGGGAAAACATGCAGAAAATCATCTACCAGACCAACCGTTGCAAAGAAATCGTTCAGAGCCTCCTTGACTTTGCCAGGACACCTACCGGCGATATGGTGCCTCTCAAGATCAATAATGTCGTCAATACTTCTCTTAATCTTATCAAGCAGCAGGCCATGTTCCACGGCATTGAAATTAAGACCAGTCTGTCAGAGAATCTTCCGGAAATCATCGGGGACAGGGCCAGGTTGGAGGAGGTTTTTCTAAATCTTTTCATCAATGCCGCCGATGCCATGAACGGCAAAGGGTTGCTGACCATAAAGACAAAACTTACCTCCAATAATTCAATAAAAGTTTTGGTAACGGATACCGGTGAAGGGATAGACAAGGAACACCTTCAGCATATATTCGAACCTTTCTTTACGACCAAAGAACCCGGTAAGGGAACAGGCCTGGGACTTTCCATCGTCTACGGCATCATCAAAAAGCATAACGGTCTCATCGAAGCGGAGAGCGAACCCGGAAAGGGCACGACCTTTATCATTTCCCTTCCCTCCTATATCAGCAAACTCACCGGGCTGGATGGGGATTTTTTTAGTCGATTTTTTTAATCTATGAAAAAAGAAGAAAAGCAAATCCCGAAAAAGAAAATCCTCATCATCGATGATGAAGAATCCATACGCGACGGATGCACGCAGGTCTTGTCCCGGAAAGGCTTCCAGGTTGAAAGTACCGGCGATGCCCTTTTGGGGCAGGAGATGGCCCTCAAGAATATTTATGATGTCATCCTGCTGGACATCCGGATGCCCAAAATGGATGGTTTGGAAATTCTCAAGAAGCTCAAAGTCGAAAAAAACATCTCGGCCAAAGTCATCATCATTACCGGTTATGGCAGCATACCGATGGCGGTCGAGGCGATGAGACAAGGCGCCTTCAATTTTCTCAGCAAGCCTTACTCGGCAGCGGCATCTGAGAGGGGCGGTTGAAGAGGCTTTGAGGCAGTTTGATGGGGGCGGAGTAGAAAAAGGACTTTCCGTATTAATCGGCAGCAGCGACTACATGAAAGAGCTCAAAGAATCCATTGGTAGAATTGCCCATACCGACAGCACCGTTCTCATTACCGGAGAGAGCGGGACAGGCAAGGAACTGGTCGCTCGCACCATCCACAACCTCAGCAAAAGGGGTGATCAGCCGTTTATTCCCGTTGACTGTTCTTCGCTGGTGGAGACCCTCATGGAAAGCGAACTTTTCGGACATGTCAAGGGGGCCTACAGCGGGGCCACCGAATCACGGGAGGGCCGCTTTCAGATGGCTGACAAGGGCACCTTGTTTTTAGATGAGATTTCCAACATCAACCTCAACATACAGGCCAAACTGCTTAGGGTGATCCAGGAGCAGGAAGTGCCCAAAGTTGGCCGATCGTCGCCCGAGAAGATCGATGTCAGGCTGATCACCGCCACCAATAAAGACATCAGATCGAAATTGATTCCGGCAGGTTCAGGGAGGATCTATTTTACAGGATTTCCGTTGTGCCGCTCCATATAAAGCCATTGTGTGAACATAAAGCCGATATTCTGCCTATTGCCCAGCATTACCTGGAGATATTCATTGCCAAGTACGAAAGCAGGTAAGAGGCTTCTCAGAAGAAGCCAAAAAATCCCTGGTCGCTTATCGCTGGCCGGGCAATGTCCGGGAGTTGAAGAATACCATAGAACGCCTCTGTGTACTCTGCGACCATGAGGTCGTCGACCTTTCCGATATATTCTATTACGGTCAAAACGATCATAGCAAGGCCTCTGTTTTGGATTCTATGACCGGCAGGATGACCCTGATCGATGTGGAAAAAGAACATATCGTCAAAGCCCTGCGCCACTTTCACTACCAGATCAACAAGACGGCTCAATTCCTGGGCATTGACAGGAAGACCCTTCGGATAAAGATGCGTAATTACGGCATCAATATTGAGGAACCGTAAAACCGCCAATCCCTATGGCAGCAACATTATATTGATTTACTACCGCATTAACTGCCTTTAAATCAAAAAAGAAATTTTTTATCCCACCCGGCCAGAAAAGTTAAGTTTGATTCGAGGCAGGCCGGGATGTCCCTCCGGTCCCCTAAGCCGATTTCGGGCATGGTGTCGGCCTGCTTTCAACATCAAGTTCATGTTGGGACCCGGCAAAGTCCCGCCTCTGGCGGGATTGGCTTATGGGTGGAGAGCTTAAAAAAACAAGACCCCCCGATGACCCTGACCTGGAATGTTAGAGTTAAATTCTCAGATCAGAGAGTGTAAGAACCCAATAAACCGATATTTTAATTCAGGGGGCTATCCGCCTCACCAACGGGGATTTTTACCCCTTATATATGGTTTTTTTGTCTTATCTATAAAAATCTTATTAAAATATCATGAGGTTACAATCTGGCATCATCATTGCTTATATCTATTATTAAATAAAAAAATGGAGGTGAATGACCATGGCAGCAAAGAAAAAAATTCTCTTAATCGACGATGACAAAGATTTTCTCTTTGCCACCAAGCTTATCCTTGAAAAAGGTGGGTATGAGGTGTTTATGGCCGAAGACGGGAAAACCGGCGTGGAGATGTGGAAATCCGTATCTCCGGACTTGGCCATCATTGATATGATGATGGAGACCTGGGGTGAAGGATTCTCGGTACTGAATAAAATTCGGGCCACCGATACGGGAAAGAATACACCGCTATTTATGTTGAGTGCCGTTGACCTCCAGGGCCCCTATCAGTCATTTGAAGCGCCCGAGAATTTTCCCAAGGTAAACAAGGTGCTGCATAAACCCGTGAAGGCGGAAGACCTTCTCCGGTTCATTGCCCATGAACTGGGTGCCTAGTGATGCGATGAAAAATGAAAAGCCGCTGATTTTAATAATCGATGATGAGGAATCCTTACGGGACGGGTGCAGGCAGTCGCTGGAAAAATCCGGATATTCCGTTATAACCACCGGGGAGGGAGTTGAAGGCATCAAGATCGCCCGGGAGAATAAACCGGAAATTGCCTTTGTGGATCTCAAGATGCCGGGTATCTCGGGGATGGAAATCATTGATATCCTGTCTAAAGAGATCCCCGACATCGTACTGATTATGATCACCGGATACGCGACGATTTTATCCGCAGTGGAAGCCATACAGAAAGGGGCCTACGATTACCTTCCCAAACCCTTCAGCCCGGATCAATTGAGGAGCGTCGCCAGGCGAGGCCTCGATCATCGCACACTCAAGATGGAAACCAGAAGACTGAGGGAAGAAAAGGAGCAGATGGAGAAAATCTTCATCACCTTTGTCAGCCACGAAATGCGTTCCCCCCTCGTCGTTATTCGACAATATATCGAATCCCTGAAAGCCATTGCCGGTGATCGCTTTGATAAAGACGTCACCGAGATCATAGAAAGGTGCGGCATACGCATCCAAGGTCTTGAAGAACTCATTGAACACTGGCTGGATATAGCCGGATAGAAGCCGGTACCTTTGTTCAAAAGAAAGAGACCCTAAGCTTGTCTCACATTCTGGCCAGGATTGAAGAAGAAATGAACCCCGTTTGTAAGGCGAAAGGAATTGGTCTGGAAATCAATGTGCCGGATAAGCTGCTGGATATCATCGGGGACGAGGAAAGCCTGGTGCGAGTGTTTACCAATATCATAGGCAATGCAACCAAATACACTCCCCAGGGCGGGAAAATAACCATATCAGCTCAGAGAGAAGACTATTTCATCACCGTTAGTATAGCAGACTCCGGGAGCGGCATTCCCCAGGATAAGCTTCCCTTTATCTTCGAACCTTTTTTCAGGGTGAAGGGTAAGGATGAACGCCAGGAAGGCTCCGGTCTCGGCCTTACCTTCTGTAAAAAAATTATGGAATCTCATGGAGGGGAAATCTCGGCCGCCTCAAAGGAAGGAGAAGGCACAACATTCATGCTGAAGATCCCTGCTCGTTTGTCCGCAACGGGAGTTTCTCAAACGTCTTCTTAAGCTAAAGGATGTGCATAAAAACTTAAATGGCCTTCATGATGATATTGGCTGGTGTAATGCGGGTGAGCCGAAGCCTTGAACACTTTGAAGGGGAAGAAAAACATTAGGGTTCCCTTTTTCAAGGGAATGATGTTATAATTGTCAAGGTTCGCCTGCACTAAGGGGCATGGTGATTAATATTATAATTTACACGATATTAAACTATGCAGTACGATGACGAAAATTCTTACAGGTTTCACGAGAAAGACGCCCCTGACCGGTGTTTCATTTGTAAGGAAGTGATTCCGGAACTTATGGTCTTTCGCCACATCGAAAGCATGATGCTGGTTCACATCTGCCGGGACTGCATCTATGAAAATATCGCCGATTATCTCCTGGATAATACCAGACCCTGGACCGGAGATAAGTAGATATTCGGGTAATTACGTTTGACCCAAGAATGAAAAATTTCAAGATTCTCCCCCCTGGTTTAAAATTAAGCGGTTTTTAGGGTAGCTCTTCTCAGCGGGATTAGGTGGTCCAAATCCTCAGCCTCGATTTTTCTCATCTTTATACCCTCTCCAGACGTTTGGTGATCTCAGTGAGCGCCTCTCTCGAAGGCCGCTCCTTAAAAGGTTTGATAGATCGTATCCTATAAGCCTGGCCTTACATCAGACTCGATTGGACTATAGGATATAACTATAGGATATAACTTGCCCCTATTGGAGAGATATGCTACTATTCCCAAAAAGATTATTATGGCAGAAATTTTAAAGGGGGAAATCATGGCTTCGGTAAATAAGGTTATTTTGATCGGAAACCTCGGGGCTGATCCGGAACTGCGTTATACGGCCACAGGAACGGCAGTAGCCAATTTTAACCTGGCCACCCGGGATAACTGGACCAGTAAAGACGGGAACAAGGAAGAACGTACCGAATGGCATCGGATCGTAGCCTGGGGACGTTTAGGGGAAATCTGCGGTGAGTATCTGGTCAAAGGCAAGCAGGTTTATATCGAAGGCAAGCTGCGCACCCGAAGCTGGGAAGACCGGGACGGGAATAAACGCTATACCACCGAAGTCCTGGCCCAGACCATGCAGATGTTGGGACCGGCCGGGGAACGGGTTTCTTCTGAAAGGGAAGTAGGAAACAAAGATTTCGGCAGCGAACCGCAGGGTGGAGGGCCCTTTCCCGAAGAGGACATTCCTTTTTAATACCAAGAACAGCTAAATGCTGAAAGATCAAAGCAGGAAATATAAAGTTCAGGGAATCCTTTTTTCATGATTCGTGGCCTCCTGCCCCAAGCGGGGCATGAAGGTTGAGTTCGAAAATACGAATAATGAATTTCGAACACCGAATTTCGAATCATGAACGGATTGGTTTCTTTCTGTCTTCGATTCAATATTCGTAATTCGATATTCGACGTTTTCCTGCTTCGTGGCGCTCCCCGGGGCATGTTTTATGAGTCTTCCCGTCCTGTATCGATCTTGAAAATTTTTTGAACCTGATCAATTTTTTCATCTTGGTGATCATCATGGCCCGGTTCTTTTAAAAAAGAGATGGGATCATGGAGGATCTTGTTGATCATGGAACCGGCCATTTGTTCAACTGCCTTTTGCTGCTCGGCTGTTAAACCCTCCAAGACCGGCCCGGCTTTTTTCCATTCCCCCTGAAAGATATCCTCTACTTTTTTCCGCAGGCCGATAATGGTTGGGACAACCTCCAGTTCCTTCAGCCAGGAACGAAACTTGATACCCTCTTCCTGAACGATCCTTTCGGCTTGCAGGGCCTCTTGTTTTCTTTCGGCCATATTTTGATGGACTATTCCCTGGAGGTCATCCATATCATAAAGAAAGACATTATCCATTTCATTGATCCGGGGATCGATATCCCTGGGTAGGGCGATATCGATGAAGAAAAGGGGCCGTTGTTTTCTTTGTTTCATGATACCTTTAACCTGCGGGTAAGAGATAATCCTCTCCTGGGCCCCGGTAGAACTGATGACGATATCGCTTTCCAATAAGGCGGAGGGGATCTCTTCCAGGGAAACGGCCTGGCCTTGCCATCGCCTGGCCAGTTCCATGGCCCGTTCCAAAGTCCGATTGGCCACGATAATTTTCCGGACCTGGTTATTCAAGAGGTGTTCCGCGGCCAGCTCGGCCATTTCTCCGGCTCCGATCAAAAGGCATTTTTTCCCGGATAGATTCTGAAAAATCTTTTTGGCCAGTTCCACGGCGGCAAAACTGATGGATACTGCGTGACTGCCGATCCCGGTTTCGGTGCGGATGCGTTTGGCCACGGAAAAGGTCTTGTGAAGCAGGCGATTGAGGATGACGCCGGTGGTGTGATACTTGACCGCTTCCCGATAAGCTTCTTTGATCTGCCCCAGGATCTGAGGTTCTCCTATGACCAGGGAGTCCAAACCGGCCGCAACTCGAAACAGGTGCCGGACAGCCTCATCCGCCTGATAAATATAAATCGCCGGTAAAAGGTCGGAAGGGGAAAGGAGATGTCCGTCGGACCAATAGGTTAACAACTCCTGGATCACCTGATCCGGTTCATCGGCAGCAAAAAGGATTTCAACCCGGTTGCAGGTGGAAAGGAAAAGAGTTTCCTTAATTCCGGGAACTCCTTTAAGGAAGGAAAAATCCGGCCCTTTTTGATTTAAAAACTCGGTCAGCCGTTCCCGCAGGGCCACCTCGGCGGTGTTATGATTTAGACCAATAATAACCAATTCCAAAATTAAATCCTTTTTTCAGATTCCTGGCTCTGAACGGCAGGGGCTTTAAAAGCCGAAAAGCTATGGTATCCTTTAACCAGAAAATTTACACCTAAGAAGGAAAAGGTCAATATTAGAAACCCGATAATGGAGATCATGGCCGAACGCCGGCCCCGCCATCCGGACACCAGACGGCCGTGCAGCAGGGCGGCATAAAGCAGCCAGGTAATCAAGGACCAAACCTCTTTGGGATCCCACCTCCAGAAGGTACCCAGGGTGTATTGGGCAAAGATCGACCCGCTGAGCATGCCCAGGGTTAAAAGAGGGAATCCGAGAATCAGGCAGTTATAATTCAGTGCATCCAAGACCTCCAGCGAGGGAAGCCGATAATAAAGAGGGCCTAAATGTTTGGATTTGATCTGGCGTTCCTGGATGAGATACATGATCCCGGCCAAAAAGGCGACGGCAAATACCCCGTTGCCGATAAAGATGGTTACTATGTGAACCATCAACCAAATATTATGCAGCAGGGGATTAACCGGTCCGGTTTGATGGGGAAGAAAGGACGAGCTGATCATCATCACTGCGGCTAGGGGAGAAAGAAAAGAGCCCAGTACCATGATGTTGAATCGAATCTGGATTAAAAGGTATACTCCGATGATGGCCCAGGCAAAAAACGATAAGGACTCCTGTAAATTATGAACCGGGAAATAGCCGGTTTGAATAGTCCAGAAGCCGATAGTGAACGTATGGATTAAAAATCCCAGAAAGAGAAAGCCGAAAGAAATTCGGGCCAGGGGTTTGAGTTGAAAAACAATAAATAGAATATAACCCAAAGTGCCCAGCAAATAGAGACTTAATGTGCATTTGAAAAAGAAAACGGCCATGAGTCCTCACTGAAGGGAAGGGAACAGTTTATCTAAAAGTTCGGTTAAGTTGGCCCGGGGGAAAGGCGGCTTCAGGAGGCGGTCCATAAGAGCAAACAGGGATTCAAAAGCCCCGGTTTCCAACCAGGACAAGATTGGAGCGGTGACCAAGGTTTCAAAAATTTTTTGGTTTTCCTCCTGGGACATTTTGCGGGCCAGGACCTCGTTGCGTATTTGACCCAACAACTCCAGATATGGGCCGTAGATTTCGGGAAACTTTTCTTCCAAATCCAGACGAATTTTTTTGGACAAAGCCGGGCTTTTCCCGGCAGTGGAAACAGCAATGGTCAGATCGCCGCGGCAGACCAGAGAGGGGAGGATAAAATTGCATTCATTGGGCTCATCGGCGATATTGCACAGTATCCGGTGTTCTTTGGCCTCCCGGCCGATTTTCTTGTTGAGTTCCGAATCATCGGTGGCCCCGATGACCAGGAGCATCTCTTTAAGGTATTCGGTCTGGTAAGATGAGGCCAGAAGAATAATCCGACCCTGCTGCACTTCTTCTCTAAGATAAGGGGTCAGTTCCTGGCTGATCAGATAAACTTTGGCCGAGCAGGATTGCAGGGTCTTTACCTTTCGTTCCCCCACTTGCCCTCCCCCAACAACCAAACAGGGGGTATTTTGTAAATCCAAAAAGACAGGATAATAACGCATAAAATTGCTCGGTTTAGTTAGAGAATAAATGACAAGAATCCAGAATCCAGAAGTCAGAATTCAGAATAAAAACACTTGAACTTTTTTTAACCCTTGAATCCTTTGTTTAAAGTCCAGGGTTTTTACTTCCGAGCCGTTCACTTGAATCCTTGACCCCTTGACCCCTCGAATCCTTTGTTTTTTTTTAACATCTTATCATGAATTACCCTCTTGTCAACTTTTAGGCTTAATAACCAATAGTTGATAATCAAAGCCAAATAGTGTATTAAATATAAAAATACGGTTCAAGTTCTTCGTCTAACAAAAAACAAAACCAGAAATCGGTTATTAATCATGGCTACAGAATTACTGATCAATGCCCGTTCCTATGAAACCCGTGTGGCGGTGATCGAAAATAATATCCTGGCCGAGCTCCATGTCGAGCGGCCCAGCCGATACAGTCTGGCCGGTAATATCTATAAGGGTCGGGTGGTCCGGGTATTGCCTGGGATGCAGGCCGCCTTTGTCGATATCGGACTGGAACGGGCGGCCTTTCTTTATATTACCGATGTAACCGACAATTTTGAAGAGTTCGAGGCCATGATGAAGGAAGAGGAGGAAGACCCGGAGGAAGAGTCTGGGCGAACTGGAAGTCGAACTCGAAGAAAAAGTGACATCCCGTCAACCTTATTTTAATATTGAGGACCTGCTTAATGAAGGGCAGGAACTACTGGTCCAGGTTGTCCGGGAACCACTCGGTTCAAAGGGTGCCCGGATCACCACTCACATCTCTTTACCCGGTCGTCATTTAGTCCTCATGCCCACCATGGATCATATTGGTGTTTCCCGCCGTATTGAAGATGAAACGGAGCGGAAAAAACTTAGAGAATTTTTAAGTGAGATCAAACCGGATGGATTTGGATTGATTGCCAGGACGGCCAGCGAAGGGGCACTCAAGGACAAGATCAAGACTGAAATGGATTTTTTGATCAAGCTTTGGAACAATATCCAACAAAAAATGCCCCGGGCTTCTATTTCCAGCCTTATTTACCAGGATTTGAATATTACCCTCCGGGCGGTCAGGGATCTTTTTACCAAGGAAGTTGATCGCCTGGTGATCGATTCCCGGCCGGAATATGAGCAGATTCTTCAATTTATCGATACTTTTATGCCTAAATTGAAACATCTGGTCCACTTATACGAAGGGAAAGAGCCCCTTTTTGACGGCTATGGAATCGAGGTGGAAGTGGGACGGGCCTTGGGCAAAAAGGTCTGGTTGAAATCAGGCGGCTATATCGTTATTGAAGCTACCGAGGCCTTGACCTCGATCGATGTCAATACCGGTCGTTATGTGGGCAAGAGGAATCTGGAAGAAACCATTCTTAAGACCAACTTGGAGGCCGTCAAAGAGATTGCCTACCAGTTGCGGCTGCGCAATATCGGCGGATTGGTGGTTATTGATTTTATTGATATGGAAAAAAAGAGCGACCGGGAAAAGGTTTTTAATGCCCTGAAAGAAGCCCTGAAACGAGACAAGAACAAGACCAATGTTCTTAAGATGTCCGAACTGGGGTTGATTGAAATGACCCGGAAACGGACCCGTGAAAATTTGACTCGGCTGTTCCGGGAACCTTGTTTTTATTGCGAGGGTGAAGGTTGGCTGAAATCCAAAAATTCCATTTGCTATCAGATCTTCCGGCAGATTGAGCGAGAGGCCTGGGAAATGCCTGGAGATAGCCTGACCTTGCAGGTCCATCCGGAAATTGCCGGTCTGCTTCTGGATGAAGAGCATCCGGCCATGGAAGAAGTGGAACAAAGGATCGGCAAGAGGATCTCCGTGGAGTCCAAAGAAGCCATGCATCTGGAACAATTTAAAATTTATAATGATAAATAGTCCGATTTTTTGTTTTTTCTTGACAGTGGAATAACTCTTAAGATAGATGTTTCGATAAAGCTGGGCGGGTAGCTCAGCGGGAGAGCATCGGCCTTACAAGCCGAGGGTCACAGGTTCAAATCCTGTTCCGCCTACCATTTACCATTTTGATCGGGGTCGTAGTTAAGTCGGTTATAACGCCGGCCTGTCACGCCGGAGGCCACGGGTTCGAGTCCCGCCGACCCCGCCAATACATTGAAGCTTCCCGTCCGAAACAGAACGAGGAGCTTCAATGTACTCGCGAATCTTGTTTTTTTATTGACATCGTTTTTCTTTTTCAATAAGCTCTTAAAAACTTTAGAAGATTAAGGATGGGGTCATCCCCGGTCTACCGCAAACTAGACGTGAACGATTTCCCATTTCAGAAGGCCCTCCAAATATGTTTGTTTCGCAATCAGGTAAAGGCTTTTTGTTGATCATCCTCCTTATTTTGATTTTGGGAGTGGTGGGTCTGTGGTTGTTTTCCTCTCAATTAGGGTTCCCCCTAGAAGGCTCGGAGAAGGAAGATGTGCATATTGTTCTTTCCCAAGAGGGAACTACTGCGGAACATGTCTGGGCCATAACAGGATATGGGGTAATCCTGGACTGTGAAGGAGTAATCGATTCTCCTCCGGGAACTTACTTACTTACCATTATGGCCGATGATGAGGTGGCCTATGAAGGAAAGTTAATGGCCGGCCAAAAACATCAATATAAACTGAAGACCCGCTGGGGGAGGGCCATGACCATTATTACCCACAAGCTTAAAGGATTAAGTGGCCAAAAAGAGGTCAAGGTTACCTACCTTTTTACCTACACCTATTCCTATAAAAGCCTCCTGAATCGTTTGATCCCTTGGGGGGATTAACACGATTTTTAATGTTCCTCCCATCCCAATCTTCTTTTTGACAGCCTATTGATTTTAGGATAAACCTATGTTTGAATGGTTACTATGGTTACTAGATAAGATAAGGAGTTAAGCTATGCAAGAAACCAAACCCGTTAAATTTTCCGGGGCCAAGAAATACGTACTGGATGAAGAATTGGCCAAGATCGTCAATATTACCATGGGACTGGAAATGCCCTTACTGCTAAAAGGAGAACCCGGAACAGGCAAGACCATGCTGGCTCATGCCATTGCCGAAACCTTCGGCCTGCGATTGATTGTTCTTAATGTCAAGTCGAGCATGAAGTTGATCGATGCCCTCTACCAATACGATACCTTGACCCGTTTAAACGACAGCCGTTTCGGGGACTCCAAACGGGATGTCAGCAACATAGAAGATTATATCAAAATGGGCAAAATCGGTCAGGCCTTTACAGCCGAAGAAAAGGTGGTCTTGCTGATTGATGAGATCGACAAGGCCGACACCGATTTCCAGGACGATATGCTGGATGTTCTGGACCAAATGGAATTTGATATTATCGAGATCGATAAAACCATTTCAGCCAAGCATCGGCCGATTATTATTATAACCTCCAATGCCAAAAAAGACTTGTCTGATCCCTTTTTAGGCCGCTGCAACTTTCACCATATTGCCTTTCCCGAACCGGCTATGATGAGGAGTATTATTCATGTCCATTTCCCTAATATCGACCAGGAGCTGCTGGATAGTGCCATCCAAACCTTTTATCGTCTCCGGGATATTAGGGGAATCGAAAAAAAACCGGCTACCCGGGAATTGATCAACTGGCTCCGGGCCTTGAGATCCGATCCGGACTTCAAGGTCAAGGACCTGATCAAAGGTGAGGTCCCTTTTTTGGGGGTTTTGTTCAAAAAGAGTCAGGATTATGTGGTGGCTCAAGCCAGCGTGGGCCATGGAAAAAGATAAGATCTAACTATGTTTGTAGATTTTTTTTATTTTTTAAAAAAAGTGGGGATCCCGGTATCTCCCACCTCTTTCTTGAGGCTGCAGAAGGCCCTCGGAATGGGGTTGATCAATTCCTTGGATGACTTGTACATTGCCGCCCGGACTATCCTGGTTAAGAGTGAGCGTTATTTCGATTTATACGATCAGGCCTTTGCCCACCAATTCCGCGGAATGGAATTCAAGGAAGTGGATGACTTTGAAATAACGGATGAGCTCCGGGCCATGTTGGAAGAATGGCTGAAAAAGCCTGAAGACCTGGCCCAGGCCCTGGGGTTGGATGAAGACGAACTTAAAAATATGACCCCGGAGGAACTGCTCCAATACTTCCTGGATCGGTTAAAGGAACAAACCGAAGAGCACCATGGCGGTAAAAAATGGATCGGGACCAGCGGAACTTCTCCGGTCGGTCACTCTGGCTTTCACCCGGGAGGTATGCGGGTGGGCGGAGTAGGGGGAGGCAAGTCGGCCGTCAAGGTGGCCCTGGATCGCCGATACAAGGATTATTCCCAACAAGGACCGCTGACCCAGTCCCAGATCGGGGAGGCCTTGAAACGACTCCGACATATGGTGCCGGTAGGACCCAGAGATAGGATCAATATCGACAAAACCATTTATGAAACCATGAAGAATGCCGGTGAAATCGAGATTATTTTTGATCAAAGCCTTAAAGACCGGTTAAAGGTGATCCTGGCGATCGATAACGGCGGCTGGTCTATGGATCCATATGTCGGCCTGGTCCAGACCCTTTTTAATTATGCGCGGGACCAGTTCAAGGATCTGAAGACTTTTTTCTTTCACAATACCATCTACGATTATCTGTGGGAAGATCCTCCAAGGCGGTCTAAGCCTTTTCCCACCGATCATCTGGTCCGCCTGGACCCCGAAACCCGGTTCATTATCGTCGGGGATGCCAGTATGGCCCCTTATGAATTGATGGGCAACGACGGTTACATTTATGTAGGTGAGCGTTCCGGTAGACCGAGTTACGAAAGGCTGAAGTTCATTGCCGATACCTTCAGCCATGCCCTATGGATCAACCCGGTCATGGCCTCGGATTGGGGGTATACCAGGACCATCACCCAGATTCGGGAACTCTTTCCCATGTTCGAACTGACCTTAGACGGCCTGGAAAAGGCTGTGACCCAGATGATGACCAAGCACTAACCAAAATTATTTTAAAACCTTGGTTAAAATCCGAAATCCGAATTTCGAAATCCGAAACAAATTAAATGAGCAAATTCCCGAATTCAAAACGTTTTTGTTTTGGTCTTTTAGATTTGGGACCTTCGGGCTTATTTCAGATTTTGTGCTTCGAATTTCGGATTTAAAGATTACGCCGGTTCAAATTTTAGAAACAAATTTCTAAGATCGAGTAAAGAAAAAATCCAATTTATAGGATTATCCCATGAATGGAAAAAACCGGGCGGATATTTCAACGGGAGCCCGGGGACAGGTTGTTCAGAAACAGGATCAGCATTCCGGTAAACTGACAGAAGGGATTGTCAAGGATATTCTTACCAAATCCCTCAATCATCCCCATGGAATCAAAGTTCGGCTGACTAGCGGCGTGATAGGCCGGGTGAAAGAAGGCCTTCCCTAACTATAATAGTTGGGTTTAAAGAAAAATATTAAGGTAAAAAATGCCGAACCGATTAATTAATGAAAAAAGTCCTTATCTTCTTCAACACGCCCATAACCCCGTTGACTGGTATCCCTGGGGGCAGGAAGCCTTTGAAAAAGCCAAGGGAGAAGACCAACCGATTTTTCTTTCCATCGGTTACGCCACCTGTCACTGGTGCCATGTCATGGCCAATGAATCCTTTGAGGATGAAGAGGTGGCCCACTTGTTGAACCAGTCCTTTGTGTCCATTAAAGTGGATCGAGAAGAACGGCCGGACATTGATCAGGTTTATATGTCGGTCTGCCAGGCCTTGACCAGCCAGGGAGGCTGGCCCCTGTCCATTTTTATGACCCCGGAAGGAAAACCTTTTTTTGCCGGGACTTATTTCCCCAAGAGAAGTCGTTTAGGTATGTTAGGATTTCTTGAAATATTGATCCAGATCGCATCCCTCTGGCAGCGGGATCGTGATAGTATGATTAAAGCCGGAGATGAGACCAGCGAGGTCATTCAAAAAAAGACCGATTACGATTTCGAAGGTCCGTCGTTAACCGATCAAGCCCTGGAGTTAGGCTGCCAGCAGCTGCAGAATGTCTTTGATCCCCAATGGGGCGGATTTGGTGCTGCTCCCAAATTTCCCACACCCCATCATCTGACTTTCCTTTTGCGTCGCCATAGACGTCGGCAGGATCCCCAGGTCCGGACTATGATCGAAAAGACCCTGCAACACATGCGATTTGGAGGTATCTTTGATCAGATCGGATGGGGATTCCATCGTTATTCGGTGGATGAAAAATGGTTCGTCCCCCATTTTGAAAAGATGCTTTATGATCAGGCCCTACTGGCCATGGCCTATATCGAGGCTTATCAGTCCCTGCAAAATGCCTTTCACGCCCGGGTGTGCCGGGAAGTCTTCGGCTATGTTTTAAGAGATATGACCTCTCCCGAAGGGGGCTTTTACTCCGCCGAAGATGCCGACAGTGAGGGGAAAGAAGGGTTTTTTTATCTCTGGACCTATCAACAGGTCAGGGATTCATTTGATCGGGACACAGCAGATATCTTTTGCCGTTTTTATAACATCACCCCAGCCGGAAATTTTGAAGAAGGGGAAAATATCCCTTATATTTCCATGTCGCCTGAGGAATTTGCTCAAAAAGAAAAGATGGGGCTCGAGGAATTGGAAACCTTACTAAACGAGGCTCGCGAGCGGCTTTTTTCAATCCGGGGTGATCGGGTACCTCCTTTAAAAGATGATAAAATCCTGACTTCCTGGAATGGGCTGATGATCGCGGCCCTGGCCAAAGGCACCCAGGCCTTGGGTGATCCGATCTATGCCCTGGCAGCGGTAAAGGCAGCTTTGTTTATTTTGGAAAAAATGCGTACTCCCTCAGGCGGGCTTTATCATCGATACCGGGAGGGTCATATCGCTCATCCGGGTTTTCTTGAGGATTATGCCTTTTTCATCTGGGGACTGATCGAATTGTATGAAACCGTTTTTGATATCCATTTTCTCAAGGAAGCGGTTGCCCTCAATGAACGTCTGATCGACTTGTTCTGGGATCAGGAGAATGGCGGCTGTTATTTTACGGCCAAGGAAGGTGAAAGGCTTCTTTTTCGGGGGAAAGACCTTTATGACGGGGCGATCCCTTCCGGCAATTCAATCACCGCCCTGAATTTTCTACGTCTGGGCCGATTGACTGGAAACACCGAGCTGGAGCAAAGGGCAGATCAGCTATTCAGACATTTTTCAACCGTTGTGGCCGGATATCCGATGGCCTATACCCAATTTCTCAATGCCTTGGACTTTGGGCTTGGTCCCAGTCAGGAGATTGTGGTGGCCGGTAATTCGAAGGAAGCCGCCACCCGGGAGATGATTTCGCTTGTTCACCGGAGCTTTTTACCCAACAAGGTCTTGTTGTTGAGGCCTGACAAGGAAAAAGAGGCGCAAAAGGCCTTTCAGCTTTCTCCTTTTTTAGAAGCACTAAAACCAATTAATAACCAGCCAACAGTTTTTCTTTGTTCCCAATATGCCTGCCGGTCCCCCATAGTGGAATTAGAAGAGTTAAAAAAGGGGATTTCTGTGAAACTGGAGACGGGTTGAAGCAATAAATTATAGAAAGGATATGAAATATGGATAAAAAAATAACAGAAGGTATGAAAGCCTTTTTTGAACAACTGGGTCTGCCGGAAGAACCTTTTGGGGTTTTTTATACCGATCAACAGCCGGAAAAAGGGTATTCTCCAAAATCGGGAAATTTACCGACTGCAGAGATGGAGAAAAAAGGAGAAGTCAACTGGGGTTCAGTTTTTGAGAATTTTTCATGTGTTATTGGAAATATCTGGCGGGCCCGGCGTATGGGGAGCCTGGCCTATTTTGACCGGGAACGGTTCGGCTGCCTGGGCGGGTCTTTTTATCTGGGTTTTTTAAAACCTCAATTGGATTTCATCGCTTATTATATTTCAACCGGGATCCCTAACCAGATCCAGGGAGAACATTACCTGGAATCGCCTGAAATAACCCGCCACTTCTTTCAGACCGTTGACCCCAGGCCGGCCCCGGCCCGTTATTGTGTCTTCAAACCCATCAGTCAGTTTGCCATAAATGAACAGCCGGAACTGGTTATCTTTTTTGCACGTGGGGAAATTCTTTGCGGCTTGAATCAACTGGCCACCTTTGTTACCAACGATTTTGAGGCCGTTAGCTCCCCTTTTGGGGCCGGATGCACCAATCTTGTTACCTGGCCTTTAAAATACCTGGCAGAAGGGAAACTTAAAGCGGTTTTGGGAAGCTGGGATCCTTCGGATCGAAAATTTTTAAAACCAGACGAGCTAACCTTTACCGTCCCTTTGGCAATGTTTGAACGGATGGTCTGGCGCTGGACGGAATCCTTTTTGAAAACAACTACCTGGGATATTGTCCGAAAGAAAATCGATCGCAGCCGTCGTATCTGGGGGGAAGGATAAGCGGGATTAGCAAGTAAATATCAAAAGGGGCATTTCCCTTGAATGGAATCCTGACTAGTGTGATATCTCCGTGTTCCGGTGTCTTATTTTTTTATTGAAATTTGTAAAAAAAAATATATAATATTTAGTTTAAATATAAAAAAAATAAACCAATTCAACTAGTAACCTACCTAATTCATTAAATAAAATTATTTGTCAGGTTCTGGGTTTCATTTTGTCCTGTTTTTCGTAAAAAAAATGGTTGAATATTTTTTTCAATAATTTATAATAGAAAGGTTAATTTCAATGCTGTTTGGCCAGCGTAGCTCAGTTTGGTAGAGCGACTGATTTGTAATCAGTTGGTCGGGGGTTCGAATCCCTTCGCTGGCTCCAGATAGGTTGTTACCGTAATATATCATAACCATTTGATTTTTTTGCTGTAAATCTTGAGTTAATCCACATTGGGAGGGGTTCCCGAGCGGTCAAAGGGAACAGACTGTAAATCTGTCGGCCATGCCTTCGGAGGTTCGAATCCTCCCCCCTCCACCAGCTATGAAGGATATGGCAGTCATTGACGGGAAGACCGGCAATGCAAAAAGGATGTAGGAGATAGGGTTAAGTAGAGCCATATTGTTAAAACTACAGCCATAGGTTCTCTTTTCCTCAATCATGAAAAGCGGGAGTAGCTCAGTTGGCAGAGCGTCAGCCTTCCAAGCTGAGGGTCGCGGGTTCGAATCCCGTTTCCCGCTCCAACAAAAAAGAACTATTTGTAAAATCGAACGCTAAAGGACAAATAGGTTAGATATAGCAGGGCCCACGTAGCTCAGTTGGTAGAGCACTTCCTTGGTAAGGAAGAGGTTCACCGGTTCAAGGCCGGTCGTGGGCTCCAGAACCATTAATGGATGTTTTCAGTCCAAGGATTAAATTTTTAACCAAAAGGGAGGCGGGGAGATGTCGAAGAAGAAATTTGAGCGGACGAAGCCGCATGTGAATGTAGGGACGATAGGGCATATAGATCATGGGAAGACGACGTTGACGGCGGCGATCACGTTATGTTTATCGAAGGTAGGGATGGCGAGTTATGTGCCGTTTGACCAGATAGACAAGGCGCCGGAGGAGAAGGAACGAGGGATCACGATAGCGACGGCGCACGTGGAGTATGAGACGAAGAAACGGCATTATGCGCATGTGGATTGTCCGGGGCATGCGGATTATATTAAGAACATGATCACCGGAGCGGCGCAGATGGACGGAGCGATTTTAGTGGTCGGGGCGGATGACGGGCCGATGCCGCAGACGAGGGAGCATATTTTATTGGCGCGGCAGGTTGGGGTGCCGTATATCGTGGTTTTTTTGAACAAGACGGACATGGTGGATGATCCGGAATTGATAGAGCTGGTGGAGTTAGAGTTAAGGGAGTTATTGACCAAGTATGAATTTCCTGGGGACGAGATACCGATCATCAAGGGATCGGCGTTGAAGGCCTTGGAATGCGGGTGTGGGAAAGAGGAATGCAACAACTGCAGGCCGATATTGGAATTGATGGATGCGGTGGACAAGTTTATCCCGGAGCCGGTGAGGGATATAGAGAAGCCGTTTTTGATGCCGGTGGAGGATGTGTTTAGTATATCTGGGCGCGGGACGGTAGTAACGGGCCGAGTGGAACGAGGGCAGGTGAAGGTTGGAGAGGAAGTGGAGATTATCGGGATCCGGCCGACGGCCAAGACGATCTGTACCGGGGTGGAGATGTTTCGGAAGACGTTGGACCAGGGGCAGGCGGGAGACAATCTGGGGTTATTGCTTCGGGGGACGAAGCGGGACGAAGTGGAACGGGGCCAGGTGGTGGCCAAGCCGGGGAGCATCACGCCGCACACCAAGTTTAAGGCCGAGGCGTATATATTGACCAAGGAAGAAGGGGGCCGGCACACGCCGTTTTTCAATGGGTACCGGCCGCAGTTTTATTTTCGAACGACGGACGTGACGGGAGTGGTGACGTTACCGGAAGGGGTGGAGATGGTGATGCCTGGGGACAATGTCTCGGTGGAGATATCGTTGATCACCCCGATTGCCATGGAGAAGGAGCTTCGTTTTGCCATCCGGGAAGGGGGCCGCACGGTCGGCGCCGGCGTCATCTCGGAGATTATCGAATAAATAAATCAGGCCGAAGACTGAAGACCAAAGGCAGAAGGTTTCATAAAACTTATTACATTTTTCCTTCAGTCTAATGGCTTCAGCCTTTAGCTTGGTTTATAAAGTTAGGATCAATTATGCGTGAAATAATCATTTTATCCTGTACCGAATGTAAAAGAAAAAATTATACCACCACCAAGAATAAAAAGAAAACCCCGGACAAATTAGAGTTTAAAAAATACTGTCCTTCTTGCCAGAGCCACACAGCGCACAAGGAAACCAAATAGGTTCAAGGGGTGATGTCTGGTCATACAGGCCAGTAGCTCTAACGGTTAGAGCACCGGACTCCAAATCCGGGTGATGGGGGTTCGAATCCCTCCTGGCCTGCCATTTATTTACGGAATTTAATATGTAAGAGGTCCTTGGAAAACATGAAGAAGGTCAAGACGAAGAAGAAACATGTGTTGGGCGATTCCGAAACCAAGCCCGTAGAAAAAGGGAACAGGCTAGGTCAAGAAGGCGAGATTTCGATTGTGCCCAAAGGGAAAGATAAAGGAAATCTGAAAAAGTTGGGTCCAAAAGAAGACACGGAAGAAGGACTGGTCGCCAAGTGGGTAGAGAAAAACCAATGGGTAGGTCAGGTCAGAGATTTTTTTCGAGAAGTTCGCATTGAACTGAAAAAGGTGACCTGGCCTTCCAGAAAAGAGACGATCGCGGCCACCGGCATGGTGATTATTTTGTCCGTTCTGGTCGCTTTTTTCCTGGGTATTTTGGATATAGGGCTATCCAAGGCAGTGGGATTTTTATTAAAAAGATCATAGGGTAAAAAGGCGGGACCTGTGGAACATAAATGGTATATTGTTCACACCTATTCCGGTTTTGAGCACAAGGTAAAGCTGGCATTAGAGGAGCATATCAAATCCCTCGGGAAAGAAGATTTATTTTCCGATATCCTGGTCCCCACCGAAAAGGTGGTGGAACTGGTCAAAGGGGAACGGAAGACCTCTTCACGTAAATTTTATCCGGGTTATATTCTGGTCCGTATGGAACTTAATGATGAGACCTGGCATTTGGTGAAAGATACCCCTAAGGTAACCGGATTTATAGGTGAAAAAAACAAACCTGTTCCTATCCCCGATGCCGAGGCCCAGAAGGTCATTGAACAGATGGCCGAAGGGGCCAGCAAACCCAAACCTAAATTCTTTTTTGAAGAGGGAGATGAAGTTCGGGTAATCGACGGCCCTTTTTCCAATTTTAACGGAGTGGTTGAAGAGGTTAAGCCGGATAAGGGGAAGATCAAGGTGTTGATCAGTATCTTCGGCCGTTCCACCCCGGTTGAACTCGAATTTGTTCAGGTGGCGAAGATGTAAAGGCAGAATCCAGAATCCAGAAGTCAGGATTCAGTATTAAACCTAAATAGAACTCATCGAATATTCTGACTTCTGGCTCCTGGATTCTGAATTCTTTATTGATTAATGAAGGAGAACAGAAATAATGGCTAAAAAAATCGTCGGCTATATTAAACTTCAGGTTGCAGCGGCCCAAGCCAATCCTTCCCCGCCGATAGGGCCGGCCCTGGGTCAACACGGAGTTAATATCATGGAGTTTTGTAAGGCCTTTAATGCCCGGACCCAAGGTCAGGAAGGCATGATTATTCCGGTGGTGATCACCGTTTTTTCCGACCGGTCGTTTACCTTTATCACCAAGACCCCGCCGGCATCGATATTATTAAAAAAGGCTGCTCAGATAGCCAAAGGTTCTAAAATTCCTAATCGTGAAAAGGTCGGTAAGGTCAGCCCGACGCAAATCGAAGAAATTGCAAAACTCAAAATGCCTGATTTAAATGCCAACACCCTGGAAGCAGCCAAGAAAATTATTGAAGGGACAGCGCTAAGTATGGGGCTTGAGATTGGCTAAGATTTATAGAGAGGTGGGTTAGAACATTATGCCGGAAAGAGGAAAAAAATATCAGAAAGCCGTTGACCAGCTTGATCGAACCAAACGATACCCTCTGGAAGAAGCGGTTCAGTTGGCCGTGTCGTCTTCTTTTTCCCGTTTTGATGAAACCGTGGATATGGCGGTTCGATTGGGGGTTGATCCCCGTCATGCCGATCAAATGGTGCGTGGGGCCGTCGTCTTGCCTAACGGGACGGGAAAGACCATTCGGGTTCTGGTTTTTGCCAAGGGAGAAAAAGAAAGAGAGGCCTTAGAAGCCGGGGCCGACTTCGTTGGGGCCGAAGAGGTTGTTGAAAAAATCAAGAGTGGCTGGACGGACTTTGACAAGGCAGTAGCCACGCCAGATTTGATGGGTACGGTAGGAAAGATCGGGAAGATTTTAGGTCCCAGAGGCCTGATGCCCAATGCCAAGACCGGTACAGTGACCTTTGATGTAGGCAAGGCAATACGGGAGATCAAGGCCGGGAAGATTGAGTTTAGAGCGGAGAAAAATGGGATCGTCCATGCCCCGGTCGGGCGGGTTTCCTTTGGTGCGGAAAAACTGCTCCTCAATATCATGTCCTTTTTTGATACCTTGATGCGGCTCAAACCTTCCAGCAGCAAAGGGACCTATTTAAGGAGTGTAACTATTTCAACCACCATGGGACCGGGGATCAAAATAGATCCATCGTTTGTTAAGGAAATAGCGAAATAATAAATAGCACAAAGCTCAAAGGTCAAAGCTCAAAAGAAAAGATAAAAATGTACTTTCAACTTTAAGCATTCAGGGATTTTGGTTTTAGGGTCGAAGACCGCAGGTGCTTTAAAAAGCTTAAATGAAACCATTTAGCCTGCCGAGACTCTGGGGATATGAACTCAGCCGTCGGCGTCACGGACTTTAAAACCTGGATAAAAACGTAAAAAGAAAGGAGGAACCAATCGTTGAAACGGGTGGAAAAGGAAAAGATCGTGACCGACCTCCATCAACGTTTAACCCAAGTTAAAGCCGTTTTTATTAGCGACTTCCGCGGGTTGAATGTCGAGTCGTTGAATCGCTTGCGCCGGGAACTGCGGCAGGGCGGCGATGAGTATCAGGTAGTGAAAAATACCTTGTTTAATCGGGCAGCCCAAGAAACCCCGATGACATCCTTGAAAGATCTCTTTGTCGGTCCTTGCGGGATCACCTTGAGCTATCAGGATCCAGTGGCCGCAGCCAAGGTCTTGGCGGACTTTGCCAAAGACCGAGAGGCCTTTGTTTTTAAGGGCGGGGTGCTGGAAGGAAAACCCATTTCCGGGGAAGCGATCCGGCAATTATCCAAGATGCCCCCCGGGAAGTATTGTTGGGACAGGTATTGTCTTCACTTATCGCCGTGCCGACGGGTTTTGTATCTGCCCTGGCCGGAATAATACAGAAATTTTTTAGAACCTTAAAGGCTATTGAAGAACAAAAGGCCAAGGCCTAAAAGAAATTAAGGAGGATTTATTACGATGGCTGAGAAAATAACCAAAGAAAAAGTAATAGAGTTTATTTCAAATATGACGGTTTTAGAACTGTCGGAATTAGTCAAAGAACTGGAAGATAAATTCGGCGTTAAGGCTTCGGCACAGGTCATGGCCGTGGCCGGTATGGCCCAAGCCCCGGCTGAAGCAAAGGCCGTGGAGGAACAAACGGAATTTTCTGTGATCATCACCGGGGTGGGGGACAAAAAGATCCAGGTGATTAAGGAAGTTCGGGCCATTACCAGCCTGGGACTGAAGGAGGCCAAGGACGCGGTGGAGAGTCTGCCGAACACCATTAAAGAAGGGGTCTCCAAAGAAGAAGCCGAAAAGGTGAAAAAACAACTGGAAGAGGCCGGCGCGACGGTAGAAATAAAATAAAAAAAAACAAAAAGGATTCCACATTTATAGATATTAAAGGAATCAAAGATTCAATTCCACGGGCATGGTATACAGTACAAGGTTAAAGGGAAAAGCTTAAACCGTAAGCCGTGTTCCGCGAAGTTTAAATAAATTTTTCCCACTATAACCAAGGAGCAAGAATGAAGGAACGGTCTATTCACAACGTTCGATTTCGGAAAAATTTTGGGCGTATTGAAAAAATCATCGACATTCCCAATTTAATCGATATGCAGAAGCAGTCCTACGAAAGGTTTCTGCAAAAAGATAAGGACCCTGAACAGCGGGACAAGGTGGGACTTCAAGGGGTATTTAAAAGTGTCTTCCCGATCAGAGACTTCAGCGGAATGTCCTCGCTGGAATTTGTCCGTTATTCTTTTGGAGAGGTCAAGTATGAGGTAGCTGAATGCCTTCAGAGAGGCATGACCTACGAAGTGCCGATGAAAATCACCGTTCGCCTCATTGTCTACGATCTAGACAAAGATACTGGAAGTCAGACGATCAGGGATATCAAGGAACAAGATATCTATTTTGGAACGATCCCCCTGATGACCGACAAGGGGACGTTTATCATCAATGGCACGGAACGAGTGGTGGTCAGTCAACTTCATCGTTCCCCAGGAATCTTTTTTGATCATGATAAGGGGAAGACCCACAGCAGCGGACGTTTGTTGTATTCGGCCAGGATTATCCCCTTAAGGGGATCCTGGATTGATCTGGAATTCGATGCCAAAAATATCGTCTACGTTCGTATTGACCGCCGTCGCAAATTTCCGGTGACCATTTTATTAAAGGCCCTGGGATATACCAATCAGGACTTGTTGAATTTCTTTTATGAACGGGAACGGATCACTATTGAAAACGGGAAGCTCAAGAGGGAAGTCAATCCCGATTTTTTGTTAGGGAAAAAGGCACCCCGTGATATTATTCATCCCCGGACCGGTGAGGTCATAGCCAGGAAAAACAAAAAGATAAACAAAAGAATCGTCAAGATGCTTCAAGAGGCCAAGATAACCTCTCTAGCGGCTAAAATTGAAGATATTGAAGGGTTTTATCTGGCCGAGGATGTGGTTGATCCCGGGACAGGTGAAATCATTGCGATTGGTAATGAAGCCCTGACCAGGGAAAAGTTGGATCTGATCATCCACAGAAAGATTGCTCATCTTGATCTGCTTTTCATCGACGGTGTTAATGTCAGCTCTTCTCTCCGAGATACCTTGGTATTAGACAAGATTTCCAATACCGACGAGGCCATCATAGAAATCTATAAGAAATTGCGACCTAGCAATCCACCTACCCTGGAAGTAGCCAATAATTTTTTCCAGAACCTGTTTTTTAATGCAGAAAATTATGACCTTTCCTCCGTGGGCCGACTCAAACTTAACCATCGGTTGGGACTTGATATCCCGTTAAACGAACGGACCCTACGCAAGGAAGATATCTTATTGACTATCAAGAAGCTGATCGAACTCAAAGATTCCAATGGGTCGGTGGATGATATCGATCACCTCGGAAACCGGCGGGTTCGGGCCGTAGGGGAACTATTGGAAAATCAATATCGCATCGGCCTGGTACGTATGGAGCGAACAATCAAAGAACGGATGACTTTACAGGAAATTGAAACCCTCATGCCCCATGATTTGATCAATCCCAAGCCGGTGGCGGCAGTGGTGAAAGAATTTTTTGGAACCAGCCAACTCTCTCAGTTCATGGACCAGACCAATCCCCTTTCGGAAATCACCCATAAGAGACGGCTGAGTGCCTTGGGACCAGGGGGATTGACTAGAGAACGGGCTGGGTTTGAGGTCCGGGATGTCCATCCTACTCATTATGGACGGATTTGTCCGATAGAAACTCCTGAAGGTCCCAATATTGGTTTGATCGTATCCCTGAGTACCTATGCCCGGGTCAATGAATTTGGGTTCATTGAAACCCCTTATCTGACGGTCAAAGATGGGGTTGTTTCCAAGGAGGTCAATTTTTTAAGTGCCATGGATGAAAAGGATCTCAATATCGCTCAGGCCAATGTATTAGTGGATAGGTCGGGAAGGATCATGGATTCCACGGTTTCCGCTCGGAGGGATGGGGAGTTCATCATGGTCAATCAAGAAGAAGAGCAGATTCACTTGATGGATGTTTCCCCCAACCAACTGGTCAGTGTAGCCGCCTCTCTGATCCCCTTTCTGGAAAACGATGATGCCAACCGGGCCTTGATGGGATCCAATATGCAGCGCCAGGCCGTTCCTCTATTGGCCTGCCGTGCCCCGATTATCGGGACCGGTATTGAGGAGGTAGTGGCCCGGGATTCAGGAGTCACCGTTGTGGCCAAACGTGACGGGATCGTTGAAGATGTGGATGCCGACCGGATTGTGGTCCGTTATTTTTCGGATAAAAAATCTGAAAAGGCCCTGGGGGCCAATGTGGAAATCTACAAGTTAATTAAATTCCAACGTTCGAATCAAAATACTTGTTTTAATCAAAAACCCATTGTTCTCAAAGGGGATGTTGTTGGCAAGGGGCAGGTTATCGCCGATGGACCAGCCACCGAGCGAGGGGAGCTGGCTTTGGGACGGAATGTTATGGTCGCCTTTATGTCCTGGGGTGGGTATAATTTTGAAGATTCGATCTTAGTGGGCGAACATTTAGTCAAAGATGATGTTTTTACTTCTATTCACATTGAGGAATTTGAACTGATCGCCAGAGACACCAAACTGGGACGAGAAGAGATTACTCGGGATATCCCCAACCTTGGAGACGAATCCTTAAAAAACTTGGACGAAAGCGGGATTATAAGCATCGGGGCCGAAGTAACACCCGGAGATATCCTGGTGGGGAAGATTACTCCTAAGGGGGAGACCCAGCTTTCTCCTGAAGAAAAATTGCTTCGGGCTATCTTTGGAGAGAAGGCCGGTGATGTCAAGGATACTTCCTTGAGGGTCCCGCCGGGTATAGAGGGAATTGTTATTGGTGCCAATGTTTTTTCTCGAAAAGGAGTGGAACGGGATTCCCGGTCCAAGTCCATAGAAGAGGAAGAGATCTCCCGGATCATGAAAGACCAAAATGATGAAATCCAGATTGTTCAGCGGGAGGCCTTGCTTCGTTTAGTGGGGTTATTGGCCAGCAAAGTATCGGCCGGAACCATTAAAGAAGACCGTAGCGGAAAAGTTGTGATATCTCGGGGTGAGAAATTTACGGCCGAACGACTGAGCAGGATCCCGGTAAAAAAATGGAAGGAACTCTCGGTTGCTAAAGGGAAAGAACTGAAAGAGGACGTAGATAAAATTATTAAAGATTATCAGGAACAGGTAAGTCTACTCAAGGAAAGCGCCGAAGGGAAGATCGCCAAACTAAAGAGAGGGGATGAATTACCACCGGGCGTGGTAAAAATGGTCAAGGTCTATGTGGCCGTAAAACGTAAACTCTCGGTAGGCGATAAAATGGCCGGCCGTCATGGGAATAAAGGAGTCGTCTCTCGGATCCTTCCCACCGAAGATATGCCTTGTTTTGCTGACGGAACCCCAGTGGATATCGTCCTTAATCCCTTGGGGGTCCCTTCGAGGATGAATGTAGGCCAGGTTATGGAGACCCATTTGGGATGGGTTTCTCAGGAATTAGGTAAAAAGGTAGCCAAGTTGATGACTACCATAGGGAAGGATGGAGAAACCCGTCGTTTATTAAGAAAAATCTATGAATCCAAAAAAGTGGAAGAGTATTTAGGTAATCTGCCCGAAAAGTCTCTCCCTGTTTTAGCCAACCAGTTTCAAGAAGGAATCCATATGGCCACGCCGGTCTTTGATGGAGCAAAAGAAGAGGATATCCAGAGGCTGCTTAAATTAGCCGGGTTGCCGGAAACAGGTCAGGCTATCCTCTATGATGGCCGGACTGGTCAGGCGTTTGATCGTCCGGTAACTGTAGGGGTCATGTATATGATGAAATTGCATCATTTGGTCGATGATAAGATCCATGCCCGTTCCATAGGACCTTACTCTTTAGTCACCCAACAGCCCTTGGGTGGAAAAGCCCAATTCGGTGGACAACGTTTGGGGGAAATGGAGGTCTGGGCCATGGAGGCCTATGGAGCTGCCTTTACCTTGCAGGAATTTTTAACTGTAAAATCGGATGATGTGGTCGGCCGGACCCGGATGTATGAAAAAATCGTCAAGGGAGACAATGTGCTGGAGGCCGGGCTGCCTGAGTCCTTCAATGTCCTGGTGAAGGAATTACAAAGTTTGGGTCTGAATGTGGAACTTTTGGAGGGAGAACCTCAGCCGGAGCACCATTAATTAATCTAAAAAACAGGATTCAAGGGATCCCGCTAAGTATTCGTTCGGAGTTCGGAGTAATGAGTTTTTAACCCCGAACTCCGAACTTCGAACTTTCTTTTAAAAACCTATTTGGCTGTTAACCCAAATTTTTAGGAGTACACTTTGGAAGATTTAATCAGTTACTTTGCCAAACCCAAAGACCCGTTGAATTTTTATGCGGTAAAAATTTCTCTGGCCTCTCCGGAAAAGATCCACGAATGGTCGCATGGCGAGGTGAAAAAGCCGGAGACCATAAACTACCGAACCTTCAAGCCGGAAAGGGACGGGCTTTTTTGTGCCAAGATATTCGGCCCGACCAAGGATTATGAGTGTAATTGCGGAAAATATAAACGGATGAAACACCGGGGAGTAGTTTGTGAAAAATGCGGAGTGGAGGTCATACAGTCCAAAGTACGACGTGAACGGATGGGACATATTGAACTGGCCAGCCCCGTAGCCCATATCTGGTTTCTAAAGAGTTTACCCAGTAAAATAGGTACCCTTTTGGATATGACCCTCAAGGAATTGGAAAAAGTTCTTTATTTTGAAGCCTATATTGTTTTGGAATCCAAGGAACCTTCTTTGCCGGTTCGAAGTCTGTTCTCAGAAGAACGCTATCACCAGATCAAAGAGGAATTTGGGGACCGGGTGGTGGCAGGCATTGGGGCCGAAGCCATCCAGGTTCTGCTAAAAAATTTGGATTTGGAAGCCGAATCCAAAGCCCTGCGGGAAGAAATCCAAACAACCCATTCTGAAGCAAAAAAGAAAAAAACCATCAAGAGGCTTAAAATTATTGATTCTTTTAGGGATTCAGGAAACAGACCTGAATGGATGGTTATGAAGGTTATACCGGTTTTACCACCGGACCTCAGGCCCTTGGTTCCCCTGGATGGCGGACGTTTTGCCACCTCCGATCTGAACGATCTTTATCGAAGGGTCATCAATCGGAACAATCGCTTGAAACGGCTCCTGGAGCTTAACGCCCCGGATATCATCATTCGAAATGAAAAACGGATGCTTCAGGAGGCCGTGGATGTCCTCTTTGATAACGGCCGACGTGGGAAGGTGATCACCGGGACCAATAAGCGCCCTCTGAAGTCTTTGAGCGATATGCTGAAAGGCAAACAAGGGCGATTTCGGCAAAACCTGTTAGGGAAACGGGTCGATTATTCCGGCCGTTCGGTGATCGTTATTGGGCCTAATTTGCGGCTGCATCAGTGTGGTCTCCCGAAAAAAATGGCCCTGGAACTGTTTAAGCCTTTTATTTATCACCGGCTGGAAGAAAAAGGCTATGTGTCCACTATTAAAACAGCTAAAAAGATGGTGGAAAAGGAGACCCCAGAGGTTTGGGATACCTTGGATGAAGTGGTGCGCGAATATCCGGTCCTGCTTAACAGAGCTCCGACCCTGCACCGCCTTGGGATTCAGGCCTTTGAACCGATTTTGGTTGAGGGGAAGGCTATCCAGTTGCACCCTCTGGTATGTACGGCCTTTAATGCCGATTTTGATGGAGACCAGATGGCTGTCCATATTCCCTTGTCCATCGAAGCCCAAATCGAAGCCCGTGTTCTGATGATGTCCACCAACAACATCCTTTCCCCGGCCAATGGGGAACCGATCATCGTCCCCTCTCAGGATATTATTTTGGGTTTGTACTATATGACGAGGGACCGGATGTTTGCTAAAGGGGAAGGGAAGATTTTTTATGGGCCGGAAGAGGCACGTATAGCCTATGACGCCGGTCAGGTGGAACTTCAAGCCAGGATCAAAGTCCGTCTTTCCGGCCGGTTGGTCGATACCACGGTTGGACGGGTACTCTTAGGGGAAGTGTTGCCCCCAATGCTTCCCTTTGATCGCATCAACCGGGTCATGACCAAAAAAGAGGTTCGAAAACTGATCGATGACTGTTATCGGAAGGCCGGGATTAAGGAGACCGTTCTTTTGGCCGACCGGTTAAAAGATATTGGATTCCATTATGCAACTTTATCGGGGATTTCGATTTCCGTTTCGGATATGAAGATTCCTCCTCAAAAAAAGGAAATATTGAAAAAAGCCGAAGAAGAGGTTCGAAGAGTTGAGAAACAATACATCGACGGATTGATTACCGACGGTGAAAAATACAATAAATTAGTTGATATATGGGCCAAGGCCAGTGAAGACGTGGCTCTGAAGATGATGCAGGTTATGGGCTCAGAAATGTCCACCAGCAAGGGCCATAAGGATCTCCAGGTTGCCAGTTTTAATCCCATCTTTATGATGACCGATTCTGGAGCTAGGGGAAGCAAGGATCAGATGAGACAATTGGCGGGAATGCGCGGCTTAATGGCCAAACCCTCGGGGGAGATCATCGAGACGCCGATTCGGGCCAATTTCCGAGAAGGGTTGAGTGTCTTGGAGTACTTTATTTCCACCCACGGGGCCAGAAAAGGGTTGGCCGATACGGCCCTTAAAACAGCCAATTCAGGATACCTGACCCGACGGCTGGTGGATGTGTCCCAAGACGTGATCATCAATGAAATCGATTGCGGGACTATTGATGGGATTTTTGTCGAATCCCTGCGGGAAGCCGGAGAAGTGATTCAACCTATCGGGGAGCGCGTTTTAGGCCGAGTCACTTTGGAAGATATCAAAGATCCCTTTACCGATGAGGTGCTGGTTGCGGTCGGCAACGAAATCGATGAGGCGGCAGTAGAACGGATTGAAGAAGCCGGTATTGAGAAAGTTCTGATTCGGTCCGTGTTGACCTGTCAAAGCGCCCGAGGGGTTTGTGCCAAGTGTTATGGCCGGGACCTGGCCTATGGAAAACAGGTCGATATTGGGCAGGCTATCGGCATTACTGCTGCCCAGTCCATCGGAGAACCGGGGACCCAGTTGACCATGCGGACCTTCCATATAGGCGGTGTGGCCAGCAAACGGGGGGAACAAACCACCCTTCAATCCCGAACCGAAGGCAAGGTCCAGTTTGTCCAACTTCATACCGTTCAAAACCGGGACGGAGATCTGGTGGTGATGAACCGAAACGGGCATATTTGTATCCTGGATGCAAAGAAGCGGGAGCGGGAACGGTACCCGCTTATCTATGGGACCTTACTCAAAGTCAAAGACAAACAATCGGTCAAGTCCGAAACACTGCTGGCCAACTGGGACCCTTTTACCATCCCGATTATTACCGCTGTTTCCGGCCGGGTCAAGTTCGGTGATCTAACCGAAGGAGCGACCCTGGAGGAACGGCGGGATGTGGTAACTGGAAAATCCAGCAAGGTCATTGTCGAATATCGGGATGCCGAAGTCCGGCCGCGAATTTCCATCAAAGATGAGGGCGGAAAAACAGCCCGGCTTACCAGGGACCAATTCCTTTGCCCGTTACCTCTTGCCCATAGGGGCTATCGTCATGGTTTCCGAAGGGGATCAGGTTTTGGCCGGCGATGTGGTGGCCAAGATCCCCAGAGAGACTACCAAGACCAAGGATATTACCGGTGGTTTGCCCCGGGTGGCGGAACTCTTTGAGGTTCGTAAACCCAAAGAACATGCTGTGATAACCGAAATTGATGGGGTGGTTTCTTTCGGAAAACATACCAAAGGAAAACGGAAAGTCATCGTTACCCCGGAGGTTGGCGAGGTCAAAGAATACCTGATTCCTAAAGGGAAACATGTCAGCGTGCAGGAAGGGGATGTGATCCTGGCCGGTGAACCCTTGATGGATGGTTCGGCCAATCCACACGATATCCTGAGTGTCAGCGGGATTAAAGAACTGGCCAAATATCTGGTCAACGAAGTCCAGGAAGTCTATCGTCTTCAAGGAGTTAAGATCAACGACAAGCATATCGAGGTGATCGTCCGACAGATGTTGCGTAAGGTGAGGATTAAAGACCCCGGTGACACGGACTACCTGGTGGGAGACCAAGTGGAACGGCAGGCGTTTACTCAGAAAAACCAGGAGATTCTGGCTCGAGGGGGTAACCCGGCCCAGGCCGAACCTCTGCTCCAGGGAATCACCAAAGCCTCTCTGTCTACCGATAGTTTTATCTCGGCCGCCTCGTTTCAAGAAACAACTAAGGTTTTAACCGACACCTGTATCGCCGGTGAGAAGGATTTCCTCCGAGGTCTTAAAGAAAACGTGATTATGGGACGATTGATCCCGGCCGGCTCGGGAATGCCCGTCTATCGTAAGATTCTTCTTCAGCAAATAGAAGAGAATGCGGAAAAAAAGATTGACAATTAATGAAAAGCAGTTTATAAAATTAGATTTTTAGCTTTTAGGCAGTTCAACCAAAAGAAGAGGAACAAACAAGGAGTTATGGCCACTATCAATCAATTGATTCGCCAGGGCAGGAAACAAGTTAAAGGGAAAAATACGGCGCCGGCCTTAAAGGGGTGTCCGCAAAAACGAGGGGTATGTATTCGAGTTTATACCTCGACACCCAAAAAGCCCAATTCGGCCCTTCGAAAAGTGGCCCGGGTGCGCTTGACCAATGGGATGGAGGTGACTACTTATATCCCGGGGATTGGACATAATCTGCAGGAGCACTCGGTGGTTCTAATTCGAGGCGGCAGGGTCAAGGATCTGCCTGGAGTTAGATATCATATTATTCGCGGGACGCTGGACTCCATCGGTGTGGCGGATCGAAAAAACAGCCGATCCAAATACGGGGCCAAAAGACCGAAGTAATAAATAACAGGGGTCGAGGAGCCAAGGATTCGAGGGTTCAATCCCGCCGAAGGCGGGACTTGAATCCTTGAACCCTTTTGGAATTTACCTCACAACTTAACTTAATTTACAAAGAGGTCGGAATGCCGAGGAAAAGAGAAGTCATTCACAGGGGGATCTTGCCTGATCCCAAGTATCACAGTCTACTGGTGGCCAAGTTTGTCAATTCTCTAATGCGCCAAGGGAAAAAGAGCACGGCCGAGTCGATTCTCTATCGATCTTTGGATTTGATCGGCAAGAAGGGCGACGAGGAACCGATTAAGATATTCGAAAAGGCCTTAGAAAATATTAAGCCGGTGATTGAGGTTAAATCCAGAAGGGTCGGAGGTTCCACTTACCAGGTTCCGGTGGAGGTCAAATCAAGCCGGAGGCTTTCTCTGAGTATCCGTTGGGTCATTACCTATGCCAAAGCGCGTTCTGAGAAAACTATGGAAGGTAAATTGGCCGGGGAGCTGTTGGATGCGGCTAATAATCGGGGGGCGGCCATCAAAAAGAAAGAAGACACCCACAAAATGGCTGAGGCAAACAAGGCCTTTGCCCACTACCGCTGGTAACCGGTGACTAAGGGTATGTTTCAAAGAGGAAATGGAGTCATTGTTTGTCTGAGCAGGTTTTATTATCACGGATTCGGAATATAGGGATCATGGCTCACATCGATGCCGGAAAAACCACCACCACCGAAAGGATTCTTTATTATACAGGAGTGTCCTACAAGATGGGGGAGGTGCATGAGGGATCAGCGGTGATGGACTGGATGGAACAGGAGCAGGAACGGGGTATTACCATTACTTCGGCAGCCACCACTTGTACCTGGAGCGATCACCGGATTAATATTATTGATACCCCAGGTCATGTGGATTTCACCATTGAAGTTGAAAGGAGCTTAAGGGTCCTTGATGGGGCGATAGCGGTTTTTGATGCCGTAGCCGGTGTGGAACCGCAATCGGAGACGGTCTGGAGACAAGCGGACCGCTACAATATTCCGCGATTGGCTTTTATTAATAAAATGGATCGGGTCGGGGCCGATCATGAACGGTGCCTGAAAATGATGGAAGAACGGCTGGGTGCCAATCCGGTGTTCATTCAATGTCCTCTGGGTAAGGAAGAATCCTTTCAGGGGATCATTGATCTGATTGCCCTTAAGGCTTATTCCTTTAATCAGTCAACCCTCGGGCGGACTTTGGAATCCGAGCCCATTCCCGAGGATTTGAAAGAGACGGTGATTTTGTATCGGCGAAAATTAATTGAAGCTTTGGCCGATACCGACGACACTCTTATGGAAGTCTACCTAGAAGGAAAAGAATTATCGGAAGAATTGATCATCCAGGCTCTGCGCCAGGCCACCTTAAAGCAAAAGGTGGTTCCCGTGCTTTGCGGCTCGGCTTTTAAAAATAAAGGGGTTCAGCCTCTCTTAGATGCCATCGTCCGCTATCTGCCGGCCCCGACAGATGTTCCTCCGATCCAAGGGAAGAATCCTTCCGGGGAAGTAGAAGAACGAAGGGCCGATGAAGAAGCCCCTTTTACTGCTCTGGCCTTTAAATTAATGTCTGATCCTTATGTCGGCCATTTAACCTTTTTAAGGGTTTATTCCGGACAACTGTCCTCCGGGGGAGCGGTTTTAAATGTTAACAAAGGACGGAAAGAAAAGATCGGCCGCCTGTTGAAGATGCATGCCAATCAGAGGGAAGAAATCAAAGAGATGAGGGCCGGGGATATTGTGGCTGTGGTGGGATTGAAAAACACCACCACCGGCGACAGCCTTTGTGATCCTAACGCCCCTCTATTACTGGAATCACTGGACATCCCGGTACCGGTGATCTCAATTGCCATCGAACCCAAAAGTAAGGCCGACCTTGACAAATTGGGCCTGTCCCTTCAAAGGATTGCTGCTGAAGACCCCTCCTTTAAAGTCCATACCGAGCAGGAGACCGGGCAGACCATCATCTCCGGTATGGGTGAACTGCACTTGGAAATTATTGTCGATCGGCTTACACGGGAGTTTAATGTCGCCGCCGATATCGGCAAACCCCAGGTGGCTTACAAAGAAACCATCACCCGGGAAATGAAAGCCGAAGGAAAGTACATTCGTCAAAGTGGAGGACGGGGACAATACGGTCATGTCTGGCTTGAGACTTATCCCAGGAAAGCCGGCAGTGGATTTTTGTTTGAAAATAAGATTGTCGGGGGTGTGATTCCCAAGGAATATATTCCGGCCGTGGAAAAAGGGATCATTGAGGCCATGGAAGGGGGAGTGCTGGCCGGATATCCCATGGTGGATGTAGGGGTCAGGCTGGTGGACGGCTCTTTTCATGAAGTGGATTCTTCGGAACGGGCCTTTCTTTTTGCCGGATCCATCGCCTTTAAGGAAGCGGCGGCCAAGGCCCAGGCCGTTTTACTGGAACCGATTATGGAAGTGGAAATCGTGACTCCTGAAGAATTTATCGGGGAAGTCATGGGAGATTTGAATTCCCGCCGGGGAAAAATCCTGGGATTGGAGAACCGGGGCAAAGCCCGAATCGTACGGGGGCAGGCTCCAATGGCCGAGGTGTTCGGTTATTCAACCGGTATCAGGTCCTTGACTCAAGGCCGAGCCACATTTACCCTCCAATTTTCCCATTATCTGAAGGTTCCTCAATCCGTATTCGAATCTCTTATCAAAGATAGAAAAAAGGGTTAATCCGTAGGTTCAGTATATTATGGGAAAAGAATTAATTTAACCAAAAGGGAGGCGGGGAGATGTCGAAGAAGAAATTTGAGCGGACGAAGCCGCATGTGAATGTAGGGACGATAGGGCATATAGATCATGGGAAGACGACGTTGACGGCGGCGATCACGTTATGTTTATCGAAGGTAGGGATGGCGAGTTATGTGCCGTTTGACCAGATAGACAAGGCGCCGGAGGAGAAGGAACGGGGGATCACGATAGCGACGGCGCACGTGGAGTATGAGACGAAGAAACGGCATTATGCGCATGTGGATTGTCCGGGGCATGCGGATTATATTAAGAACATGATCACCGGAGCGGCGCAGATGGACGGAGCGATTTTGGTGGTCGGGGCGGATGACGGGCCGATGCCGCAGACGAGGGAGCATATTTTATTGGCGCGGCAGGTTGGGGTGCCGTATATCGTGGTTTTTTTGAACAAGACGGACATGGTGGATGATCCGGAATTGATAGAGCTGGTGGAGTTGGAGTTAAGGGAGTTATTGACCAAGTATGAATTTCCTGGGGACGAGATACCGATCATCAAGGGATCGGCGTTGAAGGCCTTGGAATGCGGGTGTGGGAAAGAGGAATGCAACAACTGCAGGCCGATATTGGAATTGATGGATGCGGTGGACAAGTTTATCCCGGAGCCGGTGAGGGATATAGAGAAGCCGTTTTTGATGCCGGTGGAGGATGTGTTTAGTATATCTGGGCGCGGGACGGTAGTAACGGGCCGAGTGGAACGAGGGCAGGTGAAGGTTGGGGAGGAAGTGGAGATTATCGGGATCCGGCCGACGGCCAAGACGATCTGTACCGGGGTGGAGATGTTTCGGAAGACGTTGGACCAGGGGCAGGCGGGAGACAATCTGGGGTTATTGCTTCGGGGGACGAAGCGGGACGAAGTGGAACGGGGCCAGGTGGTGGCCAAGCCGGGGAGCATCACGCCGCACACCAAGTTTAAGGCCGAGGCGTATATATTGACCAAGGAAGAAGGGGGCCGGCACACGCCGTTTTTCAATGGGTACCGGCCGCAGTTTTATTTTCGAACGACGGACGTGACGGGAGTGGTGACGTTACCGGAAGGGGTGGAGATGGTGATGCCTGGGGACAATGTCTCGGTGGAGATATCGTTGATCACCCCGATTGCCATGGAGAAGGAGCTTCGTTTTGCCATCCGGGAAGGGGGCCGCACGGTCGGCGCCGGCGTCATCTCGGAGATTATCGAATAAACACAACAAGAAGTCAGAAGACGGAACGAAAACAAACTAGATGATAATTATTCTGAATTCTGACTCCTGAATACTGTAATTAAGAGGAAGTACTATGATGACCAGTCAAAAAATACGGATCCAACTCAGGGCGTTCGACCATAAATTGTTGGATCAATCGGCAGCCGAGATCGTGGAAACAGCCCGAAGAACCGGGGCACGGATAGCCGGGCCTATTCCCTTGCCGACGATGATTAAAAAATTTTGTGTTCTAAGATCTCCGCATGTGGATAAAAAATCCAGAGAACAGTTTGAAGTCCGAACCCACAAACGATTGTTGGACATTCTGGAACCGACTCAGGCCACGGTAGATGCCTTGATGAAATTGGATCTATCTGCCGGTGTAGATGTAGAGATAAAACTGTAAGGCCATATTTTTTCAAAAACGGTCTGTAAGAGAAAGATGAACATGCAAGGAATTTTGGGGAAAAAACTGGGAATGACCAGAATATTTTTAGAAGAGGGGAAGGCCGTAGCCGTAACGGTCATTGAGGCCGGACCCTGTGTGGTGGTTCAGAAAAAAGGGGAACAAAATCACAAGACGGTCTATCAACTTGGATTTATCCCGGCCAAACCCAAGGCACTTAATAAACCCATGCAGGGACATTTTAACAAAAAGGGGATGAACACCCTCAGCCATCTGAAAGAATTTACAGCTTCGGGTGACAAACCCTATAAGGTGGGCGATGAGGTCCGGGTCGATATATTCCAGGTAGGGGATAAAGTAAAAGTCCAGGGGACCAGCAAGGGGAAAGGCTTCGCCGGCGTCGTCAAGCGATGGAATTTTTCAGGAGGAAAGGACACCCACGGGTGCACTTCTCACCGGGTTCCCGGGTCCATCGGCGCCAGTGCCTACCCTTCCCGGGTCATCAAAGGCAAAAAACTTCCCGGGCACATGGGAAACCGCCGGGTGAGCATCCTTCATCTTTCGGTTGTGGATATCAGGCCGGAACAAAATTTACTGCTGGTTAAAGGGGCAGTGCCTGGGAGTCGCAATAATCTCCTGGCCATTTATAAATAATGATGCTGGATACTCGATAAAAACCTTTTCAATCCAGCATCCAGCATCCAATATCCGGATTTGGAAAACGAATTTCAAAGTCAAGGAAGAAAGCATGCCAACGGTAACTGTCTATAACCTCTCCGGTGAAAAGATGGAAGAACTTTTCCTGAAGGATGAGATCTTTAACCGAGAGGTTAATCCACACATACTTCATCAAATGGTCTTGAGCCTTCAAGCCAGGCAGAGGGCTGGAACCTCCTCGACCAAAGATCGATCCGAAGTCCGAGGCGGCGGTAAAAAGCCTTTCCGTCAAAAGGGGACCGGCCGAGCCAGGCAGGGGACCAGGACCTCTCCTTTGATGCGAAAAGGGGGGGTAGTATTCGGACCAGGACCAAGGACCTATGAACCGAAAGTCAATAAAAAGGTCAGGAAGTTGGCCATGAAAATGGCCTTGTCCTCCAGATGGCAGGGGGATCAACTAATGGTCTTGGATCATTTCCATCTGGATGAGATCAAGACGAAAAAATTTCACCAGGTCATGGATCAACTTCAATTGAAAAAAACCCTGATCGTCACCGATCAGGAAAACCTGAATCTGGAAAAATCAGCTCGTAACGTGAAGGGCGTAAAAGTCCTCCGGGCTGATGGATTGAATGTTTATGATATATTAAAATACGATCGTCTGATCCTGCTTAAACCCAGCATTCCGATTATTGAGGAGGCCTTAGGCCAATGAAAGATATGTTCCAAATCATCAAGAGACCCTTGTTAACGGAAAAATCAACTCGAAAGAAAGAAGAGTTCAATGAAGTGACTTTCGAGGTGGACCGTCGAGCCAATCGTTCAGAGGTCAAAATGGCTGTCCAGACCCTGTTTAAGGTCAAGGTGCAACGGGTTAATCTCCTGCAGCAAGGTGGAAAGAAAAAGCGCGTGGGGAAAAACCTTGGACGAACTGCAGATTGGAAGAAGGCCCTGGTCAGGCTGGCCCCGGGTGAAGCGATTGAAAATCTATAAGGAAGGGACCTTGGTAAGGGAGAAGCAATATGGCCATTAAAACATGTACACCGACCTCAGCCGGAAGGCGGTTTCAAACCTTTGATACCTTCGATGAAATCACGGAGGGGAAACCCTTGCGGGGTCTGGTCGAACCTTTACCTCGGACCGGCGGTCGTAACAATTACGGCCGTATCACCAGCCGGTATATGGGGGGCGGGCATAAGCGCCAGTTTCGCCGTATCGATTTTAAGCGGGAGAAAATCGACATCCCGGCCAAGGTGGCCGGAATCGAATACGATCCCAATCGTTCCACCAGGATCGCCCTACTTCATTATGCTGACGGGGAAAAACGTTACATTCTGGCCCCTCTTCAGCTCAAGGTGGGAGATGTGGTGATCAGCAGTATGCAGGCCGACATCAAACCGGGAAACAGCCTACCCATCGCCAACATTCCTTTGGGAACCACTATTCATAACATTGAATTAAAACCGGGGTGCGGCGGGCAATTGGCCCGCAGCGCCGGGACTTATGCCCAACTCATGGCCAAGGAAGACAAATATGGGCAAGTTAAATTGCCTTCAGGAGAAGTTCGCAAGGTATTATTGACCTGCCGGGCCACGATCGGGCAGTGCGGCCATCTATTGCATGAGCGGATTTCCTTGGGCAAGGCCGGCCGAAGCCGTTGGCTGGGTCAAAGACCCAAGGTGCGCGGTGTGGCCATGAACCCGGTGGATCATCCCCATGGCGGAGGGGAGGGGAAATCCTCCGGTGGTCGGCATCCGGTAACCCCCTGGGGGGTTCCAACGAAGGGTTTTAAAACCCGCAAGAAAAAAAGTAGTGATCGGTTGATCGTTAAAAAGAGAAAAGCACAGTAACAATTTCGGATTTCAGATTGCGGATTTCGGAATAAAAAGGTTTAAATCAATCTGAAAAAAGAATTACGGATTGAGGAATGAAAAAGTACCTTATTATTCCGCAATCTAAAATCGGCAATCCGAAATTGAAATGGGGGTAGGTGTGGCACGTTCAATAAAAAAAGGTCCTTTTGTTGATGAACCTTTGTTGAAAAAAGTACAAGAATCCCAGGAGACCAAAAGCCGGAAAGTCATTAAAACCTGGTCGCGTCGCTCAACCGTCATGCCTGAATTTGTGGGTATGACCTTTGCGGTCCATAACGGTAAAAAGTTCATTCCGGTCTATGTTACTGAAAATATGGTCGGCCACAAATTGGGGGAATTTTCTCCCACCCGAACTTTTTATGCCCATTCCGGGAATAGAAAGACCGCGGTAAAAGGAAAGGCCAAGTAGGAAAGGGTAAACCCATGGAAACAAAGGCCCAGGCCAAATATATCCGGATAGCGCCCCGCAAGGTCCAGGTGATCATTCCGGCCATCAAGGGGAGAAAAGTGGAAGAGGCCATTTCCATTTTGCAGTTTATGCCCAGGAAAGGGGCGCGAATCCTTCAAAAAGTTTTGCATTCGGCGGTAGCCAATGCCGAACAGAATAAAGTGGATATCGACACCCTGGTGGTCAAGACGGTTCTGGTCGATGGCGGTCCTACTTTGAAGCGTTTTATGCCCAGAGCCATGGGCCGGGCCTATCCCATATTAAAAAGGACCAGTCATATCACGGTTTTTTTAGAAGAAGCTTAAAAAGAAGGAGGTCGGTTTGGGACAGAAGACACATCCAAAAGGATTCCGACTGGTAGTCAACAAGGACTGGAATTCGCGATGGTTTGCTGACAAGGACAAGGAATTCGCGCAGTTCATTCGGGAAGATAAAGAGATTCGCGATTTTCTGAAAAAAAGGTTGTTTGAGGCCGGTGTGGCCCGGATTGAAATAGAAAGGGCGGCCAATAAGGCCAAGATCATCATTTATACCGCCAGGCCTGGGATCGTCATCGGCAAAAAAGGTGCCCAGATTGAAGGTCTTAAAAAAGACCTGGAAAAACAGATTAAACGGGAAGTGATTTTGGATATCCAGGAGGTTCGAAAACCGGAGGTTGAGGCCCAGTTGGTGGCTGAAAATGTGGCTTCGCAATTAGAGCGCCGGGTGGCCTTCAGGAGGGCCATGAAAAAGGCGGTCACTTCGGCCAGAAAATTCGGGGCCGGAGGGATCAAGATCGCCTGTGCCGGACGTTTGGGCGGGGCAGAAATGGCCCGAACCGAATGGTATCGGGAAGGTCGGGTCCCCCTCCATACCCTGCGAGCTGATATCGATTACGGATTTGCCGAAGCGGCCACGACCTACGGACTAATCGGGATCAAGGTGCTTATTTTTAAAGGGGAAAGATTAGTCGAAAAGGAAATACCGGCCAGATAAAAAAAGAGGAATTTAAGTTATGCTCAGTCCAAAGAAAGTTAAATATCGTAAGCAGCAAAAAGGCCGGATGCGAGGGGCCGCCTACCGTGGTTCGAACCTGGGGTATGGCGACTTTGGGCTTCAGGCCTTGGAATGTGGGCGATTGACGGCCCAACAGATCGAAGCGGCCCGTATTGCCATGACCCGCTCCATTAAGCGAGGCGGTAAGATCTGGATATGCATTTTCCCCGATAAACCGATTACCAAGAAACCGGCTGAAACCCGAATGGGAAAGGGGAAAGGTGCCCCTGAGGCCTGGGTGGCGGTTATTCGCCCGGGACGTATGATTTATGAAATGGAAGGCGTATCCAAGGAAGTGGCCGACGAAGCCTTGCGGTTGGCTGCTCATAAACTTCCCATCAAGACCAAAATTGTGGTTAGGAGCCTGTTGTGAAAGCCAGCGAAATAAAAGATTTGACCTTCGAGGAGTTAAAGTCCAAAGAAAAAGAGATGCAGGAGACCCTGTTTAATCTGCGGTTTCAACATGCGACGGGCTTGCTGGAAAATACCATGCGTATTCCGATGATTAAAAAAGATTTGGCTCGGATCAAGACCGCTATTCGAACCAAGATGACAGCGGAGTAGAAAAAACCGAAGGGGTTTAAGATATGGAAAAGAGGGGCAGTCAAAAGACGTTAACCGGGATTGTAGTCAGTGATCAAATGGAAAAATCTGTGGTGGTTTCGGTTGAACGATTGGTGAAACATCCCGTATATCAGAAGTATATTCGAAGGAAGGCCAAATTTTTGGCCCATGATGAAAAAAACGAGTGCCGAATCGGGGATCGGGTTTTGCTGACGGAAACACGTCCTCTGAGCAAGCAGAAGCGATTTAAGATCAGCAAGATCTTAGAGAAAATGGAGTAGAAGGCAAGGTGATCCCTGATGATACAAACGCAAACCAAATTGGATGTGGCCGATAACTCCGGAGCCAAAAAAATATTTTGTATCCGGGTCTTGGGGGGAACTCGCCGCCGGTATGCCCGGATCGGGGATATTATTGTAGTGTCCGTCAAGGAGGCTATTCCGAATGCCAAGGTTAAAAAAGGGGATGTGATGAAGGCCGTGGTGGTTCGGACTAAAAAGGAGATATCCCGTCCTGACGGTTCTTATATTAAATTTGATGATAATTCGGCGGTGTTGATCAATCAGCAACGGGAGCCTGTCGGGACCCGAATTTTCGGCCCGGTGGCCAGGGAACTCAGGGCCAAAAATTTTATGAAGATAATATCTCTCGCTCCTGAAGTGCTATAAAAAAGAAGGATCGGCCATGATAGGGCAAAAAATGATATTGAAAAAAAACGACAAGGTCATGGTTATTTCGGGAAAAGAAAAGGGTAAGGTCGGTAAAATACTCAAAATCTTTTCGAAAAAAAACCGGGTGATCGTCGAGAAAGTAAACTATATCAAGCGGCATACGCGTCCCGGAGGAAAGGTCAGCAAAGGGGGCATCATTGAAAAAGAAGCCCCTCTTCATGTCTCCAATGTGATGCTCATCTGTGGGAAATGCACCGACCCGGTTCGGGTGGGTTTTCAGAAGCAGACGGATGGGACAACAGTCCGCATTTGTAAAAAATGCGGGGAGATTCTGGAGAATAAATAGCCGGAAAAGGATAAAGTCAGGCATGCCCAGATTAAAAACGTTTTATGAAAAAGAAGTCAGACCCCAGTTGATCAAGGAGTTTAATTATAAAAATATTATGGAGGTCCCCAAGTTGCAAAGTGTGGTGCTCAATATGGGCCTTGGGGAGGCCATTCAAAATATCAAGATCATGGATAATGCCGTAGAAGAATTGGCCCTTATTGCCGGACAAAAACCGGTTATTACCCGAGCCAAAAAATCCATTGCTTCATTCAAATTGCGGGAAAAAATGCCCATCGGATGTATGGTAACCTTAAGAAGAGACCGGATGTATGACTTCCTGGATAAATTGATCCACGTTGCCTTGCCCCGGGTCCGGGATTTTCGGGGGGTTTCACCAAAATCCTTTGACGGCCGCGGCAATTATACTTTGGGAATACGCGAACATATTATTTTTCCGGAGATCAATTACGACAAAATAGACAAGATCAAGGGCTTGAATATCACTATTGTAACCAGCTCGAAGACGGATGAAGAAGGCCGACTCTTGCTGCAATTATTGGGGATGCCTTTTCGTAATTAATCCATAGAGGCCGACCCAAGGGGTATTCAGGAAAAGTGATCCAGGAATAAAACCGGGAAAAAGAAGGAGAAGACACATTGGCAAAAACGTCTTTAATGATTAAGGCCGGCCGGACCCCCAAATTCAAAGTCCGGTCCTATAATCGATGTCCCCTATGTGGACGCCCCAGGGGTTATATACGAAAATTTGGGATATGCCGCATCTGCTTCCGGATGATGGCCCTCAAGGGGGATATCCCCGGTGTGGTTAAATCTAGTTGGTAGTAACAATATATTTATAAAGGAACCGAAAAAGGAGTAGAAATTTATGGGCATGACCGATCCCATTGCCGATATGCTGACCCAAATGAGAAATGGCAGTTCAGCCAAATTCAGCAAAGTGGATATCCCTGCTTCCAAGATTAAAATACATATCGCCCGGATATTGAAAGATGAGGGATATATCAAAAATTTTAAGGTCATTAAGGACAATCGCCAAGGGTTGCTTCGCCTTTATCTGAAGTATGACGAAAAAAACCAGCAAGTCCTTTCCAACATCCGAAGGATCAGCCGCCCCAGCCGGCGTCATTATGCCAAAAAAGATAATATCCCCAAGGTATTGAATGGGATGGGCTTATCCATTTTATCCACGTCCAAAGGGGTAATGACCGAGCGGGAAGCCCGAAAACACGGGGTGGGCGGCGAAATTATCTGTACGGTCTGGTAGATTGCCAATAGGTTATTTAGGAGGAAGATATGTCACGGGTTGGAAAAAAACCCATTCCGATACCCAATGCAGTAAAGGTTGTGTTGACCAGTGAGGGGGTAACGGTAAAAGGCCCTAAGGGGGAGTTAAACCGTAGTATGCCTCCCCAATTGTCTATAACAGTGGAAGGGAACCAGGTCCTCATTCACCCTCAGGATGACAGCCAAAAAGTCAGGGCCTTGTTCGGATTATTTCGGACCCTGGTGGCCAATATGGTCAAAGGAGTGGCCGAAGGGTTTGAACGGGTTTTAGAGATTCAGGGTGTAGGGTATCGAGCGGAAATTCAAGGCAGCCAACTGGTATTGAATCTCGGATATTCTCATCCCGTTCCCTTTCAATTGCCGAAAGGGATTTCCGCCCAGGTGGAAAAACAAACCCGGGTTATTCTCAGCGGCATCGACCGTGATCTTTTAGGATTGACGGCTGCCCGAATTCGGAGATTCAGACCACCGGAACCCTATAAGGGTAAGGGAATAAGATATCAGGAAGAAAAGATCCGCAGGAAGGTCGGGAAAACCGGCGCAAAATAATAAAAGAGGAAAATATGGAATCCGTAAAGAAAAAAAAATTGGCCCATCTGAAAAGAAAAAGACGGGTCAGGAAAAAAATCTGGAGCAGTGAAACAAGACCCCGGCTTTCTGTTTTCCGCAGTGCGCGTAACATATATGCCCAGATTATTGTCGATACGACCGGACAAACCCTGGTCCAGGTCTCTAGTTTGAGCCCGGAAATCAGAGCAATCAAGGTCCCCGGGAAGGTGGCGGTGTCCCAAAAGGTGGGGACCCTTCTGGCCCAAAAGGCCATGGAGAAAGGGATTAAAAAAGTGGTTTTTGATCGAAACGGTTTTTTGTATCACGGCCGGATCAAGGCCGTGTCAATAGCCGCCCGGGAAGCCGGGTTGGAGTTCTAAGAGGGGACGATATTGGCAGACTACAATTCAAAGGATAATCAATTAATCAACAAGGTGGTTCATATCAGCCGGGTAGCCAAAGTGGTTAAAGGGGGCCGGCGTTTCAGCTTCAGCGCCCTGGCTGTAGTCGGAGATGGAAATGGAAAAGTGGGGGCTGGTTTAGGCAAGGCCAATGAAGTCCCTGAAGCCATCCGTAAGGCCATGGAAAAGGCCAAAAGAGAGATGAAAGAATTCGCCTTAATGGATCAAACCATTCCTCATGAGGTCGTCGGTTGCTTCGGGGCAGGACGTGTTTTGCTTAAACCGGCTTCGAAGGGAACAGGAATTATTGCCGGCGGGGCCGTTCGGGCGGTTATGGAGGCCGTAGGGGTGCAGAACATTTTAACCAAATGCTTAGGATCTAATAATCCTCACAATGTGATCCGGGCTACGCTTGAAGGTTTGAAAAATCTGAACAGCCCTGAAATGATCGCCCAAAAAAGAGGCAAAACCGTGGCGGAAATCAGGTAACCCCTATGAAAAAGAAGATGATACAAATTACGTTACGCAAAAGCGGAATCGGCCGGCCGCCTAAGCATCGTCGAACCCTCGGGAGTTTAGGGTTGACTAAAATGAATAAGACCATAACCCGTCAAGATACACCGGAATTGCGAGGGATGATTCGCCAAATCTCCCATCTGGTGGAAGTTAAAGAATGATGAATTTGTTAAAAGTCATCAAAGAGTGAGAATGGAGTTGCAGGGATGGATCCAAAGCCAAAAGGCACGACATATCATTTGGGAAATTTATCGCCGGCCCCCGGTTCCAGAACAAAACCTAAACGGATTGGCCGGGGAATAGGCTCCGGGCATGGGAAAACCGCCACCCGGGGAACCAAAGGCCAGAAGTCGAGGTCCGGAGGAGGGGTTCGACCGGGGTTTGAAGGGGGGCAAATGCCTATCCAAAGAAGGCTCCCTAAGCGGGGTTTTAAACCTATAAGCAGAATTTCCTTTACCCTGATAAATATCCGAGATCTCCAATCGTTCGCCAGCGGATCTACGGTGGATGTGCCGGCCCTGATCCAGAAGGGGGTCATTCGGCACCTAAAAGATTCGGTAAAACTTTTAGGACACGGAGAGGTTCAAATCCCTCTGTTTGTTAAGGTCAATAAATGCAGTCAGGGGGCAAGACAGAAGATTGAAGCTGTCGGAGGAACGGTAGAGGTAATTTAGATTTTAACTTCAGATTACGAAATTTTAACAAACCGATTGTGACATGAAATAACTGAAATAATAAGGTTCCTGGTTACGAGTTACGGATCCATGAAGCGAATGACTTTTCTTGAGAACCCCCAACACGCAACTCGTAACAATGGACAAGTGAGATGTAATCTCAAAAAATCAATCGATACGGACTTAAAGACCAAGATAAGAGAAAACAAACAATGATCGGCGGCTTCCAAAATATTACCAAGATTCCTGAACTAAAGAAAAAGATCTGGTTTTCCCTGGCCATGTTGGCCATCTATCGGGTGGGAGTGCATATCCCTGCTCCGGGTATCGATGCCGTGGCTTTGGCGGCCTTCTTCAAAAGGGCCCAGGGAACCCTGTTCGGCCTTTTTGATATGTTTTCCGGTGGTGCCCTTGAGCATATGTCTGTCTTTGCCCTGGGGATTATGCCTTATATCAGTTCTTCAATTATCCTGGACCTCTTAACCGTAGTCATTCCTTACTTGGATAAATTAAAAAAGGAAGGGGAAGCCGGCCGAAAAAAGATTACCCAATATGCCCGCTATGGGACCGTTGTCCTTTCCCTTTTTCAGGGTTTTGGGATTGCCGTCGGGATGGAGAATATGTCCGGGCCTGGCGGGGCTCCGGTGGTTGTTCAAGCCGGTTGGGCTTTCCGTTTAATGACTATGATCACCCTCACTTCCGGTACGGCCTTTATCATGTGGCTGGGGGAACAGATCACCGAACGGGGAATAGGCAACGGGATTTCTTTGATTATCTTTGCCGGTATTGTGGCCCGCCTGCCAAGCGCCCTATCCGCTACCTGGCAATTAGTGCGGACCGGCGAGATAAATTTTGTCTTTATTTTATTAATAGGGGTGTTGGCTGTCGCCGTGATCGGGTTTATTGTTTTTGTCGAACGGGGGCAGCGCAGGATCCCGGTTCAATATGCCAAGCGGGTAGTGGGCCGAAAGATTTATGGGGGGCAAAGCACGCATCTTCCTCTGAAGATCAATACTTCGGGGGTCATACCGCCCATCTTTGCCTCTTCGATTCTTATGTTTCCGGCCACGATAACCCAGTTCGTCCAGATCCAGTGGCTGAGCCAGTTCTTCAGTAAATATATGCATGGGGGGAGTTTGCTCTATGCTCTGATTTATGTCGGATTTATTTTTTTCTTTTGTTATTTTTACACCGCGGTGACCTTCAACCCGGTCGACGTGGCCGATAATATGAAAAAATACGGCGGGTATATTCCGGGAATCCGGCCCGGCAAGCGAACCGCGGATTATATTGACAGGATATTGACCCGCATCACTTTCGGCGGGGCCATTTATGTATCAGCGGTTTGCATTTTACCTCAAATATTGATTTATCGTTTCAAGTTACCTTTTTATTTTGGAGGAACAGCCCTGCTGATTGTGGTCGGGGTGGCCATTGATACCATGGCTCAGATCGAATCGCATATGCTGACTCGTCATTACGAAGGGTTTATGAAAAAAGGGATAGGTAGAATTAGGAGGTAGTCTTAAACAACCAAAGATGATGGACTCGTAAAAAGTCATCAAATAGTATACGGCACAGTAAAAAGCTATCCCGCCAAAAGCGGGACAGATGGACTTTTTACGAAGCTGCCAAGGAGGAGATAAATGAATTTAGTTTTATTGGGACCACCGGGGGCCGGCAAAGGGACCCAGGCCAAGATGATGATCGATCATTATGGGATCCCTCAAATTTCAACCGGTGATATATTAAGAGCGGCCTTGAAAGAGAGAACTTCTTTGGGATTAAAGGCCAAAGAATATATGGATAAAGGGCTTTTGGTTCCTGATGAAGTGGTTATTGATATCATCAAGGATCGGCTAAAAGAAGACGATTGCCAGAATGGATACATACTGGACGGATTTCCCCGCACCGTTGCCCAGGCCCAGGCCTTGGACAGGGTGCTGGCGGCTATGAATTCGGGAATTGATCATGTTATTTCCATTGAAGTGGAAAAAGGGGAATTGATCAAACGTCTGACCGGACGGCGGACTTGTCGTCAATGCGGTCGGGGATATCACGTCATTTTTGATCCCCCGCTGAACAAGGATCTCTGCGACAAATGCCAGGGTGAACTCTATCAACGGGATGATGATAACGAAGATACGGTCCGGAATCGTTTGGAGGTTTATGATTCGCAGACCTTCCCTCTCATCCAATTTTATAAAGAGAAAGGTCTGGTCCGATCGATTGATGGGCAGGGCGGAATTCAACAGATTTTCGACAGGATTGTTAAAGCTCTTTCGTAAGGTTTGAAGATGATCTTCCTGAAATCCCCGGAGGAGATCGAAAAAATGAGTGCCTCGGGGAAATTGGTGGCTGAAATTCTTCTGGAGATCCGAAATCGGATCAAACCAGGGGTGACTTCTCAGGAATTGGACCAGTTGGCCACCCGACTTTCTCTAAAAAAAAAGGCCCGCCCGGCATTTAAAGGATATCACGGATTTCCTTTCAGTTTGTGTGTTTCGGTCAACGAAGAAGTTGTTCATGGCTTTCCGTCCGGGCGGAGACTGGTGGACGGAGACATTGTCAGTTTGGATTTCGGTGTTTACCTGGATGGTTATTACGGAGACGCAGCCTTGACCCAGGCTGTAGGACAGACAACGCCTCAGGCTGAAAAATTGATTAGAGTCACCAGAGAAGCGCTGTTTAAGGGCCTGGACCAGGTACGAGCCGGAAGGCGGGTGGGAGATATCTCTTTTGCCGTTCAACAATATGTCGAGAGTCACAAATTTTCAGTGGTTCGTCAGTTCGTCGGACACGGCATAGGCAAGTCCCTTCACGAAGACCCTCAGGTCCCCAATTTTGGAGAAGAAGGCCGGGGGATTCTCTTAAAACCGGGAATGGTTTTGGCCATAGAACCTATGGTCAATGCCGGGAGCAGTGAAGTGGAAATCAAAGCCGACGGCTGGACGGCGGTCACCAAAGACAGAAGTCTATCAGCCCACTTTGAGCATACGATAGCCATAACGGAGAATGGCTCTCGGATTTTAACTCAGGCCGGTAACGGGGCACCTCTTTTTTAGAAATTATGCCCAAAGAAGACGCTATTGAAGTGGAAGGCACGGTAGTTGAAACTCTGCCGAATGCTATGTTCAGAGTAACACTGGATAATGGGCATCGGGTCCTGGCCCATATATCAGGGAAAATGCGTATGCATTTTATAAAAATTTTACCGGGAGATCGGGTGACGTTGGAACTGTCGCCTTATGATTTTAACCGGGGTCGAATAACGTACAGAGCAAAATAAAAAATAGGAGTCAAGGAGTTAAGGATTCAAGTAAAAGGATTAGATTAAGAAGTAATTCACTTGAATTCTCGGATCCTTAACTCCTCGATCCCTTTGAGGTTTATCATGAAAGTAAAGGCATCCGTAAAAAAGATCTGCAGTAAATGCAAAATAATTCGGCGCAGAGGGGTTGTGCGGGTGTTATGCGACAATCCTAAACACAAACAACGCCAGGGATAAGAAGGGGAGGACTGGTTTGGCCAGAATAGCGGGAATTGATTTACCGAAAAATAAAAGGATAGAAGTGGCCTTGACCTATATCTATGGGATTGGGCGGGCTACCTCCAAGAAGATTTTGGAGGAGGCCCAAATCGCTTTGGATACCAAAACCGATCAGTTGACAGAAACCCAGATCGCCCAAATCCGAAAGGCGGTTGACAGTACCTGCCGGGTGGAAGGGGATCTGAGAAGAGAAATCTCCACGAGTATTAAACGGTTGATGGATACGGGGACCTATCGGGGCTTGAGACATCGAAAATCTCTTCCGGCCCGCGGACAACGAACCCATACCAATGCCCGAACCCGCAAAGGGCCGCGTCGAACGCTGGCTGGCAAAAAGAAAAAATAACTTTCTGGGGGAATCATGGCCAAAGAGGTAAAAAAGACCGTTAAGAAAAGAAAAGAAAAGAAAAATATCCCTATCGGGATTGTCCATATTCAGTCCACCTTCAATAATACGATCATCACGATTACGGACCCCAACGGGAACGTGGTCTCCTGGGCCAGCGCGGGCACTCAAGGGTTTAAAGGTTCTCGGAAAAGCACCCCTTTTGCCGCCCAATTGGCGGCCGAGGAGGCTGCCAAAAAAGCGATGGATAACGGGATGCGTTCCGTGGACGTTTTCATTAAAGGCCCGGGAGCAGGGCGGGAAGCGGCCTTGAGGGCCTTGCAGGCGACGGGTTTTCAGGTCAAATTGATCCGGGATGTGACTCCCATCCCTCACAATGGGTGTCGTCCTCCCAAAAAACGAAGGGTTTAATCCCTAAATCATCCATTCATAGGAGGAACAGGTTGGCTAGATATAGAGATTCGGTCTGCCGATTGTGCCGGCGGGAAAACTTAAAAATGTTTCTTAAAGGGGATCGGTGTTATTCGGACAAATGCGGATTTGAACGACGCAGTTATCCCCCGGGGCAACATGGCCAGGGGCGCGGCAAGCATTCAGAATACGGGATTCAGCTTCGAGAGAAACAAAAAGTCAAATGGATGTACGGGTTGCAGGAATCTCAATTCAGGGGAACTTTCGCCCGGGCCGAGCGATTGAAAGGGATTACCGGAACCAACCTTTTGGTTCTCCTGGAGAGGCGGTTGGACAATGTGGTTTTTCGATTAGGTTTTTCAAATTCTCGAAGTCAGGCTCGACAATTGGTTCGACATAATCATTTTCTGGTGAACGGCCGAGGGGTCAATATTCCTTCTTTCCTCTTGAAAAAAGGGGATACGGTGTCAGTCAAAGAGAAGAGCCGGAAGATGGCGTCCATTATTGAATCCATGGAGGCGGTTGCTCGCAGAGGGATTCCACAATGGTTGGAACTCGAGAAAACACAGTATTCCGGAGTCGTTAAATCTTTACCGGTTCGGGAGGATTTAACCATGCCTATTCAGGAACAGCTGATTGTCGAACTCTATTCCAAGTAATTTTCACCTCTTTTGGGAAAAGTTTAAGGAGAGCATATGTATCGGAACTGGCGAGAACTGATAAAGCCCAAAAGGCTGGAAGTGGATCCGGATGGTCACAGTCGATTTTATGGGAAATTCATCTGTGAACCTTTGGAACGAGGTTTTGCGATTACCCTGGGAAATGCTTTGCGAAGGGTCCTTATTTCTTCACTTCAAGGGGCGGCTATTGTCTCCGTGAAGATTGATGGGGCTCTCCATGAATTTTCCATTCTACCCGGGGTGGTGGAAGATGTCACCGATATCATCTTGAATCTTAAGGCGGTTCGTTTGAAGATGCACGGGGAAGAACCGCGGACGATCAAGCTCAATGCCAATAAGGAAGGGGTGGTTCGGGCCGGTGATCTGATTTGTGATCATCAGGTGGAGGTCTTGAATCCCGAGCTTCCCATTGCCACGCTTTCAGCCGACGGCCGATTGAAGGCCGAAATGACGGCTAAAATGGGTAAGGGGTATGTCCCTTCGGAGAGAAATAAGGTGGAAAACGCCCCCATTGGGACAATCTTTTTGGACAGTGCTTTTTCTCCGATCAAAAAGGTGACCTACGTCGTGGGTAATGCCCGAGTCGGTCAAATCACGGATTACGACAAGCTGACCCTGGAGATCTGGACGGATGGCAGTCTCACTCCGGAAGATTCAGTGGCCATAGCGGCCAAGATTTTAAAAGAGCAGTTGACCCCTTTCATCAATTTTGAAGAAGAAATCGAAGAGCCGGAACGGAAGGAAGTCATTCGTCCGGAGGAACAAGTCAATCAGAATTTATATAAGAGCGTCGAAGAGCTGGAACTTTCCGTTCGATCGGCCAACTGTCTTAAAAATGCCGATATCCGCCATATTTGGGAACTGGTCCAAAGGACGGAACCGGAAATGTTAAAGACCAAGAATTTCGGTCGGAAATCGTTGAATGAGATCAAAGCCATATTGGATGAAATGGGTTTGCATTTAGGGATGAAGCTGGATGGGTTTGTACCCCCCTTGCCGGAAGAAAAGAAGGGAAAGGATAATGAGACATAATTGTGCCGGAAGGCAATTGAGTCGTGATGCCAGCCACCGGAAGGCCTTGATGCGTAATATGGTTACTTCCCTTCTGGAGCATGAACGTATCGAAACTACTCTGGCAAAGGCCAAAGAACTGCGGATCGAAGCTGATCATATGATTACTCTAGCCAAGCAGGGAGATCTTCATGCCCGCCGACAGGCCTTAGCCTATATTCAGAACAAGCAGATGGTCCATAAATTATTCGCCGAAATCAAAGACCGATTTTTGGAACGAAATGGCGGTTATACCAAAATCACTAAATTGCGCTATCGCCAAGGAGACGGAGCTCCAGTTTCGGTAATCGAATTGCTCGGGCGCCCTGAAGCGAAAAAAATCAAAAAGAAAAAGAGTAAGACCCAGGAAGCTGTGGATAAGGTGAAAGGCATGATGCCTGGCCAGGGGAAGAAGGAAGAAACGGACGAGTAAAAAAACAAGGCTTCGGAAAAGGATTGACACTTATTATTTTTTGAGTAAAATATTTAAATAATTATCGCGGGGTGGAGCAGTCCGGTAGCTCGTCGGGCTCATAACCCGAAGGTCGCAGGTTCAAATCCTGCCCCCGCTACCAAAAAGAAGACGTAAGGGTTGGAGGTTTCCTCTAACCCTTTTTTTGTGGGTTATCCCAGAGGCATAAAAAATGGTGGATTAAAGACTCGACTTCAGGACTTTGAGGTATAAAGATTTTTCAAAATTGGCGGACAGGACGTTTGCCCAGAACTCTCTGATCAGAGAGTTCTCCAGTAAAGGTGCATAAAAATCGTTGACGAATCAAATTGTAAAAATTATTCTTGACATGAAAGCCTGTTTTCCTTAAATTAATTTTAACAAAAGGAAATTTTATCCATCAATGATTGGGGCACGAGAATAAAGAGTAAGCCCTGATAGATGATGAACATTTAGGAAAAGTGTTCATTGTCCGTCAGGGCTTTTTTGTTCCAAGATTTTTCAGGACTGCTTGAAAGGGAAGTATTTGAAAACGATTTTTTTATTATCGGAAGCGGGAGAGGATAATGGCCTTGTCCAAGGGGGTGCCTTTTGAAGACCCAGGTACTCATTATCGGGGGAGGGGCTACCGGCACCGGACTGGTGCGGGACCTGGCTCTTCGCGGTGTTCAATGCCTTCTGGTTGAAAAAAAGGACATCAATGCCGGGGCTTCGGGAGCGAATCACGGTCTTTTGCACAGCGGGGGCCGATACGTCGCCTCCGATCCCACCGCCGCCCAAGAATGCCGAAATGAAGCTGACATAATCAGACGTGTCGCTCCTCAATGTATTGAAGATACGGGCGGTCTTTTCGTGGCTGTGGAAGGCGACGATGAGAAATTTATCGCCGATTTTCCCCGCATGTGCGAACGGTCCGGAATCCTCGCGGAAGCGGTTGATCTAAAGGAAGCCCGTATTCTGGAACCGGCCCTTTCGGAAAAGATCATCGCCGCCTACAAGGTAAGAGATGGGGCCATTGATCCTTTCAAGCTTTCCCTGGATAATCTTTCCCAAGCCCAAGAACTGGGATCCATCCTTTTACGTCATACCATGGTGTCAGCCTTCGACATTCGGGAATCAAAAATCAAATCGGTCCATTTACAACAGATCCAGACTGGAGAGGAGATGGTGGTTGAAGCCGATATGGTGGTCAATGCCGCCGGTGCCTGGGCAGGGCTGGTGGCCGGTTTGGCTGGAATTTCCATCCCAGTCCTCTATTCCAAAGGAAGCCTGGTCATTACCCACAATCGGATTGCCCGGAGGGTGATCAACCGTTTGCGTGCTGCCTCCAATGCCGATATCTTGGTGCCGGGAGGCACGGTTTCAATTTTGGGAACCACTTCAATCAGAATAGAAAATCCGGACGAAGTCTATCCAACAGTTGAAGAGATCGATTTGATGATTGAAGATGCCAAGGCCATGATCCCGGCTTTGGAGACGACAAGATACATCCGTGCCTACAGCGGCGTACGGCCGCTTATCGGATCGCTAACCAGCGGAGATGACCGCAGTGTGAGTCGCGGCTTTGCCCTCATGGATCACGGGGCTCAGGGTATAGATAATTTTATCACCATAACTGGCGGAAAGCTGACCACCTATCGCCTGATGGCCGAAAAAGCGGCCGATTTGGTTTGTCATCGTCTGGGGATTTCAAGATCATGTCTAACCGGAACCGAACCGTTGCCAGCGTCACAGCTCGCTCAATGGACCGAACCTGCTTTGGCTCCTAAGACCTGGCTGAAAGGTCATAGTCCGGAGGATCTTCTCCATTGTGAATGTGAGATGGTTCCCAAAAGTACGGTCGATGCCATCATTGCATCCCTTCATCAGCAGGGAGGGAGGGTTGATCTTCAGGGCATCGGCTTGCGCAGCCGGATTGGCAAAGGTCCCTGTCAGGGCGCTTTTTGCGGACCGCGACTTAGTGCTTATCTCTTTGAAAAAGGAGAGCTTGATCCCGGTCAATGCTTAGACGGTCTTCGGGATTTCGTCCGCAGCCGTTGGAAAGGCCTCTATCCTATCCTCTGGGGAGAGCAGCTTCAACAGTCTGAATTATTGGAGGCGATGCATTGCGGAATACTGGGTTTGGAATTGGAGGAGTGAAAAAGGATTCACCTAAACGGGATACTGGACTCCAATTTGAGTAATTACTTTAGGAAAGATTGTATATCAAAATTGATGGGTAAACTAGCCTGCCATAAACGCAGGTGTATTATCGTCATGCCGGACTTGATCCGGCATCCAGTTTTTTTCTGGCTTACGGCTTTCGCCGGAATGACTATCTCGAAATACACCACAAGGAAAATGCCTTTAGAAGTTTAAAACTCAAATTAAGATGCATGATCTGGAACCTATCAAAGTCGATTTGACTGTCATCGGGGCCGGAATGGCCGGTATGGCGGCCACGCTGTTTGCAGTCAACCGTGGTCTATCCGTGGCCCAGGTGGGTCGTACCAGTGAGATCGGATTTGCCAGTGGTTTATTCGATCTGCTCGGTGTACATCCCATGAGCGAAGGGAATCAGTGGGATGATCCCTGGGCAGGTATCGAGGCCCTGGTAAAGGATATCCCTGAACATCCTTATGCCCGATTGAGTAAAGAAGAAATCCGGTCCGCCCTTAGCGAACTGCTAGATTTTTTAGAAGGGGCAGGTCTTCCCTATTCCAGAAATCCCGATCGTAATGTCAGGATCTTTTCTTCCCTCGGGACGATCAAAACGACCTATGGTACACCCAGGACCATGTGGGCAGGGGTGCAGGCCCTGGAGCAGAAACGCCCCTGTCTGATCGTGGATTTCAAAGGGCTTAAAGGGTTCAGTGCCGAATTGATTGTACATAACCTACGCTCCCGGTGGCCGGGTTTACGCGCCGTCAGGATTACTTTCCCTGGAACGGAACGCAGAGAGGAAGTATTACCGGAACACTATGGCCAATGCCCTGATCCTGGCAGGCAATCGGAAAAAGCTTGCCCAGCGGATACGACCGGAAATCAAAGATGCACAGAGCATAGGTCTGCCGGCCGTTTTGGGATTGTATCAATCCCCCAAAACGGCTTCTGATCTATCGGAATTGATCGGCGTTCCGGTCTTTGAAATATCCTACCATGCCGCCTTCTATTCCAGGGCTGCGCCTAAAAGAAGCCTTTGAACGGGGACTGCGAGAAAGAAGGCCCTATTATTTTTCTCAAAAGAGAGTGGTTGAAACACGACTGGAGCCGGGCGGGGAATTTAAAATCGGTATTGAAAGTCCAACCGGAAAGCAGGTGATTTTATCCCAGGGGATCATTCTGGCCTCAGGGCGATTTATCGGCGGGGGATTGAGGGCCGATCGAAAGCATGTCCGGGAGACGATTTTTGATTTACCTGTTTCCCAGCCCGAGAGCAGAAATAAATGGCACAGGGAAGACTTTCTTGACTTGCGAGGCCATTCGATCAATCTGGCCGGGGTGGAGATTGATGATTATTTCCGTCCGCTGAATCATCATGGCCAATCAGCTTTCAATACCCTGTTTGCAGCGGGTTCGATTCTTGCCCATCAGGATTGGAAACGGACGAAATGCGGTTCCGGCCTGGCCGTGGCCACGGCCTTCGGGGCAGTAAAGGCTTTTATCAATATCACTCGTAATGGATGAATGGTATTTAAAGATGACGGATTCCATAACACCGGGATATGAATTTACCGAAGAAGTCGAAAAAGGCGGATCCTTTAAGGTTGAGGTCTGCTTCCAATGCCGGAAATGCACCACCGGCTGTCCGGTGGCCTTTGCCATGGATCTGTTTCCCGACGAAGTCATCCGAATGGTGATTTTAGGTCAACGGGAAAAGGTGCTGAGTTGCCAAACGATCTGGATATGCTCAGCCTGTGAAACCTGTACTACCCGTTGTCCCAACGAGGTAAAAATCGCCGAACTCATGGATCATCTCAAAGAAATGGCTATAAGGGAGAACGTTCCCTGTCCAAAGCCGCAGGTTTTAAGTTTTCATAAAATTTTTTTAAAAAATATAGAAAAGCGGGGACGGATATTTGAATCAACGCTTCTGCCGGCCTATCTGCTTCGAAGCGGTCAGCTCCTTAAAAGATGGAAAGACGGCACTTGGCTGGCAGAACTCGGATTAGGATGGAAGTTGTTTTCCAAAGGGAGAATGCCCCTGTGGCCGCATAAAAATAAAGGGAAAAAGGAAATCAGCAAGATTTTATTCAGGGGTAAATGAAAAAGCAGTCATCTAAGTCCATGTTGACAAATAGTTTCCAAGATTGTCACCCCGGCGGACCCCGGATCAAGTCCGGGGCAGGCGCCGGGGTCCAGAAATCAAACGGGAGAACTTTGAATAAAATTAACGGCAGGAACCGTACTCAGTCACCTGGATTCCGGCGTTCGCCGGAATGACGTTAATTTGGTTTTGGCGAAATTTAGAAATTCATAAAATAATTGTATACGAAAAGAAATATGAAATTTTCTTATTATCCAGGGTGTTCGCTTAAAGGGACGGCCAAAGATTATGCCGAGTCGATCCTGGGCATCTGCCAGTCGCTTCAGATCGAACTGGAAGAAATTCCGGATTGGAACTGTTGCGGGGCAACCGCGGCCCACAGTATTGATCATCAGGCGGGTATTGCTCTGGCTGCCAGGACCTTGAGTCTGGCGGCTAAAATGCCCCATTCCCAAATGCTGGTCCCTTGCCCTTTGTGTTTCAACCGATTGAAAACGGCCTCTTATGCCTTACAGCAGGATCAAAATAATCGCTATAAAATAAAATTACCGGATTCGGTTCCAAAAATTTTGGATCTGGCAAATTTTTTTGCTACCGAAACGATGTTGGAAATCACGGCCCAAAAAATTCAAAAGCCCCTTAGGGGGTTAAAAGTGGTCTGCTATTACGGATGCATGGCCAACCGGCCGCCGAAGATCACGGAAGCTAAAGATTTTGAAAATCCTCAAGCTCTGGATCGTATCGTGGCCAATTTGGGTGGCACGGTAATCCCCTGGCCTTATAAAACAGATTGTTGCGGTGCCTCGCAGGCCTTTTCGTTGGAGGATATTGAAAACAAACTGGTGAAAAAACTTTTAGATATGGCCCGGCGTGTCGGAGCACAGGGCATCGTGGTTTCCTGCCAGATGTGTCAGGCCAATCTGGATATGCATGATAAAAGGGCCGGAGGTGGGTCGAAAAATTCATCGTCTTTGCCGGTGTATTATTTTACCGAGTTGATTGGACTGGCCTTGGGAGTGAAGGGAGTTCAGAAATCGTTGTCGCGTCATATCGTTGATCCCATACCCCTTCTAAAAGGTCTGGGACTTTTTTGAGTGTAGTTGTAATTTCATTTTTTTAAAAAGAACTTTCAGGGACTATTAATAATAAGCACGAAATTCGAAGTCCGAAATTCGAAACAAATTCAAATGACCAAAATTAACAACCTCTTTCCCTCTGAGACGAATATTGTCAAAGGAGTGGATGTTTCTGTCCATTTGATATTTATTATTTAGATTTGTTTCGTATTTCGATATTAGGATTTCGGATTTAATAAAACTAATGAACTCATTCGGGGCGGATATCCAGTAATTGACAAGGGACCCAATTGAATAACCAAATCCAAAAAATCGGATCCATTACCGTCATCGGCGGCGGCATCGCCGGGATCCAGGCGGCTTTGGACGCAGCCAATTCGGGATTTAAGGTTTATCTGTTGGAAGAAAATTCCACCGTTGGCGGCGCCATGGCCCAACTGGATAAGACCTTTCCCACCAACGACTGTTCTTCCTGCATGATGGGGCCCAAAATGGTAGAACTCGCCAATCATCCCAACATTGAAATCCTCACCCGCACTTCGCTCGAGGGTATCGATGGCAGGCCCGGAAATTTCACTATTAAGATCAAGCGTGAACCGAGATTTATCAGGGAAGACCGCTGTACCGCCTGCGGTGAATGCGCCCGGGTTTGCCCGGTGGAATTGCCGGCCGACTTCAACTTGGGTTTGAATTCCCGCAAAGCCGTCTATCAGCATTTCCCCCAGGCCGTTCCAGCGGCCTTTGCCATTGACAAGACCGGCGTATCGCCCTGTAAGCAGGCTTGCCCGGCAGGAATAAGCGTACAGGGCTATATCTCTCTAATCGCCCAGGGGCGTTATCAAGAGGCCCTGCAACTGATCAAACAAAATAACCCTTTCCCAGCCATATGCGGTCGTGTCTGCACGCACCCCTGTGAAGAGGCTTGTAACCGAAGGCAGTTAGACGAGCCGGTAGCCACCGAATATTTGCATCGCTTTGTGGCCGATCTTGATCTGAAGGCCGAATCACCCTGCCTTCCGGCCAAAAAAGAATCCAAGAACAAGAAGGTGGCGGTGGTCGGTGCCGGTCCCGGCGGTCTTAGCGCCGCTTATTATCTGGCTGTTGAAGGGTATGAGGTCTGTGTCTTTGAAGCTATGGCGGAACCCGGCGGCTGGATGCGTTACGGTATTCCCGAGTATCGTCTGCCCCGGAATATTTTACAGGCCGAGATCGAGATCATCAGAAAATTGGGAGTGCAAATACGTACCGGAGTATCTCTGGGCCAGGACTTTTCCATCGGCAGTCTGCGGCAGGATGGCTATGCAGCCGTTTTCCTCGCCGTTGGGACTCAAAATGGCAGACTGTTGAATGTTCCGGGGGAGAATTTAAAGAATGTTTACTCCGGCGGTGATTTCCTCAAGGCGATCAACAGCGGGCAGGGCCTGACTCTTGGGACCAGGGTGGCGGTGATCGGCGGTGGTAATGTGGCCATGGATGCGGCCCGCACTGCCCTGCGCCTTGGAGCCCAAGAAGTCCATGTGCTCTATCGGCGCAGCCGCAAAGAGATGCCGGCCAACGAGGAAGAAATTGCGGAGGCGCAGGAGGAAGGGATTCAGTTCCATTTTTTAACGGCTCCGGTTGAATTATTGCCGAACGATGTTGGGCGGGTGGGACAAATTCGCTGCCAGCGAATGAAGCTGGGAGAACCTGATTCCAGCGGCCGGCCGAGGCCGGTGCCGATTCCCGATTCCGAATATGAGATGCCCATTGACTGTGTGATCAGCGCCATCGATTTTACTACCGATCTCAGTTGCCTTGATCAGGACCATGAAAACAACAAGCCGGCCGTTACCCGCCGAGGAACATTGGTCGCAGATCCGGTTACTATGGCTACATCTATTCCTGGAATCTTTGCCGGAGGGGATGCGGTTACTGGTCCTGCCACCGTAGTTGAAGCCGTCCGGGCCGGCCATGAAGCCGCAATTTCTATAGGCCGGTATTTATGTGGTGAGGATTTGGCGGCAGGCCGGGGAAGAGATTGCCGGCCAGCCGAAATTCCCGCCGGGCCTCAGGCGTCGCTTCAAAGGACCAAGATGCCGCAACTGGCTCCTGATGTGCGCAAACGTTCTTTTGAGGAAGTGCAAACAGGGTTTAACGAAGCTCAGGCCCGGGAAGAAGCCAAGCGATGCCTGCAGTGCGGTTTATGCAGCGAATGCTATCGCTGTCTGGAGGTCTGTACGGCTCAGGCGGTGGACCACGATATGGAGCGATGTTATGAAGAATTACAAACCGGGGCGGTTATTGTAAGCGCCGGCTTTCAGCCTTTTGACGCCCGGCTCAAGCCTGAATACGGTTACGGTTTGTGGCCCAATGTTATGACCACTCTGGAATACGAACGGATGCTTTCGGCGGCCGGCCCTTTTTCCGGCCGCATCCAGCGCCTTTCGGATGGGAAAAAGGTGCACCGAATGGCCTGGATTCTATGTGTCGGATCGCGGGATGTTGGCATCGATCGAAATTATTGTTCCTCGGTCTGCTGCATGTCGGCCACCAAGCAGGCCATGATCACCAAAGAACATGATCCTCAAATCGAGACCGCGATTTTTTTTATCGACCTGCGGGCTCAGGGCAAAGGCTTCGACCGTTTCTATGAACGCGCCGAATCGGAATCCGGCGTGCGATATGTGCGTTCTATGGTTTCACGAGTGGTCCCGATACCGGAAACCGACCGGCTGCAAGTCACTTACAGCAACGATGAGCACCGGATACAAATGGAAGAGTTCGATCTGGTGGTCCTGTCCGTAGGTTTATGCGCCCATCCATCGGCGATCAACCTGGCTGAAAGGATAGGTCTTGAGCTTAATCCCTATGGATATTGCGCCACCCATCCGTTGGACTCAACGGCGACATCACGGCCCGGTATCTTTGTGGCCGGGGTTTTTCAAGGGCCCAAGGATATTCCGGAGACGGTCCAACAGGGCAGCAGTGCAGCGGGAGGCGCCACCGCCTTGCTTTCCGATGTGCGCGGTTCGCGTATCAGCCTGCCGGTGCAGACACCGGAGCGGGATGTGACCGGCGAGCTGCCGCGCATCGGGGTTTTTGTTTGTCACTGCGGAACCAACATCGCCGGTGTAGTGGACGTGGACCGTATCGTCGATTATGTCAAGTCTTTGCCCAATGTGATTTATGCCGCCAACGCCATGTTTGCCTGCTCGACCGACCAGCAGCGCGAAATCAAAAGAGTCATTGATGAGCATCGCCTCAATCGTCTGGTGGTGGCCTCCTGTACGCCACGCACGCATGAACCGCTGTTTCGCAACACGTTACGTGAGGCCGGGCTCAACCCGTATCTTTTTGAACTAGCTAATATCCGCGAACATGACTCCTGGGTGCATCGAAACGAACCGGAAGCGGCGACCCAAAAGGCCCTCGACCTGGTGCGCATGTCTGTTGCCCGGGCGCGGCTTTTGCAACCTTTAGCGGAAACGCATTATCCGGTTGTTCAAAGGGCTTTGGTGATCGGAGGGGGACTGGCCGGACTAACGGCAGCTTTGACCATTGCCGAGCAAGGGTATGAGTCTGTGCTGATAGAAAAAACACCTGAATTAGGAGGGAATGCCCGCACCCTATATTATACGGAAGACGGTGCGGATCCGGCCCAATATGTTCAGGACTTGATTCATAAAATCAAAACAGAGCCGTTGATTACCGTCTACACCAAGGCCGAAGTGGTTGAAACCCAGGGCGTTTGTGGCCATTTGACCACCACGATTTTGAAGGAGGATGAAGCGAAAGAGATCGTTCATGGCGTGACCATTGTTGCTGTAGGCGGCCAGGAATACCAGCCCGAGGAATATCTTTATGGAAAAGACCACCGGGTGATGACTCGAAAGGAGTTTGAATCTCTGTTGGCTTTGAATCCCGAGGAGGCTAAACACTATTTGCGGGTAGTGATGATTCAGTGTGTGGGCTCCAGGGAACCCGATCATCTCTATTGCAGCCGGGTATGTTGTACCGGGGCAGTGAAAAACAGTTTGAAGCTCAAATCGTTAAATCCGGATGCCCAGGTTTCGATTCTGTATAGAGATATGCGTACTTTCGGATTTAGAGAAAGTTATTACTACCAGGCACGGCTCCAAGGGGTGCGCTTTTTCCCGTATGTGAGGGACCAGAAACCGGAAGTCACCTTGGAGAATAACGAGCTGCAGGTAAAGGTATTTGATCAACAACTTCGCCTTCCGGTGCAGTTGAAAGCGGACCTGCTGGTTTTGAATACGGCCATCCGACCCAACCCCAAGGAGAAAGAACTGGCAGGAATCCTGCGTCTTCCCCTGGATCAGGATGGGTTTTTTATGGAGGCCCATCCGAAACTGAGGCCTCTGGATTTTATCAAACCGGGTTATTATTTGTGTGGTCTGGCCCAAGGGCCCAAGTTCGCTGCTGAGTCCATCACCCAGGCCCGGGGGGCCGCTGCCAGGGCTATGACCATCCTTTCCAAAGAAATGATGACCGCCGAGGGGATGGTTGCCCAGGTGGATACGGATCTCTGCCGGGGTTGCTGCGAATGTGAGAAGGCCTGTTTGTTTGAGGCCATCCGTGTGGAACAAGACGAGGATGGGCGGAAGGCGGCTGTGGTCAACAAAAGCCTATGCACGGGGTGCGGGGCCTGTAATGTGGCTTGCCCTACAGGTGCAGCATCTCCGGCCCATTTTCAGGATGACCAGATTGATGGGAATGATTAGGGCGTTTCGTGAAAATAGGGTTTCAAAGATTCAGAGGTTTCGAGGATTCAAGGTTATAATATCCGGTATACAGGTTCAGATCGGATTTCCGTGAATAGGACTTTAGAGCTCGGAACGTTAGACCTTGGCCTTGAACCTGCTAGAATATGAGTCCTTGGAGTAAAATTGAATTTTGGAGCAATGCATGTCTTTAACTGAACCACCTGAAATCATCGCCTTCGTTTGTCACTGGTGTGCCTATGCCGGGGCCGATCTGGCGGGGATTTCCCGTATCCAGTATCCGCCGAATGTACGTCTGGTGCGGGTCATGTGCACGGGACGAATTCATTCAGGCTTTCTCCTGCATGCCTTTTTCGAAGGTGCGCAAGGCGTTTTGGTTTCCGGGTGTCACCTCGGCGACTGCCATTACCTGGAAGGTAATGTGAAATGCCAAAAGGTGATCGAAGAAACCTGGGAGTATCTGCGGCTGTTTAGGGATTGACGAAGGGCGGCTCAGGATCAAATGGATTTCCGCCTCGGAAGGGGCCGAGTTTGCCAAGGAGATCCAAGAGTTTGTTTCATTTCTCCAAGGGCTGGGAGAAAAACCTCTCGCCGATAAAAGAAAATGGGATCTTAAAGGACTGCCATCAGCGGATAATATCGGTCTTGATAAAGGGCCACCGCTGTTAAGAGATGAGCAGATTGCCAACCTGCATGGAATGCAGCAGTTGTAGCGGCACCTGCCCGGTCAGCCGTGAAAATCCTCTATTTTCCCCGAAACAGATCATTAATCGGACGGCCATGGGACTTGAGGCCGATATCCTTCAAAGCCGCGAGGTCTGGGCCTGTCTGGGGTGTGCTCAATGCAATACACGCTGTCCGGCCCTGATCGATATCTCGGAATTCAACCGCTCCTTTCGATACCGAGCACGGGAAGCCGGGAATCCGCCAATGGAAAGCCATCACGGCATTCATCAAACCATTGCCCGATTGCAGAGGCATCCCCTTTCGCAAAAACGTACGGACTGGGCGGAAAAGACCGGGAATTTCAAATCAACCGGGGACTATTTTTATTTTGTAGGCTGTTTGCCTTATTTTGATATCACCTTTCGCTATCTAAATATATCACCGCTGGAAAGTGCCCGAAGCGTACTGACTCTATTGAATCGAATCGGAATCGAACCGGTCATCAGCAATGACGAAAGGTGCTGCGGGCACGATGCCCTTTGGTGCGGCGAAGAGGACACTTTCCTGGAGTTGGCCTTATGGAACCTTGAGATCCTAAAGGCCTCGGGAGCCAAAACCGTCCTATTCAGTTGTCCGGAAGGCTATTCGACCTTTAAATATTATTATCCCAAATATGTTGGAGAACTGCCTTTCGAGGTTGTCCATCTGGCCGAATTTTTTGCCCGTGAAATACCCAAGTCAGGGTTGAAGCTGAAACCGTTTTCCGATGGTGCGGTCACCTATCAGGACCCTTGCCGGTTGGGACGCTGGGCCGGGATTTATGAACCGCCCAGGGAATTAATAAAATTGGTTTCAGGAACGAAACTCATTGAAATGGAGAGGACCAGAGAGAATGCCCTGTGCTGCGGAACCAGCGCCTGGATGGAATGTTCCAGTTGTTCCAAGGTCATTCAGACCGAACGACTCATGGAAGCTCAGCAAACCGGTGCGAAGAAACTGATTACCGCTTGTCCTAAATGCCGGATTCATCTGACCTGTGCTAAACTGGGAGAAAATATTGATATCGGCGTGAAAGACATTTATACTTTTTTGGCAGAACACCTAGAAGATTAGTAAAAACAAGTTCGGAGTTAAGAGTTCGGATAAAAAATCCTTCTGGACCCCGGCTTTCGCCGGGGTGACGGTTTAGCGGCTTATGGCCCCATTATTTTTTACTCCGAACTAAATACTCTTTTTTGGGGAGGTAGACATGGCCAAATACATCGGTGCAGTCGATCTGGGTACGACCAGTAATCGTTTCATCGTTTTCGATCACACCGGCCAAATCGTCGGGCTGTCGCAAAAAGAACATCAACAGATCTTTCCCAAGCCGGGCTGGGTGGAACATGATCCCCTGGAGATCTGGAACAACACCCAGGAGGTCATCCGCGAAGCCTTGGCCAAAACCAATGTTACCGGAGATGATATTGCGGCCATCGGTGTGACCAACCAGCGCGAGACCACGGTTGTCTGGGAGAAAGCTACCGGCAAACCTATTTACAATGCCATCGTTTGGCAGGATACACGCACGGATGTTATCTGCAACGAACTGGCCAAGCATGGAGGTCAGAATCGATGGCGCGGGAAAACCGGCCTTCCTCTGACCACCTATTTTTCAGGCCCTAAAATAAAATGGATTCTGGACAACGTCCCAGGTGCCCAAGGGAAGGCGGAGAACGGCGAACTGCTTTTCGGAAATATCGATACTTGGTTCATCTGGAATCTGACCGGCGTGCACGTCACCGACGTAACCAATGCTTCGCGGACGCTCCTGATGAATCTGAACCATCTTGACTGGGATGATGAAATACTGCAGTTGCTGAATATCCCTCGGGCCATGCTGCCGAAGATTTGTTCATCATCGGAGGTCTATGGCCAGGCCAAGGGTATCCTCAAGGGTGTGCCGGTGGCTGGTGATCTGGGCGACCAGCAAGCGGCCCTGTTCGGACAGACCTGTTTCAATCCCGGCGAGGCCAAGAACACTTACGGAACCGGATGTTTTATGCTTCTGAATATGGGCGAACGTCCGGTCCCCAGTACCAGCGGACTGCTGACCACCGTCGGTTATAAGATCGGCCATCAGAAGGCCGTTTATGCCCTGGAAGGTTCGATCGCTATCGCCGGCGCCCTGGTGCAATGGTTGCGCGACAACCTGGGCCTGGTTTCCAAATCAGCCGAGGTGGAGGCTTTGGCCCGCACGGTCGAAGACAACGGCGGTATTTATTTCGTACCGGCCTTTTCCGGGCTGTTTGCCCCTTACTGGAGGTCTGATGCCCGGGGAGTTATCGTCGGTCTGACGCGTTTCATCAATAAAGGTCATCTGGCACGGTCCGTGCTGGAAGCCACTGCCTTTCAGACCCGTGAGGTTCTTGATGCTATGGAAAAAGACTCGGGTGTACGGCTGAAGGCCCTCAAGGTGGACGGCGGGATGGTTTTCAACGAACTGCTGATGCAATTCCAGGCGGATCTATTGGATGTGCCGGTTATCCGCCCAAAGGTCGCTGAAACCACAGCCCTGGGTGCCGCCTACGCCGCCGGGCTGGCCGTTGGTTTCTGGAAAAATCTCGATGAACTGCGACTCAACTGGGGAAAGGACAAAGAGTGGAAACCCCAAATGGACGTATCCAAACGTGACCAACTTTACGCCGGCTGGAAAAAAGCCGTCTCACGGACTTTCGACTGGATAGGATAAAAGCATCCGCTTGACTTTTTGCCTGTCTATCAGATATCTTTTAATTAAAGTTCGGATGTCGTTGGTTACCCTCGATCCGGGAATCGCCTCTGTGGCAGATAAAGGTAATAGGCAGCCGGAAGGCGGGGGAGTTTTTCTGAAGGGTGTGCCGAAAGGAGACTGACATTGGATTTTCTGTCAATACTGCGGAACAAACCGGTCATTGCGGCCTTCAGGGATATCGAAAGCCTTCATTTTCAAAGTTTGAATCATTCTGATGTTCTTTTTATCTTGGGGGGGACCATTTTTGAACTGCCCCGCATCGTAGAACAGGCAAAAAGGTATCAGAAACTGATTTTCGTCGATATCGATCTAATAAAGGGGATCGGAAAAGATGCCCCGGGAATCAGGTTTTTGGCTCAGCAGAGTCAGGTCAATGGAATCATCACCACTCGCAGCAATCTTATCAAAAGCGGGCAGAAAGAAGGTCTGATCTCCATTCAGAGGGTATTCGTTCTGGATTCGGAGTCTCTGAACGGAGGACTCGGGGTCATTGAAAAATCAGGTCCCGACGCCGTGGAAATCCTTCCCGGTCTGATTCTCCCCAAGGTCATGGAAAAAATAAGGCTAATTACCTCCATTCCGGTCATTGCCGGAGGGTTGATCACCCAGAAAGAAGAGATAGATGAAATTCTTGCCTCCGGGGCGATCGGGATATCTACCTCCTCATCCCACCTGTTTGATTTTAAGAGAAAGGGGAAGGATTCTTAGGCTGCCTATCCATCGTCTCTCCCTGACCGAGAATAACTTAATGCTGTCCCTGGTTTTTTTCGCCAGGGGTTGTTAGCCAAGTCCGTTCTGCACGAACGTCCCGTCTTATTTCCTAGGTACGTGGTTGAACGACAATTTTATAAAAGCGGGGCTAACGTGGAACTGCAATAGAGTTGAAGATGTGTTTCAGCCATCGTTTTTATTTGGAGTTAAGGAATTAAATGGTCAAAAAAATAAAAAATATCTTTTACGGCTGGTGGATAGTTATTGCCTCTTTTGTCTTGCTGGTCATAGCTGGGGGAACGGCCCTCTATGGCTTTACGGCTTTTTTTAACCCTATATCTTCGGAAATGAAGTGGGGGAGTGCGGCAGTATCTTTTGCTTTCTCTTTGAGGAGTGTCGAGGGTGGGGTTTTTCAACCTCTCATAGGTATTTTCGTCGAACGCCTTGGCGTCAGGAAATGTATCTTCGTCGGCCTAACGCTCATGGGGTTTTCGCTATTTCTTCTCAGTCGAATGACGTCGCTCACGATTTTTTATGTAGGTTTTGTGATCTTATCGTTAGGATTCACAATGGCTGCCGGTATTGCTGAATACACGGCCGTAGCGAATTGGTTCAAGAAGCAACGTTCATTAGCCCTTGGCTTAGTTACAACCGGATGGGGCGTCTCCGGCCTAATGACGCCTATCATCGCCATGATGATAAGCTTTGTCGGATGGCGTGAGACCATGTTTCTTCTGTGCCCCTTCATCATGGTGATTGGAATTCCCCTGTCTTTTATGATCAGAGACCGGCCCCAATCTTACGGGATGCAGCCGGATGGTGTCATGCTGGAAGAAAATCCCACGGAGACCGCTCATTTTCAAGAAGGGATGGGACTTACCCTGAAGGAAGGCCTGAAAACAAGGACGTTCTGGATGCTTTTTCTCTACACCTTCTGCATTGAGTTTGCCTTCAGTACTATTCCCGTGCAGGAAATGCCTCACCTGATCAATGTCGGCATATCGGAAAAATTGGCTGCCTTTACTATGGCCGGCTATGCTCTGGTAAGCCTGGTTGGCAGACTCTTTATTTCCTGGTTGGGCGACACTTACAGCAAGAAACATCTTCTCATAGTCTCAGCAGCCATGCAGGCTACCGGTTTTTTCATTTATGCCAAGATAAGCAGCCCCTGGATGATTATCCCCTTCATCATCCTCTACGGACCAGGCTTCGGCGCTACGACCCCCCTTCTTCCGGCGATTCAGGCCGACTATTTCGGAATCAGGTCCTTCGCCTCTCTTCGGGGTATGATGTCCATAGGGTATGCTGTCCCAGGCATCATTGCTCCTGTTTTCGCCGGCTGGATATTTGATACCTATCACAGTTACACGATTGCTTTTCAAATCTACGCCTTAGTGGCGGCCCTGTCTATTCCGGCCTTGATGATGATACCAAAAAAATCAAAAACAGAAAATTCGGGATGAACATAGGAATGGAAAGGAGAACTTATCATGTACACGGTTCATATCCATTTTACCAAACGACTGGCCAAGGTTCAGGAGGCCATTAAAAAGCATAATCTGGACATCCTGATCGGGACCCGTCTCAAGACCATTACGCATGTCTGCGGCGCCTTCTGCCCCTGGCGGAGTGGGGTTATCATCCCGGCCTCAGGGGAGATCTGTCTGATACCTCCATCGATGGATGTGAATCGCCTGGCTCAGGAAGGCTGGCTTGAACAGGTGGAGGGATACGGCAAACTCACCTTGATGGAAACTATCATCCGGAAGATCCGAAGTCTGGGTCTGGAGGAGGGGAGAATAGGCTTCGAGAGCGGGTCTTCAGCCTACCTTCCCGAGGGTTACTTAAGCGTTTGGGAGTATCAGGAACTGCAGAAAGGGCTTCCGAAGGCCACCCTGATTAATGCGGTTGAGATCTTCGATCAGCTCACGCTGGTGAAGGAAGAAGCCGAAGTGCGGCTAATGAGACAGGCCACGGCCATCGTGGATACCGCCCACGAGGAAGTGCGCAAATTTTTACGGCCCGGCGTAACCGAGAAACAAATTGCCGGGGTCGCGGAAAAGGTGATGCGGGATGTCGGCAGCGAATTCGCCTGGACCTTCACGGGCGGGCAGGAAGTGGCTTCCGGTTATCGGACTTGGACAGGGGCCTGCACCCCGGCCACGGATAAGATCGTCCAATACCATGAATTTGTTCTGCTCGATCTTCATGGCATGTACGGGCTGATGCTTGGAGACGTCTCACATAACGCCATTATGGGCCAGCCGGATGGCGCCCAGAGAAAGGTGATCGATGCCTACGTAAAAACCTGTGAGCGTATCGTGGAGGTCATGCGTCCGGGAAAGAGCCTGGGAGAAGTCGGCAGAGATGTCCGCGAATTTGTGGTGCGTAACGGCTGGGATAAGTTTATCCGGGGATTCGGTCATGGGATCGGTCATGCCGGCCATGAATGGTATCCCACGTTGACCGATATCAAAATTCCCCACGTCTCCGAACCCGACTATGTCATCGAGCCCAATTACATACAGATGATTGCGGTTACGGCCAATCAGGTCGGTGTGGGCGGTTTAAGAATGGAAAGGCCCCTGCTCATGACGGAGACAGGCAATGAACTGCTTTCCAAAATGCCTTTTGAGCCTTGGGTCATCGAAAGGTGATTTTTTGTTGTTAATAACGAAACCTTCTATAACATAAATACTTTTTTTTAGTGAAGGGTGCAGCGCAACAAAGAAGATAGACTTTTTACGAAGTTGTCATTCTTCATACAAGGCCCTTTGCTCAGGGTTCATGTTTGACAGATGCTTTTTAGCCTCTTCGGGCGAAACGGCCATTAAAGTACCGTCCGGCTCCTGAATGACTACCCCACTGTTGATGATCATTTTATAACGCTCCTGACGCACCTGTTTGTCGGGGTGGCAGATAAACTGGCAGTGACCGCAGGTGAACTCAAGGAGGTTTCCGGGCATCAAGGCATGGTAAAGCCCATAATCCGCTTTTTTTCTGTTGCGATAAGCGGGGACCGCCTTTATCAAGGCGCCCAGAAATTCCTCATCCTTTTCAGGGATCGGGAAACGTCCCGGTGACCAGGTGGACCACTTCCCGGATTGATGCAAACCGGTAAACCCTCCACAAACGTATTCGCAACGGTTGTAAGAACGACGCTTGGAATAATTGAAATTTCTATTCCCCAAGGTGACCGTGGTTTCCTCATCCGAAGACATCAAACCGGATGCACAGGCGGACATACAAAGACGGCAGCTATCGCAGTAATTATCCTCAGGCGGTAAAGGATCGGTGGGGATCAGTTCCGCTTCGGTGACCACAGAGGCCAGAATGATGGCCGCCCCGACCTTATTCATAATGACATTACCGGACAGACCAAAGTAACCGATCCCTGACCTTACGGCCAGATAGCGGTGGGAAATAGGGGGTTTTTCATCATAAGGGCCGTTTGGAGTGTCTTTTCGATAAACGGTATTGGCCACTAACGGCACGGATTTATAGCCCTTCATATTCAGAAACTCCGACAACTCCAAAGCAAGGCCGCTGGCCATGTTATTGACCCGGCGGTTGTCAATGTTGGCCGAAGCCATATCCTCTTTTTTCAAAAAACGTTCGATAGCTCTTTGATCTAACGGCACGGCAAAGACGACGGCCGACCTGGCCTCCGGAAGGACATAAGTCAGGTCTGTGGAGGGCGGCCCACCTTCAAGGGTTTCTGTGGTTGTAATCCCGACGGCAATAGCGCCCGAATTCTTAACTAAATTTTTCACATATCTGCGTTAATTGCTCCTTATCCATTTTTTCCTCCTTACCGTATAAATTTTATTCTCTCATAAAAGCAACCCAAGCCTGCGGAGATCTCTCAGATTTCCGCAGGGGGCACAGTCTGCGGCACTACATCCCTCGAAATTTTGGTTTTTTCAAGTAAGCTAAGCCAGCAATCTTTTCTCCGCGCGGAGGTTAAGAGGTCTATTTCGCTTTCAATCCTGGAAAGGGAGTCAGAAAGCGGCCTTCTCAATTTTCGAGTTAGCCTTCGATCCTTGGTATTCTCAGATTTAGAAAGTAAAAGGATCCTACGGATATCTTTAATGGAGTAACCGATACGTTTGAGAACCTGGGCAGTTTGGATTACTAAAACTACCTCTTCCGCATATAATTTACGACCTCCAGGTGTAATGGAGATTGGAGTTAAAAGTCCTTCCGCCTCATAATGTCGAATTGTCCGAGGCGTGCAACCTGTGTGGCGGCAAATCTTGCCAATCAATATTCCATCGGCCATAAGATTTCTTTAGGATCCTTGAGGCTTTATTTTTATTACATTACGTAACGTAATATAATTAGAAGATCATGCCAAGCTTTTTTAAAAAGAGAATTAAAATTAGGTTGAGGTTGCTTAGAAGGAGTTGATTGTTTTGATAGAATAAACAAATATAATTAGTGATAGCGCCTAGTTATTAACCTTTGAGGAAAAGGGGACAAAGGTTTCAAAGGTGATCAGACTGCCGTCGTAACCATAGGTGATAGCTTTTGTCTCCCTGGTGATGTTCCCGATCTTGGGACCACAGAGCAATCCCGGTGCTGACAGGGGAATATTACTTTGCAGCTGCCTGAAATTCGTTAGACTGAATGAACGCCAACAATTGCTTCTGTATCTCATTGAATACCACATCAAACGCCTCACGTGTCTTGCCAGGGGATGAAAGCGAAAATTCTCTCTCGAAGTTAATTTGTCTCTGAGCAAGGACCTTTCCATCCAGCGGATCAACAAGTTTTGCTGCAAGTTCGGCTTCTATCATATACCTATTGCCATACCCATCACACCAAAAGCGAATTACATCAATAACCAACCTGGGGGCTTTCCTGTCGGTCCCTTCTGAAGTATAGCCGGTATGCTCCAGGGTATTTTTAGCCATCCCCCTCAAAACTATGTTAATCTCTTTTCCTTCCTCTGTTTGCAGGTCAAAAGGATTTCCATATCCTCCACGAATTTTCCCTAATAACCCAAAACTCTGGCCTCCATAGTTTATAAGACGTTTGTTGTTGACCTCTCCAACCACGACCGTCCCCCGCCTCACATCCGTTTTAGAAAGCGAATCAACTTTTATATCCATTGACGGAACACATGCACTCAGGAATGAAAGCAATGGCAATGCAAAAAACAATAACTGGGTTTTTTTCATCATGTTCTTGTCCTCCTCTCTTATGCGATTTTGAGGCCGTTGTATAACAGCCTAGGTAACAATGTTTTTTCCTTAAAGAACCAAGCTTGAAAATTTATCACAGCCTATCATAACAGAACCAATCCAAATCATAAGGGTCAGGCCGAGGCGCCTCCATCGATCACCAGTACGGAACCGGTAATATAACTCGAAGCATCAGAGGCCAGAAAGATGGCTCCTGCGGCGACGTCATTGGGTGTACCAATACGACGCAGGGGGTAGCGATTGATGAGGGCCGCCCTTTTTTCCTCCGTGTCGATGAGAGCTTTGGAGAAACTGGTCTCCACCAACCCTGGAGCGATGGCATTGACCCGGATATTATCAGGCCCCAGCTCTTTGGCAAACCCTTTGGTCAAGTTGATGATACCGGCCTTGGTCAAACCATAAGTCACTTCGCCCGGCAACGGTCTGATCCCGGCAATAGAGGAGATGTTGATGATCGAGCCGCCGCCCCGCTTCTTCATCAGCTTGGCGGCCAATTGTATCATCAGATAGAAGCCCTTGAGGTTGACTTCGAAGGTCTTGTCTATCGTGCTCTCGGGGGCGTCGACGGCCGGGCCGTAATAGGGATTGGTCGCGACGTTGTTGACCAGTATATCGAGCCCTCCGAGTTCCTGCTCCACTCTGGTGAACAGGAGCTTCATGTCAGCAAGTTTTCCACCGTGGCAGACGATAGGAACGGCCTTTCCGCCGCTTTGGCGAATAGAGGCGGCGACTTTTTCCAGGTTCTCCGGCTTGCGTGCCGTGATTACGACGGTTGCGCCCTGTTCGGCAAACCCTCTGGCGATGGCCTCTCCATTGCCGCGACTGGCTCCGCTTATGATGGCAATACGGTTGGTAAGGTCAAAGTTGGCAGTCGGCATGGCATTTATCCTTTCATTGATGAATAATAGAACTAACTATTTCAAGGTTAAAATATACGAAGAATGATCTTGGATGTCAAAGGAATTTATAAAATATGGGGGCTGGTAGTATGGCTAACTTTCTTTATTTTGCTTGACAGAAAAATCCTGTTTCAATATATTCAGTGCCGTAAAGAAGAGAGCCTTTAGTCCATTTCGTTGCAAGGGGCGCTCCTTTTTTTCAAGAAACCCCCTTCTCAAAAGACAATAATTTTTCGACAGGAGGAGATCATATGAGTTATGAAAGTATTATTGTAGAAACTAAAGATTTCATTACCACCATTACCCTCAACCGTCCACCCATGAACGCCGTCAATCATGTTTTGCGTATAGAATTTCAAAAGGCCGTTCAGGAAATCGAAAACAGCAAGGAAACCCGGGTGGTCATCATTACGGGCGCCGGAGATAGGGGGTTCAGCGCCGGCATGGATTTGTCGGACATGGCCAACTACGGCTTAGGGCCTGACGGCAATGAAATCATGAATGCCATTTCCCGTTCGGCGAAGCCCTATATAGCGGCGATCAACGGCCACGCTCTGGGCGGCGGCTGCGAAACCGCTCTGGCCTGTCATTTCCGTTTCATGACGGACAGTCCCAAGGCCACGATCGGTCTTACGGAAGTCAATCTCGGCATTACCCCAGGCTGGGGCGGCATCCAGCGTTTGCCGCACGTAGTCGGGAAACCCAAAGCCCTGGATATGATTTTGTTCAGTAAGAGACTTACCGGGCCGGAAGCCCTGGCGATCGGGTTAGTCGATCGAGTTGTTCCCGCCGCCGATCTTATGAAGGAGGCCACAGCGTTTGCCCAGACCCTGGCCAAGCGCGCGCCCCTGTCGGTATCTGCGGTACTGGTAGGCATGAGCGTCGGCCTGGACAAAGGCATTGATGAAGGGTTGAAAGTGGATCGTGAATGGTCATCTAAACTGGGTGCGAGCAAAGACGCCCAGGAAGGCATGGGGGCGTTTTTTCAAAAACGCGAACCCGTATTTACCGGGGAATAGTCACTGAACATCGCTTTAATAAAAGGCGCAGGCTATCGACTTTAACCTGGCAGTGAGGTCATCAGCCTGCGCCATTTTTTTTCAAAAATCCTTGGATACCCCGCATGGAAGTATCGGGGTTGAAAAACTAACGGTCCATTCTATTTTTTGGCCAGTTGTCTGGCCCAAATGGTCAGCCAGATGACGACAAATAACATCAGGGCGATGACGAACTTGGAGGCCACCATGGCCCGCAGCCAGATCGTACGGATTTCCGGCCAGGAAACGCCTGGACCCCATAAGCAAACTATTCCTGTCGGCTGCTTGTTCATCATCAGTAAATAAACAATCCATTGATACAGCAGGATACAAAAGGCGATTAACAAAGTCCACCATCCAGCCGTTGCCGCTCCCCGCACTTTTTTTATAAATAGTTCATCCATACCGATCTCCTTTTTTTTAAGGTTTCAAAGATGATTAGTCTGTTTTCATAACCGTTGTTGATGTTCCTAATCTTCGAACGCAGATATAGTTAAAAGCAAAGTTTTCATCAGAAGTGATGGGTTATCGGCTAAGCACGTTCTGCACGAACGCCCCGTCTTTATTTACTCGGGGAGGGCTTTAAATATTTATCAAACCATTCAACAGCCATCCCGATGGTCTCTGCCCGGCCTTGGTCGTAAATCTGAAAATGTGTTCCTGCAAAAACCTCATATTTTGCAGGTACATTACCTTTGACCATATCGTACACCCTTTCCCCATTTTCCCTATTAACAATCAATTCGTCTTTTTCGGCGACGATGATCAGAATAGGGATCTTTAACCGGCCGGCAAATTCTACAGGACGATATTTTGCAATTCTGGACAAGTGGGGAGTACCGCTGAGGGAAAACAGCTTGAAGCCTTGAGGTACCGGATCGATCTCCCCGCGGGCCTGCTGAGTGGCCAGCTTGCGAGGCTGGTAGATCTGATTCACCCAATTGCCGTCCATGGAAGGGACATGACTGACGATGCATTGGACACGATCGTCATGTGCGGCCACATAGAGGACATGGCCCCCGCCAAAACTGGTTCCCCAGAGACCGATGCGCTTGGTGTCCACACCAGGCTCACCGGAAAGAAAGTCGAGGCAATGGATGATGTCTTCGGTCTGGTCAAAGGGGTCCACCAGTTCCCGAATGGCCCGGGCGCGGACGGTAACATCTCCATTCGCATCAGGAACAGGCATCTTTCCCTTGATGACCAGACGACTGTCACTGTCTCCCCAACCGCGATAGTCAAAAGTCAAAACCACGTATCCAGCTTTAGCGAATAGCGGGGCATACCCGGCGTTCAGATGGGACCGCACGCCACCCCATCCATGGCAAAGTATAATGGCCGGGCACTTGTCTTCGGCTTTCAAACCTTTGGGCCGCCAGAGATCACCGGAAATTCTGGTGCCGTCGCTCCAGATATCCACATGGCGGGATTCTATCCCTACGCTTACGGCCTCCTCTGACTGCACCTCCCGCGTCCCAAAAAGGATAAGGACCATCAGGGTCATAAGACCGATAACAAAAAAGGTAATGGGAGGTTTTCTCATTTTAAGAGCGCTCTTTTTTTCCACCTGGGCACAAGACGACAGCTAATCGTTCTAACAAGGCGGCCCATATTGACTCATAATAGCCGTATAGGGAACCACCGTTGGCCTGGCAAAATTTTGCCTGACATCGTTCAGTTTTTCCCCTCTAATCTCAATATCATTCAGGTTTCCCGGGGTCATTCCAGCCTTCCAGGCCCAGACGAAGGTCGAGATTTCACTCGGTTGAAAACCCATGATGGAGGCAGCGACCATATCTGTTGCCAGCGGGTTCGTACCGGCAATGATGACATCCATCTTTATCAATTTTCCGCCTCCCATTGCGGATGGACCCTGTCCTTGCATGGCCATAGACCCATCTATGACCACCAGTCCTAGCTTGTTCGCCCGTACCATATCTACGATAGCAGAGGCCGTTCCAGAACTCTCCACCTTTGTGGCCTCGGAGTGAACTGCCGAACGGACGGTTCCATAGACTTGCCCGGGATAGACCCCTATGAGGTTTTTCATTCCCAAGGTGACGGTCGCCAGGCCATGTGTTTTCATCATGGGAACGGAACAGAGGAGGTCGGTGTCGGCCAGTGAACGATGAATACTGATCTCCTTGAAAACGAAGTTGTTGGGCAAACTCTTTTTCGACATTTCACCAACATGGAGGTTCACGAGTGGTATCTTGAGCGACTTGGCCAGATCGGAATAACCAAGACTGTCGAAAACGCTTTTTTGGATCTGGTTGAGCATTTCTTTATCGGTCGTTCTGCAAACACTGCCAAAGATGCCCGGACGTATATTACCAGCCCCCGCGGCTGAGCCTTCGCCGATGGATACATCTTTTCCGGATTCGATCATGAGTTGCGCCAGCGCCTTGATAACGCTCGGTTTTGTTACATCGGTCGGCGCGGGGCTTACAAGGTTGGGCTTCAACATGATCCGCTCCTTACCAGACGTTATTGACCGCATGCCGCCAAGCAGGTCTATGGCCTTCCTTAGGGCATAATCGATATTGTCTTTATCGATCTTCACAACAGAAACGACGTCTTTGTTTTCTAAAGCCAGCGATTCTTTAAGACCTGGAAAGGCAAAAGAAGTCACGATATTTCCCAACCCTAAAACAGCTCCTCCTGCTGCCACTTTTTTAATAAAATCTCTTCTGTTGATTTCTTTCATCGTGACCTCCTATTTTGTTTCTTTCCCTTAGAAAATACATACAGCGTCTGATGCTCAATAGAAAACAAAAGCCACAACAACCGATTATGTTTTTGCAGACCAACGGTTCCCCAAAATGTACATTATTAATGTTGTTAAGCAGACAACCGTTCCCTATTGCCTATTCATCTCCAACAATTCCGAAGATAAATTAGAAATAAAAATTAGGGACAGCGCTTCCGTTTTTAGAAAGGTTTCAAAGGTGATCAGGCTCCCGTCATAACTGTAGGTGATAGCTTCTGTCCGGCTCCACGTCCTGCCTCAGACGAGAAGGGGGATGCTATGTGCAAAGTTTTCTTACGATATCAATATAAATGGCAGTCCCCTTTATCATATTATCAATAGATATCTTTTCATCCTTTCCATGAATCATATTTAAATGCTCTCCAGGAATAACAATAGGACTAAACCCATAAGCAGTTATTCCCTTTTCCCTAAAATAACGAGAATCAGATGTCCCAGATAAAAGGTAAAAAAGCATTAGAGAATTTTTAAAATGTTCATTAAGCACATCCTGAATAATAATAAAATCTTTATTATGGGTATCAGACACATTTCCTTCTGAGGCTAATATTTTTTCTATTTTTATATCCTTATCAGCAAGTTTTTCCCTTACAAAGTCAACGAACTCATTAATATCCTGACCCGGCAACAATCGGATATCCAGCTGTGCTTTAGCATAATCTGGAATTACATTTATCTTATCACCTGCCTTTAACATATTAAGGCTAATGGTGTTTCTTACCATCGCATTTATTTGTGGCACTCCGAGCATACCATTTTTCTTTATTACCCGGGCTAATGTTTTATATTTGCCATCTTTTTTAAAGGGACTGAGGAAAGTCCATTCGGATGAAAGCTTTTTAAAATAGTCTCCCACGATTGGAGTAATAATTATTGGCAGCTCTGCTGAAAGAAGCCTGTTTAATGCTTTAGTCATTTTCACTAAGGCATTCTGAAAATGGGGTGTAGAACCATGCCCGGAAGGTCCGTTACAAGTTAACTTAAGCCAGCATGGTCCCTTTTCAGCAGTGGCAAAAAGCATTATAATTTTATCTGGAATAATATCTGAAATTCCATAGGCACCTTCATTTAAAACAAGGGCTGCTTTAAAATCATCAGGGTAATTTTCCAATAGGTACCTCATCCCCAACGAGCCCCCCGTTTCTTCGTCGGCCACCGCAAGAAATACCAGGTCGCGATTAAGCGAGACGTCCTCTCTTCTCATAGCCAAAATGGCCATAAGCTGCATTACACCAATACTTTTCATATCCAGGGCCCCACGCCCACAGATATACCCGTCTATGATATTCCCCCCGAATGGATCGAATGTAAACTCCTTGGAGTTTGCAAAAACCACATCCATATGGTTTAGGAGTATAAGGGGCCCTTTTTTACCGGGACCGGTTAATTTAGCTTTTATGGAAACTCTTCCAGGTTTGGATTCATAAGTCTGGTAGGTTATTTTTTCTTTGTCGAATATTTCAGCAAAGAACTCCACCGCTTTCGCCTCATTTCCAGGCGGATTTGTTGTATTGATCTGTAGGTATTTTGAAAGAATTTCTACCGGTTCAGGTATCATAATACAAACTCCCAAAGCTAAGGACAGTGCCCGTTTTTAATAAGGTTTCAGAGGTGATCAGACTGCCGTCATAAAAGCTGACCGGATCATCTAATCTTCAATCCCCGCCAATTTTTTAGCCAGCTTCTTCTTGCTTTCCGTATCACTTTCCCGGAAAAGGGTCACCCTGTGGGCCTCGGGAGAACCACCGCCATGGATATCCGATATAGTATCCGCGCTTTCCAGGGCCATTTTTTCAACGAGCCTAAACATCTTGACGCGGTTTTCCACGGGGACTCCCTCCGCACCCTTCATGTATTTCTTTAAAAGACCGCCGATCTCCGAATTATCAAAGTCCCTGTCGGACGGCAGGTCAGCCACATAACCACCACAGATATCCACCATAAGGCGCATGGCCTCGCTTAATTCCTTCCCTTCATGGATCTTCGATGCATTGGCCAGGACTGTATCGATAAAATAGGTACCCGAAGGCTCTTTTTTACCTTCATAGGATGAAGCCAAACAACATCCATAGAGGGTTTCAGCCCTGTGGATCATGTCAATAACCTTCTGCTTAAGATGACCGGCCTTTTGGGTGCCGTTGTAGTCCATCATGGTCAGGGAAGCGCCGATCATGCAGTCGATCTTGCCGGCCTTACAGCCGCCGTGACTCTGTCTGTGGAATGAGGAAAAACGGACTACCATTTCCGAGGCGAATTCCGTCTCCCCGCACATAAAGACCCTTTTCCAGGGGACAAAGACGTCATTGAAAATAATGGTCGGGCAATATTTGGAGTACCTAAAATTGCCAAGGTCGCAGCCGTCCAGTTCGCGGGTGTCCAGGCTGGATCGTCCTACGACATGGATCAATCCCTTGGTATCGGCCGGCACGGCAAAGGATACCGCGTAATCCTTATCTTCTTTGCTCAAGGCCCTGGTGGGTAAGACGATAATCTCATGACAGGACAGGGATCCTGTCTGATGCGCCTTGGCGCCGCGCACCACGATCCCGTCATCCCTTTTCTCAACGACGTGCAGGTACATGTCCTTGTCTTTCTGTTCCGTAGGGCCGAGCGACCTGTCGCCCTTGACGTCGGTGACGGCGGCATTGCCGGTCAGGTCATTTTTCTGCATATGTTTAAGAAACTGGATAAAGTTTTCATAATATTTCGTGCCGTATTTCTTATCGATATCAAAGGTCACTATGGATAAAGCGGATAGACAATCCAGGCCGGTGCATCTTTGGTGGCATGTACCGACCAGGTTGGCCACCTTCCTATTGAGCTTTACCCGCGCGACCAGGTCTTCAATGGAAGAAGGCGGCAAGGTGAAACGGTTGACCGGTTCGTTAATGAGGGGGCTTTGGGTAACCGCCAGCCCTCGATATTCATCCTTCTCGGCCACTTCATAGGTTACGGCCGTGGCCTCAATCCCGGCCCTGAGCCTGGGGTTATCTACAATATTCGTAATCCTCTCACCGAACATGAAGGCCGTCGGTTTCAATTTTCGCAAAGACTCTATATATTGTTCTTTGGTCATCAATCCCATTTATGTTCCTCCTCGTGTTTTTTGAATAAATGCTTATTTCCCGATTATAACTTTAAACTTGGCATAGCGCCCATTTTTAGTAAGATTTCAGAGGTGATCAGACTGCCGTCATAATGCTGGTGATAGTTTCTGTCTTCCTGGAGATGTTCCTGATCTTCAAACCGCATAGATAGTTAAAAACAACATTTTCATCAGAAGTGATGGGTTGTTGGCTAAGAATGTTTTGCAAGGGCGTTAAGCTTTACGTACCATAGTTGGTGGTCATTAAAATATGGGAAGTGTCCCTCATTTTCACATTTTTTATTGAATTCATTAAGATTTGAATCTCTTGGTTTGGTCCCCCCGTTCAATAAAAATTGCCTCACCGCACGGAATTCAACCTGTGCACCTACAACTCTTCAAAAAAGTTGGAACTAAAAATTAATGATTATGGATGGAAATATGGGAGAAATGGTTGGACCCCTCTGATCCTGAACTTAAAGTGCCATCGCTCCTTTTTTGGCCGTAGCCGCCTTCTTTCTTTGGGCTAACTCAGAGCTTATCCCCATGTTCAGGCTGCCCAACTAAGGAATCCACCCCCCCTTCATTTAAATGAGTTTTTCTAGGTCGATATCTCTTTTAATATAGGATTCAAAATTTTTCAGCTCAGGAGTGTATCTTTGATTCATTAATGGAGAGGACATGATAAAATCCGCGGTTGCCCGGTTGCAGGCTATCGGCACATTGTAAAGGACGGCAATCCGCAATAACGCCTTCACGTCGACATCATGAGGATGAGGCTGCATCGGATCCCATAGAAATATGACCAGATCAATTTGGCCTTCCGTAATCAGTGCGCCCAACTGCTGGTCCCCGCCCAGCGGACCTGATTTCAATTTCTTTATGTGATAATCAACCGGTTCCCCCTCCAGCTTTGATTTAAGAGCTTCCTCAATCATTTTTCCTGTTGTCCCGGTACTAATCAGCTTGTGTTTTATTAAAGACCGGTAATTATATTCAAACCATTCGAGCAAATCCCTTTTACGGTTATCATGTGCGACGAGCGCGATATTTTTTATTTCTTCCATCTGCCCTCCTCAATAATATTCTTGTCTCAAAAAAAGATACAACAAAAAGAGAATAGTGGTCAAGGAAAAATCATTTTTGTGTGCAGGGGAAATTTGAAATACCAGAGGCAGCGGTCACCTTTTATACAGCCGGCCGCCATTCAGTCCGCAGTTCCCGGCTTCATTCGAGGAACGGACTCAGGAGCAGCCCTTCTTTGAACTGGTTTGCGTTGAGCCATAGTCAAGTTTGAGCGGGGAGCCTTTGCCGAGATGTCGTTCAAAGATGTCGCCATAGTTGCCGACAGCCGCGAGAACTCGGCGCTGCCATCCCTTGTCCAGGCTCAACTCCTGCGCTGCGAACAGCATCGCTCCTGCGTCTCCTCCATACCAATGCGTTTCAGGCCTCTCCGCGCTGGTTAGCGTATTCACAGTCCAGGCGACGACCGCTGGCGGACTCGATGGAAAAAGAGCCCTTGAGAATTCTATCCGTTCTTTCATACTGGAAAGCCTCAGACCCCTTTTGGACTTATCTTTTCGATTAGCTTTGAGGTTTCAGGATCGCCTTATTGTGTGGTTCTGAAAGAATCAAATCGAATTCTTCGGTTTTTAGGAGTTGTATGGCCTGCTGGAGTTGAACAGGGGAACGGATTAATGTTCCCATTTTATTCAAAATAGGTTTTAGAAGAGTTCAGGAAGAAATCCTCAGGTTTTCTCAAACATGGCCGCACAGAACCGAATTCAACTCTTATCTACTACTACACATTCGTGAACTGGATTTGAGGTGATGATTACGGGATGAAAGCAGCGTAATGTATTCAGCACAGACGAAAGCCAACAGGCTTTAGAAAATAGTTTGCGACTTTGTTATTAATTAAACAGGCCATAAACGTTTTCTTCTGGTGGGGTACCTCTCTTTTCCAAAGAATACACAACCTTTTTGTAGTCGGGTTTACCCTTTCGGTGTATAGAAATCAAAAACCGGAGTATATCTGTAGAGAATTTTCCTTCTACCGTCATTTGAGTCAAGACCTCAAGACAGGTGCGTAAATCAAAAGGTCGGTTGCGGTAGGGACGTGGCGAGATCAAGGCATCATAAACGTCACAAATGGCCACCATTTCCACAATAGGGCTGGAAATCGGAACTCCAAAGGGGTATCCGGAGCCGTCCAGCCGCTCGTGATGTTCCAGGGCTACCGTGGAGCCTAACAGATCCTTTTCCCCGTGAAAACAAGTGAGGAGAATGGCACCTGCCACCGTGTGATGACGAATACGTTGAAGTTCACTCCGGGTCAGCGGGGTCTTCTTTTGCAGGATTTCCATGGGTACATTGATCTTGCCAATATCATGGAGAGGTCCCATGACGGCAAAATGTCGTTCCCAATCCAGGAGGCGGATCAGTTCCATCGCCATGTAACCGGTAAGAACAAAAACATGAAGGGAATGCCAGTAGGTTGAGGGGTCTTTTTCTTTAAAAAAGTTCAGCCCATCTATTACGAAGGGAGAAAGCTGGGCATTTTTTAACATAGCTACCAATTTAGTTTTTACTTTAGTATTTTTGAAAAGTTTCTGGTATGGCAAATCGGAAATGGCTTTGTTTAAGTCCGACCAGAGGGTGGGAAGGCCCTCGACAGGAATGAAAGGTTTGGGTTGGGAGGAAACCTCAATAATCTTCCAGAGAAATTGTTTGGAAAGCGGGGCACCCTTTCGGGCAATTAGATTACCCTTCAGATCCAACACCGGAAAAAGAAGAATGTTATTTTTTTTCTTGGTTGAGGCAGTTAGAATTGGAAGCTTAGCCATTTTTAATCCCCTTATGAGTAATATTATAAGTTTTGTTTGCGGTTAACCAAATAAAAAGTGTACAAAAAACGATTTTAAAGAACAAAAAACCCCATATCTCTGTTGAGAAATGGGGTCCGTTATTCATCCATCGACACTCCCTTGGTAAAAGGTTGCCACCAAGAAAACTTTGTTAAGTTACTAAGAATTTCGTACTATTTAATTGGTAAAAAGTCAATTAATTTCAATTTCCTTTAATCGACCACGATCCATCCCATACCCCTGCCAATAGGGTAGAATCCTCTGATGCCGCCTTTTTTTGAAGACTTCACCTACCAACTCTTCAAAAAATCTGGCCCAAAAAATTAATGATTACGATGGAAATATGCATGGTGAGTTGAATAACTTTAATGCTGTTTGTTCCTCTTCTCCTCGTACATCAGGGTGTCTGCCTTAGCCATAAGTTCATCGAGAGAAAAGGGTTTTTGGGGGTCATAAGGTGCTATGCCTATGCTCAGTTCAGGGGGGTCAGGTCTATTTTCTTTGCATTCTGCTTTCTGTCTCCCGTCCCTCAGCTAAATTTTCAAACCCGTAAAAGTAAGCTCCGCCCCAATTGGATGGACTTGAAGTCGCAAATTGCGATATCAAGTTTCAAATTCCCTGAAATAAAAAATCTTAAACGTTCGAAAAAAGAAATGTGTGTTCAGCTATCCATTCAACCGGCAATCAGGCCCGGAAACTTACTTCAAAAAGCAAGGAAATGTTAACTTCACAAATATGGGGGAAAGGCTTTAAAAAACGTTCGTCGTTCGTCGACAACTAAGCAAGTAAATCCTAAGAACACAACGATAATATTAAGAAAATAAAGAGAAAGAGGGGGGAAGTCAAGGGGAAAATAGGTCCAAGATTCGAAGGGGGCGGAGGGTGTCGAAGAAAATAGGGCTATGCGATGGACTTTAAAAATAGATTACCGTTTGTAAGGTAGCATAAAGAGCCAAAATTTAAAATCAACATTTCAGGAAGGAGTGCGCAGGTTTCCTCAAAATTGGCCTCACACCACTGAATTCAACGAGTACACCTGTAAATCTTCAGGACCGATGAATGCTGACAAGAAAGATTTGTGTTTAAAAGCAAGCAGAAAGTTTATATGAGAAGGTTTGGAAAATGAGGCAACAAGACTGACAGCCAATTTAAGGGAGAGAAGATATTTTATTTCTGGTCATCTTTTGACCGGTAAATGATCGGGGTCATGGGCATCTACTCTTGGTTAATGTCCTTGAGAAACCTTCTGACAAGATTTTCAATAGCTTTTCCTTGTTTCTCTGTTAACCTAAGAAACTTTATGCCCAGTTGATAATTATAATCGTTTGTCCCTCTATTATATTTAGTAGCTCTTACTATTTGGCCTTTTAGGCTAATAATATCCGACGAATTTTTAAGACCGAAGGAAATCTCAATCTGTTTGTTAACTTGTACTGGAACAGGAGAGTAGCAGTAAATAAGGCACCCTCCTTTACTCAGATTTGTCATATAGCCTTCCTCTGATATCTTTCGCATATTGTAGAGGATAACTCTCTGCAGTCCCCCTCTTTTGAATTCTCTTCGTTGTTCACTCTTTTGATTCATTAACCAACCCTATTGAACTCTTGTCTTTTTTCATGAAAGGAATTTTGAGGAGTTCAGAAAGGAGTATGCAAGTTTTCTCAAAATTGGCCCCCACGAACTAAATTAAAATCTTTCACCTACAAATGTTTTAAGAAGATAGACCAAAAAGTTGACGATTACTGTTTGAACTATGCAATCCGCCCCTCGATCAGATGAGGCGGCTCGTAGAGTATCTCCATAGATTATAAGGGAATTAGACATTTTGATTTTATTTTTAACGAAGCCTCCGGGAGACGTTACTATAGAAGCCATAATATCGGACCATTTGTTCGCCCTGGTCGGGGATGTGGGAGGGCATGGCTGCCAGCCAATTCAAAGCGCCAAAAATTATTATTGATGGTAGGCCTTGAATCGGTAAGTAAGTTTTTACTTCACCACACCACAAGCTACTCTGGCGCCACCACCACCAAGCATGGCCGGAATGTCGGAATAATTGTCCCCCCCCGCATGGATCATAAGGGATCTCTCCTTGATGTCTGCCACTCTGAGACGCGGAGCAAGCACTGGAAGGGTTGCCTTTCCATCAGCAGTTACATAGAGTGCGGGCAGATCGCCGAGATGTCCGTTACCATAGGGTCCTTCGTGTTTGCCCGTATGGGTAGGGTCGTAATGCCCGCCAGCTGCAAGCCCCGCAACTGGCTTCCCTTCCATCATGGCCTGGGAACAATCCGGCTTGGCATGCACGTGGAACCCGTGCAGACCGGCTGCAAGATCGCTTAACTGTGGTGTCAGGATAAGTCCATACTTGCTATCGGATGCCGTGACCGTGCCGATTTCCTTCCCCACTCCCTGTTCGGACACCAAAAAGACCTTAATAGTCAACTCCTCAGCAAAGACCAACCCTGAGAGTACAATAATACACGATAAGACAATTATAGTTTTTAACATTGCATTCTCCTCTCCAGTTTTGATGGTTTAAGTTTATCGCAATTGGGTGATAAGAGGTTACTTTTAGATAGTAAAGTATAAGGAAAGAAAAAGGTATGGTCAAGGAGAAAAGAAGCCGAATTCCGGGGACGCTATACTAATTTCTTGTCACCTTAAATCCTCGATCCCTTATTTCTCATCAAGTTAGACCATGGACAACATAATCTTCTTGAATTAATAAAGGCATTTATTACAATGGGGTAACAGGCCATTATAGAAAACTTTTTCCCTTGCCGGTCAAAAACATCTAAGGGATGAAAGGAGTAAACGGATGAAGAAAAAAAAATTGGATTATTTTGAGGCCCTGTACAATGTAGCCAAGGTCATTAACGCTACGCTGGAACTCCCCCAGGTTTTATCGGAAATTGTCCATTGTATAACAGAAACGATGGGGGTCAAGGCCAGTTCCTTGCGTCTCTTGGACCCTCGAAAGAAGAAGCTGCTCATGGCCGCCACCCATGGTTTAACGGCCGGGTATATTAGAAAAGGGCCGGTCCTGGTGGAAAAAAGCGGCTTGGATCGCAAGGCCCTGAAAGGGAAATCCATCTGGATTAAGGATGCTCAGACCGACAAAAACTTCCAATATGGGGGGCGGGCCAAAGAGGAAGGGATCAGGTCCGTATTGGTAGTTCCCCTGGGGATCGGGAAAAAAGTCATCGGGGTCATGAGGGTCTATACGGAAAAGGTCCATGAATTTAGCGCCCAGGATATTCAATTCCTGGAGGCTGTGGCCAGCTTAAGCACCTTAGCTATTGAAAATGCCCGACTCCATCAACATCTTAGAACCGAGTGCGATCTGCTTTCGGCCTACAAATACCGTCTGGACGACAATTAGAAAGGAGAAAGCCGATGATACGCATTGGGATAAATGGTTTTGGTCGAATTGGACGGCAAGTGTTGAAGGCCGTGCTGGAAAGATATCCGAAAACTCTGCAGGTCGTGGCGATTAATGATCTTTTTGATGCGGAAACCAACGCCCATCTTTTCAAATACGATACCAACTACGGGAGATTTTCGGCCGATGTTGCCGTTGAAAAGGACCTTTTTTATATCAATAAAAATCCGATCAAATGCTTTGCTTTCCGTGATCCGGCGGCTATTCCCTGGGACGACGAAGGGGTGCAGATCGTCATTGAAAGTACGGGCTTATTTACCGCTGGCCCCAAGGCCGCAACCCATTTGGAAGCCGGGGCTAAAAAAGTCATTATCACCGCTCCGGCCACAGAAGTTGATCTGACCGTGGTTATGGGCGTCAACCAGGGGGTTTATGATCCTAAAAAACATCATATTGTTTCCAATGCCTCCTGTACCACCAATTGTCTGGCCCCGCCGGCTTTGGTCATCCATCAGGCCTTCGGCATAGAAAAAGGGATGATGGTTACCATCCATTCCTACACCAACGACCAGCGCATCCTGGATCTGCCTCATAAGGATCTGCGCCGGGCCCGGGCTGCCGGACAAAATATCATTCCCACCACCACCGGCGCGGCCAGGGCTTTGTCATTGGTTATCCCCGACCTGGCCGGACGTCTTGACGGCTACTCTCTGCGAGTGCCTACCCCGACGGTTTCGGTGGTGGACCTTACTGTGGCCTTGAAAAAAGAAACTCAGACTGAGGAATTTAAGGATGTATTAAAGAAAGCCGCTCAATCCGACTTAACGGGGATTATGGCCTGTGAAGAAGAACGACTGGTCTCCATGGATTTCAAAGGCGATGAGCATTCTTCTATTGTGGACTTGGAGTTCACCCAAGTGTTGCAGAAGAATATGGCCAAAGTCGTTGCCTGGTATGACAATGAATGGGGTTATTCCTGCCGGGTGGCCGACCTGGCGAATTTAATGGATCAGAAAGGGATATAGGACTCAACTTAATATTGCTATAAGTTCCCGGTCAGAAGAAAAAGGGTCAAACCTTGATTTGTGATTTCAAAGTAACTAGTCAAGGTTTGATCCTCATAAAAAATATTTGCCTAATATTATCCGGATTAATAATGTCGAAAGACCTCTACATCCGGCACCTCCATCGCTCCTTCCGGACACAGTTCAACACAACAATAACAGGCAATACAAGCGTCGTTGATGGAAAATTCCGGTTCCAAAGTAATTGCCTCTGCCGGACAGTTAAGGGCGCAGTCACCGCAGGTAATGCATTTTCCCTCGTTCTTTTCCGGTTTAATTGTAATCCGAGTCTCCATCATCCTTTGGGGATAAAGTCTTCTAAACTCGGCCAGGACTTTTTCTTCCAGGTGCACGGCATAGAAGGTGGCCGGCATCTTGAATCCAGGGATCGGCACCAATTCACCCAAAATTTCAGTCTCTTTTTCCTGCAAGGTGCCCAGACAACGGGCCTGGGCCTCTTTCTGTATTGGAAGCAAGGTCGGATCCACGCCCATCATCCGGGCCATAACACTGTCCAGGGCTAAAGGATCGTTGCTGGCCAGTAGTTTTCTCACCTCCCGTAGTTGTCCACCGTGGCAGGGGCCGTTACCTTCAATGGCCGTGATGGCATCCATAATATGCAAATCAGGCGGACGTACCTGGTGAATGTCACAAACGGTTTTGGCAAAGGTTTCTGCGCTCCGGGACTGGATATGAAGACGGGCCTTACAGGATCCGGCTATATAGCCGTAAACATTTTTTAAGGCCCCGGTGATCATCATTCCTGAATGGGTTTTAAAAACCGGCAGGTTGATTATGTAGTCGGCCTCAAGAATGGCCCGGGAGATGATCAATTGAAACCCGGTCTGGCTGCCTCTTTTTTCTACGACTCGGTTTGATAGTGAGATAAAACATCCTTCTGAGGCATCCAATATACCGGTAATTTTGGCTACGTTGCGGGAACTGCGGTTAAGGCCTCCGGGATTGTCACCCACCCACACCTTTCCATTACGATCCAGACAGGAACGGACCACTTCCCTGACCAGTTCCGGGTGTGTTGTATGCCCAAGTTCGGGTACTGAAGGTCCCACCATGTTGGGTTTAATAAGGACCTTGGCCCCGGCGAAGGTGCGAGGTGCAAGGGTCGTCATAATATACTCGACCGACGGCCTCAGATCGTAACCCACCTTCTCAATCATTACCCGGGAAACTTGTTTTTCAGACATTTATTCTGACCACCCTAATCGAAAACCTCAAGGGGTCACTGTTTGGCCGCCGCCGATAGTAATGGAATAGCCGGTCATAAAGGAGGCTTCGTTGGAACACAGCCATAAGACAGCGCCGGCAATCTCCTCAGGCAATCCGAACCGGCCCATGGGCACTGTGGAAAGGTAAGCCTCTTTCATGGGCGGCCTGGCGGTAAACCCTTCCTCAAGCATGGGCGTCATGATCGGCCCGGGACAGACGGCGTTGATCCGGATGTTTTTAGTCGCATACTCGGCTGCTGTGGATTTGGTCAGGCCGATGACACCGTGCTTGCTGGCGCTGTAAATGGCGCTGCCCGGTGAACCGCTGATGCCTGCTGTAGAGGCCGTGTTGACTATGGCTCCGCCTCCCTGCTGGAGCATTTGCTGTATCTCATATTTCATACAAAGCCAGACTCCCCTGAGATTGGTGTTGATGATCTGGTCCCAGGTCTCCATAGTCTGTTTGACCAGACGATTCATGGGACCCCCTACTCCTGCATTGTTGAAGGCGTAATCGAGTTTCCCAAAACGATCAGCGATCTCTTTAAAAAGGTTTTCCACATCCGATGGGCTGGTGACATCGGTCTTAATGAAAACAGCTTCTCCGCCTTTTTGGGTAATCTCCCGGACTGCCGCTTGACCGAGATTTTCCCTTCGGGCGGCAATGACCACCTTGGCGCCGTCTCCGGCAAAGGCCAAGGCCGTGGCTCTGCCGATGCCTGAATTGCCACCGGTGATCAAGGCCACTTTATCTGCGAACCTTTTCATGGGAGTTCCTCCTGTAAAAAGAATTTAACAGGTTGTTGAAAAAGGCCCATCTACTGCGTTGCCATCATTCCTCGTCATTACGACGTACTTCTATGTACGTCTCATTCCTCAGAATTTCTGGCGCCTTGTATCTGAACCTTTTTGAACAACCTGTACTAAAGAGTTTTATTCATTCTGTTAATGACCAGTTGCTTTTGAATAAAAAGAATATAAAATAGAGAGGAAAAGAGAGTCAAGGGAAAAAGGAGGTAATAAAGCGTGGTTATTGCACAAGCCCCTGAGGGCACCCAAAACGAGGCAAGCCTTAAGGAGGATGGGAAGCCGATACGGATCGGCCGATTCATTGACGGTCCGTTGATCGGTGTTGATTACCATACTCTTTCGATGACAGGGGTGACCGACAAGAAAGGCGCCTTCCGCTTCCGTGACGGCGAGAAAGTCACCCTACATATCGGAAAGCTCCAATTGGGTACTACCGCAGCCGCAGTGTCTATTTCTCCTGTTGATCTTGTCCCCGATTCTAATAAAAGTCAATCATCCTTAATGGATCATCGTGTCATCAATCGTGCGCGGTTTCTACATAGCCTCGCTTCAAAGACCGATCTTTCCAAAGGCATTATCATTACTGAGACGATACACCAGGTTATCAACCGGGTGGCCGCCCACATCAATTTCGACCAGGAAGAGGCGGCCTTTACAGCCGATCCATCGGTGCGTTACCTCTTTGAAGAGCTTGGGTTGCGTCTGCACAGTGTCGAGGAAGCTCGAAACCATCTTCGGCGCAGCCTGGCCGGGATCAAGAAGATCGTTGATGTCAAAATTCCAACCCGCGACGGATCGTACTTGTCGGCTGATGTATATCGTCCTCTGGATGAAGGGCATTATCCTGTTATTCTGCGGCTGAGTGTTTACGGCAAGGCCTTCGGAAACGGTTCCATCTGTTCAGAGGAAGACTACTTTCGAAGTGAAAAAAGGGAGGATGCCTGGTTCCAGGAGCGTCGTAAGGGCCTCCCCCCGTCTTTACGATATGCGGAAAATATCGTCAGCGCCAATACCATGGACTGGGTGCCGCGTGGGTATGTAGTGATGCGGGTTGACTGCCGGGGAGTCGGACGCACACCCGGTGTGCTTAATCCCTTTTCGCGGCAGGAAGCGGAGGACTATTTCGATGTCATCGAATGGGCCGCAGCCCAGCCCTGGAGTAACGGGAACGTGGGGCTGCATGGGGCCTCTTATGCAGCAACTATCCAATGGAACGTGGCCGCCCTAAAGCCGCCGTCCCTGCGGGCCATGATTCCCTGGACCGGTGACGCTGACTCCTACCGCGATCTCTCTTATCCCGGCGGCATCTTTAACGAAGGATATCGCCGTCAATGGTGGAACAACCTGCTGGGAAACTCATGCGGGGCCGAGACCGTTGATCTGATCGATAACATGCTGGCCCATCCTTTTGATGATCCCGAGTTCTATGGACCGAAGGGTAAGGGCCCGTTAAGTGCTGATTTCAAGCACATCACCCTTCCATTTTTGACAGCTATCAGCCAGACCGGAGTCTTACATGCCAGGGCCGGGTTTGAGGCCTTTACCCAATCACCTTCTTTAGACAAACGACTTGTCGTGGTTGACGCCAATTACTTCAAGTTTCTCTATCAAGATTGTCTGACGGACCAGTTCGCTTTTTTTGATCGTTGGCTTAAAGGCATTGATGATCCAACGACTGCTTTGCCGTCGGTTAGAATGATCATGAGAAACGGATGGGGTAATTTTGAATGGCGTGATGAAGAGTCCTGGCCAGTTCCCGGCACTATGTACCGAAGTTTATTTCTTGATGCTGGGACAAAAGGCCCCATAGGCGGTGTCGATCCAGCGAGGCCTTCTTTGAAACTCGTCGAGTCACCTCTGGCGACCGAGGCCCTGGTCTCTTACTCGGCGGATGTCGAGGATATTGAAAGGGGTGTCCGATCAGGTATTTCCTTCATTTCGGATATGCTTAGCGAAGACCTCGAACTGGCCGGTCACTTCACGGCCACCCTTTGGATTTCTTCCAGTTCGTTTGATATGGACGTCTATATGTCCCTGCGGGTAATCGGACCTGACGGGATTGAAGTACCCTATGCCGTTTATGCGCGTCAATCCAAGGCCCCGGTGACCTGGGGATGTCTGAAGGTCTCCCAAAGGAAGATCGATCCGGTCCTTTCCACAGATCATCGTCCCTGGCATACACACCGTTTAATCGATCGGGCGCCCCTCAAGTCCTCGGATGAGATCGTCCGTATTGAGGTGGAGCTGATGCCGGCCACTTCCAGAATTCCGGCAGGCCATCGGCTCCGCGTCGATGTGCAGCCAGTGGAAGGTGAGGGAGGATTCCTCGATGCCCAGGGCCATCCGGCCCGCCGGGCTTATGATCCGAGTTATCACAATGGAGCAGAGAACAGAATCCATACCGGCAACAAATTCCCAAGCTCTATCCGGATTCCCGTGGTATCAAGGCATAGCTGATTCATGTTGCTAGGCCCTTAGGGGATGTTTCGTGAATAAACCGAATGTTTTTTTGAACGAAGATTAATGATTAATGATCAAACTCAGGGGGAAAAAAGATAAGATGAAAGCAGCCGTTTATTATGAGACCGGTGGCCCCAATGTCTTTAAATATGAAGAAGTCCCGGATCCGATATGCGGGCCCCGGGATGTTGTCGTTGATATTAAAGCCATTTCCATCGAAGGCGGTGATGTGCTCAATCGGGCTGGAGGACTTGTGCCCGATGTTCCCCATATTGTGGGTTATGACGCCGCAGGTATTATCAGTCAAGTGGGGGCCAAGGTGACCAATCGCCAAATAGGACAGAGGGTGACAACGTTGAATCCCTTCGGCTCCCATGCGGAAAAAAGAGCAGCGGCGGCTATCACCTCCTGGATCATCCCCGACAAGGTGTCCTTTGAAGAAGCGGCTTGTGTGCCGGTGACTTTCGGAACGGCCCATGATTGCCTGTTTGAATTCGGCCGTTTGAAGGCTGGAGAGACGGTTTTAATCCAGGCCGGAGCCAGCGGTGTAGGGTTAGCGGCTATCCAGTTGGCCAAGAGGGCTGGTGCGAAGGTGTTGGCCACTGCTTCCAGCGATCAACGGTTGGAGCGGTTGAAGGAATACGGCCTGGATGAAGGAATCAATTACGCTGAAAAGGATCTGGTGTCCGAAGTCAGACGATTGACCGACAATCAGGGCGTGGATTTGGTAGTCGATGGGGTTGGAGGAAAAGTCCTCCAGAAAAGCATCGAGGCTGCCCGTGCTCGCGGTCGTATCATCACCTTCGGCCAGGCCGGGCGCGGCTCTTGGAAAATAGATGTCAGCGGCCTGCCGTTAGGCAATAAAACGCTGACCGGGGTCTATCTGGGGGCCGAGATCGCCACCGACGCGGGCGCAAAAAATGATCAACCAAATATTAGAGAATATCGCCGCCGGTGCCATTAAAGTGCCTATCGATCGGACATTCCCCCTATCTCAGGCGGCTGAAGCCCATGCCTACATCGAGAGTCGGCAGGCTGTTGGACGGGTGCTTTTGATTCCTTAAAGGGCTTTAGCTCTTAATTTGACGGATAAAGGACCGAAGGTAGGTCAAAGACTACTTTGATCTCATGGGTGTTCCTATGGATGAAGCGGATTTTCTGGAGCACCCCGGCTGCTGCGATTGGTACGACACCGATGTTTCCCAGGACATCCTGCACTACCAGAATACCTCCTATCCGGATCATCTGGACCGGCTCCGAAAAGAAGTGGAACAAATGATGGAGGAGTGATCCTGGGTCGAGAAAAGGCCGCCGATTTCAAAAAATCCTGTTCAAAAAAATCCTTGACATACATGAGTAACTTATATAACAGTTCCTTTTAAAAGGAAAAATCTGAATTTAGATATTTAAGGCAAGAGTATAAAGAGAAAGCCGTGGTAGACAATGAGCACTCAATTGAAGTGGTTTTTTCTATCAGGGCTTTTTTGTTTTTTGAGGGATAAAGTGAGTGCAAACATTGTAAAAGCTAAAAGCTTAAAAGCCTAAAAACGGATTTGATTACTTAAGGCGCACAAGCAGGTAATGGTTTGAAAATAATAACGAAAGGAGGTTAGAGAAAAGAACGAAAAGGTATAGGCCTTGTCCCGATGAGATATCTTTTGAAGGCTGCTTTTTTTATTGTTGTCTGGGTGTTATGAAAACAGGTCATTGAGTCTTTGGGTGAATAACAACCTTTTCCTTTAAAAGGAGGTTTTTTATGAGTTCAAATTCCAAAAAACTGTTTAATTGGCCTATGGTGATTGCCCTGATACTCATTTTGGGAGGGGGGGTTTTTGCCTATCTGGTCCAGACAGGTGGTGGCGACATCGCCATCCGAGATGTCCGATTTATGGGGGCTAACAATACCATGATGAGTGCATTACTCTATATACCCAAGGGAGTAGATGCCAAACATAAAGCCCCGGGTATTTTAGCCATCCACGGGTATATTAATTCCCGTGAGACGCAGGACGGCTTTGCTATTGAATTTGCTCGTCGAGGATATGTTGTCCTGGCCCTGGATCAGACAGGCCATGGATATTCCGATCCCCCGGCCTTGTCCAATGGTTTTGGTGGCCCAGATGGGCTGAAATATTTGCGGTCACTGGATATGGTTGACCTTGACAACATAGGGCTGGAAGGACACTCCATGGGGGGTTGGGCCATCGGTATTGCTATGGGCCTGATGAAGGATGGTTACAAGTCTTGTGTTTTGGCCAGCACCTCTACCGGAACTTATGGCGCTCCGGATGGTACTCCGACTTTTCCGCGAAACATGGGCCTCATCTACGCCAAGTATGACGAGTTTTCACAGTTAATGTGGAATTCTCCGATTCCCAGGGATGCTGTTAAAGGCGACAAGATGAAAAAGGTTTTCGGTACCACGGAAGATGTGGTGGTTGGAAAGCTTTATGGCTCCATTGAAGATGGCACCGCCCGGAAGCTGTATCAACCTTCCACGACCCACGCCCGAGTCCATCTCTCCAGAGTGGGCATCGGTGATGCCGTTGAATGGTTCCAGATGACTTTGAAAGGGGGGAAAAACCTGCCCCCATCGAACCAGACCTGGTACTGGAAAGAGTTTTTTAACTTAGTGGCCTTGGTCGGGATGGTCATCCTGCTTGTAGCCTTGGGAGGATACCTGCTCAAGACCGATTATTTTAAAGAGCTCCAAGAGGAACCTGCTCCCCAAAAATCCCTATCCGGAGGAGGATGGTGGGGCAATGCGGTGATCATGGTATTCCTGCCGCTCGTAATGTATTTGTGGGCCTGGATATATCATTGGAACAGCAAAGGGTTAGCCAAACCCACCTTCATATGGCCGGAGCAAATTACAACGGTCATTATGTTTTGGGCTTTTGGCGTGGCCATCATTTCGCTGATTCTCTTCTTGGTGTGGTATTTCCTGACCAAAGAGAAATCGGGAGCCACCTTGGTTAATTTTGGTTTGACCTGGAAGGATGCAGGACTGCAATGGGGGAAAATCGGTAGGTCGTTTCTGCTGTCCTTCATTGTGATCTTCGTTGCCCATCTGACATTGGCTATCTCGACCTGGTGGTTTCAGACGGACTACCGTTTTTGGGTCTTTGCCATAAAGCCGCTGGATGCTCTTCATTTCGGCATCACTCTGGGTTATATCATCCCCTTTCTCTTCTATTTTATTATACTGGGGATTGTATTGCACGGGCAGATGCGACTGGGAAAACCTGATGCACCCCTGGGCATGGGAAAAGAGACGATTATCAATATACTCCTACTGATCGTCGGATATTTCATTTTTCTGGCTTACCATTATATCCCGCTTTTTGCCGGTGGGACACTGGGATTTACAGACCGTTCCGCAGCGTTATTTGGTATCGTCATGTTCCAGTATATTCCTATATTCGCTATCGTAGGGTGGGTCTCAACCTATTTCTATCGAAAAACAGGTCACATCTATGTGGGCGCCTTTTTGTGCGCCATGCTGATTACCTGGATCATCGTATCAGGCCAGGCGATTCATTTTAAGTACTGAGTAAGTCTTCAGGGTCAGCCCTTGACGTGTAAGGCGTTTAGTCGGTTTTGTAAGGTATATGAGAAATAAAAAAGTCAAGGGCTGACCCTGATCCTTCCTTTTACAATTGATTGATTTTAAATCCATTAACAGGTAAAATATTTATGGTTAAATAGCTTAGCTTTCTTGTTGGCAACTCACACCCTTAGGAGTTCCAATGAAAGAACATTAAACCCCATTTCTTTATAAAGAAGTGGGGTTTCCTTATTCAGCAATATTGGAAAAATAGTCAAGTCGGGTCCAACGAGAATTGGAGATTTCTATAACTGAGATCTCTCGACAGGTAGAGGTTGGAACAACCGGGGTGGCCATGGCGACTAAAATGGTGGGGCGGAAAACTTAAGTGAATGAAGTGGACAACGTCCCCTTCTGCGTCTGCGTGGTCTTTTCTGTCAGGGCTTTTTTTATTGGAAAAACAAAATTGGATCTGAGGGGAAAGGAGTATAACACTCATTTACTGATAACCATTAAATATTAAGGAGGTCTTATGAAAGAGACAATTGACAAGAAGCCATTAACCCTTTTAGTATTTGCCTTAATATTAATCCTGGTAGGAGGCCTTTTGGCCTACTGCATCCAAACCAGCGGAGGTGTTTCAATTAAAGATGTACGGTTTGTGGGTAGTGAAGGAAAATTGGTCAGCGCCCTCCTTTACGTTCCGAACGGAGTAACTCCACAAAAGCCGGCACCGGCCATCGTCGCTACACATGGTTATATCAACTCCCGAGAAACCCAAGACGGGTTTGCCATTGAATTTGCCAGACGCGGTTTTGTCGTTCTGGCCCCTGATCAACCCGGACATGGTTTTTCCGATCCACCGTGCTATGTCAACGGTTTTGGTGGCCTGGACACCCTGAAATATTTGCGAACGTTGGACATCGTTGATCCCAACAATATCGGTCTGGAAGGTCATTCCATGGGAGGCTGGGCATCGGTGATTGCCGCCGGAGCAAACAAAGATGGGTATAAATCTTTGGTCCTGGCAGATTCTTCAACCGGAACATTGGGGGCCCCAAATGGAACTGCGGATTTTCCGCGCAACATGGCTCTCATCTTCGCCAAATATGATGAGTTTGCCCCTTTCATGTGGGGTTCGCTAATTCCGGCGGATATCGTAAAAACAGACAAACTTAAGAAAGCTTTTGGAACTACAGAAACCGTAGAAGTCGGTAAACTGTATGGTTCCATCGAGAAGGGCACAGCCAGAAAGCTTTATCAGCCGAACATGACCCATGCCCGCGTGCATTTCTCCATAGCGGGCATTGGGGATGCCGTTGAATGGATGCAGGCCACCTTGAAAGGCGGCAAGAACATACCCCCGTCCAATCAGATTTGGTACTGGAAAGAGCTCGGCAACTTGATCGCCTTGATCGGAATGGTCATTCTCCTCATGGCCCTGGGGGGATATTTGCTTAAAACCGATTACTTTAAAGAGCTCCAAGAGGAACCCGCCCCGAAAAAATCCATGTCCGGAGTAGGATGGTGGATCGGTGCGGCGATCATGGTGCTTCTGCCGATTTTTCTCTATTGGTGGGCCTGGTGGCAGCATTACGACAGCAATGGGATAGCCAAAGCCTCTTTTATATGGCCGGAGCAGCTTACCAACGTCATTATGTTCTGGGCCCTTGGTGTGGCTGTGGTTTCGCTGGTGCTTTTCCTTATATGGTATTTCTCGACCAAAAAGAAATCGAAGGCCACTATGGCCGATTATGGTCTGACTTGGAAGGATAAAGGTCTGAAATGGGGGAAGATCGGCAAGTCCTTCCTGCTGGCTTTCGTTATTGTCTTTATTGCCCATCTCACCTTAATTATCTCAACCTGGTTGTTTCAAACGGACTACCGTATTTGGGTCTTTGCCGTAAAGCCGCTGGATGCTCTTCATTTCGGCATCTCTCTGGGTTATGTCATCCCCTTTCTTTTCTATTTTCTCGTTTTGGGGATTGTCTTGCACGGGCAGATGCGCCCGGGTAAACCTGATGCGGTCATAGGAATTGGAAAAGAAACCATCATCAATATCATCCTGCTGATTCTCGGTTATTTTATTTTTCTGGCCTACCACTATATTCCGCTTTTTGCCGGTGGGACGCTGGGAATAAAATTGGGATCCATGATGTTGGGTGGTATCGTTATGTTCCAGTATATTCCCATATTTGCCATCGTCGGCTTGGTTACAACCTATTTCTATCGAAAAACAGGTCATATCTATGTGGGCGCCTTTTTGTGCGCCATGCTGATTACCTGGATCATCGTAGCTGGCCAGGCGGTTCATTTTTTCTACTAAGTAAGCCTTCTGGGTCAGTCCTTGACGTGTAATGCCCTTGCCCGATGTTGCAAGGTGTGAAAAAAAAAGTCAAGGGCTGACCCTTATACCTCCCTGGTATTTTGTTTCAGAAGATAACATCCGTTACCCTAAAGGAGAATCAAAGATGACCAGAGAATTCACTCCTGAATCCATCTATGGCCTGGCGCGAAGTTTTATGGAATGCCGCCTGCTGTTAACGGGTGTAGAGCTAAACCTCTTCAGCCTGGTTGCTTCAGCTCTCTTAACAGCGGAAGGGATTGCGGGTGAAATAAAAGGCGATCTCAGGGCTACAACCATCCTGCTGGATGCCCTCAGTGCTTTGGGATTCCTGGAAAAGCATGATAATCATTACCGGACCGTTCCCTCCCTTATCCTTCTATTATCTGAATCCGATCCCCAATCCATTCTGCCGGGCCTTATGCATACGGCTCACCTCTGGCAGACATGGTCCAAGCTTACGGATGTCGTGCTTAGGGGCGGACCGACCAAGAGAAATGGGTCCGGCTTTACCGATGATCGTCTGTCAGCCTTTATCGGGGCTATGCACGTAGGCGCGGCCGGAGCTGCCGACGGTATCGTGGCGGCGATTTCACCCGGCCCGGCAAAAGCCATCATTGATATCGGAGGTGGTTCCGGCACGTACACCATTGCTTTCCTCAAGGCCTCCCCAAAAATGAAAGCTACACTTTTTGATCTGCCGCCGGTTATTGAAATGGCCCGAAAACGGATTACGCAGGCGGGTATGCAGGATCGTGTTACTTTGGTCCCTGGTGATTTCTACAAAGATGCCCTCCCATCAGGTCATGATCTAGCCCTATTGTCGGCGATTATTCATCAAAACAGTCCTGAGCAAAATCGCGCCTTATATCAAAATATTTTTCAGGCCCTGGATTCCGGGGGCCGCATTATCATACGGGATCATGTAATGGAACCGGATCGCACCAGGCCTGTTTCCGGGGCGATTTTTGCGGTCAACATGCTGGTCAACACTCCCGGAGGAGGGACCTATACCTTTGAGGAGATCAGAGAGGGCTTGACCAAGGCCAAGTTTGATCGAGTGAAACAACTACAAACACAAGGGATGTTTTCCCTGGTCGAGGCCTTTAAGCCTTAAAAGCGGAAAAGATATTGGAAATGTTAGGGGGCCATCCTAGAAAGATCGGTAGGGACGGTACGGAGCGACAGGGGTTCAACCAATTTTGAAATCTCGATGTTTTTCAGCCAGAGCTTGTTGTTCTCCTCCGGATAATCGGACCGGTAATGGGCGCCTCTGCTCTCGGTCCTTTTAAGGGAGGAGCGCACTACCATGTCCGAGACCTTTAACATATTCTCCAATTCAAAGGCACCAAAAAGATCTTGGGCACTGCTGATGGAGATCATTTTAAACCGTGCTTTCAGATCGGTGATCTTATCAAGAGCTGTTTGAAGCCCTTCTTCATTTCTTATGATTCCTACCTTGTTCCACATGGTGGTTTTTAGAAGATGCCCTATTTCTTTGATCCCTTCCCCTCCGTCTGAGGAGGCCATCGCCCTGAGCCGGTCCACCTCTTTGGAAATTTCTTTTTGGGCCTCAGGGGCTTTTTTTTCTGCCCTGGCCCTTTGAGCCGCTTTCTGACCGGCGATTTTTCCGAAAACAAAAGTCTCGGCCAGGGCATTGCCTCCAAGCCTGTTCGCTCCGTTGACACCGGCACAGACTTCTCCGGCCGCGTAAAGACGGTCAATTCCGGTTTCGGTCCCTTCATCAATTTTCGCCCCGCCCATAAAAAAGTGGGCATAGAGACCGACAGGGAAATGCCTTTTGTCCGGCGGGGTGTTTTTAGGCAATAGAACGCTTAATTTCTCAAACCGCCCCGCATCTAAAGGCGTGGTGTCCAGAGTCAGGGTTTCTCCGTCATTGGAATGGCCGGCCTGGATTTCCAGCATGATGGCCCTGGAGATGGCATCCCGGGTCATCTTGACCGGGTCGCTTATAGCGTACTTTTCCAGAATATTCTCCTCCAGAGCGTTTCGGATAACCGCTCCCTCTCGGGCACAGAACATTTCGGCGTTGGGGCCGGAAACGGAAAACTGTACAAACTCCATATCCATCATGGGAACTCCTACCTCAAAGGCCAGAACATAGCCATCACCAGTGGAGCCCGCCGCATTGCTGGTTCGGAGATAAATTTGTCCTCCTCCTCCCAAGGCTAAAACGATCGATCGGGCCTTGAAAATATAAACACCGCCGGCCTCATCCAGACCCACAGCCCCGGTCGCTTCATTTCCTTGAACCAGAAGCCCGGTAATCAGCACACCCGACCTATGGGCAATACCTTTATTTATCGCGTAATCTCGCAAGGGCAGGGTGAGATCAGTGCCGACCGCCTTATCGCCAAAGACATTCCTGGGATGGGTATGCCCGGCCATAAGTGCCATATGAAAGGTTTCTCCCTGCTTTCTAAATCGAACCCCGAAGCTTTCCAGTTCCAGCACCAGCGGTCCGATCTCTTGAGTCAACACTTCAACCAGACGCTGGTTGTTCATGTACCTTCCCCCGATGATGGTGTCCTTGAAATGCAAAGCCGGGGAATCCGCAGGCACCCTCCACCCGGTGCCCGCGGCAATGCCGCTGCCCGATATGGCGGTATTGTTTCCCAGCCCGATTTTGGACTTGGAGATCAGCAGCACTTCGGCCCCGAATTTTCTGGCCTCGATGGCCGCTCTAAGTCCTGCCGCCCCGCTTCCAAGAATCAGGACCTCGGTTTCGATTGTTTGAGGGATTTTCAACTCCATATTTTTCTCCTTAAAAAAATTATCTCCCACATCTATTTTTTATCGAAGTAATTTTTACACGGATGACTGAAGGAAAGCAAAAGAAAACTAGTGATCAAAAAGTAGTCACAGCACCTATTTAGTATCAGCGAAAAGAAACGAGAAGAGGATAAAGGGGAAAATCCTTTGTATTTAAAATATGTTATTTTAAACTATCATTTTCCCCTTGCCTTTTTCTTGAAAATTGACCAAAACATTATTGTAAAAAAGCTTTGACTTCCCTATCAGGTGTGACGGCTCCGCAAAAATCCACCCTTTTTGTCATTCCTGCCAAAACAGGAATCCAGGAAGATGAAGTAGTTTTGGACCCCTGCGCCTGCCCCGGACGAGATCCGGGGTTCTCAGGGATGACGGTCTAGGTGGTATTTGGCCCATTCATCAGGAACAGGGAAGCTTGAGAAGTTAAACTAACGAAGGAGGAAGATAGATGGCTGATTTTACATTAGATGAAGACCAGAAGCAGATTCAAGACATGATGCGCAAATTTGCCGAGAAGGAGCTGAGGCCGATGGCCCGGGATTGCGATGAGAAAGACGAGCTGCCGGCCGAGCTTTTGGCCAAGGTCTGGGAGCTGGGATTTTGTCCCAATATTATTCCCGAGAAATTTGGGGGATACGAGATGGGCCGCTCGGCGCTCAATGCGGCCATTATGGCCGAAGAACTGGCCTGGGGGGATGTTAGTCTGTCCATAGGGGCCTTATCACCCCTGTTGATGGCCATACCGGTTCTGGAATATGGGACCGAGGAACAGAAAGAGGAATGGCTGCCTAAGTTTTGCGGAGAGAAGTTTTTTCCGGCGACTGCGGCCTTGATGGAGAAGCGGATCACCTTTGAACCGACCATACTGCATACCACGGTGGAGATGCAGAAGGATGTGATGGTTGTGAACGGGGCCAAATGCATGGTGCCGTTAGCCGACCAGGCGGAACAGATCCTGGTGTATGCCGCCACGGCCAAAGGGGCCGGGGCAGCGGCCATCGAAGCGATTATTGTGGACAAAAACACGCCAGGGGTGAGTGTAGGGGAACGGGAGAAGAACATGGGTTTCAAGCCATTGCCTCTTTTTCCGGTCACTTTCAAGGATGTTGAGGTACCCATTGCCCGGCGGCTGGGGGGGGATAAAGGGATCAACTTCATGAGACTTTTGAATCTCTCCCGGGCCAATCTGTGTGCCATGGCCGTGGGGGTATCGCGGGCCTCGAATGAGTATGCGATCAAATATGCCAAGGAGCGAATTGCCTTTGGGGAGCCGATAGCCAGCCGGCAGGCGGTGGCCTGGATGCTGGGGGAATCGGCCATCGAAGTGGCCGGGATGCGGTTGATGGTCTGGCGGACGGCCTGGCGGCTGGACCGGCAAGAGGATGCGACCCGGGACGCTGGACTGACCAAGATGTATTGTGCCGACAAGACGATGCTGATCACGGATTACGGGGTACAGGTTTTGGGCGGACATGGATATATACGCGAACATCCGGTGGAGTTATGGTTCAGGAACGGCCGTGGTTTTGACACCATGGAAGGACTGGCCATCGGCTGATCAAAGAAGAAAAATACAGAACTATACCCTGATATCATACAGAACGAAGCTGAAACAGGCTTCCAGCAATAAGGAGGAAGAACATGATTGATTTTTCATTTACGCCCAAAACGTTAAAAGCCAAAAAGAAATCCAAAGAAGCAGCAGAATTTTTAAAAAGCATTACCCGCTATTACGATGAATATGAACATGAAGAATTAAAGGAAAACGAAATAAAGACGGCCAAAGAATATGGAAAAGCCGTCATGGATATATTGGCCGAGCCCGGTCCGGGGGATGGCCAGTTCCTGACGGGAATTATCAACAGCGAAGAGCGTTGCACCGGAGACCCGATGATGTCCCAGACCGTGGCCAATTTCGGACTCGGCAATGCGGCTATCCGGGCCGTAGCCACACCGGAACAGAAAGAACGCTTCGGTAATTTATTTTGTGCCATGGCTATCACCGAACCCGGTTTCGGGTCCGATACGGCCGCTGTATCCACCACCGCCAAACTCGATCCTGAAACAAACGAGTGGATTCTGAATGGCGAGAAGATCTTCGTGACCTCGGGTAAACGTTGCAATGCCGTAGTAGCCTGGGCCACGCTGGATAAAAGCAAGGGACGGGCGGCCATTAAAAGTTTTGTGGTCGAAAAATTTCGCAAGGGGTGTACGTTGACCAAGCTGGAACATAAGTTAGGAATCAGGGTATCGGACACCGCCTCGATTGTTTTCGAAGACTGCCGCATCCCCTATGACAACATCCTGGGTTCGCCGGAGATTAAAGAAGCCAAGGGCGGACAGGTGGGTGTCCTGGCCACCTTCGACGCCACCAGACCGGGAGTGGCCTCTCAGGCCATCGGTGTGGCCAGGGCTGCCCTGGAGTTCACCAAAGAGAAACTGGAAGAGGCGGGAGTTACCTTTCCCTACGACCGTGGTATTCATTCGTTGAGCGCCGTTCAGAAAGAAATACTGGATATGGAGGCCAATCTTGAGGCGGCCCGACTTCTGGTCTGGCAATCGGCCTCTATGCTCGACAAGGCCCTCCGAAACAGTCTGGAATCCTCCATGGGAAAGGCCAAAGCCGGCAAGGCAGCCTCGCAGGTTTGCCAGAGATGCGTGGCCCTGCTCGGGCCTCTTGGCTACTCCCGTGAATGGCTGGCGGAAAAATGGATGCGGGATGTCAAAATCAACGACATTTTCGAGGGAACCGGTCAGATCCAGATGCTGGTGGTCTGCCGTCAGATCCTGGGGTTTTCGCGCAATCAGTTAAAGTAAAAATACTTTTTCTATTTTAAACTAAAACAGGTAACCCCCGAGGTTTTTAGTTCTTGGAGTTACCTGTTTTTTTTACCTTCCCGAAAAGTATTAAACGTTAGCTGATCCAGGACTTAGGTTCAGGGTAAACGGTGTACGGGTTTTTTCTAATTTACTTCCAACCGCCGCGTGCCCCGCGTCCCATACCTAAGGGGCCGACCGGCCAGTTAAAACCCGTGGTCATCACGATATCGATATCCTCGGCCGTGGCCAGGCCCTCTTCCACAATTTTGTTACATTCGGCTCTTAAGGCACGATAAACCCGGTTGCCGATGAAACCAGTGTCCCCTGGCCTGTCTTTGACTTTTACTGGCATCTTTCCCCATCTGCGTCCCAGCTCCATGGTGATTTCGATTACCTCAGGCATCACATCCTTTGTCCAGATGACTTCACAGCCTTTCATGACGTTGGCCGGGCTGAAGAAGTGCATACCGATGAAACGATCCTTACGGGTCGTCACTGCCGCCAGATCGGCGATGGTGAAGAATGAGGTGTTGCTGGCGAAAATGGCCTCCTTCTTGACGACTTTGTCCATTTCGCTGAACACCTTGATCTTGACGCCCTTGTCTTCCATCACACCGGTTGTTCCGCCGATGGCCTCGATCATGAAATCTACGTTTTTTAAATCATCGACCTTACTGGTTACCGTGAAAAGGGACAAGGCTTTGTCCGCCTGTTCCTTGGTCAACTTGCCCCGCTGAACTGCGCCGGCCAAGCCAAAACGGCCGTTGGCAACGCTATCTCTGGTTTTGGCCACGATTTCGTCGGTCAGATCACGGCAAATAACTTTGTACCCGGCCAGGATCGCCGATTGACTGATCCCTTGTCCCATCAGACCACCACCAAGCACACCGATTGTTTTGATGTCATTAATGTTCATTGCTGCTCCTCCTTTTTGGTTTTTTCTTCATTGCTTATTGATTCAAAAGGTATAAAGAAAATAGATTATCTGTCAAGGAAATTTTTTAGAAGAAAAAAAGGACAGAAGGCGCCTTCACAAGAAAATCGGACAATGCAGACAAGACCCCCCTAATAGGTTTCTTTCTTGAGGAACTCCGTAAGAATCCTTTTTGTAATGGTATTTGACAAATTATCCATATAATACGAATATCGTTTTATCTCTTTATTTTCATTAAATACGAATTTGTGTAGATATGTATCTCTTTATTATTATGTAAATTTTACCTGTTATCAAATAGGATGGTGTGTTATAATATTATGTAAAACATCGGGGAAAAAGAACTTCGTATGTTAATTGTTCGGCAGAGGGAATAATTATGAAACAAACCATTTCACCACTCTACAAAGATGATGAGGGGATTCAGAGGGTTATTCTGAATCCCAAGGTTCCTATACCGATGCAAGTATGCAATGCCTGCTGGAATATTCTCGACAATGATACAGCGTATTGTCGTAGGTGCGGTAATGTTGGCACAGTGTTTTCTACCGCAAGTGCAGTTCATCAAAAATGCTTCAGTCATGAGTCGAAAAGCGCTGTCCATTTTTGCAATTATTGTAGCAGGCCGTTTTGTGAAGAATGTTTGGAGATCAACAAGGAAAGCATCTTGGCAATGGGTATGTATTCATATTATTGCCACCTCTGTCTTTCAGACATTGAAAGAATAAAGCAACAACATTCAGGTAGAGATAAGACTATTTGTTCCAGGCACACCGACCGGCATGCAACGCTGACTTGTGTGGCCTGTGGGGAAAGAGTTTGTTCATTTTGCGCATATCATCCGATTGTAGGGTTGTTTAGAAAGCGGGTCGAAGATAGAATCTTCTGTTTTTCTTGTATCAGAGGTCTTATCTATGAGCGTAAGTTCAAATATAGCGTAATTGATCAGTTCGTAAAGGTGTTTGAGCAATATATATTTTGATGATTTGAAGTGACCGAACGCGAGTCGTTCCACCGGATCACGTACCGCTCCCCGTGATTCGGGCGTTCGGCGTAGCGGACAAATTCCCCACTTTTGGGGCATGCTTCAAGGCGGAGTGATTTGAGATGTCTGATCAACAAATCGGAAAGAAGATGCTGGAAGGGTTCGAGTTGGAACCGTTTCTGGAGGCCTACAAATGGGTAACGGGTGATGCTCTTAGAGTAGCCGAGGCCAACGACAGCCCTGACTTTATTTGTGAACGTCCTGACGGCAGTCGGGTGGGTGTCGAATTGACAAAGGTCACCCGTGACAAGAATCTTATCTTTGCTGAAAAGGTTCTGGATAGAAAATATAAGATTGACCCTTATGAGGCAACCGACATTATTCACTACTTGCTGGAAAGGAAAGAGGAAAGCAGAGCTGCCCGCTATGTACTGAAGGCGGCGAAAAACATGCTCGTACTTCAAGCTTGTCGATGGCAGCCTTGATAATATCATGTGGGTTTTTGACAGGCTACAAGATGATTTTGTTGACCATGGATTCGAAGAGGTATGGCTTGCCGATTATTCTGGATATGAGGCCTATGGTGATATTGAGCTGTTCGGTCTCTTTCCTGCCCAATGGTGGGGTTATCACCAGCGTCCGTGCCCATATCGAAAACCATATGGTTAAAAGGTGCCGAACAAGGCGCTGAACCCGATCGTGGCCCTGTCGGGCCACTCCCGGTGAGTTTCTTGTTAGGCAATATTAAAAATGTCAAAAATACAAAAAGATTTCGAGCTGTTGAGAAAGCACTGCATTGAGTTGAGGCAGAATTTCAATACTTACGCAGAATTGTTCAATGAAGAGAACCGAGAAATTCTGTCAAGGGTAGCAGCTACTTTTTTTTCAGATATCGCAGAAATTATGCAACGAGATTGGATCCTTCAAGCTTGTAAATTAATGGATCTAGCCATCACAAAACGGAAAAGGATTGAATTAGAAAATATAACAATCCGATTAATTAATAATCAGCTAAAAACCTGCTTATTATTAACTCAGGAAATTCAAAAAGTAACAGAATCAATTTTGAAGTTCGGAGAAAAAATCAAACCTGCCCGACATAAAAGGTTAGCACACTATGATAGAGAGCATCAGGTAAAAGGGATAACTTTAGGGCAAATATCTGAGGAAGAACTCTTAAATTTCATGAAAGATATACAACAGTACTGCGATTTAGTTGGAAACGCTATAGGAGTTGGGCCACTGGATTTCTCTAATTCAAGCTGTAAAGGTGATGTATTAGATTTTCTAAAAGTTCTGCATGAAAAAGTATAAGTTTCCTAACATTCACATCCATCGGACACTAAACGCGCCGGTGATTTAAGCGTTATTAAGGTTGAATGAGGAGAGAGGTCAAGCGCCCCTCAGCCCTGCCCACTCCATGCCTGGTAAAACGGCAATCCAGCATATTTCTCCGGTGACTCGGGTTATGCAGCCAGATCTCGTAAACTTCTTTTCCGGTTTTTGGACCAGAAGCGATATTTTCGGCGGCTGCGGAGAAAACAAGATTCGCCGCTTCCAGCCGGTCGAAAGGATCTTTGCCGTCAGGATTGGTGTGACTGAAAAAGTTCCGTGAAGCCATGTCCCGGCTATGGTTAAACGCGACGACCGCAATCCGGTCATCCCACTTCAATTCCGGACAACCAATATTCTGCCGCCGGGCATTAACACAACGTATAAATTCCCGGATCTCGGGATCAACAGGGCCGGACCGGATCGGTTCTTCTTTGGAATAGCCCGAAGAAAACAAAAAAACCAGAATCAGAATACTGACTGCCGGCAGATACTTCAAGTGCCCCTTGCCGATTACATTTGAGCAAACCGGAACCTTTCTTTTCATAAAGAAGCCGGAGTCATGTTCTGGAAACCAGTATCTCCAACAGTCTTTCGTGAATATTATCAAATCCGCCGTTGGACATGATCAAAACCACATCATTGCTCTTTAGATGGTGTGAAAGAAATTTCAATATTTCATCCGTATCCGGAAAATAGCTGGCTTGTTTACCGGAAGCGATCAGCTCCTCAACCAATCGGGCCGATGAAAATCGTTCCCCTTCCGGTATCTTTTCCAGGCCGGGGGCCTCCCGGATCAGGATCAGAGCGGCTCCATCAAAGGATGAAACATATTCCTGTTGAAAAATATTGCGCCGGCTGGTATTGGTCCGGGGTTCAAAGACGGCGATCAATCTCCGGCCAGGATATTGCGATCTGACGGCCCGTAAGGTCTCCCGAACCGCCGTCGGATGGTGGGCAAAGTCATCGATCACAGTGACTCCGGCCTTGATCCCTCGGATTTCCTGACGGCGATGGACCCCTTGAAAGCCGGCTAATCCCTGGGCAATTGACTCGGGCTTCAAGCCCACGTGGAGCAAGATCGGAATCAGCGAGAGAAAATTCAAGGCATTATGTTCCCCGGGCATTGGGGAATCAAAACTATACCAATACGCACTGCGGCGATAAATTTTGAAACGGCTGCCGTTTTCATGGGTGGTCAAATCTTCCAAATGCCAGTCCCATTGATTTTCCATTCCATAGGTTTCCACCGGACAGGAGGCCAGGTGAATAATTTCCTGAATCCGGGGCTCGGCCCCGTAGGCCGCCAATAACCCATCTTCTGAAATAATGGACAGGAATCGGCCAAAGGCCTTCTGTATGGTCTTTACATCAGGATAAATATCGGCATGGTCGAATTCGATGCTGGTCAAAACCGCATAGTAGGGTTGGTAATGCAAAAACTTTGGACCTTTGTCAAAAAAAGCCGTGTCGTATTCGTCCCCTTCAATCACAAAAAACGGCCCGCTGCCAAGCTGATAATTCCGTTCATAGCCCTTAAGGATACCGCCGATCATAAAAGATGGAGATAAACCGGCTTGATCAAGGATAGAAGCCAATAAAGACGAAGTCGTCGTCTTGCCATGGGTCCCGGTCACCACCATAGGGATCTTTTTCTTGAGAAAAAATCGGGCCAGGGCCTGAGGCAGAGAAAGAAAAGGCAGCTTAAGGCGTATCAGTTCCTGGGCCTCGGGATTGACCTGAGTGATGACGTTTCCCACGATGACCAGATCAGGACGCCTTTTGAGGTTTTCCGGCCTGTAGTCCTGCATAACCTCGATCCCCATACTCGTAAGGAAAGAGCTCATGGGTGGATAAACCGCCTGGTCGGAGCCGGTGATATGAAATCCCTGCTCTTTAAGCATCCCGGCCAGAGAACCCATAGCGGTGCCGCAGATGCCCATCAGATGGATGTGTTTGATTTTTTCAGGGAGATAATTCTCCGTCAGGTCGATCATGATTTTACCTTAACAGGTTGCTGAAAAAGACCCATCAATCCCGCTACCGGCGGGATTGCCATCACCCCTCGTCTTTGCGGCGTACTTGTTTGTACGCCTCATTCCTCGGGATTTCGGGACGTCTTGTATCTAGACCTTTTTGAGCAACCTGTAAAAAAGAGTTTTTCCGCATCCTGTTAATTTGTGCTTGGAGTTGTATAGATGTTATTTTGGCTTTATCTGCAGGCTGCGCAGGCGATTGACAGCCCCGGCGATTTCAAAGAGCCTGGGCCTGCCCAGGTTTCCAACTGGATAGGGCATCAGAATATCCAGCCCTTTCTCTTCGATCTCGGCCAGGGCCTTTTCTAAGCCTTCCTTGAGACAGGGGCTATTATCCAAATACTTGTTGGCATAAAGGTGAATGCACCGGCCGATGGCCCGGGTTTGACTGGTTTCCACTAACTGTTCCAGAAAAGACAGGTCAATGAACTGTTCTCCGTAAACAATGGTTTCCAGACCCTTGGCATCGATGCGGACTTCTCTGTTCCCCCGGCTGGGATCAAAACTTTCGGGTTTGGGCTGTCTGGCGGTAATTTCTCCAAAACCCTCGCCGCCTTCATCTATACGTTGAACCGGAAATTTTTGGGCAATGGCCCGGGCTTCCTGGGTCACGGCAAAAGGGCGGTAATTATTCATCCAGATGACTGTATCGGCCACTTCAAAGTAGTCCCCGGAACCCCCCATGACCAAAATGGTGGAAACCCCCAGGTCCTGATAGAGCTGGCGGACCTTGTCGATAAAAGGGGTGATCGGTTCATGGGCCTTCTGCACCAGTTCCTGCATACGCCGGTCCCGAATCATGAAATTGGTGGCTGAGGTGTCCTCATCAATCAGCAAAACTTTTGCCCCCATTTCCAGGGCCTCCATAATATTCGCGGCCTGCGAAGTGCTGCCGCTGGCGTTGTCGGTGCTGAAACGAAGCGTATCCCGAAGTAAGGGAAGTGATTTGATGAATGAGCTGATATTGACTTTTTCCACAAACCGGCCGTCTTCGGCCCTGATTTTTACCGTTGCCGCAGCAGTGACCACATATTCCCGTCCATCTCCTGGAATATGGCTATAGATCCCCAGTTCCAGGGCCCGCAGGAGGGTGGATTTTCCCTGAAAGCCTCCACCGACAATCAGGGTGACCCCTTTGGACAGTCCGAGTCCGTTAATCAATCCTTTATGAGGAAGCTGGAAAGATACGGAGATTTCCTGAGGGGGATAAAAGGGGACAGCCCCCATGGTCAACGGACGGGCGCTGATGCCGCTTTCCCTGGGCAGGATCGCCCCTTCGGGGATAAAGGCCACCAGCCCTTTTTCGTCAAGGGCCGATCTCAACCACTCCTGGTCCTCATAGGCATCAACAAAGTGCTTTACCTTAAGTCCCATATTGGGAAACTGAAAGACCCCTTGCTGAATAACCTTGGGCAGGTCTTCAAAAAAGATGGAAACTGCCTCCATGCCCTGAATGTTTCGCCCGGCAGACGGCAGGCCGACAGTCAGGCGCAGTTCCAGGGTTTCTCCGTCAATGATTACAGCCGATCGTTCCAGGATTTCCGGGCCGCCGGATTCGATAAACAAATGACCTCTACTCCCTGTGTCCCGGTGTTTGGAAGAAAGGTTCTGTATGGCTTGCTGGACCTGCCGACCGATAAAATCGCAAAAGCCGATCCGGCGGGTCTTGTTTTCCCACAGATCCGAAAATATCTTCCATTTTTTCAAGGAAAGGATTACCCGAAACCGGGACGGCGGGGCAAAAGGATCGGGTTGGACGCGATCGATAGACAGTTCATATTGGGAAAAAAGATAAAGGCCTTCGATATCCTGATAGGCCTTGTAGCCTTTATCATGAATACGGAACAGGGTCTTTTTCAAATCATCGGCTGATTTCATGCCTTCGCTCCTAACGATTTTTTAAGATTAATATCAAAATCCGTAGAGGGTGTCATTAAAGAAATGACCCAGTCCCTTTTTTCTCCTTGAACTTCCCCTTAGCATCTTTTATGCTCTTTTCAACTCAAAGGAATTTTTACTTTATGAAGCCAACGCAAAGTATGGTACTTGATTCTTATAAAGAACACTTCAAGGAAGCCTTAAATAATTACGAGAGTATTTTGGGCATCTTAGATCAATTTGAACTTGAGCTTCCCTATGACGACAATGAGTCTTTCCCGGAAGATTGGCCGGAAGATCCCACGGCCCTTTTGGGACAATATCTTGAAATCTTGGAATTTAGTGAAATAGAGGAAGATGAGTTCCGATGCAGTGTGAATGATTTGGTTGAGAGCAACGGTGCGGAATGGTTTTGGGGCAACAGGATGAGGCTGGCAGCGGAGATTGAATTTATACGCAGGTTGTAGCCTAACAGTAAGCAAAAAATAAAAGAGGACATCCGTCCCCCCCGTATTTTATCAAGCCGTAGACTTTGATTTTTAATGCCCCGTGTGCCAGCATAGGATTCTTTACTAATTTATATTATTAATAAATAATATAATAATTATTAATTGGACAAATGCTAATTGTTTCTTTATTCTTGCCGAAAAAATATTGATTATATGAACAAAGCCCTTGGGAAAAATTGCCTCCATTGATATCGGTTCCAATACGTTACGATTATTAATCGCCGAAAAAACAAGGGATGGGATTCGTGCTTTTTCCCGGGATCGGGAGATTGTCAGGTTAGGGAGAAGTTTTTATCCTAACCTGCTCCTGGCTTCCCAGGCGATGGAAGCCGCAATAACGGTCTTGAGTCGATTTAAGATCAGGACCAAGCAGGAAGGGGTGAGGAAAATCATTGCTGCCGGTACCGGGGTCCTTCGAGAGGCTAAAAATAGTTCTGATTTTCTGGAAAGGGTTAAAAGGGAAACCGGGGTATCGGTTAAGATTCTTAAAGGGACTGAGGAAGCCCGGATTATGGCTAAGGGGGTGCTTTCCGTTTTTCCTTCAACCTTTGGGAGAACTGTTATTTTTGATGTGGGCGGCGGGAGCACCGAATTTGTTGTTGTGACCGATGCGCAGATAGGCCGAAGGACCAGTTTGCCCCTTGGGGTTGTGGAATTAACCGAAAGGTTTTTAATGTCCGATCCACCGAAAAAGAAAGAAGCGGATTCTCTGAAGGTTCATTGCCAAAATATTTTAAGGAAAAATTTGCCAAAGGATGATAAAATAAATTGCTTAATTGGAACGGCAGGGACTATTACCACTTTAGCTGCAATGGTCAAAAAGCTTTCCAACTATGACCCGGAGAAGATCAATGAGACGGTACTGACCAAAGAAAATCTTATTGAATTATCAAAAAAGATCTTAGCCCTTTCTTGTCATCAAAGGGCCGAATTGACAGGTCTGGAAACTGAAAGGGCCGATATCATCGGAGCCGGGATTCTGCTGGTTCTGGAGGTTATGGATTATTTTTCCAAAGAGTCCCTGCTGGTCAGTGATGCCGGGCTGTTGGAAGGATTGATTTTATAGAAGGTACATGGTTCAAGGTATAAGGTTTACGGTAAAAGACATAAAATGAAAAAGAGAAAAACTGTTTACCATCTACCTTGGACTGTATGTCGTTTCCTTTGTACCTTGTACCTTGAACCTTAAACCTTATGCCGTTCTTAAAAGGAGTTCTTATGACCACAGTGGCAAGTCCTATCCGGGACGGGTTGACCTTTGATGACCTTCTGCTTGAACCGGCCTTTTCCATGGTTTTGCCCAAGGAGGTGGATGTTCAGACTAGACTGACTCAGTCCATCCGATTGCATATCCCCATTGTCAGTGCCGCCATGGATACGGTCACCGAATCCCAGACGGCCATTAGTATGGCCCGTCAAGGAGGAATCGGTATTATCCATAAAAATATGGGGATCAAAAGCCAGGCCACGGAAGTGGAAAAGGTCAAGAAATCAGAAAGTGGGATGATTGTCGACCCGGTGACCATGGGTCCGGATCAAAGGGTTCACGAAGTCCTGGCGGTCATGGAAAAATACCGTATTTCCGGGGTGCCCATTGTCAAAGGTCAAAAGCTGGTCGGGATTGTTACCAACCGGGACTTGCGTTTTGAGACCAACCTAAAAAAGAAGGTTTCAGAGGTGATGACCAAGGATAATCTGGTTACCGCCAAGGTGGGAATCACCCTGGAGGAATCCAAGGCCTTGCTCCACAAGAACCGGATTGAAAAATTGTTGGTCATTGATCATCAAGGGAATTTAAAAGGACTGATTACCATCAAAGATATTGAGAAAATCAGGAAGTTTCCTTTGGCCTCCAAGGATAATCTCGGTCGGTTGAGGGTTGGGGCTGCTGTGGGTGTCGGACCGAATCGCTCGGAACAGGTTGAGGCTTTGCGACGGGCTGAAGTGGATGTCATTGTTTTTGATGTGGCCCATGGGCACACCCAAAATGTGATTGAAGCTGTCCGGGAGACCAAGAAACAGTATCCGGAACTCCAAGTTATTGCCGGCAATGTGGGAACGGCCGAGGGCACCGAGGCCTTGATTAAGGCCGGGGCTGATGGGATAAAAATCGGGATTGGACCGGGCTCCATCTGTACTACCCGTGTTATTGCCGGGGTGGGGGTCCCGCAGATTACTGCCATCATGGACTGCGCCCGGGCGGCCAAGAAATACAAGATCCCCCTGATTGCCGACGGGGGCATCAAATTTTCCGGAGATATAACCAAGGCCCTGGCTGCCGGGGCTGATTTGGTCATGATTGGCGGCCTGTTTGCCGGAACTGAAGAGAGCCCCGGAGAAACTATCCTGTTTCAAGGGCGGACTTACAAAGTCTATCGCGGTATGGGATCCATCGAGGCTATGAAACAGGGGAGCGGAGACCGGTATGGGCAGGATGATTATGAAACCGAAGCCAAGCTGGTCCCCGAGGGGATTGTGGGCCGGGTCCCTTATCGCGGGCCTTTGGCCGATACGGTTTATCAATTGGTGGGGGGATTGAAGGCCGGTATGGGTTATGCCGGCTGCCGTACCTTGAAAGAACTTAAGGCAAAGGCCCGTTTTATCCGCATTACGCCGGCCGGTCTTCGGGAATCCCATGTCCATGATGTGATCATCACCAAAGAGGCGCCAAATTATCGGCTTGAATAAATAGAGGTTCACGGTTCATGGTTTAAGGTTCAAGGTATAAATCTTAGGTGCATGAGAGACAGAATAAGTGGGGAATTTTATCGAACTAAAAGTCTGGCAACGATCTAAGGATTTATCCGTATTTATTTATCAGTTGACCAACCAAGGCTTTTTTCTAAAGATTTTGGTTTGAGAGATCAGATTCGCCGTGCCGCGGTATCCGTTCCGAGCAATATCGCCGAAGGGGATGAATTAAGAACAAACAAACAATCTGTTCAATACTTTTTTATGGCCAAAGGTTCTTTAGCTGAACTTTTAACCCAAGCATTTATTTCTTTTGAGATAGGGTATATAAGCCAAGAAAAGTTCTACTATATAAAGAATGAATGCCAGGCCATTTCAAGCATGTTGACAAAGTTGATTCATGCTAGATCTAAGGCATTATCCATTGATTCTTAATCTTTAACCGTAGACCTTAAACCTTGAACCGTAAGCCAATTTTTTAGAAACCCATGGACATTCACAGTCAAAAAGTCCTGATCCTTGATTTTGGTTCTCAAACGACCCAGCTTATTGCCCGTCGGGTCCGGGAGGCCAGGGTGTATTGCGAAATCCATCCCTTTAACTGGCCTCTGGGAAAAATTAAGGCCTTTGATCCCAAAGGGATCATCCTTTCCGGAAGTCCGGCCAGTGTGTATGATCCCAAGGCCCCTTTTCCGGATCCCGGCATTCTGGAATTGGGCGTTCCAGTATTGGGGATTTGCTATGGTATGCAATGGATCACCCAGCAACTAAAAGGCCGGGTGGGCCGATCGGCCCACCGGGAATACGGCCGGGTGGAACTTACCTTTCTGGATTTTCAGGATCTCTTTTTCGGGCTCGACAAAGGAATAAAAACCCAAAGCCGGATCGTCTGGATGAGCCATGGGGACCGAATTGAACGTCTCCCCAAAGGTTTTTCGGTTATTGCCCGAAGTCAAAATGCCCCGATAGCGGCCATGTGCAATCAGAAAAGGTCCATCTTCGGGGTTCAATTTCACCCCGAGGTGGTTCATACCCCGGCCGGGCATCGCATACTGAAAAATTTTCTTTTTAGGGTCTGCCGCTTGAAACCACTTTGGACTTCCAGTTCTTTTATTAAGCACACCATCTCTCAAGTCCGGCAACAGGTGGGGGAGGACAAAGTCATCTGCGCCCTTTCCGGCGGGGTGGATTCCTCAGTGGTGGCCGTTCTGCTGCGTCAGGCCATTGGAAAACAGTTGACCTGTGTTTTTGTCAACAACGGCGTGCTTAGGAGTGGAGAGGCCGAAAAAGTAGTCCGGATCTTTCGGGGCCATTACCACATTCCCCTGGTTTATGTTGATGCCTCCCGGTCTTTTCTTTTAAAACTTAAAGGTATTATCGACCCGGAAAAAAAGCGGACCATTATCGGCCATGAATTTATCCGCATCTTTGAAGCCGAAGCCAAAAAGATCGGTTCGGTTCGTTTCCTGGCCCAGGGGACCCTCTATCCGGACGTGATCGAATCGGTCTCCTTTAAAGGCCCTTCAGCCACTATCAAGACCCATCATAATGTGGGCGGACTTCCGGCGCGCATGAAATTGAAGCTGATCGAACCCCTAAGGGAATTATTTAAAGATGAAGTCCGAGAAGTGGGCCGCAATCTGGGTATGCCTGAAGAAATAGTCAGCCGGCAGCCATTCCCAGGTCCCGGGTTGGCGATACGTATTCTGGGAGAGGTGACCGAGGCCCGTTTGAAAATCCTTCGCCAGGCTGATACCATTGTTTGGGAGGAGATGCGAAAGGCCGATCTTTATACCAAGGTCTGGCAGTCTTTCGCTGTTTTGCTGCCCGTTAAGACCGTAGGCGTCATGGGGGACGAACGGACTTACGAAAATGTCATTGCCCTGCGTATCGTTGACAGCCTGGATGCCATGACCGCCGATTGGAGCCGCATCCCTTACGGTTTATTAGGTCAGGTGTCCAATCGGATCATCAATGAAGTCAAAGGAGTCAATCGTGTTGTCTTTGATGTCTCTTCCAAACCTCCCAGCACGATCGAATGGGAGTAATCAGTTCGGAGTTTTGAGTTCGGAGTAAAAACCAGCAATTCAAAAAAAGTAATATGAATGATTGGCAGTTGACTCCGAACTCTGAACTCCAAACTCAATTCGTCAAAGGACGAACGTTTTTCATTGAACTTTGAATCTTGTACCTAGAACCGTAAACCGTAAACCTTACACCGGGATTTAATTATGCCGCACGCCCCTTTTGTTCATCTCCATCTCCATACCCAGTACAGTCTGCTGGATGGAGAGATCCGACTGAAAGGGTTGTTTGAAAAGGCCAAGGCCTTCAAGTTGCCGGCCATTGCCATGACCGATCACGGCAACCTCTTCGGCACGGTGGATTTTTATAAACAGGCCCAAAACCACGGATTAAAACCCATCATCGGCTGCGAAGTCTATGTGGCCCCGGGAAGCCGTCTGCAAAAAGAAACCCAACCCCATCAGGAAAATGCCTTTCATCTGGTTCTGCTTTGCAAGAATGAAAAAGGATATCACAACCTGATCCAATTAGTAAGCCGGGCCTATTTTGAAGGTTTTTACTACAGACCCCGGATTGATCGGGAACTGCTGAAGGAATATCATAAAGGATTGATTGCCATGACGGCCTGCCTTCATGGGGAGATCCCTTATTATCTCCTCCAAGGAGACTTCGACCGGGCCTTGAGCCATGCCCGGGAATTGGCCGAAATATTCGATCAGGATCGGTTTTATCTGGAACTTCAAAAAAACGATATTCCGGATCAGGAGATCGTCAACAAAGGTCTGCTGGAAATCCACCATCAACTGGGTATCCCCATCGTAGCCACCAATGATTGCCATTACTTGACCCAGGAAGAGGCCAAGGCCCACGATGTCTTGCTCTGTATCCAGACCGGCAAGACCGTAGACGATCCCAACCGGCTGCGATTTTCCAGTAATCAACTCTACTTCAAATCCCCGGAAGAGATGGCAGTTCTCTTTGCCGACCTGCCGGAGGCCGTACAAAATACATTGCATATTGCCGATCGATGCAATCTGGAATTGACCTTCGGTCATTCGCATCTTCCTCGCTATCCTTTGCCGCAAGGAGAGACCATGGATAGTCGTCTCAAAAAGGATGCCCGCTTAGGTCTGGAAGAACGGCTGGCCGTGAAGGAACAACTGGATCCAACCTTCTCCCCGTCCCGTTCTCAAGAATATCAGGATCGTCTGGAAAAAGAACTGTCGGTAATCACTTCCACAGGGTTTTCCGGATATTTTCTGGTGGTGTCCGATTATGTGCGTTTTGCCAAAGATAAAAAGATTCCAGTTGGGCCGGGCCGGGGTTCCGGGGCCGGGAGCCTGGTGGCCTACGCCTTAAAGATCACCGATATCGACCCTCTGGATTATGGCTTGATTTTCGAGCGGTTCCTGAATATGGAACGGAAAGAGTTGCCGGATATCGATGTGGATTTTTGTGTGGAACGAAGAGATGAGGTTCTTAAATACATCGCCGAGAAATACGGCCAGGAGCATGTGGCCCAGATCATCACCTTTGGTAAGATGCAGGCCCGGGCCGTCATTCGGGATGTGGGCCGGGCCTTGAATATCCCTTATGGCGAGGTGGATAAAATCGCCAAATTGATTCCCTCCGTATTGAACATCACCTTAAGCGAAGCCTTGGAGATGGAGCCGCGACTGAAGGAACTCAAGGAATCCGACCCGACCATCAAAGAACTGCTGACTATTGCCGAGGCCCTGGAAGGCTTGCCCCGTCATGCCTCCACCCATGCCGCCGGGGTGGTTATTTCTCCTCATCCGATTACCGAAACCGTTCCCTTGTATAAAGGGCCCAAGGGAGAAACCCTGACCCAGTATGAAATGAAATCGGTCCAAGATATGGGGCTGATCAAATTCGATCTCCTGGGATTGAACAACCTGACCATCATCGAATATGCCTTGAGGACCATAAAGCGAACACACGATCAACCCATCGATCTGTCTCGTATCCCTCTGGATGATCCGGCCACCTATGAGCTATTGGGACGGGGGGATACTACCGGGGTGTTTCAATTGGAAAGCTCGGGCATGAAAGACTTGCTGGTCAGGAGTAAACCACAAACTTTTGAAGACCTCATTGCCCTCAATGCCCTTTACCGTCCCGGGCCTTTAAAAAGCGGTATGGTTGCTGATTATGTGAAGAGAAAACACGGGGAAGTGCCTATCGAATATCCCCATCCGCTTTTGGAAGGGGTTTTGAAAGAAACCATGGGCATCATTGTTTATCAGGAACAGGTTATGCAAATCGCCGCCCTGCTGGCTGACTATTCCCTGGGAGAGGCCGATACTTTACGGAAGGCCATGGGTAAAAAAATATTTGAAGTCATGGCTCAACAGCGAACCCGCTTTCTGGAAGGAACCAAAAAGAAACGGATCGATCAGAAAAAGGCCGGCGAAATTTTTGACAAAATGGAAACCTTCGGCGGGTATGGGTTCAATAAATCCCACAGTGCCGCCTATGCCTTGATCACTTACCAAACCGCTTATCTGAAGGCCCATTATCCTTTGGATTTCATGGTCGCCCTGATGACCAGCAAGATGGGTAATTCCTCGGAAGTGACCAAGTGTATTGCCGAATGCCGGGAAAAAGGGATTGTGGTCCTGCCGCCGGATGTCAATCTGAGCCACTTGGATTTCACAGTCGTGGGAGACAATATTCGTTTTGGGCTGGCCGCAGTCAAAAATGTGGGGGCCGGGGCGATAGAGTCCATCCTGGAAGCCAGGAACAAAGGGGGAGAGTTTAAATCCTTGATCGATTTTTGCCGGAGAGTGGATCTTCGCCGGGTGAACCGGAGGGTGGCGGAGAGTCTGATCAAGTGCGGGGCCTTTGATTCCCTGGGGGTGGCCCGGTCCAGGCTGATGGCTTTTTTGCCTGAAGCCTTGGATATAGGACAACAACGGCAAAAAGAAGAGACTGAAAACCAGTTCAGCCTTTTTGCCATGGCCGGAGATACGGGTTTGACCCACCCGGATATCGAACCCCCTATGGTTGAAGAGTGGAGAGAAAGCCAGAAACTCTCCTATGAAAAGGAAATCCTGGGGTTTTATATTACCGGTCATCCCTTGACCCGCTATACCGAGACCCTGCAAGATTTGAAAACAGTGGACATCCAAAACTTGTCCGAACTGGAAGATAAAGAAAATGTGCGTCTGGCCGGAATGGTTGCGGCCTTAAAAGAGATCAACAGCAAAAAAGGGGAGCGGATGGCTTTCGCCACGATTGAAGACCTGACCGGTTCCTGTGAAGTCATCATTTTTTCGGACATCTTTCGAAAATGTTCACAGGTGTTGAAAGATGAAGGACCTTTATGGGTCAGCGGTATCACGACCAAAGATGAAAAAGGGATTAAGGTGATTGCTAATGATGTACTCCCGCTGGCCGATGCTGAAGAAAAAATGGCGCAACAAGCGGTTCTTAAGATTGCGGTTGACGGTCTGACCCGGGATCAGATTTTATTGTTAAATGATTTTTTAAAAGATCATCCCGGTTCCTGTCCGGTCCAGATTTGCGCCTGCCTGCCTGATCAAAGTCAGATTCTTCTGAATCTTCCTGAAACCCGAACGATCCGGCCCTCAGTTCGATTAAGACGGGAGTTGAAGGGACTTGCCTGCAATCCTATTCTGGAAGTGGTGTATTCCTATGAATCTATATCCACCAGCGGTGTATCTTCCGGTCGCTCCAGATATAATAAAAGAAATGGTGAGGGTTTGACATAAGTATTGAAGGATTCAAGGGGTCAGTACTATGTTCGGAGTTATTAGTTCGGAGTAAAACCAACCCCTTTTAACTCTAAAGGATAATGCTGGACAATAAATAGTTTACACCAAACGCCAAACGCTTTATTCTTAAAGTTTGGCGAAAACCGAACCTTGTACCTTGGTCCTTAAACCGTATACCGTCCACCTTATTTTATGCCCAACTATCAAGAGCGGTTCTATCGCAGCAAAATCAGTTCTCCGGATTGGATTTCTTTTACTATCCAGGTGAAAGAAAGCGACCTGTGGGTGCGGGCCAGGAAAGATCTTTCGGCCGAGGGGTATGAACGGGTTTTTCAATACCGTCATGCCCTGGAAACCTATATCCACCAAAACCCCGATTTTAAGGATTCGCTTGCGCCCTTAGCTCTGGATCCTCTGGCCCCCTCCATTGTACAAGCCATGCTTCAATCCGGGCAAAGTGGCCGGGGTCGGCCCCATGGCCGCAGTAGCCGGAGCCATCGCCGAGTTTGTCGGCAAGGATCTACTGGCCTTTTCCCCGGACGTTATTATAGAAAATGGAGGGGATTTATTTATCGTCTGCAACGAATCCTTGACGGTTGGGATCTATGCCGGGGAGTCTCCTTTAAGCGGACGGGTGGGAATTCAGTTGACCCCTTCCGACAGGCCGGTGGGATTATGCACTTCTTCCGGGACCGTTGGTCATTCCCTAAGCTTCGGCCGGGCCGATGCAGTGACTATTTTATCTCCATCGGCCGTGCTTTCCGATGCCGTAGCCACGGCGGTTGGGAACCGGGTTCGTACAAAAAATGATATTCAACCGGCCTTGGATTGGGCACAAACGATCCCGGAGATTGAAGGGGCCTTGATTATTTGTGGAGATCAGATGGGGGTTTGGGGAGATTTGGAATTGGTGACCCTATAGAGTGTTTAGTTCGGAGTTGGAAGTTAGGAAGAAGCATTCTTTAATGGGGGATTTTTACTACGAACTCTGAACCCTAAACTCCGAACTTTATTTTTTAGAAGCAGAGGATTACGAATATGAAAAATAGCAAGTTTTTATTCTTATCAATAATTATATTACTCGCCGCCCTTTGGGGCTGTGGGACGGTTCCCATAGGCAAAGAACGCAAGGGCCCTCCCAAGATCGCTCTCGTTTTAGGGGGCGGATCGTCCAGAGGATTTGCCCATGTGGGGGTTATCCGGGTTCTGGAGCAGGAAAAGATACCTATCCACATGATCGTCGGGACCAGTGTGGGCAGTCTGATCGGGGCCTTGTATGCCTCTGATCCCAATAGCCTCAATCTGGAATGGATTTCTTTCAGTATAGAAAAGGATGACATCTTTGATTATTCGGTGATTTATTCCAAGATGGGACCCGTTCAGGGGGAGCGGCTGGAAAAGTTCATCCAGACCAATGTCAGAGCCAAAACCCTGGAGCAGATGAAGATTCCTTTTTATGCCGTAGCCACGGATCTGAACGAAGGCAACACCTGGGTCTTTGAAAAAGGATCAGTGGCCAAGGCCGTGCGGGCCAGTTGTTCCATCCCGGGTGTCTTCCAGCCGCTGGAATTGGGCGGGAAGATGTATGTGGACGGCGGGGTGACCGACAATCTGCCGGTGGATGTGGCCCGGGCCAAAGGTGCCGATATCATCATCGCCGTCAATATTTCCAAAAATATCCGGAACCCTCAGATCAATAATTTAATCGATGTCATCATGCAATCCATCAGTATCATGGGCCGGGAATTGGTCACTTATAAATCCAGAGGATATGATGTGCTTATTGAACCCAATGTGGGGGACGTGGGTATGACTGATTTCACCCAGAAAAAAAGATTGATGGATGCCGGGATTCAGGCGGCCAGACAAGCTATGCCGAAAATTCGGAAACTGATTGAAGAAAGATAGTCACTTAAAAGGGTTCGAGGATTCCAGGATTCAAGAGGTCGAGAGTGGCAAATCTGAAGGTCTTTCATTTTAATCCATGCACCTTTGAATTCTAAAATTAATTTTTCTGCTTCGTGGTGCCCCAAAGTGGCATGAAGGTTTTTATGAAAAAAGGTGTTCATCTCTGGATAGGTTTGGGTTGCCTGTTGCTTTTTCAGGCGGCCCTTTTCTTAAGAATCGAGTCGGTGACCACCTATTTTTATTCTCTGATCTGGTGGTCGTATATCGTTATGATCGATGGCATTATTTACCGGCTCCGAGGAAACTCGCTGATCGTCAACCGGACCCAGAAGTTTTTTCTTTTAATCCCTTGGTCGGTGGCGATCTGGCTTGTATTTGAAGGATTTAATCTGGTTTTGAAAAATTGGTATTATGTAGGGGTGCCGAAAGAAATTTTTTTACGCTGGCCCGGATATTTTGTGGCTTACGGCACGGTCCTGCCTGCCATCCTGGAAACCCGAGATCTTTTATTCACTTTGGGGATTTTTGCAAAAAGTCGTTTAACCCCCATTCCGGTTCAGGATTCCTGGTACAGACCTTTGATTATTACTGGGACCTTGTGCCTAATACTTCCCTTGTTTTTCCCGCGATATGGCTTTCCCTTGGTTTGGCTGGGTTTTATTTTTCTTCTGGAGCCTTTCAATCATCGCACCGGAAGACCTTCTTTGTTGACAGATCTTAAGGGGGGGGAAACCGGAAATTTGTCTCAACTCTTGCTTTCAGGGATGATTTGCGGTCTCCTTTGGGAATTCTGGAATTTTTGGGCCGAGGCCAAATGGGTTTACACCGTTCCCTGGGTTGAGGATATTAAGTTGTTTGAAATGCCGGCCCTGGGTTTTTTCGGTTTTCCTCCTTTTGCTGTAGAATGTTTTGTCCTGGTTCATTTTTTGAGGTTGTTTGAATCCCGACCGGCAGGGAAAAAGAAAATTTTCTGGCAGGCCGTTCCCTTATGGCTTCTTTTCTATGGGGTCATGTTTGCGGCTATAGATTCTTACACTGTTCATTCGTATGGTCAGTAAACTGTCTTCTGGGGGGAACACAGGAAAGATGAAAAAGGGGTCAAGGATTCAAGGAGTCAAGGATTCAAGTGAAAGGCCTGGAAGAAACAAAAAGCAAACCCTTGAACCCTTGAATCCTCGAATCCTCGAATCCTCATTTTTTAAGAAACTCTATTTCATCAGCTTGGGGTGTGTCAAGAATCAGGTGGACAGTGAGATGATGCTTCATCAACTGACAAACAATGGTTTTTCTATCGCCCAGGAACCTGATGAGGCCGAAGTGGTGATCATCAATACCTGCAGTTTTATCGAGTCCGCTACCCAGGAAAGTATAGAAACCATTTTGGAGGCAGCCCGTTTAAAGAAAGAGGGGGCTTGCCAAGTCTTGGTAGTCACCGGTTGTTTCCCTCAACGTTATAAAAAACAATTGATAAGTCAATTGCCGGAAGTGGACCTATTCCTGGGGACGGAATCTTTTTTAGGTTTGACCTGGCATCTACAAGAGTTGTTGGCCGGCAAAACAAAATCGAAAATGATTCTCAAACCCGATCCCGGACTCTGGGAAGAATCGCATCATCGTTTACTGACCACCTCCCCGGGAACGGCTTATTTAAAAATCGCCGAAGGCTGTTCCAATCACTGCGCCTACTGTACGATCCCTTCTATTCGAGGAAAATTCCGCAGTCGTGACCCAAAGGTGTTGATACAGGAAGCTCAAATCCTGGCCGTGCAGGGAACCAAAGAACTCATTTTGGTGGCCCAGGATACTACGGCCTATGGATATGATCTTCGTCAACCGGCTTCTTTGATTGGCCTGATTAAAAATATTTTAAAGATCAATTCTTTTCAGTGGCTGCGCCTGCTGTATTTGAGGCCGGAAAGGATTACGCAAGAACTCTTGGATTTGATAGCCCAGGAAGAAAGAATTTGTCCATATTTCGACATCCCGATCCAGCATGTCAGCGACCGTATTCTAAAGTCCATGGGCCGGCCTTATGGGCAAAAGGCATTAAGGGATTTGATTAAAAAAATCTATAGCACAGTACCTGAGGCAGCCCTACGGACGACTTTAATGGTGGGCTTTCCGGGTGAAAGGGATGAAGATTTTCAAGAACTGCTTCAATTTGTTGCCGAGACAGCTTTTGATCATCTGGGGGTTTTCAGATATTCCCCTGAAGAAGGGACCCCGGCGGCCAGCTATCCCGATCAGGTCCCGGAAGAGATCGGTCAATGTCGGATGGAGTTGTTGATGTCCAGGCAGAAAGAAATCTCCTTAAAGAAAAATCAAAGTCGGATCAGTTCAGTGGAGCCGGTCCTGATATCCGGAATTAGTCCGGAAAGCGATTTATTGATCGAAGGTCGGACCCGTTTCCAGGCTCCGGAGGTGGACGGGGTAGTCTTTATTGCCGACGGGGAACCCAAAATAGGTGAGATGGTCAAAGTTAAAATCACCGAAGCCCATGCTTATGATCTGGTTGGGGTAGTGTTTGAATAAATATTTTCCTATTAAGAGTGGAGGATCAAATCTCTCTGAACATCTTAAGGATAGATGCTCAGGCCGATCAGGTCCAGATCGAAATGTTTACTCAGAACGCCCACCCAATAAAGGCCTTATCATATACCGCAAGTGGATCTGTTGACCTGTTCGTTTAATGGTTTCAGCCACCGTCAAGAAAAGTGGTACATTAGACTCATCGAGAGAGGAGAACGATCAGAAGAGATAAAAAAATCATGACATGAGCGGTGATAATACCCCATTTATGGCGATGGTAGAATTCGTTTGCCTTTTGAATCCGCTCGAGTCCACCACATAATCGCCTGAAACGCTCAAGAACCGGGTATTTGTTATTGTCCGAGGCAAAATCTTTTTGAAACGCAAACATGGGACAAACGGCGTAGAGGTGATCAGTCAGCGGCCGAAACAGGGTATCGATGACAACCCCTTGCCAGGGCTGAGAAGCCACGGTTTCAGCGTAAGATCTGTTTAAGGCATAGGCATGGGCAAGGCTCTGGTAAACGACTTTTTGTATGAAGGGATTAGTCGTTCTCCGACTTGAGCGTATTAAGGCCCCCAAAAGCAGCACTTTCCAGTCCGGATGGTCTATGAGAAATTGAGTGCATTGCTTGAAGCGCTCTAGGTCAAAGCGGTCAAAAATGATGTCATCTTCGAAAACGACGATACTTTCTGCGCCGGCATCCAAGCCGTTACGCAGGCAGGTTATGTGAGATTCATACATCCCTTGTTCGACATTGAAGGGATGACGTTTGACAATGACGAATTCAACTTTTCCGGTCAGTCCTACCTTCGAGAACGAGGCTGCAGCCGACTGCCGCCGGTCTTCACGCTCTTCCAAGGAGATGCAATAGATGCGATCAAAAAAATTCCAGCCATAAGTCTCTTTCTTCACGATGTCCTCGATCAAGAGCTTTTTTCTTTGACGAACCAATATAATATGAGTATTGTGCCCTGTCAAGAGATGGCTGGAAGTGGACTTTCTGTGATTTTTTAGGTAAGCCTCCGGCTCTGCCGGAAGTCGAGTGACTTACCTGGAATAAGGTCTTATGATTCGAAGAAAAATTATCGAATACCTTACCGAGAGAAAATTTATCATCGAGATACTTGAGAATCCGACGGATCTCAGTGAATTCAAAGAACGTCCGACGGCGCGTTTGATCTTCGGATTGATCTTGATGGGGTTGAGTTATGTTATCGGATGGCCGGCAGTGGCCGTTTTGAGCCTTCTAGCGGCCTGGTTCAGGAAACCGATGATTGCCGTCATCGGCTGCCCAACGACCTACGGTCTCTCCTATGTGGTCTTTATTGTCGGCGCCTGGCTTGCCCGCGCACCCCACTATCTGGGGATTCTGGGGAAATACACCCTACAAAATTTCCTCAAAAAATTGCTCTCCTAATTGGATGGAGGAAGTTATGGCCGAAGGCATCAAGAGGGGAAAAAGTGGAACCCCGCCATTCATGATGTCGAATAGGCAGGAGGTCCTTGCCAAGCTGAGCTTTACCCATCTTGGCATCTTCAGGCTGTCTCCGGAAAAGGTCCAATCGGCGCCGCTGATATAAAAATGGCAACCGAACCCCCTCCAAAGCCTTTCGAATGGATTGGGATAATTCTCCCATATCGATATCAAGAGACAGGGGCGTCTCCCTTAGACACGGCCACGGCAAATTTACAAAATTGTTCCCAGGTACTGAAATCATACCACCACTTGAACCCCATATCCTCAATCCCGCACTCTTTTAGTTCCTGAGTCAGTTCAGAAAGCATCATAAAGAGGGAGTTCTTTATAGGGGAATCGGGATAATCCGTCTTTTCAGGATCTTTCCCAAGACTGCCCTCCTGATAAACCGGGTGTCCCAAATTCCCTTTTAGAAAACCATATCCGGCTTTGCTCTCGATAAGTGCTTTAAGCCCCAAATAGAGAAACTGCTGTTGTGAGAAGGTCAGATGGCTAAACATATCGATGCTCCTTGTTCTTTACCGAAAGGTTCTTTTATCCCGCAATCCGTAATCGGCAATTCGAAAATGAACGCCTATACCGCCTGCAATCGTTTCTTTCCATCCGTTGAAAAATAGATCAGCCCGTCCCTGAGTTCTCTTTGGACCAGACCCTTATTCTCCAGATAGATCAAATGGGAGATGGCTTCAGCAGTGGCAAACCATTTTTGCATGACCGGAAAATCGTCCCAGGATTTGGCCACGATATCCCAGGTCATTTTCGAGGCCGTCCAGTAAGCGGTGAGGGTTTCCTCTTGCAGGATGGAAATCACTTCGTTGGCCCGGATACGATGATGTTCGAGCAATTCCAAAACCCGTTTTTTAAAGTCGGTAATAAAGCTCCGATGTCCGGGAAGACATAGCCGCACATCCATTTCATAGACTTTTTTCAGACTCTTGATATACAGGGCAAGAGGATCATGGTCATCGGACCAGTTTTGTATATTGGGGGTGATGTCGCCCAGCACATGGTCCCCTGAGAAAAAGATCTTTTTATCCCGCTCATACAGACAGACATGACTTAAGGTATGTCCGGGTGTGGATACCACTTCCAAGGTATAATCCCCAACTTTGAAAATATCTCCAGCCCGGGTAACCTGATAATCCACCACGGATTCCGGTCCATACTTAAAACCGGGATGGTTCACCATGGCAGACTGGAGTTCCTCGTCGGGGAAGCCGCTCTTGGCGGCATAATCCCCCATGGGAGAACGTCGGGCATGGGGTGTAGTGCCCGCCTTTAATCGATAGGCATCGTCTTCTCCCATATAGGCCCTTGACCCATCTCTCATCAAACCGGCCACCATCCCCTGATGATCGGCGTGCAAATGGGTGATGAAAAAGTCGGTCTTTCCCAGATCCACACCGATCTCTTCAAGACCCGGCTCCAAGACCTGTTTGCAAGCAGGACGGTTCATACCCGTATCGATGACCAGGTTCCGGTCGTCTGAGGTAAGGACATATGAGTTGATTTCTTTGAGGGGGTTCCCCGGCAAGGGAACGACAATTCGGTACAATTGAGGCAAAATCTCTTCCATAATCAAAAATCTCCTTTAATAGAATAGACAAATGGAATGTTAATAATCAGACCTGTTGAAACTTAGTGGGAAATGATGGCCAAAGATCGGGTTGTTGTGGGATCATTTATTTTCTCCTTGTAACACAGGTTCATGCTTTCTTTCAGGTTATGCCAGATTAAGGATTTAAGAAAGGATCTCCTTTGGCATGGAAAGAGCATAGAATAAGCTAATGGAAGGGTCAAGGATAAAAAATCGAGTCCCTTTTTCTCCTTGATCCCTTTTTCTCCTTGCCCTATACTCTTTCCATCTTAATAAACTTTTTTATGAGTATGCTGCAAGGTCGAATTGATATTCATCACCATGTTATCCCGCCTGCCTTTTTAGAGGCGATGGCCGACAAGGGGATTAGCCAGGTAGCAGGTGCCCCCCTGCCAAGGTGGACGCCCGAAGCCTCGATGGCGGTCATGGATATGAACGGGATTCAGACCGCAATGACCTCCATTTCTGCGCCGGGCGTGTATTTCGGAAGCGTACCGGATGCCTGTGATCTGGCACGTCGATGCAATGAATTCTCGGCGGATGTGAAGTCCCGATATCCGGGTCGCTTCGGTTCATTGGCCGTCTTACCCATGCCTTTTACTGAACAGGCCTGCAAGGAAGCCGTCTATGCCCTCGATACTCTGCTGGCAGACGGCATTGGACTGCTGGGCAGTACCGAAGGAAAGTTTCTCGGAGATCCCGCCTTTGAGGAGCTGATGGCCGAACTGGACCGACGCCAGGCCGCCGTCTTTGTGCATCCGAACCTTCATGCTACGAGCCAGGCTATCGGGTTGAATGTGCCGGGGTTTCTGATCGAGTTTCTCTGTGATACAACACGGGCTGCGCTCAATCTGATTGTTTCCGGAACCACAGAGAAGTATCCCAATATTCGATGGATACTTGCCCATGCCGGGGGGTTTTTGCCCTACGTGGCTTGGCGGGTTTCTCTGGGAAATCTCATGCCGGAGGTCAGCCAACATGCCCCCCAGGGGATGCTGGCCTATATTAAACGCTTTTATTTCGATACGGCCTTGTCTCCTTCTCCATACACAATGGCTGCTCTTAAGGAGCTTGTTGAGCCGTCCCACATCCTTTTCGGCAGTGATTTTCCTTTTGCCCCCGCAGCAATCTCTGCGCTTCAAGTGCAAACCTTGGATCGCTCTCCTATATGGGATGACAATACCAAATACGGGATCAACCGTGGTCATGCACTCAGTCTTTTTCCCGCCCATAAAAGGGTTGATGAGGTTGTCGCTCTACAGCCGGTCTATGGGCAGCAATCTTTCAGCGTCCGTATTATGCGGGTCTTGGTAAAACCATTGGTCGCTGTGGCTGACCGTTTAAGGAACAAGTAAATCGGCACTTATCATAGCGGACCGCTTATCCCGGTTAATTAAAGGGTCTTGATCCCATGAAACGTTTCTTCTTGATCGTTATGCTTGAACTCATACGGTATCAGAAACCTTCCGTAATGAAAATGAGGTTCAAGGGCTTTGGTTTTGGATGGGGGTCTCTGTTTTTCCTGCCGTAAACCCAAATGACCTAAGATAGGTTTAGTGCTGCCGATTAGGCAAAAGACGAAGTAGAGACAAAGATGTTCATCCCTTACTTTTGGTAAAGGATGAAAAATAGGGAAGTAGCAGAATAGAGGCAAGTCATCTGAAAAACAGTCCAAGCGATAAGGTAACAGCATTTATGCCAATATTTTCGTGATTGAGTCCGGCATTGGAGACGTGATATAAACGGATGGCGGAGAACCACTTTGTATCTCCAATGTGATACTCGGTTCCAATACCAAGTTGAGGATTGAAGTTGATCCGCAATCCTTGACCTTCAACCTGAAAGTCGGTGTAGATAATGCCGATGCCTCCCTCTACATAGGGGTGGAAAAATTTAGTGTCGAGACACCTCAGATAGTATAGGTGGAATATATTGGCCGAGGTTATAAGGCGTGTGTACGGCCCTGACGTTACGCCTGCTGTCAGTTCCACTTTGAATTTTAGTTGCTCCGGCGGTTTACGGCCCCACATCTTGGGGTGATTGAACAGGCCAATGCCCGAGAGAAGGGCAAACTTGATGTCTCCCTCGGGAGTGTAAGTTGTGCCGCCTGTGATCGCGAAGCCATAGTGGCCCGGAACCGGCTGGGTCGTATTGTTGTCCTGTGCGAAACATATAGCGCACCCGAGAAACAGAAAGACAACAAGTATGACAAATGAAAGAAGGAGAATTCTATACAAAGTTGAAATCGTGCCTACCAGACTAAATTGGTAAGAAGTTACTTTTTGATGGAAAGAATATAAAGAATATAAGGAAAGAAAAAGGCATGGTCAAGAAAAAAAATAACTCTTAAGGCAAGTGGACAAAGGGTGTCTTCTGAAGAAAATGGAACAAGGCAGGGCTGGCCCTTAAGAATAGCCGTTAACGATTACCATTTAAATTCTTCTCTTTTTTCAAAAAGGGTATTGCTTGGGCTGTTCGTTCGGGTCGAGAGTTTACAAGGGCCTGCTTTTTCCGAAAGTCCCCTGCTCAAAGCAAACATCTCCGTCATGGGCGGACTATATTTTTCCTGGATTTTTATGGAATCCAAAACCCTGGTCGAGGCCGACAAATAACCGCTCCTAACCATCTTATTATCTAGGCACAGACCGGACATTCGGGATTTGGTTCAATCCGGACTTCTGAAAAGCGCATCTCCAACCCATTATAAACAAGAAGTCGGCCGGTAAGGAGTTTTCCAAAACCAACCAAATATTTAATGGCCTCATTGGCTTCGATCAGGCCGATAATTCCCGGGGTAGTCCCTAAGACTGGGAATTTCTGCGGCGGAGGGGCTTGAGGGAAAAGACATTTCAAACAAGGGGTCTGTCCGGGCTGGATCACGGTGATCATGCCCATCATACCAAGGATGCCTCCATAGATAAAAGGGATCCTCTGGCGTATTATCTGTTGGTTGATCAAATACCGGGTCGGAAAATTATCCAAGCCATCCAGGACCAAATCGCACCCGTTCAGCAATTCGGGCAGGGATTCCTCGTTAATCTCTTCTTTTCGGATCTCCAGGTCAATTCTTGGATTTAGCTTGGATAGTTTTTCTTTGGCTGATTCCACTTTGGGCCTATTGATGTCCGGTTCCCAGTGGAGGATCTGCCGGTTTAAGTTGCTGAGATCCACCTGATCCTTGTCTACAATCCGCAAGGCGCCTAGGCCGGCGGCGGTTAAATAATAGGCGGCAGCCGAACCTAGGCCACCAAGGCCGGCAATCAAGATCCGGCTTTTTTTTAATTTTTCCTGCCCTTCTTCCCCAAAATGTTTAATCATGATTTGCCGATTATAGCGAAGGGCTTCCCGGTCATCGAGCATCTGGGACCTCCTTTGGGTTTTTCGTCAAGCCTATTATCTACCACTGGGAAAAATTCGGTCAATCTTTTTTATGTCTTTGTCCCAGAGGTCTTTTTCACGGCGTTCGGTCAAAAGAGATTAGTAAAAACTGTCTAACAGATTGTATTTTCTTTTGTTTTATACAATAGATCCTGACCTATTTTCTTGTTTAAAAAAATTGTTTGACCTTTGGAGAAAAATAATCTAAGCTCCCCACTTATTTGAAGGTCCAAAGCCTTTAATCCATCCAAGGATAATCCCAAAGACTTGCAACTCGTTGGTTTTTGGTAAAAAATTATTTATCGAATAAGGAGGAAGAATCAATGTTTCAAGTTACGGTTGACGCCGACAAATGTACAGGAGATTCCAACTGTGTGGATACCTGTCCGGTTAGTGTTTTTGAACTGCAGGATGAAAAGGCCGTACCCGTCAATATGGACGAATGCCTGGGCTGCGAAAGCTGTGTCGAAGTTTGTGAAAGCGGGGCTATTACAGTAAAAGAAGTATAGCCTTTCCGATCATTTTTACGTTGGGAACAGGTCAGGGAATTCCCCGGCCTGTTCTTTTTTATGGACCTTTCTTCCCTAACACCATCACAAGAGCAGGCGGTCAGACATCGGGGAAGCCCCTTGATTGTTTTGGCTGGGCCCGGGACAGGGAAGACCAGAACCCTGACCCTTCGTATCGCCCACCTGATAGAATCTGGAATCACCCGCCCTGATCAAATACTGGCCATCACCTTTACCAATAAAGCCGCCGAGGAAATGAGGTCCCGGATAGAACAACTCTGTCGATCGATCGAAAGTGCTTCCCTGCCCTGGATTTCCACTTTTCACGGCTTTTGTTTCCGCTTCCTTCGGGAGCATCTTTCTACCTCTTTTCAATTATTATCTGAAAATGAGTCCTTGGTTTTTCTCAAAGAAACCGTCCGAAAACAATTCCCCGACTTCCCGACCCAGTCTTTAAAGGACTTAGCCCGGCACATCTCCTGGGCCAAGAATGCCTTGATTCTACCAGATTTACCAGAAACACTCCCCCATTGGGATACCTATCCAAAGTGGCCTTCCTGCTATCAAGTCTTTCAGGAAAAGCTTGCTGATCACCAATTTTGGGATTTTGATGAACTCCTTATTCAAGCCGTTACCCTCATGGAAAGAAATCCCGACCTGAGGGCCGTGCTTCAAGCCCGATTCCCCCATGTATTCATTGATGAATTTCAGGATATCAACCCTTGCCAATATCGGCTCTTTCAACTATTGACCCAAAAAAATGGGGAATGGATGGTTATTGGCGACCCCAATCAGGCTATCTACGGCTTCCGGGGGGCCAGCGCCGATTTTTTCTCCCGCCTCCGACAAGATTGTCCCTCTTCGACGGAAATTGTTCTTAGGGAGACTTTTCGGCTGAACCGGACCGTCCTGGCAGCTTCGTCTCAGGTCATAAGGAGTTCGCCCCGGAACTTAATCTCAAACCGAAAAGGGGAGCCCTCATTTCCCGTGGTCAGTCTGTCCTCGGCCGAAGAAGAAGGGGAATACATCACCCGGATGATAGAAGAAGAAATGGGGGGGCTGAGCCTGTCAGCCGAAGGGCCGAATTCTTTTTTTAGGCAGAACCAGCCCCGAAGTTTTGCCGATTTTGCTGTTCTTTACCGCCTTCACGCCCAAGGGGTACTGCTGGCCAAGGCCTTTTCAAAGAAGGGGATCCCCTTTAAAAAGATACAGGAAGTGCACTGGGTGGAAAGGGCGGAAATTCGCGCCTGCTTGACTTTGCTCAAGGCTTTACCCTCTTTAGAGGTTTCCCCGGCGGAAGCAATAGAAGAGGTTGTTTCGCATGAAAATCCAGAAGTTCATCCGACCACGGCCGAAGGAGCTGAAGCCTTGAAAAAGCTTCGTCTATGGGCGGCCACGTTCAAAGGTCGTCTGGGAGAATTTATTGAGGTCCTTTCGATTCAAACCGGACTGGATACCTATGAACCGGATCAGGAAACCGTTAAACTTTTGACCCTTCATGCAGCCAAAGGCTTAGAGTTTCCCATAGTCATCATTGCCGGTTGTGAGGCTAACCTTCTTCCCCTCTCTTTGCTTAAGGAATCGGATCTGGAAGAAGAACGGCGTCTTTTTTACGTGGGCTTGACCCGAGCCAAAGAAAAAATTATTTTGACCTGGGCCAAAAAACGAACCTTATTCGGGCAGAAACTGGTCCAATCCCCCTCTCCGTTTCTAGAAAATATTGAAGCCCTCCTAAAAGATCAGATTAATATTGAAGGGACTAAGCCATCGAAGAAACCGCTTAAAAAGCAGATGTCCCTGTTTTAATTGGGAGATCTCTTTTGGGTTTAAAATTTACCGGGTTATCTTGACAAGAATCCAGCAGATGATTATCTGTTAAATAAAAGCATGTTATTTAGTAATGCCGAAGATTAAAATATAAAAAGGGGGTGTTCCTATGTTTGACCTTGTGCCATGGGAAAGAACAAAAACCTTATCCAAGTTAAGAAAAGAGATGGATGATTTGTGGGGCCGTTTTTTCGGGGATGCCGGTTTTCCGATCTTCTCAGAAGCGGCCTGGGCACCGGCTTTGGATGTCAAGGAGACAAAAGAAAACATAGTGGTCACCGCTGAAATCCCGGGTTTAAATGCCAAAGAGGTGGAAGTGACCATCAGCGGTGATTTGCTGACCATCAAAGGGGAAAAGAAACAGGAAAAAGAAGAAAAGGACGAGTCCTATCACCTGATCGAACGACGTTACGGCTCTTTTTCCCGGAGTATCCGGCTGACCACCGATGTAGATGCAAAAAATATCAAGGCCTCTCATAAAGAGGGGATCCTGACTATTACCTTGCCTAAAAGCGAGAAGGCCAAAGAAAAACAGATCAAGATTAATGTAGAATAAGATCCGAACAATAACCGAAAAAGAAAAGGCCGTATCATCCGATACGGCCTTTTCTTTTTAAACCCTATTGCCCGTTTGGGGTGGGTACCACGAAACATGAAAATTTTTATAAGGATTCAAGGGGTCAATGGATTGAAAGGTTCAATTTTAAACCTATCCTCATTGTTTTTTTTCTTGACAAAGGGGTACTTCTTCCATTAAATTATTTACTATTGAGAGGTAAGTAGGGCGAAATTGATGGAAAAAAGACTTTATAGCTATAATTTTTGGTATTATTTTTATTATTACTTTCCACCGGTCTGCCCATCGCTTTGGAGGACTTAAAGAAACTTAAAAAGAAAATAAATCAAAAAAAGCCATGGGGAGACGGAAAGATGCTCCTCATGGCTTTTTTGTTTTTACAGCATAGGATAGCCGGGAGCAACAACGTCGACCCAGGTCGTTTGAAAGGAGTTAATCATGGTGATCGTGATGAAAAAACATGCCACGGGAGAAGAAATTGAAAATGTTATTAAATGGATTGAATCCGTAGGATACCAGACCCATCCCTCTCGAGGTGTGGAACAAACCATTATCGGGGTGGTTGGAGACGACCGGGGTAAGGCCCAATTAAAATCCGTAGAGTATCTTCCCGGAGTGGAAAAGGTCGTTCCTATCTTGAAACCCTATAAACTCGCCAGCCGGGAGGGCAGACCGGGGGATACGATCGTTCAGGTCGGTAATGTTGAAATCGGCGGCCCGGAATTTATTGTCATGGCCGGCCCCTGCTCCATTGAAAGCGACGAACAACTGATGGAAAGCGCTTACATCATAAAAAAGGGTGGCGCCCACATCTTAAGAGGCGGGGCTTACAAGCCCAGGACCTCTCCCTATAGCTTCCAGGGGCTGGAAGAAGAGGGGCTTAAGATGTTGAAAAAGGTCCGCGATAAAATGAATATCCCGGTGATCACCGAGGTCATGAACACCACGGAGGTTGAGTTGGTTGAAGAAAACAGCGACATCCTGCAGATCGGGACCCGGAACGTCCAAAATTTTCCTCTCTTGAAAAAAGTCGGCCAATCCAGAAAGCCGGTCCTTTTAAAAAGAGGCATGATGACCACGATTGAAGAGCTTCTGATGTCTGCTGAATATATTCTTGCCGCCGGGAACGATCAGGTCATCCTTTGCGAGCGAGGCATCCGAACCTTTGAAACCGCCACCCGTAACACCCTGGATTTGAGCGCCGTCCCGGTCTTAAAGGAACTGACCCACCTACCGGTTATCGTCGATCCCAGCCACGCCACCGGCCATTGGAAATACGTCCTTCCCTTATCCCGGGCCGCCTTGGCCGTGGGAGCCGATGGATTGCTCATCGAAGTCCATCCCCAGCCGGAAAAGGCCCTCTGTGACGGTCCGCAGTCCCTGAAACCGGAAAAATTTTATCAACTGATGGATGAATTAAGGATGTTGCAGGGGGTTTTAAGAAAAGGAACAGGTGCTTTGCAATGAATCAGATCAGGGTTAATTTAGACGCCCAAACCCCAACCCATTATAAAATCTATATTGGTCGGGATATTATAGATCGAATAGGGGTTATTTTAAATAAAGGGGACTGGATCAACCGTTATGTCATTATCACCGATTCCCAGGTGAAAACCATTCACGGGAAAAGGGTGTTGGATACCTTAAGAAAGATGGATCTCAATGTAGATATGATCGATTTTTCTGCCGGGGAGAGTTCAAAAAACATACAAACTTCCCTTCAGTTGGTGGACAGCCTGATCGCCCTGGGGGCGGACAGACATTCCGGCCCTGATCGCCTTGGGAGGAGGAGTGGTTGGGGATATAACCGGGTTCATTGCCTCTATCTTATATGAGGGGCCTTCCTTTTTTTCAGATGCCAACCACCCTTCTGGCCCAGGTGGACAGCAGTATCGGAGGCAAGACCGGGATTGACCTTCCGGTCGGAAAAAATCTCCTGGGGACTTTCTATCAGCCCCAGGCGGTTTTTATCGACCTGACCTTTCTCCAAACCCTGACGGACCTGGAATTCAATAACGGCCTTCCGGAAATCCTGAAATATGGGATTATTGAAGATCCAGAACTCTTACGGACCTTGGAGGATAATACAGAAGCCATCAGGGCCCGGGATTTTTCTCTGATGGAAAGGATAATTTCCAAATCCTGCCGGATCAAAAAAAGGATCGTGGAAATGGATGAGAAAGAAGGCGGACTCCGCCGCATTCTTAACTTCGGCCATACTATCGGTCATGCCGTGGAAGCGGAATCGGGTTATTCCCTCTCTCACGGGCAAGCCGTGGCCATCGGCATGGTCTGTGCCGCCTTCTTGTCTGAGAAATTAAACTATTTATCTTCCAAAGAACGGGAGCGGATCGAGTCCCTGGTCAAGGCCTTCGGTCTGCCTTACCGTATCCCCAAAGAACTGAAAACAAAAGCCCTGCTTGACAGGATGATGAGAGACAAGAAAAAAGAGGGGGCCATTCTCCCTTTTGTGCTGCTGAAAAAAATCGGACTCCCTTTTATCAATGGAGGGGTTTCCGAGAAAAAAATTCAGGAAACGATTGAGGCCCTGAAAGCATGAAAAAAAATTCGATAAAAAAATTAAGAGACGACTTAAGAAAAAAAGATCAGGAAATTGTAACCCTCCTTAACGAACGAGCCGAACTGGCCCTTAAAGTGGGCCGAATTAAAAATGAGAACGGCCAGGAAATCTATGATCCTTCCCGGGAGAGCCTGGTTTATCAGCATTTATCTCAGATCAGCCAAGGGCCTCTACCCGTAAAGGCCCTGCAGGACATTTACCGGGAGATTGTCTCGGCCTCCCGTGCCCTGCAAGGACCCATCACTGTGGATTATTTTGGTCCGGAAGCCTCTTTCACCCACTTGGCCGCTTTGGCCCATTTCGGCCGATCAGCGCAGCTTATACCGCAAACCACTATCCCCATGGTCTTTGAACAAGTCGAAAGGGGTAGGAGTTCTTACGGTGTGGTACCCATTGAGAATTCCGGAGAGGGATCGGTTAAACCGACCCTTGATTGTTTGCTTACAACGCCGCTTTCCATCCGGGCCGAGGTTTTTTTAAGGATCTCCCATTATCTTCTGGCCTCCCCCAAAAAGATGAAAAACATCAAAAGAATTTATTCCCATCCCCAGGCCCTGGCTCAGTGCCAGGTCTGGTTGGAGAGGAACTTTCCTCGGCGGCCTTTATTAAAAGTGGAGAATACGGCCGAGGCGGCCAAAAAGGTTTTGGAGGACAGGGAGGGAGCGGCCATAGGCAGCCTGCAGGCCGCTGAGTTGTACGGACTTCAAATCCTGGCCGACAGGATTGAGGATTACCCTTTAAACACCACCCGATTTCTTATTATAGGAAAAGGTCGAAGTGAACCTTCCGGAATTGATAAAACTTCTATCCTCTTTGGAACCACCCACGTTCCGGGGGCTTTGCTTCACGCCCTAGAACCCTTTGCCCGGGAAGGACTGAATCTGCTCAGGATCGAGTCCTATCCCTGGCCGAATCGGATGTGGGAATATTTATTCTTCGTGGATTTTGCCGGGCATCAAGAGGACGAGAATGTCCAACGCTGTTTGAAAGAGACCGGGAAGGTCACCAATTTTCTCAAGGTCATGGGGTCTTATCCCTGGGGAGAAACACCGTGAGGATCTGCATTCCCATCACCGCTGCTACTACCCAGGAAGCCCTGACCAAAATGAAAAAAGGGTTTGCTCTGGCCAAAATGTTGGAATTGAGAATTGATGGAATCCCAAAAGTTGATTTAAAGAAATTGTTGGCCGAAAAAAAGGGAGAAATTCTGATAACCAACCGGGTCAGGGAAGAGGGAGGGGCCTTTGTCGGCGGAGAACAAAAAAGGGTGGCCCTCTTAAAAAAGGCCGTGGCCTTGGGCTGCGATTATGTAGACCTGGAGATCAGGACAGAACAGGCCTTAATTCTTGAACTGAAGAAAAAAATCGCCGGCCATCGCAGGCGCACCCGGTTGATCCTTTCTTATCATAATCAGGAAAGGACCCCAGGGATGAATATCTTAAGAAAAAAAATAATTGAAGGGTATAAGTCCGGAGCAGATATCCTCAAGATCGTTACTTTTGCCAAAAAGATGGAGGACAATCTCAAGGTCCTTGGCCTCATTCCCTATGCTCAAAAAAAAGGTTTGAAGATCATAGCCTTCTGCCTGGGAGAAAAAGGAAAGATCAGCCGGATCATGGCTCCAATGCTGGGTTCTTATCTGACCTATGCCTCTTTGGAGAAAGGGGAAGAATCAGCTCCGGGACAAATGACGGTTGAAGAAATCAAGCGGGTATTAAGGATGTTGGGAGAAAAGAAATAGGCTTAATAAAATATTTGAAATAAAATTGTTACGGGTTGCAGGTTAGATAATCGTGTCTTTTGGCCGTCAACTAGAACCAATGCCATTAACTTAAGGGAAACTTTATATCCAAATCGTCACCCCGGCGAAAGCCGGGGTCCAGAAAAGCTAATAAAAGCTGGATTCCGGCTTCCGAGACTGTGTCGCAATTATATTTTTGTCATTCCGTGCAAGCGAAGCGCGACACGGAATCCAGTATTTTCATTAAGTTCTGGATGCCGGCTTTCGCCGGCATGACGGCTTTGACGGCTCTGTCCGCTATTACGACACAGTCTCTCCGCCGGAATGACTCCAAGAGTTCCAAACCAGAGCAATAAAGTTTAAGTTAACAGTATTGACCCGTAACTCGTAACCCCAAACCCGTAACCAGAAATTTATAAGTCATGCCGACATCGGACATAAAAATCTTTGCTGTTTTTGGAAACCCGGTCGCCCATAGCTTGTCACCGCTGATGCACCAGGCGGCTTTCAACCGGATGGGTCTCAAGGCCCAATATGTCCCATTTTGTGTGAAAGACATAGGGAAGGCCGTGGATGGGATCCGGGGTCTGGATATTCAGGGGGTGAGTGTCACCCTGCCGTTTAAAACCGAAGTCATAGATTTTTTAGATGAGGTCGAAGAAGATGCCCGCCGGATCGGGGCGGTCAATACGATTAAAAATAGTCGGGGGAGACTTATAGGATACAACACCGACTGGAAAGGATTTGTCCTTTCATTGAAAGAAGGCCTGGAAATCAGGGGAAAACAATTTGCCGTCATTGGGGCCGGAGGTGCGGCCAGGGGGATTGTTTATGGCCTGATAAAGGAAGGTGGATATCCGATTATCCTGAACCGAACCCTTTCCAAAGCAAAGGCCCTGGGGAAGAAATTCGGGTGTCCTTTTCTGCCGTTTTCCGAAAAAGAAAAGATCAAGGCGGACTGTCTGATCAATACCACCTCACTGGGGATGGTTCCAAACAAAGAGAAGTCACCTTTCCCCAAGAAGTTTCTTAAAAAATTTCCATGGGTCGTGGATATCATTTATAATCCTTTAAAGACAAAACTCCTCAAGGGAGCCGAGGAAGCGGGATGCCGGACCATATCCGGTGTGGGAATGTTCGTGCATCAGGGAGCGGAACAAATAAAAATCTGGACCGGTCAGGAACCCCCCAGGGCCTATATGAAAAAAGTTGTTCTGGCTAAACTCGAAGAAAATGATTGAGATAAAGCCCATAACTCAGCTCAATGCCCGGGTAACCATGCCTGGTTCAAAAAGCTACACCCAAAGGGCAATGATCATGGCCGCCCTGGCCGAAGGGGGCTCTTGTTTGCAAGGGCCGCTTTTTTCTGAAGATACCGGATATCTGACCGAAGCCCTCCGTCTGCTGGGCGCAGGGATTCAGGTCCATAATGGTGCAATGTTAGTGCAGGGAACAGCAGGATGGATCAGCAATCCCAAAAAAGAAATCTATCTGGGAAACAACGGCACAGCCATGCGCTTACTGACCACCGTGGTCTGCCTTGGGAAAGGGGAATTTTTTCTCACCGGCGCCCCCCGTCTTTTGGAAAGACCGGTTCAGCCTTTACTTACCGCCCTGAAAACTCTGGGGGTGGAGGCCCGAAGTGAAGGCAGGGAAGGGTTTCCGCCGGTTGTCATCCGGGCCGATGGTCTTCAGGGGGGGAAGATCCAACTCCGTAATATTGAAAGCAGTCAATATGTCTCCTCCCTTTTGATTTCCGCCCCATTGGCCAGAGAAGACTTTTCCCTTGAACTTCAGGGTTCAATACCTTCTATGCCTTATGTGGAAATGACAGCGGCTTTGATGAAACAATTTGGCGTGGAGGTCGAAAGACCCTCATCAGCCCGGTTTTTAATAAAAGCCCGGCAAAAATATCAGGGCATTACCTGCCGGATTGAAGGAGATGTTTCGGGCGCCTCTTACTTTTTTTTGGCTGCTGCTCTGTGCCAGGGGAGGGTAAGAGTGGAGCCGATCATTCCCAACACCCTCCAAGGCGACATTGGTTTTTTAAAGATTTTGGAGGAACTCGGCTGCGAGGTTATCCGAGGCGATCATTGGGTGGAGGTTACAGGAGGAAAACTGGTATCAGGAGAAATCATCTTTGACTTTGGTGATATGCCGGATGTGGTTCCAACCTTGGCTGTCCTGGCCGCCTGCCGTCCGGGTAGAACGATTATTAAAAATGTCGCCCATCTCAGAATAAAAGAAAGCAATCGTCTGGAAGCCCTGGTCAGGGAATTGACTAAGACCGGGATCAAGGCCGAAGAGACAGAAGACGGTCTCAGGATAGAAGGGGGCAGGCCTCATGGGGCGGAGATTGAAACCTATAACGATCACCGGATAGCCATGAGCTTTGCCATCCTGGGTTTGGCTGTGCCGGGCATTAAAATCAAAGATCCGGACTGTGTTAAAAAATCCTTTCCAGGATTTTGGGGAGAATTGAAAAAACTGTATTAAATCCTCATGCCCGCTTTCGCTGGAGTCAATGGAAAATGAACATATTGATTTATCATGTAATAAGGTGTCATTCCGGCGAAGAGACTGTGTCGCAATTATATTTTTGTCATTCCGTGCAAGCGAAGCGCGACACGGAATCCAGTATTTTATTAAGTTCTGGATGCCGGCTTTCGCCGGCATGACGGCTTTGATGGCGCTGTCCGCTATTACGACACAGTCTCGAAAGCCGGAATCCAGGTAACTTATATCATCAAATGCCCTGGATGCCGGATCAAGTCCGGCATGACGTTGAAAAGACCACACCAAGGCATAGGTGGGTGCTATTATCGCAATAAAAACCATGCATATTTTCTTAATAGGATATCGCGGTAGCGGAAAAACCTCGGTGGGCAGGAAGCTGGCTGAAAAACTAAAGGCCCCTTTTTATGACACCGATCAAATGATCATAGACCGTATGGGTAAAACGATCAAACAATGGGTGGAGGAAAAAGGATGGGAATCCTTTCGCCAGGAAGAAAAGGCCATCATCCAGGAGATCTCTTCTTTGGATTGCGCTGTAATTGCCCTGGGTGGGGGTGCGGTGATGGACCCTGAAAACAGGGAAGTATTAAAACAAAAGGGTCTGATCGTTTGGCTGAGCGCCGATGTCCAAACCATCATGGAAAGGATGAAATCCGACCCTGCGAATGAGGACAATCGTCCCGCCCTTTCCGCCAAGGATTGGGAGACTGAAATCCAAGAACTGCTGGCACAACGCATACCGGTTTATCAGCGATGGGCTGATTTTTCCGTAGACACGGATGGAAAGAATATTGAGGGGATTGCTGAAGAGATTTGTAATCATATCCAACAAGCCCAATGAACCCAATGAACTCAATGAACCAAAAAAACCAAACAGAACATTGGAGACGCTATGTCCGGTAATTCAACAGGTGTTTTATTTAAAGTTACGACTTGGGGAGAATCTCATGGACCGGCGACAGGTGCGGTCATAGAGGGCTGCCCGCCTTTGATCCCTTTGACTGAACAAGACATCCAGAAAGACTTAAGCAGAAGAAAACCCGGACGAATGGCAACCGCTTCTTCAAGGAAAGAGGAAGACCGGATAGAAATCCTTTCCGGTGTCTTCGAAGGCCGGACCACCGGGACCCCCATTGCCCTGCTCATCCGCAATAAAGATGCGGACAGCTCGGCCTATGATGCCCTTAAAGAGGTTTTTCGCCCAGGTCATGGGGATATTACTTATTTAAAAAAATACGGGATCAGGGATCACCGGGGAGGCGGCCGCTCTTCAGGAAGGGAAACCGCAGCCCGCGTGGCCGCCGGGGCCGTTGCCAAAAAAGTGCTTGCCAGGGAAGGTATAAAGGTTATTGCCTATACCTTGGAATTGGGCGGCATCCGGGCCGAGGTCATTAACCTGGGTGCAATTTCCAAAAACAACCTCTTTTGTCCTGATCCTGAGGCGGCTTTAAAGATGGAAAAAAAGTTACGGGCGATTGCCGAGAAAGGGGATACCCTCGGAGGGATTGTGGAGATCATGGTCCGGGGATGTCCTGCGGGCCTAGGGGAGCCGGTCTTTGACAAGATGGATGCCGATCTGGCCAAGGCCTTGATGAGCATCGGATCAATCAAAGGGGTGGAAATCGGTGCCGGATTTGAAGCGGCCCGGATGACCGGTTCTGTTTGTAACGACGCCATAACACCTAAAGGGTTCTTGACCAATAATGCCGGCGGCATTCTGGCCGGTATCACCAACGGCGATGACCTGATTATCCGGGCGGCCTGCAAGCCCATCTCTTCCATCAGGAAAGAACAAAAAACCGTCGATCTTTCGGGGAAGCCGGTTGCTTTATCGATCAAAGGCAGACATGATGCATCGGTCATCCCACGGATCATTCCGGTCTGTGAGGCCATGGTCAGCCTGGTCTTGGCCGATCATCTGTTAAGACAGAAGGCGATTTCTAAATGAAAAAAATCAGGATCGGAATCATAGGAGGGACCGGTGGAATAGGCCGATGGTTTGGCCATTTTTTTCAAAAGGAAGGTTTTGAGGTTGTGATCTCCGGCAGGAAGGTTGGTCCGGATTTCCAAACGCTAGCCCGGCTATGTCCCGTGGTGGTGGTCAGTGTTCCGATCAAGGTGACCTGCCAGGTAATTGAACAAGTAGGGCCTTTTATGCCCAAGGAATCCCTTTTGGTGGACCTCACTTCTCTTAAAGAAGAACCGGTCAAGGCCATGCTCAAATCCTCTCGGTCCGAGATCATCGGCCTTCATCCTTTGTTTGGACCCAAAATAAAGTCCATGGCCGGGCATAATATTGTCTTGTGTCCGGCCCGGACCCGTAAGTGGCTTCCCTGGATAAAAAATATTTTTCTTAAAAATAGGGCACGGCTAATCGAGACCACCCCCAGACATCATGACGAACTGATGGCCCTGGTCCAGGGATTAAACCATCTAAATACCATCACCCTGGGTCTGACTTTGGGGCGTTCAGGCTTCGATTTTGAAGAGCTGAAACAAGTTGCCACCCCGAATCTTAAAGCCAAGCTGGATATTTTGAAAGATGTTTTCAGCCAAAATCCAAGGCTGTATGCCGAAATCATTACCCAGAACCCATATCTTCCTAAGGTGGTGAAGGGATATGAGGAAAGCCTTTCCGAAATGAAAAAATGGATCGAACGTAAGGACAGTGTGAATCTGCAAAAACGTATAGAGGGCACAAAACTTTTTTCTCAATAAACTCTTTGGCCCGATGGATTTTACCGTATCCTTCCTTAAAATCCATGCCCAAAAATGTAATTTAGAATTAACAGGATGAGGAAAAACATTTTTAAAAGGTTGCTCAAAAAGGTTTAGATACAAGGCGCCCGAAACCCCGAGGAATGAGTCGTACATAAAAGTACGTCGCAATGACGAGGGATGAGGGCAACAAAGTAGATAGACCTTTTTCAGCAACCTGTTAAAGGATAAAAAAACATGAGCTTCAAGTACATTAGAGCAATATCCACTCCCCAGGAGATTCTGGAGGCTATGCCGCTGTCACAGGACCTGGCTCGCATCAAGAAAAATCGGGATCAGGAGATCAAGACCGTCTTCACTAGGGAGAGCAACAGGTTCCTGCTCATCATCGGCCCTTGTTCGGCCCATGATGAAGATGCGGTCTGCGATTATATAGCTCGGTTGGCCCGGGTGCAGGCAGAGGTCAAGGATAAGATCATCCTGATTCCGAGAATCTATACCAACAAACCCCGCACCGACGGTATGGGCTATAAGGGCATGGTCCACCAGCCGGACCCCCACCAAGAACCCAATATTGTCGAAGGAATCCAGGCCATCCGGAGGATGCACATCCGCGCCCTTCGGGAATCAAACCTTCCGGCTGCCGATGAAATGCTCTATCCCGGAAACTATCCTTACCTTGAGGATGTTTTAAGTTATGTGGCGGTGGGTGCCCGTTCGGTGGAGAATCAGGCCCATCGCCTGACCTGCAGCGGTCTTGAAGTACCTGTGGGTATGAAAAATCCGACTTCCGGAGAACTTGAAGTGGCCCTTAATTCTATTCAGGCTTCACAAGCTTCCCATGTTTTCAATTATAATGGCTGGGAAGTCAAGACCACCGGCAATCCCCTGACCCATGCCGTGCTTCGGGGAGCGGTGGATCACTTCAAGCTGGCGGTTCCCAATTACCATTTCGAGGATCTGACCCTTTTTGCCAAGGCCTATCAGAAACGAGGGTTGGTCAACCCGACGATCATCGTGGACACCAATCATGCCAACTCCAACAAGAAATTTGCCGAACAACCCCGTATCGCCAAAGAGGTTATGCACAGCCGTCGGCACTCCGGTCTGCTTACGGATATGGTTCGGGGCTTGATGATCGAAAGTTTTATCGAGGAAGGCTCCCAGCCCCCGACGGGTACGGTGTACGGGAAGTCGATCACCGACCCGTGTTTAAGCTGGAAAGACAGCGAAAGGCTGATTCGTGATCTGGCCGGGATGCTATAGTATCACCTGATTTTCCCTCGCCCTGCCAGGTTATACAATCGGCCTTTCCCTTCCCCCCATGTGGTTTGACATTACCCTTCAAACTTAGCCTTTGGCCCGACGCTTTTTGACACTTGTCCTAGTATTTCGCAACCCAAGCCGCGAAGGCTTCCATGAACTTTACGAGAAATTCCCGAGTTGCTTCATTCTTAATAGTTCCATCCGCATCGAAGAGCTGCGCAGCACCGCCGATGTAGGCCTCAGGCTGCGGCATGGTGGGAATATCCAGGAATACGAGAGATTGCCGGAGATGATGATTGGCGCCAAAGCCGCCAATGGCACCCGGGGAAACGCTTATCACCGCACCAGGCTTTCCTCCCCAGACACTTTGGCCGAAGGGCCGCGATCCTACATCAAGAGCGTTCTTTAGCACGGCGGGAACGGATCGGTTGTATTCCGGTGTGATGAACAGCACGCCGTCAAAAGATTTCACCCGCTGCCGGAACTCTATCCAGGCCGAAGGCGGCTTTCCCTCATCATCATAGTCTTGATTGTAGAGTGCCAGCCCGCCGATTTCGACAATTTCAAACATGAGTGATTCAGGCGCCAGTGCGATAAGCGCCTTGGCCATTTTCCGATTGAAGGATTCTTTGCGAAGGCTTCCTACAAAAACAGCAATCTTTTTAGTCATTCTTTATCCTCCCTCTTTATTGACTCTTTGGATGGTTATCCAATTCGTGGTGACCCAGGGGTCGGGCCTGAAACCCAAAAGTACGAAAAACGCCCTTTTTATCCCCCAAAAACTCATTATAGGCCCTTTTTAGAGGGCTCAGACGATAGTATTCCCTGCTAGATTAATCAGCTCCCGTGGGCCGACCCCATCCCTACTTGGTTAATCTCCCGATTCTTTCTTTCCCTTGCAACGATCCAGTTTTGGATCCATCCATGGGAGAATTTTTTCCGCAGGAATCTTATGTGTTGGACCAAAGTAAGAATAGTCTTTAGACCAATAATAAGGTGGGATGTTGAAAGAGACCTTCTGTTGCTCGGGGGGAACAAATTCGTTTATATGCATATCCTCGATAACTTTGTGGTCGCAGGCCCGCATTTTGAACACCTGCCCGTTTTCTTCTTGATAGGCATCTCCCTCCCAGACCTTGATGATCTTTTCTGCATCCGTACTGCCGGCCCTTTCGATTACACTCATTAGCCAATAAACCTCCATCGCTCCCCCAATATCGATTGTATAAGTCCCCTTGAAGGACATCTTAAATTTGCTGTTATACATTTTGTAGAATTTAATATTTTCTGGTGTTTTGAAGGTCGGATTATCACTCTGATACCCGACAAGCTGCACCAAACCTTTTGATCTCTCGACTCCGATGTCGCTAAGGGCATTGGGATCAGATAGGAAAATGTGGGCAAAAGGAAGCTTGACCCCCATTTGCCTGGTTTGTTTAAGGAGGTTGGCAGCGTCCGGAATCCAGTCACCCGTGAAAATCACTTCAGCACCAGAGGCCTTTATCTTCGTAACATAAGGGGCATAGTCAGTCAGATACAGCTTATGATAATCCTCACCGACGATCTGGGCTTCGGGATAATATTCTTTTAAGCCCTTTTTAAACGACTCGGCCAGGTCATGGCCGAACATGTAATCCTGACAGATAATATAAAACTTTTTTTCTTTTTTTCTTATTTGTCCATAATAATAGGCGAAGCCTTTGCCAACCTGTGAAGTCGAATACATGGTCATGAAGGCGTAGCGGGAAAAATTCGTGGCGTCCATGAGTTCGTCGGATAAGGAAGCCATGTTCTGTGAAATAATATGATATTTCTCGGCTGTCTCGTTCATAATTTTCACCAGGTTGCTGCCGTTGGTGCCCCACAAGACGTGGACCTTTTCCTGCAGGGCCATTTGCTCACAGATCTTCTTACACTGGTCAGGTCTGGACATATGATCGGCCTTGAAGACCTGCACCAGCTTCTTCTTCCCATCAACCAGGATGCCCCCCCTCTTGTTGTAATCGTGGGCCACCCACTGGACCATCGTAAAGTATTGTTCACCCAAGGCCGCGCCCGGACCGGAAAAAGATCCCACTACCGCTATTTTGATGGTGTCTCCGGTCGGGATCACCGGGTTGCTGGGATCGAAGTCGGACATATCGCCCATTTTGTTGACATCAAATCTGGCATTCGCTGCCGGCACTTTGGCTTTCCCCTCCGCTTTTTTGGCTCTTGCTCCCATGGCCTGGTTCGGACTCATGGCTGTTAAAAGGAAGAAAAAAGAAAAAACACAGAAAAGTATTAAAATCTCTTTACCCGTTTTCATTTTAAACATCCTCCTTAATTAAAGATGATAAAAGCAAAGCATCTTTTTTTAAAACTACCTCATCTATTTTTTTCTGGAAAGACCCACCTTTTTACCCCCCAAAACTCATTATAGGCCCTTTTTAGAAGGCTCAGATGATAGTATCTCTTGCCAGGTCATTCAGTTCCCGTGGCCCGACCCCCTTCCAAAACCCTCCCTTCAATTTCTTCGTTCCTCCCCCATTCCACGTCTTGGGAGCGGTTGTTGCGGGAACTGCCCGCCGTTGGCCACGGCGACCGCTGCAACGATGACCCACAGCGCTGCGGCCAATAAAAGGTAATAGATCATGAGGGATACCCCTTTCGCCGAAGGCGCGAGGATAAAGAGCGAGCTGGCTGTGAGACTCGCGTGCATGAGCATTGCCACGAGCAGGCTCTCACTACGGTCGTAGCCCACGAGCACCCTTAGGCCGGTAGTACCCCTACGTAGAAGAGGCACACAGGAGGAGGATAGACGCTCCGGAGGAATCGCCGCTTCCCGAAGGTCGGCAAGAAGTGCCACGCTCCCCACAGAAAGCCGACAGCCCGGTGGTAAAGACACCATAGTGCCGCCTCAGCCCTAGCACGGCGAACCCCGTCCAGCCTAGCTCCTCTAAGAAGCCTCCCCCTATAGGTCCAATCATAATACCGGACAGATAAGGCTAACCTTGTTAGCCGTAGTGAGATACCTGAGAAATACGGAGATTAGCGAAAGCCAAGGAGTGACGTCACCAGGACGGGCGGTCAGGAGCGCTACCGCGTACCAGCGAGTGCCCACCCGCCAGGCCGGAAGAGTTCGCGAAAGCCCGTCCTTCCATAGACGAGGCCCAAGATCTTGCTATACTGGGGCGAGAAAAACAGCAGAAACACGAGGGCCATATTCTGGAATTGTTCGCTGGGGTCGGCATCCTTCCCCCAAGATGAGTACGCCGCCAAGGAGATAAGCGAACGTTGGACAGTTTCCGATTAAGGATTCTTTGAAGAAATCCTAAAAGGTCGTCAACGATTTCCTCCTTTTGCGGCCTAACAACTTATTATAAAGTTTGCTGGTTATCAACTTTAAATCCAGGTAAAAAGAAAAGAGGGGCGACCTTAAATATTTAAATAAATCAAGCTTCCAATCTGATATTTACAGCCAGCTTACTGATTTTCCCAATGTAGGATATTCGACCGAAGGAGGTTGATATTTGTCTGCCGGATATCCCAGCGCGCATCCATCAAGCGCATATTCTCCAACGGGAATACTGAGAAGTCTGCAAAAATCCGGGTCACTATCCATTTGCATCGTCGCACTGATAAGTTGAAGACCAATACCGAGTGATGTTGCTTTCAGCCACATATTATCAAGGCAGTAGCTAAGGGATTGCGCGGCAACTGGAGGCATTCCTTTTCTTTCTGAGACAACAACAAAATATGGTGCGTTACCGACACCGGGTACGCCTTGTTGTCCGATTCGCTTCAGATTCTGCACAAAAGGAACCGGTCCCACCTTCTTTTCAAGTTCATCGGCCAGCTTTGCCATTCGGTTTTTGAGAATATTCGCTGCGGCCTCCATTGATGCTGACGAGTTTCGAATCACGAATACCTTTCGAAAATCAGGTTTCCCGGCAACGGCAAGTGCTCCAAATGGAGCTAATAGGCCCGCTTGGATTATTGCCTCAATAGCCTCTTGGCTTGGCGGGGTAGAGCTAAACGCTCTTACTGAGTGCCGAGCTCTTATGATTACATCAAGGGCTGCACTATGTTCGGGTGTGATGTTTTCAAACATCCTGCTCTCCTTTCATTTGTTGTATTTTCTGTTATACCGAAGTGGTTAAGAAATAAGTAAGATGTCCCCAGATTCTCTACTAAATTGTTTCATAAAAAAGTTAAGGATTATGATTAGAAATGGTGATTACCTCTGCTGCACAGGCAAATAAAACACATTTCTGTTTCTTATTTTTTTTTCATGTTCTAGCCTTCTTGGATGGTTTCTGGTTCTCTGATACCCTTTCCCGTATCTCCTGGATTCTCTGTTTCAAGAAGCGATACCTTGATATTTGTACAAACATCATCAATATACGTAATTGTGAATTTGAATTTTATTATTTTATCAGCTTCATCTTTACTACCCGAAATTTTCCGAAGCAAGGTCAACAATCTCCTATGGAGTCCAATACACCCTGTCCAGCAATCGTATCCCCATCAACATAATAATTGCCCCATTCAACATAATAATAATAGACACAAATCTTGCTGTTTCCCTCCGTCTTGGTTTCTAATGCGTTTCCCAGTTGATTTTCTATTTCATATTGTTTTGCGCCCACTTTGACAACAGAAATATCACTCTTTTTTGTATCAGATCGCTATTAATTGCACATCCGGCCAGCAAACACGCTGCCATCACAATCATAAATTTCTTCATACGATCTCCCTTTCAAATCTGTCCAAGATTTATAATCGCTATGCTCACGCCATGAGCGCCGCCTGGTTATGAATCCCCCGAACCCTGCTTTCTCCTGTCCAGTCCCGTTCTATAAGATTTTCCCGTGCCCAGCTTATTCGCATCAGATAATTTCTCATCTTTCCTTTCTCATGCTATCCATTATTTCCATCATGACAGCAGAAATAAAAAACAGTATTAAGGGTATATGGAATATAAACGCCATTAGCCAAAATACGTTGACCCTCTCCCATGGAATTTGGCACCTTGGCAATGAAGATAAAGAGGCCAGGAATCAAAAACAGAAGAAAGACTATCAAAAGTCTTCCCATATGCTTACTCTCCTTGGTTCCTCTAAGGCCTGAAGGAATGTGGACGGTAGAAAGTTGTCGGCCTATCCAGTATTATCAGTTTTCATCTTTGTTTAGGGTCTAATTTATTGGCCCTTTTGAGATTACCTGTTCTTTGAATATTTTGGTTCAAAATAAACTCCAGTATTGCTAAGCTTCATCTGTGTGAAGGCATTAGGAGCATTAAATATCCTTTGTCCATCTTATATAAGCCTCATTTTCCTTTTTCGATCCATATCACTCGGATTATCACAAAGCCCACATATAATAGAGGTCTCTGGAAATCCAATAGGTTTTAAATAGCCAATATATTTCCTAACTCGTCCATTCGGCCAGGCATGGTTCTCTAAACATTGGCACAAAGCCATATCTATCCCCCTAATATCTGGCTTGATAGGTCTCGGAATGACCCTTATATTGGTTCCAGTTGTCCATGTATGGTTTGGCCAGTTCTTTAGACTTGACGATCAAGAGATTTTCAGCATTTCTCTTTTCTGCCGCCTCGTGAAATTAAAGGACCCGGTGATAACCGTCTCCCTGTCAATGACCATAATTTTATCGTGGGCGATGGCGTGGCGGTCATCAATATAGGTTGGAATACCCACATTAGCCATAAAGCTAGCGGAAGTGTACTTTTCAGACCTCTGGCTCTTATCCAGAATAACCTGGACATTTATTCCTCGCTTGTGAGCAGAAAGAAGGGCGTTGGCTATTGGCTGAGAGGTGAAAGTATAGGCTTGGACCAGGATTTCTGTCTTGGCTTGATCGATCTCTTGAATAATGGCTTCGGCAGCTCCCCCATTAGGGCTGAAATAAACCTGGACCGACGTATTGTTTAGGATTAGGTTTAAGGGATAGGATAAGGAAGGTATGAACAATAAAATAAAAACTGTAAAAAGGAAAAAAGGGCCAATGGATTTTTTCATTTTGATCTCCGCAATAAAGGGAAGATTAGCCCTTATAGGTTCTGTTTGCAAGAAGTATGAAAAGAACTGATAGACCCTTTCCTGGTTGATGACGAAAATCAGATTTCCCGGCAACGGCCAGTGCTCCAAATGGAGCTAATAGGCCCGCTTGGATTATTGCCTCAATAGCCTCTTGGCTTGGCGGGGTAGAGCTAAAAGCTCTTACTGAGTGCCGGGCTCTTATGATGACATCCAGGGCTGCACTATGTTCGGGTGTGATGTCTTCAAACATCCTGCGTTCCTTTCATTTATTGTATCCTCTTTTATACCGAAGTGGTTAAGAAATAAGTAAGAGGTCCCCAGATTCACATTTTCCCTTGCAGGATGCCTAACCGGAAGAGGGTTTTTTCATACGTTGATTTTTTTCAACGAATTCTAAAGAATTTATAATATTAACTAATTTCGAATAAGGGCGGACTAATTCCATGTAGACTCGAGAAAATAATCTGGCTCCGGATACTAATGACGTGCCATTCGAATTTTCATATTTTACAAATCGTTTGTCTCTATATTCAAAAAGAGGCTTTGATGCCCCTGCCTCCTCAATTTGGTGAGCCTCTTTACCGGTAATAAAGCCCATCTTTATTCCGAGATCAGAAGCTATATTAAAAAATTTTTCATAATTAAATTGGGCAAAAATTTTAACTCTTTTCGTAATCAAGTCCATGATTACTTCTTTAGGATACCAGACGAATGGGGGCATAGCTATCGGAGTCATCATACATTGTTCAAAAAGATTTATTATTTTTGGCATTTTGAGAAGGTATTCTATATCACCGTCTTCGGCCCCGCAAAACCTTCCGGTATTCATATGGTAAAACATACTGGCAAGTTTTAATTGTCTTCTGGGATCATTCTGATTATCTTCAGAAGTCGCAAATAGGTTAAGACATTTATCCAATGATAGGCCGTATGATCTTTCCAGTTTTGCCCTTGATACCAAGGTATGGATTTGATCTCTATAATCATGTGAGGGAATCGAATCGTGAAAAATTAATTTTGTGCCATTCACAGGATGAACACCTTCATTTTTTGAGATTATATTTTCAAAATTTTCCAACCGGGCTTTCTGGCGCAGAAATCTCCTTGCGTGCTGTTCCAAATGAGGATCGGTATTCGCGAGTTTTGATAGGGTGTCATCTATATTATCTTCGTTCGCGTGTTTTAGCAAATCACCCAAGAAGACGTTCTTAGTACCAACTTTAAGTTCTGCAATGATTGAATTAACAACGTTTTTGCCAGGGTCCCATTTCAATATAATTAGATCGCCCAATTGTACAACGGTAGTAAGATCACAAATTAAATTGAATGAACCATCCTTATTGTCTTTTTCTTCCAGTTTGAGAAGAGGTTCGATGGTTTTGATATCTATTCTTCTCGTGCCACCTTCTATTCGGTATCTCCGCAGAATCCACTTTTGTGGCCAGACCAAGGTCCATAACATGCTGTCCAATAATCTTCTAAATATTAATTGGCGATTTTCAATTACAAAACGCAGATTTCTGATGTCATTCGCTTCTTGAGGTTCTCTTTTAGAACGTAATTTTTTCTCTTTATCCTTTAAGGATCTAATTTGCTCTTCTAATTCGAGCACCTTCCATCCAATCGTAATTTGGGTTTTTTTAAAATCAGGAAAGCAGATGGCCTTAAACATTCTATGAGCATCCGTGTGCCAAATATCATATGGACTTAGCCCAACCAATTTCATTCCATCAAAACCTGTACGGTATGCGGAATCATATTGAGCTGAGATCATGTTTTCAATTGGCTCAAGGGAGGGATGTTCTAGTTCGAACATAATATAACCCGAATTGTATTTAAGGGTTCAAAAAATAAACAAAAGACAAAATCGAAAGTGGATAATCTGGTTGCCTTGCAACTTATTAAACCAACTGCAAATCTGGGGACATAATACTTATTTTTTGATCTGAGGTTGAGGGTTGAAAGAACCCCCTTTATGTTTATCAAGAAGCCCAAGAAGGGCAGGTGTTATTGGATGGAAATATTTTTTTAAGTGAGACTGGCTGAAGTGTATAGTATAAGCGGTTAATTTGTCAATAGAATTATCAAGGGAAAAGGGGACCGAAAGGTTGAGGCCGTCCGGTCCCCTCCAGATTTTACCAAATTATTTTATCAAGGCCTGATAGACCAAATCCCGAATCAAGTAGCAATGATAAAGGCTGGGTCCGACGATCATGTCGTTTATCATAAAGACAACGAACATATCCTCTTTCGGATCCACCCAAAAGGCCGAACCGGCGAACCCATCCAAGTAGTATTCACCTACGGAACCGGCCACAGAGGCGATTCCGGGGGTCATGCGTACCCCAAAGCCCAGCCCATAACTCATACCACGGGAACCAGAAACCGGGTATTGATCCCAAATGATCGGATGTCATGTAGGCAACGGTTTTGGGGCCAAGGATTCGAACCCCATCGAGGGGCCCGCCGTTCAAGAGCATTTGAGCAAACCGTGCATAATCCATGGTCGTTGCCACCATTCCCTCACCGCCCGCGAGAAGTTTCGGGGGCTTGGTGACATCAAGCATGAATTTTCCCCTGGGCCAGCCCGATTCTGATTCTCAGGCTTTACCCAAAATCCGGAATCCTTCATGCCCAGAGGTTTGAATATTCTCTCTTCAAGATACTGGTCGAAGGTTTGGCCGGATATGACTTCGATAACCCGTCCAAGCAAGTCAGAAGATCGACTGTAGTTCCACTTGGTCCCCGGCTGAAAACGCAAGGGAAGCTTCGACAATTTAGTCGTAGCTTCGGCCAGGGTTTCATTTTCATCCCAGATTTTAGCATCTGCCCACTTCTGCTGGACCAGGCTTTTCCCGAAAAAGGGCGATTCGTAAATCATACCGGAGGTGTGTCGGAGAAGGTCCTGAATGGTCATCTCCCGGTTGCAGGGAACAAGTTCCAAGGTTGAATTCCCTGTTTGCGGGTCCTTTTTTTCCACGCCCACCTTAAGACCCTTGAGCTCAGGAAGAAACTTCGAGACGGGATCCGAAAGGATAAATTTGCCTTCCTCCCACAACATCATAATACCGACAGCGGTGATGGGTTTACTCATCGAGTAAATACGGAAGATGGTGTCCTTTTTCATGGGCACCCCGTCTCCCTTATCCTGCATGCCGTAAGTTTTGAAGTAGGCGATCTTTCCATGGCGGCCAATAAGGATGGTCGCACCAGGAATGACCCCTTTTTCAATATGCGCCTGGAGTGCTTTATCAATTCTGAGTCAGTCGTTCGGAAGAAAAGCCAAGGGCCTCGGGGTTTTTGGCCAACTCCAGGGCTTTGCCCCAAACAGTGGCCGAACAGACAAAGAGAAAAATAATCGAAAAAATAAAAATAAAACGACGCTGTGTTTTCATTTTTCCTCCTTAAATTCAATCAAGATTAGGGAAGTCGGGGGAACCTGGCCTATTTTTTCCAAGCTTTGTTCCAAGGGGTGAAAGAACCCCTATGTTATTTATCAAGAAGCCCAAGAAGGGCAAGAATTATTGGATGGAGCTGTTCATTTAAGTAAGATAGGTGGCAATTTAGAGTATATATAGCTAAATTGTCAAGAAAATTATCAGAAGTCAAAGTGAAGAGAAATCCCCCGGTCACGGGTCAGATTGGCATCCAATTTTGGCTGGAAAAAAGCTGAAGAGTTTCAAAGGTCCGCTCCGGCAAAAGGAAGCGGACCTTTGGTCTATTGAATTTAAAATAGGCTGGATAAAATTTTGCAGATTAAGATGTTTTTCCTCATTTCTTCTTCGGCAAAATGCGAACATCCACGATCCCTTCGAGTAATTCTTTTAAGGTCTTGGCATCCTCTTCCGATCCCACAATGGCCCCGTAGTGCATAGGTATGGCGATTTTCGGATTAAGCGCTTTTACCGCTTCCACTGCTTCTTTGGCGGTCATCACATAGGTGCCGGAAACCGGTATAAGGGCGATATCGGCCTTGATCGATTTCATTTCCGGGATGAAATCCGCATCCCCGGCGTGATAGACACGGACCCCTTCCACGGTAATGATAAACCCCAGCCAGCCCTTGGCCTTGACATGAAAGTCCTTACTGATGTTATAAGAGGGAACCGCTTCAATGGTTATTCCCTGGATGGTTTTGGTCTCGCCGGGCTTGATGACCTCGATCTTCCCGGAAAGCTTTTTAGCCGAATCGGCTTCGGTGACGATAACCGTATCCTTGGTTTGAATTTTTTTGACATCATCCGGGGAGCAGTGATCAAAATGATCATGGCTGATCAGGATAATATCGGCCGGCGGCCCTCCTTCAATTTGAAAGGGATCAAAATAAATGGTTTTTTTATTCTGATACAAAAAACCGTCGTGTCCTAACCAGGAAAGCCTTTTAAATACCTCTTCTATCATAACGCTCCTCCTTTTTATGCTTACTTTTCTTCGAGTATTATTTTATGATTGACCAGTGATAATTGTTTGATCCTGGCGGCAAGGATTTTTTGTTCACCAAAGATATTGACCAGCCGGATATTGCCGTTATCCGGTTCTAGAAGATCCACACTTTCCAGAATCAGTTCTTCCTTTCCATCCCGAATCATAAAAGCCGCTGCTTCACACATGATTCATACACTCCTTTTTTTCGCCGAATTCTTCTCGTAACTTTTTGATGACGGCACTGCCGATCCCGCCGCCCTGACCATCCAAGACCCCTATTTTCATCATGGTGCTCTTCTATTGGCAAAAAATTTCCTTTTCGACAGGAAGAGTATAAAATAAGCTCCAATAAGGGGTCAAGGGAAAAAAACAGGACATCTCAATCTTCTTGACACCCAAGAAGGCCTTCACCTATACTTTACAAATCCACGATTAGGTTCTTGTCAAAATCATCGCATCGCCTTCGGTGGAAAAGAGAATAAACACCACACTCTGGTTTGTGGAAACCCGCTAATCCACATTAATTTTGGAGTTCAATCCGGCGCGGTTTTGAAAAAAGGCGTTAACGGCCTTCACCGGCCAAAAGGAGAAAAGACTGTGAGTATCCATAAATTGGAACCGTTATTTAATGCCCGCTCGGTGACCTTTGTGGGCGCCTCCAATGACCCAGGCAAGTGGGGGTTCCTTACGCTCAAACACCTGATGGATGGCGGTTTTCAGGGCAACATCTATCCTGTGAATCCCAGGGAAGCCGAGATACTCGGGCTGAAGGTTTACAGGAGCATCGCCGATCTACCGGAAACACCCGATTTGGCGGTCATCATCGTTCCACCCCCGGCTGTTCCTGCGGTGATCAAAGAATGCGTCTCCAAAGGTATTAAAGCCGGTATCATCATAACCGCCGGCTTTGCCGAATTGGGCGGCGAAGGGGCCCGGCTTCAAGACGAGATCGTTGAAGCAGCCCGCAATGGAGGCATGGCCTTGGTAGGGCCGAACTGCAATGGTGTCATGAGTCCCTGGAACAAGCAGCACGTTCAGTTCCCTTCGTTCTTTGTGCCTCCCGGCGCCATAGGTGTCATCGCTCAGAGTGGAAACGTAGTGGATGCCCTGGCGCTCCAGATCCAGATGCACGGCTTCGGTTGCAGCGTATGCATCGCCAGCGGCAACGAGGCTGTGCTTCACTGCGAGGACTACCTCGAATACCTGGCGGAAGACCCCCGCACAAAAGTTATCTTGTCCTATATTGAAGGATTCAAAAATGGAGAGCGCTTTTTGGCGGTTGCCCGTGAGGTCAGTAAAAAGAAGCCGATCATCATGCTTAAGGCCGGAAAAACACAGGCCGGGGCCAGGGCGGCTGCTTCGCACACCGCTGCCCTGGCCGGATCGGATGCCGTCTTTGATGCTGTTTGCCAACAATCCGGCGTGATCAGGGCCAAGGGCCTGGATGAAATGCTGAATATCGGCTTGGCCTTCCTGCGGCAGCCCATTCCCAAAGGACGTGGATTAGGCATCGTTACGGCCGGAGGAGGCTGGGGCGTGCTGGCTGCAGATGCCTGTGCAGAACTCGGGTTTCGACCTAGTCCAATTGCCCGATGAAACGATAAATGAATTGGACAAAATTCTCCCTGCCTGGTGGAACCGGGGCAACCCGGTGGACCTGGTGGCCGGGGCAGAGGTTGATAACATTTATAAAGCCGTCGAGCTGGTGATGCAGTGCCCGTCGGTTGATGCCATGATGTTCCTGAGCATAATGCCGGCGCTGAGGGCGGGAAGTTTCAATGCCCCCCAGGATGAAGCAGCCAGAGAACAATGGGGCAAGAGACTGATAGAATCGGTCGCTATGTCTATGGATGAGTTTAATGCCATGGCCGATAAATACAACAAGCCGATTGTCATCGCTTCCGAACACATGTGGGCCACCAACTATGAGCAGGCCGGGATTACTTTTACCTTAGGGCAGCACAATGCCGTCTGCTACCGCATGCCCGGCGAAGCCGCCAGAGTGTTGGATGCCCTGGCAACCTACGGCGAGTACATTAGAAAATTTCAAAGATAAGGAAGACAAATGGATGTTCAGATGAAGCAATCTTTAGATGCCATTTTCAGACCGGGTTCGGTAGCCGTTGTAGGCGCCAGCAATAATATTCAGTCCTGGGGTTACGGAATGCTGAACAGCTTAGTGGCCGGAAGATTTCGCAATACCATTTATCCGATCAATCCCAAGGAGAAAATCATCCAGGGCATTCCAGGTTATCCGAGCCTCAGAGAGGTTCCTGATGAGATTGATCTGGCGGTAATCGTAGTCAATGCCTCCTCAGTGGCCAAGGTGATCGAAGAATGCATTGCCAAAAAAGTGAAGGGCGGAATTGTCATCACAGCCGGTTTTGCTGAAATAAGTACCGATGGGGCTATGGTCCAAAAGAAGATTGCCGAAGCATCGCAAAAGGCCGGCTTTTATTTTCTGGGGCCGAATTGTCTGGGGGTCTGGAGTACCGAGGGGAACCTGAACACCTTTACCAATATGGTGAGGCGCCCTCATCGAGGACCGATTTCTTTCCTGTCCCAGAGCGGGACCCTCGGCAATTATTTGTATGATGCCTCACGAAAATACGGGTTCGGTGTAAGCAAGTTCATCAGCTTCGGGAATCAGGCCTCCATCAGCTACGTGAATCTTCTGGAATATCTGGGTGATGATCCCACCACGAAGGTCATCATTTCCTATGTTGAAGACATAGGGGACGGCCATCGGTTTTTGGAAGTGGCGAAAACGGTCACCCGGAAAAAACCCCTGCTGATATACAAGGCCGGTTCGTCAGAGGCGGCAGCCCGCGCGGCACGTTCCCATACAGCGGCTTTGGCAGGGAACGATGATCTTTTTGATGCCGTATGTCGTCAGGCCGGTGCCATTCGCTGGCACGATTTCATGGAAATGTTTTATATGGCCAATTGTCTCTGCTATCAACCTCTGCCCAAAGGAAACCGGGTGGCTATCATTCACGGCGGCGGAGGTTTTTGCGTCACGGCCACAGAGGCCTGTACCCGGTTAGGCCTAAGTGTTCCTGAAATGACTCAACAGGCGCAGGAGGAGATAAGGGATCAGATGCTGCCTTTTTCCCCTCCGCCGGTGAATCCCATAGACTGTATCGGGAGGAAAAACGAGAAAGCCTACTTGAATATCATCGAAATCGCCGCCAAACAGGACAATATCGACTGTCTGATCGTCATGCCGACTCGTGACAATTTTAACCGCTATACCAAATCATCCGAAATGATCGACACCCTGAAGATTACGGAAGCGATCGCCGCCATTCCGACAAAATACCAAAAGCCGATTGTCGTAGCAGCCAACGAGGAACAGATTACAGGGCCGATAGATGAGATCTTCAAGCGATATCACATTCCGACTTTCTCCAGTCCCGTGGACTGCGCCAAGGCCCTGTGGGGGATGGTCAAATACAGTCAGGTGTTACAAAAATAAAAGGATTCAAGGTCACAGTTCAAGGTTCAAGGTTCAAAGTTAAAGGTTTAGGGTTCTGTAACACAGCTTAACTGGGAATGTTGAGATTTTGCTATACAGACATTGTCAAGATTAATGGTGACTCCTTGTTTTTGGCTTTTGTCCTATTTTGAACGATTTCTAACGCAAATCGCTGAAGGACTCTCCTATTTAATGGTTCAATTCCAAAAGGAAATCCCCCTATTTACTATTCCCAAAATCGTGTATAATGAGGTCCATTCATAAGCCAGATCAATAAAGTAACCTATCTTCCAGTTTCGCCACTTGCCCTGACCCCTTTAAACTGAGCCAGGATATAAGTTATACACGGTACTCCGCATGAAGCTTTGAGCAACATATCGCCCAATGATGTCTATGCGGGAAGAAAGGAGGCCATCCTACAGAAGAGAAAAGAAAAAAAATAATTGACCATGCAGCGGAGAAAACAGTACATTTTGTACGGCAATGGTACTAACAATGATGGCTCAGTCCAGTATCAGAGTACAAACTCGCTATAACAACATCTGTCCAAAAAGGTCTGAAGATATACACCGTTTGAAGCAAATTTGCAACTTAACACCTGAAACGGAACCGTCTCGCCTTGTGGCAGCAATCCGAAAAACAAACTGAATGTGATAACAACAGGAGTTTAAGATGTCGGAAACAATAGTTGAACAGCTTGATCATATTTTCAAGCCGATCCGTAGCCATTATAGGGGCTAGCAGTACGATGGAAAAATGGGGCGGAAGATTGCTCCGCAGAGCGCTGCAGTCAAACTATAGGGGCAATATTTATCCCGTAAATCCAAAGGCGAAAGAACTCATGGGAGTTAAGGCTTATGCCGATGTTCGCGATTCCCGGCGAGGTGGAGCTGGCTGTTTTCACCGTCATGGCTGCCCAGGTGCCGGTAGTCATGACGGCCTGCGTTGAAAAAGGAGTCAAAGGGGGCGTTATCAATTCTGCCGATTTTGCCGAAACAGGAGAGACAGGGAAGAGGCTGGAAGAAGAAGCCGCAAAAATCGCCAGAGCGGGGAATTTGCGGTTTTTAGGTCCGAATTGCAACGGTATCTGGTGTTCCGCTTCAACCTTAATATAACCCCAATCGAAGATCGCATGTCCGGTCCGGTCGCTTTCATCAGTCAAAGCGGCAGTTTCGGCGGGATTGCAAACCGCCTCACCGGTGACAGAGGTTATGGTCTCAGCAAATTTATAGCCATCGGCAATCAGGGGGATTTAACCGCAACTGATTTCCTGGAATACCTTAGCTACGACGACGATACAAAAGTCATCACGATGTATATGGAAGGGTTTAAAGACGGCGCCAGATTTTTCGAAGTCGCGAGAGAAGTGGTGGCAAAAAAACCGATCTTGCTGATGAAAGTCGTCCGTTCCGACGTGGGCGCCCGTGCGACCATGTCTCATACCGCTTCGATAGCCGGATCGGACGATGTTTTAGACGCCATATGCAGGCAGGCGGGAATTATAAGAGTAAAGCAGCTAGAGCATCTTTTCATTATGGCGGAACCGCTTTTCAGCCAGCCCTTGCCGAAAGGGAAGAGAATAGGCATACTTGCAAACGGCGGGCAGGGCGTTGTTGCTTCGGATAATATAGTGGCTCTGGGTATGGAAGTTCCCCAATTTACAAAGGAGGATGCCGCAAGACTTAAGAGTATGTTGCCTCCGCATGCACCGAATCCAAGTAATCCTGTGGATTTTGCCGCCGGAAATTTTGACTCGGAACAGGAAATGCGGGTATTTGATGCGCTGGCGTCACTTGATTCGGTAGACGCAATTTTGACCCTCGTACCCAGGGACAGGAGTTACAAGCCGACACATGCAGAACGCAGAAAACATATAATAGATGCCGTGGAAACGGGTGCCGAAGGATTCCACAAAAATACGGCAAGCCTATGATTGCGTTATTTTGGCGACGCCTGCCATCTATCGACGACACTTTCAGGGAATATAATATACCTCAGTTCGACAATGTCGAACATGCCTCTCTCGCCTTGTCTGCTCTGGTGAAATACGGAGAAATCAAAAGAAGACTGTCGCAGTAATTTGCGGCTGAAAAGAAAGATGGTTAAAGATTGAACAGGGTTCAAGGAGACGCTGGTAAAAAAGTAAAAAAGTTTTTGAATCAACTTCCAGTGGTTCTCCTGGATGATCGCCCAACCTCTTTAAACCGGTATCCGCCCCCACAATTATTTTCCACCGTAACAAAATAATGAGGTGGTCCCCAAAAATTGGAAATATTTTAAGCTCAGAGTTAGCCCAAAGGAAGGAGGTGGCTATGAACAAAGGAGCGATGACACCTCAAGTTCAAGGTCGGGGTAATCCAACTATTTCTCCCATATTTCCATCCGTAATTAACGAAAAGTTAATTGAAATTTATTGACTTTTTGGCTATTAGAGGATAAAAAATTTAAGTAAAAAAGAAAGAGGAAGTAACAAAGGTATAGAAAGAAAGGTATTATAAAGCATAAGAATTGGTATCAAAAATTATTCATTGTCATGTTAGGTAAGAAGAGGTGAAAACATAATTAAAAATCAAAAAGGTTTTACCTTGATTGAGTTGATCATCGTCATCGTCATCATCGGCATTTTGGCGGCCATCGCCATTCCAAGGTACGTCGACATGGCCAACCAAGCCCCAGAGCGCAGCCAACGGACTGACCGGTGCCCTTAAAGCCGCGGCATCAATCTCCTATGCTGATTATGTCCTTAACAGCTCCGCCACAGCTAGTCTTAATGCTACCTCGATTCTTGCAACAACCTATATGTCGGATACGGGTGGGGCTGTGGCAACGGCGACCAACGTCATCACGGCCACAATCAGCGGGACGGCCTATACCTGGGCCTATACCAACCCGAATCAAGTTTCCACCCATACCCCCTAAGCTTTTATGAAGGAGGATCAGAAAGGGCCGTATTTCTCGTCTGCGGCCCTTTTTTATGTCTAAGAGCAAAAGGGGATAGGCGCTTTTTTATTATCAGGTTTCATGGGCTTAATCCTTCTCTATTTCTCGGAGGCCTTGACCCCGTCCAAGCTGATGGTCGATCGGGATCTGCCGATCTTTTTTCCCCTAATCTTAAGCTCTGGGTCGAGACCGTCCAGGCCGTGGTAGTCCAACCATTTCTCCCATATTTCAATCCGTAATCGTTAATTTTCTGGACTGACTTCTTAAAACATTAGTAGGGGTAATGTGCAAAGAGGTTTTTTTGACACCGACTGTCAACTTAAATGTCGGTTAGGACAGCTTAACTCATTTTCCCTGAAGCCTATTCTATAATTTTCCCTAAACCCATAAAGCTTGTCTTGGCTTTAACTTTGTAATCAAGAAATAACAAGTCTCTATTCTGAATTCTGACTCCTGGATTCTGGGTTTTTGTTTTTTTAATATGCAAATTTCCCCTTTTCATAGATCACCAGCTTCTTCCCTGTGGTGAGATGGGCGGTGACGGTCTTGTCTTCCGTATTCACCAGGTCCCAATGAAGGGCGGAATCGTTAAACCCGAGCCTCTTTTTTAATTCCTTGGTCATCCTGGCCGGATTTCCATCAAAGGTGTCGGTATAGGATGCCCCGAGGGCGATATGGCAGTTCCCGTAAGCCCCGCCGTAATTTTCATCGAAAAGGGTGTCGGCCATAAAACGATTGATCCTGGAAAAACGTTTGTCCGTCAAAGAAAACTCCCCAACCTTAGAAGCCCCATTATCCATGGCAGATTTGTTTTACAGTGAAGGCCTCACCGGACTTGGCTTCGGCCTTTTTTACCGTCCCTTTTTCAAAGGACAGCCGAACACCGTCAACATAGTTTCCGCTCCGGAATGAAGGCAGATTGGAATAATAAACCCCTTCGGTCCCTCGAAAGTCCGGCGAAAAAAAGACCTCAAAACTGGGGATATTATGACCGGAGACGCCTTTCCATATTCTTCGCTCTCCTGGTGTGATCTTTAAATCCACATTAGCCGATTCGATGTGAAGGGATTTTATCTTAAGGCTGTTGAGCCATTTTTTTATCTGCCGGGCATTCCTATGGATATGCTCCCATTCAGCCACCGGGTCTTCTTTGTCCAGATAACAGGCCCGGACAATCTGGTCGGTGTATTTTCTGATGGTCGTTTTGGCCTGTCTGGCCAGCTCTTCGGTGGGAACCGTACAGAGGGTCCAGCTATAAAATCCCTTCTCCTCCCGCCGATCCAGTATCTCTCTTAACGGCTTTCTTGAAATCAGGACCTTTCCGATCCGGACCGGATCGATGTCTTTCAGATGGGTCAACGATTCAGGGGCCCTTAAAAAAAATCGGCCGTTGACCTTCTGAAATAATTCTTTATCTCCCGGAGTGATAAAGACCAGTTGATCGTTCTTTGATTTTTGAAAAAATTCATGCTCCATGACGTAAGTTACACCCATACGTTGAACCGGATACATTCCCCTGTCGAGTGTTTTGGCATATAAAATCTCAGCCAGTTTCAGGGCTGGAGGCTCATACTGGATTAAGATAATGTCCTTTTTCCTGAAAGGTTGCTTCCTGGCTGTGGTTAATCCCCAAAAAAGCACATCGGCGTATTTATTAAGTTGATTGTCGCTTAGCATCGTATCCCTCCTTGTTTTTTTCTAAATCATTTCGGTATTAATACAGAAGGAAAAAAGTGCCTTCACTGCCTCTCTAACCATCCCGTCTTGGAAGATATTTCCATCAACAATTTTGTCATTCCGTGCAAGCGAAGCGGATACGGAGCCTGCCCCGGACACGAGCCGAGGGAATCCAGCTAATATATGAGCTGGTTCCCGGCTTTCGCCGCATGACGGCCTTAATAGCGCATTCTGCTATCACTATTCCTCCTTTGAGGCCTGCGATGACTCAGTCGAGGTGGAAAGGACAGGATGGGGATTCATCTAAGGTCCCGGATGAGGGATTGAATATTGGCGTCCTGTGATTCGATACTCTCGGTGAGCTTGAATTGGACCATGGCCCGGTTCAGATTTTGCTCCGCATGCTCGACCTTAAAGTAAATATTCCCTTCTAAATAGTCGGTGAAATAACGAAGCCCCAACTCAAAGGCGATTAAATGGATGGCCTCAAACAGATATTCATACTCAGTCTCTTTAAGGAACTCCCCGGCAATGGACAAATACCCTTTCAGAACGGCCTGACAAAAATCAAGCTCGAAATGAACCGCCTCCCCATGTTCGACATCTTCCCCAAGTGGGTTGCAGCAAGAACGAAGGCAGTCGCCGATATCATAATGAATCAGACCGGGTTTGACCGTATCCAGATCAACAAGGCCTACGGCTTGTCCGGTATGGATGTCTATCATGACGTTGTTGACCTTAGGATCGCCATGGATCGGGCGAAGAGGCAGCTTGCCATGTTCTTTGGCCTTTTCCAGGACATCGACCAAGGTTCTTCTCTGGTTAATAAACTGCAGGGCATAATCCATCTCAAGGGATTTCCTCGGCTTAGGATTAGCCAGGACCTCATCAAAGTGCCGGAGATAACGCGGTGTAATATGAAATCCTTCCAGGGTGTCGGCCAAGGCTTCAATGGGCAGGTCCTTGATGAGAAGGTGGAACATGGCCAGGGCATAACCGACTTCCTGGGCATGCCCGATATTTTGGATGGTCTCAAAGGACTGCGCCCGGTCGATAAAACTGATCGCCCGCCAGAATGACCCATCGGGACCAAGCCAGTGGTCACGGCCGTTTTTGGTCAAGAAAATCTTAGGTACCTCCCAGCGACGGCCAAGGCCTAAAGCCCTTTGCTCCTGGTGACTTTGGATATGTTCGCTGAGGGTTCTTAAATTCTGCATGATAAGTTCTGGCCAATGGAAAACCCGGGTGTTGATGCGCTGAAGTATGAATTTATTGTCTTTTTGGCCGTCCAGGGTCACCAGGAAGGTGTCGTTCACATGACCTTTCCCGTAAGGCCGAATGCCTAAGCATTTGCCTAGTGGTTTGAATTGTTCGACTATGGCCAAAAGAGTATCCAAAATTTTTCCTCAACTTTTGAACATTTTCAATATCTACGGGGTCATGGAATTCCTTTAGGATATGCTAATTTCTAATAGCCCTTTTACCCAAAAGAGTCACTAAAAAAGGAGGTTACCGGGAAAAACTGGTAAACGATTGTCTCTTTCAAAAAGTTCTTAAAAAGCTTGAAATGGATGTAAAAATTTGATAATATTTAACTTTAATATAAATCTTATCAAGAGGAGCCCCCATGTTTTTAGATCCCCTCCTGGGAATTTTTTCCAATGATTTAGCCATTGATTTGGGGACGGCCAATACTCTGGTTTTCGTAAAAGGCAAAGGCATTGTTTTGAGCGAACCCTCAGTGGTAGCGGTTCGCAAGGACGGTAAGGGTTATAACAAAGTCCTGGCCGTCGGGAAAGAGGCCAAGTTGATGCTTGGACGAACCCCTGGCAATATCATTGCCATACGGCCCATGAAAGACGGCGTTATTGCCGACTTTGAAGTAACCGAGGCCATGCTGCGTCATTTTATCCGCAAGGTCCACAATCGTCGAACGTTGATCCGGCCCCGCATTATAATCGCTGTCCCTTCTGGTATCACCCAGGTGGAAAAAAGGGCGGTCCGGGAATCAGCGGAATCGGCCGGAGCCCGGGAGGTTTATCTGATTGAGGAACCTATGGCCGCGGCTATTGGTGCCGGCCTGCCGATTACCGAACCGATCAGCAATATGGTTGTGGATATTGGGGGGGGAACTACTGAGGTCGCGGTTATTTCTCTGGCTGGGATTGTTTTTAGTAAATCGGTCAGGGTAGGGGGAGACAAGATAGACGAAGCCATTCTGCAGTATATTAAACGAAAATACAATTTATTAATTGGAGAACGGACGGCCGAAGTCATCAAGACAACCATTGGCACCGCTTATCCCCAGGATGAACCGGAATCGATCGAAGTTAAGGGAAGGGATTTGGTTTCCGGCATTCCGAAAACCTTGACTATTGATTCTGAAGAGGTTCGCCTGGCCATTTCCGAACAGATCGATACGATTATTGATACGGTCAAGGTGGCCTTGGAACAAACCCCACCTGAACTGGCTGCCGATATTGTGGACAGAGGGATTTTTCTCACCGGGGGAGGGGCTCTGCTGAAAAATTTAGATGTCCTCTTAAAGGAAGAAACCGGCTTGCCGATCATTATTACCAATGATCCGCTTTCAGCAGTCGTCTTGGGTTCCGGAAAGGTCTTGGAAAATATTGAATTATTAAGGGAGGTTTCTATCTAAGAAACTATCCCCTTGAAAATATGAGGTAAGAGCAACCCCATCCCGCCAGAATTGCGGGGAGCTTCAAAGTTACAGAAACAGCGAATGGTTATTAATAAACTTCGGAATGTTCTCCTTTTTTGGTTTGCCCTGTTGGCCCTTCTGGCCTTATCCTCTTCCCTTTCTAGAAGTGATCGAGATTATTTTTCAGTGGAAAGTTCGCTGGTGGATGTGATCCTGCCGGTTTTTTCGATTTTTCATTCTATTAAAACGGGGGTCGGGTCTTGGTGGACCCATTATATGGCTTTGACCCATACCCAACAGGAAAATAAACTTCTCAAGGACCAATTGATCCAACTGAAACAAGAAAATATTCGCTTAAGGGAAATGGCTTCAGCCAATGAGCGACTCAAAAATTTTCTGCAACTAAAGGCCGAAATTTCAGGTCCTTCCATAGTGGCCAAAGTGGTGGGAAGTGGTCCCAGCCCATTTTTGCAAACCTTTTATATTGACAAAGGCCGAAAAGACGGGCTGGTCCGTGGTATGCCCGTCCTCCGGCCAGAGGGGGTGGTTGGAAGGCTGGAAAAAACTTCCGGTCATTTTTCCCAAGTCATATTATTAAATGATCCAAGCTTTGCCGTGGATTGTCTTTCTCAACGGACCAGAGCACGCGGGGTCTTGACTGGGATTCCCGGAGAAGAGAATTGCCAAGTGAAATATATTGCCCGAAACGAAGATATTCGTGCCGGAGATATCATTGTCACCTCTGGTCTGGATCAACTCTTTCCCAAAGGGCTGATCCTGGGAAGAGTCCTGCGTGTGGTTTCGCAGATCAAAGGCAATTTTCTTTTTGTGGAGGTCGTTCCGGAATGCCAATTATCGCATATTGAAGAGGTCCTGATCTTTCAAAAAAGACCCCCCTTACCGGACCAGGAGGCATCTCGAGATGGTTAAGAAGTTCCTCCTTTTTTTTATTCTGGGGCTGATCTTCCTAGTCCTCCAATCCACTTGGCTGTATGGGGAAATGATTAGTCCCTTTCGTATTGATCTGCTTTTTATTCTAATTATTTTTTTGGGCACTCTGGAAAGATTGCGCCTGGGGTTGCTCTTGGGTGTCCTTCTGGGCATGATAGTGGATGTCCTGTCCTGGGGTGGGATGGGAAAGGCCATGATTTTATACCCGTTAGTTGTTTGGATATTCCATCTGGTTTGGACTCGAACCCTCATTCAATCCATATTTTTTATGGTTTTCTCAGTTCTGTTGCTGCAGCTCCTGTATGGTTTCTCTGTCTATTTTTTCCTAACCCTTTCCCAAGGTCTGGAATTCTCCCAATACCAGTCTTTCATGATTGTGGTTCAGGCCGTCATCACTATGCTTTTGAGTTTGCCGTTATTTTATCTTTTTAAGGCCTTTTTTGGTGAAAAGCCTTCTTTAAGTTAATGTCCCGAATCTCATTTTTCGAAAAAGAACCGACCGACCTTCCAAGACAATTCTCGATCACCACCATTATTATCCTGGCGATTTTTTTGGGGCTGTTAGGCCGCTTCTGGTATCTACAAATGGTCAAGGCCACTTACTTTAAAAAATTGTCGGAAAATAATCGCATCCGGGTCTTTGATATTTCCCCGGCTCGAGGGATCATTTTAGATCGTCATGGGACTCAACTGGTCAATTCCCGGTCTTCCTTTAATCTCTATGTTATTCCCGATGATGTTCAAAACTGGGATCTGCTTAAAGTGCAACTCTGCAAACTGCTCGACATGGACAAAGAGGAGGTGGAACAACGCCTGGCCCAAAAAAAGGCCAGCCCCATCCACCCCATTCCAATTAAATTAGATATTACCCAGGACGAACTGGGGAAAGTTGAGACCTTCAAATATCTCATGCCTGGAATCTATGTCGAAGTGAGTCCTCAACGGAGTTATCCCTTGGGTCCTGTGGCCCCCCATACTATCGGATATTTAGGAGAGATAACAGCCAAACAACTTAAAAGCAATCAGTATCCAGACAACCGGATAGGAGATTTTATCGGTCAATGGGGATTGGAAAAGGAATGGCAGGCCGAATTAGGGGGGAAAAAAGGCGGACGATTCCTGGAAGTGGATGCCACTGGGCAAGAGATTCAGGTGTTGGGTGTCCGTGAATCAACCATGGGGAATAATCTGATAACCACTCTGGACTGGAATATTCAAAAAACAGCCCAGGAGGCCTTTAATGGGAAATCCGGGGCCGTGGTGGTCTTAAATCCGTCGAACGGAGAGATCTTGGCCATGCACAGCTCTCCGTCCTTTGATCCTGCCTCATTCACCCGTAGGCTTTCGGCCAAAGAGTGGAATGCCCTTTTTTCAGACCCGCATAAACCTTTTCAGAATAGGGCCATCCAGGGACAATATCCGCCGGGATCGACCTATAAAATGGTCACTGCTTTGGCCGGACTGGAAGAAAAGGTGATTACGCCGGCGACCAGTCTTTTACTGTAACGGTTCCCTCCCTTTTGGAAACCGGGTCTTTCAGTGCTGGAGGAAAGGGGGACATGGGGCGGTCAATCTTCACAAGGCCATTGTCCAGTCCTGTGATGTCTATTTTTATAATGTGGGTATTCGCGTGGGGGTGGATCGCTTAGCCCGTTATGCGCGGCTCTTGGGAATGGGGCAGCCGACCGGCATCGCCTTATATCCGGAAAAAGGCGGTCTTATTCCTACTTCGTTGTGGAAACTCAAACGATATAAAGTCCCCTGGCAGCCTGGGGAAACCTTATCCCTGGCCATCGGGCAGGGCTATAATCTGACCACTCCTTTACAGATGGCCGTGGTTACGGCCACCATTGCCAATGGGGGCAGACTGTTTCGTCCTTTTTTGGTTAAAAAATTAGTTTCTCCTCAAGGGGAAGTGATCAAAGAATTTTTCCCCCAGTTGGTTGGGCAGGTCTCTATAAGCTCTGAAAATTTCAGAATAGTCCGCGAAGCCATGGCCGGTGTGATTAATGAACCGGGAGGAACAGGCGGGGCAGCCCGCCTTTGGAGCATTGTTGCCGCCGGAAAAACAGGAACGGCCCAGGTGGTCGGCCTGGGGAAACGGGGAGGCAGAGACCACGCCTGGTTTGTGGCCTTTGCTCCATTGGAATCTCCACAACTGGCTGTGGCCGTTCTTGTGGAACACGGCGGACATGGCGGCGCCGCTGCCGCTCCAATAGCCCGGAAGATCTTTGAGGCCTATTTCCATCTGCCTCCCAGAGGAATGGGGACTCCATCTATCCAACCCCAATCCGAAACCGAATCCCAACCCGAACCCATTGCCGAGGATAGGAACCTTGATTGATCGGCGATTTATCCAGAATTTTAATTGGTCACTTCTTTCCCTGGTTCTTTTTATGATCGCCATCGGGGTGATCAATCTCTTTTCGGCCACCTATCTGGCCGAAGGAGGCAAAGGGTCCCCCATTTATCTTAAACAGATTTATTGGGCCGGGTTCGGTTTCATCTTTTTAATGATCATCCTTTTCTTTGATTACCATTTGTTGCTTTCCGTGGCCTATCCATTATATGGGATATCCATCTTACTTTTGATAGGCGTCATGCTCTTTGGTCGCACGATTTCGGGGTCTCAGCGCTGGTTGACCTTAGCTTTTTTCTCCTTTCAACCGTCAGAGCTGGTAAAAATCTCGTTGATTCTGGCTTTGGCTAAATATTTTTTTAACAACGAACTCAGCCGCCGTTATGGTTTCCGAGATCTCTATCTTCCCCTGGGAATGGCCCTGTTACCGGCCTTGTTGATTATTAAACAACCGGATTTGGGAACGGCCCTTTTGCTTTTATTAGTCAGTCTCTCCATTTTCATTTTTTTAGGAATAGCCTGGAAGACCCTATTTGTTTCCCTAGGAGGTCTGATCCTGTCCCTGCCCTTATTATGGTTTTTTCTTAAAGATTATCAGAAGAAAAGGATCCTTATTTTTTTTCAACCGGAATCGGACCCTTTAGGGGCCGGCTATCATATCCTCCAGTCCAAGATCGCCGTTGGCTCAGGCGGTTTTTGGGGTAAGGGATTTCTGAAAGGGACCCAAGGACAACTCCGCTTTTTACCCGAACAGCATACTGATTTTGCCTTTTCGGTTCTGGCCGAGGAATGGGGATTTATCGGTTCTCTGGTCGTGGTCACCCTTTTCCTACTTTTGATCTTATGGGCCTTGAATATAGCCCGCCAATCCAAGGATCGTTTCGGCATGGTCATTGCTCTGGGGATATGTGCTGTCTTTTTTTGGCAAAGTTTAATCAATATAGGCATGGTCGTCGGCCTTGTCCCGGTAGTCGGGGTGCCCTTGCCTTTTATCAGTTATGGGGGATCTTCAATCATAGCCACCCTGATCGGAATCGGACTGCTCCTAAACATCCAAATGAGGCGGTTTGTCATTCAATCATGACGGCACAGTTAAAAGCTCACCTGTCCCGCGTTTCCCGGGATTGCGCTACGCCCTTCCCCGCCTTTCGGCGGGGCAGGCTTATTGCGACGTACTACAATGTACGCCTCATTCCTCAGGGCTTGCGCGTTAGTCCCGCCTTGGCGGGAAAGTTTTTAACTGCGCCGTCCTAATAGATTATCCAGGCAATTTAAACTTTCAATTCGGGATTTATTTTCACCGAGGAAAAAATCAGATCCATGACTCCTCAAAACTCCACGGTTCCGTTAATTCTGGCACCGGCCGGCAACAAGGCCAGTTTCCTGGCCGCGCTGGCGGCCGGGGCAGATGTTATTTATTGCGGCTTGAAGCAGCTTTCCGCCCGCATGGAAGCCAAAAACTTTACCCTGGAAGAATTAGCTGGGCTTACTGATCTGGCACATAGCCAAGGGACACGGATCTATGTCACTCTGAACACGCTGATAAAACCTGATGAACTGGATCAGGCCGGAAAACTTATGGATGATCTTAACCGCCGGGTGCATCCGGATGCCCTGATTATTCAGGATTTGGCCGTGATAGAGCTGGCCCGGCAGACCGGTTTTCCTGGTGAGCTTCACCTCTCCACTCTGGCCAACTGCGGTTTTGGTGCCGCCTTTTCCCTAATCAGCCGTATCCCCGGCGTCAGCCGGGTTATTCTTCCTCGTGAGCTCAGCATCAATGAAATCAAACAAGTGGCCGAAGTATGCCCTGATCGTATCGGGCTGGAGGTTTTTGTTCATGGGGCGTTATGTTATGGGATATCTGGCAGATGTTACTGGAGTAGTTATTTAGGAGGGAAAAGTGGGCTGAGGGGAAGATGCGTCCAGCCCTGCAGGCGTCTCTATCGCCAGGAAGGGACATCCAAGCGGTATTTTTCCTGTCAGGATCTCAGCCTGGATGTGCTGATCAAAATCCTGCTGTCTGTTCCGGCCATAAAGGGATGGAAGATAGAGGGTCGTAAAAAAGGCCCTCATTATGTTTATTACACCGTCCGGGCCTATCAAATGTTACGCGATCATCCCCAGGATCTAGCGGTTAAAAAAGAGGCCCTAACCTTGCTGAGTCAGGCCATGGGCCGTCCCGGGACGCATTATCATTTTCTTCCCCAGCGACCTCAAAACCCCATTCAGACTGAGGTGCAAACCGGTTCAGGGCGGTTATTGGGGAGGGTTTCAGGGGAAGGGGACAAACCCTATCTTCAGCTTAAGCAGGAACTCATACCTGATGATGTCCTTAGAATCGGTTATGAAGATGAACCCTGGCATGCCACCTTAAAGGTCAGCCGTGGAATGTCTCGGGGTACACGATTTTATCTAACTCCCGGCGTCAAAAAAAGACCGCAACAAGGGGCCCCGGTTTTTTTAATCGACCGTCGGGAACCGGATTTGTCCGAAAAGATGGCTCAGCTTGAAGCGGAAATGAAACCCTCCGATAATAGGGAAATGCCGTCTTCCCGGTTTCAAGCGGCCTTTCCTCGTAATCGGTTTACCAAGCAACCAGTTGTTGATCAAAAGGTTTTTCGACTGGCTCCCAGACGCCACCAGGGCAGAGAAAAAATCGGGCTTTGGCTATCCCCGGAGACTTTTCGGAACTGATGCGAACAACCGGGACATCTGGTGGTGGCTTCCCCCGGCAATCTGGCCCGAAGTTGAAGCCGGGTTCAATGCCCTGATTATTCAATTGTTGCAAAAGGGATGTGCCCGGTTTGTCCTAAATGCCCCCTGGCAGATTGCCTTTTTTCCACATCCCCAAAAACTCTCTCTGTGGGCCGGGCCTTTTTGCAACCTGAGCAATCCCCTGTCCATCCATCAGATCAAATCATACGGTTTCTCCGGCGCCATAGTCAGTCCGGAACTGGGTCAGAAGGATTGCCTTTCCCTTCCCCGGCAAAGCCCCTTGCCCCTTGGTATTGTTCTTTCCGGCAACTGGCCTTTATGTATTTCCAGAATCCTTTCGGACCGGTTGAAAACAGGCAGGCCCTTTCAAAGCCCGAAAGGAGAAATTGCTTGGGTGAGTTTTCTTGATTCCAATTATTGGGTGTATCCCAACTGGGAGCTGGATTTGACCGCTTCTCATCAAGAGCTGGAACGGGCCGGCTACCAACATTTTGTGCATCTGATTGAATTGGTTCCGCGGTTTATCAAAATGAAAGATCGACCGGGATATTGGAACTGGAAAATCAACCTCCCATAATCATCGAAGCTCAAAGCACAGATAGACATCTATTCGAATCTTGATCGGAGCAAGGGCTTTGCAAAACATCCCCTTTGGCTCAATCTCAAGGATTTGATTGCTAAGGTCCGTTGATCTCCATACCCAAGCCAACGGCTATATGTGGCCGAAAAACATTTACCTTGACTTCTCTATTTTTAGTGTGCTAAGAAACCAAAAGTGAACGAGCGCTCGGAAGGAAAAATGGTGGAAGTTCAAACCAACATAAAAAATAAAGATCTGGTGTCCAAGCGTCGAAAGCAGATCATTCAAGCGGCCTCCAAGCTCTTTTTTGAAAAAGGCTTTGATCAAACGACCATGCGGGAGATCTCTCACGCCTCCGGTCTGACCATGGGCAGTTTATATGATTATGTCCGGAGCAAGGATGACATTTTGGTCCTGGTTTATAAAGATGTTGTGGAACGCTTCCGTTTAAGTCTGGTCGGAAACGAGAAAGAAGATCGGGAGCCCAATCCCGAAGACCTGGAAATCATCCTGCGTCGAATGTTGCGGCAGATGTACAAACTGACTAAAGCGGTCCAGCTCCTCTATCGGGAATCTTGGTCCAGACGCAAGGACGTCCATTTGCAAATGAGGGAGATCGACCGGCAATATGTTTCGGGTTTGGTTCAACTGCTCCAGAAAGGCCATCAAAAGAAATATTTCCAGTTAAAAAATCCGACAGTCACTGCCAATTTGATATTTTTATTGACCTCCATTCCGGCCCTCAGAGAATGGAACCTATTGCACATTAACCAGGAAGAGGTTATCGACACGGTCGTCAAGTTTATTCTGCGGGGACTGTCGACGGAAAGTCGAACCAAGGCTGCTTGGCGGACATAACCTATTGACCGCGAAGAAATTTCACGATATAAACCCATCTTAAGAGTTCCCTGATACCCCCAAGTACGAATCGAGATTAGATCTATGCGCTTTCTATTAATCAATCCCTATTGTCCTGTTTCTGAGAATCCATCTCCTTCTCTGGCCTTGGCTTTTTTGGCTGGGGCCCTTGAGGAAGCCGGTATTGAGACCAAGGCGGTCGATTTTACCGTCTTTCCATACAGCCGAAAGAGGCTGGAATCAGTCCTTCGGGAATTTCGGCCCCATATGGTGGGGGCAACTTCCGTAACCATGACTTACGACAGCGCTGCTCAAATGATTAAAGATGTCAAAATGATCGATAAGGACATCCTGACGGTCATGGGCGGTCCGCATGTAACCTTTTGGGCCGAAGAGGCGATGAGGAGCCTGCCTGAATTGGATCTCATCGTCCTTGGTGAAGGCGAACACACGGCCATCGATTTGGCCAGGGAAACTGAGAAGGATGGCCATTGGAGCAAGGTCAAAGGCATTGTTTATCGCCATGGGTCCGAAGTCCTCAGGACCGGCCCAAGGGAACAGATCGTCGATCTGGATTCCTTGCCCATGCCCGCTAGGCATTTGTTCCCTTTGGGCAGATACCGGGCCCTAGGAATGCCCATTACCATGACCACCAGCAGGGGCTGTCCCTTTCAGTGCATTTTTTGCGTGGGAAGAAAAATGGTGGGAGCTAGGGTACGTTACCGGAACCCCGAGAAAGTGGTAGATGAACTGGAATATCTTCGCGGATTAAATTTTCAACAGATCAACATCGTGGACGATCTTTTTACGGCCAGCCAGGATCACTGCCTGGCTGTTTGTGATGAAATAAGAAGGCGTGAACTTAAGGCCAGATGGACTTCTTTTTCCCGGGTCGACACCATCTCCAGGGAACTTTTGATGGAGATGAAGAAAGCCGGATGCTATGCCGTAAGCTTCGGGGTACTG
>CAWDKY010000015.1:0-539412 GCA_963802945.1 uncultured delta proteobacterium
CCCATGACCCATTTGACGGCATCCACAATGTTGCTCTTTCCGCATCCATTGGGACCCACGACTCCGCTTATTCCTTTCGGAAAAGAGACTATTGTCTTTTCTGGAAAGGATTTAAACCCATTAAGTTCTAATCTTTTAAGTTTCACTTGAAAATATCTCCCCTGTTAAATAAAGAAAACCTAATCCCGTGGCTGGTTTTATCTAAACCACTATCTCTTATTAGAAACTTTAATCCAATTGTAATAAAAAAAATCATTTTGTAAAGAAAAAAATACTATATGAGGGACTTATTAAAAAAAATATACAATATATAGTGGGTTAGACTTCCCTAAAGAATCCTGGACCTTTCCCCTAAAACCAATAAATTCGATAATCTTCACATCTGCTTTTTATAGCCTTTTTTAATAGATAGTCTGAGTTGGCCGTAAAACGGCGGGATTCCAGGTTTTAGATTGGGTGATTCATTGATTTTATTTAATAGTTAGCGATCCTGTAAACTAAAAAACAGGATTTTCCGGCCATGGCCGGAAAAACCCCAAATCAGAGGAGGGAGTATGGCGCTTTTTAATGGATGGAAGGGAAATATTTTAGGAGGATTGGCAATCGGGATCGGAGCCTCGGTGGTTGGACCGGTGGTGAAACCCATCTTGGCTACCGTCGCTAAACCCCTGACCAAGGCGGCTATCAAAGGCGGCTATTTACTTTATGAAAAAGGGAAAGAAACCTTGGCCGAAGTGCAAGAGGTAGTTGAAGATCTGGTCGCCGAGACCAAGGCTGAAATGGAAGAGGTGCAAGAAGCCCCATCTGTTCTGGTGGATTCCGAACCCGCGGCTCAGCCCAAAGCCGAATAAGGTCATATCATGTTTGATTTTCCTGAAGATACTTATGTCAGTCATGCCTCTCAAGGAAGGCTGCGTTTAAGAATACCTTCGAAAAAAAGGGATGCCGCCTTTTTTGCCCAACTTCAAGCGGTCCTTTCCTCTATTCCAGGCTTTGATCAAATCAAAGTAAACCCCTTGAGTGGCAGTCTCCTCATCCTCCATAGCGAACTTCCCGAGGAAATGGCCTCGTTTGTTAAAACCTTGGCCGGTCTCTCCCCAAAAAGTAATTCCACGGGTAAACCAAACAGCATTTATCAGAGGTTTACAGGGACATTTCGTCAAGTAAATACTCAAATACAAGGATTTACTAAGGGTGAATTGGATATCCCGACGTTAAGTTTTATTGCCCTTTTAGTCGTGGGAATCTACCAGATCAGTCGGAAAAATTTCACTGCCCCGGCCTGGTACACGGCTTTTTGGTATGCCTTAAATATTTTTTTACAATCTAAGGAACGATCATGGTCAAGAAACAGGACTTAAATAAAAAGTTACCCCTACCCGTTAAGCAACCATCAAAAAGGAGAACGAATATGCCCAACAAACAAGAACCCAAAAGCCCTGCCCAAGGCCCGGGCATCGGCAAGGTTGGAACGAGCGTCAAAGATGGAGTGGTCAGCAGCCTTAAGGGAATCAATGAGATCGAAGCAGAAATAGTGACTTTGGTTAGAAACACCGTTTCCACTACCTTGCGGACCACCGGTTCTTTGGCCGGCGAAAGTTTAAACGTCGCCAAAGAAGTGATTAAGGGGGCCATCCAGGGCACCGAAGAAGTGGGCACAGGTCTTATCCTAAGTACAAAAAGCGTTGCCAAGGGAATGATCATGGGCATCAGTGATGTAGGTGGAGATGTGGTCGACATGGCCAATCAAACCGTCAAAGGGGCCGTCAAAGGCGCTTCCGAAATTGGAGCCGATGTGGGCCTGGTAGCCAGAAGGACGGTGGACGGCGTCATTGAAGCCACCAAAGAGATCGGCGGAAATGTGGAAGAGGTCGCTAAGGTGGCTGTCGGCGGGGCCATAGAAGCAGCCGGGACCATTGGGACTATGGCCGTCCGCTCGGTAAAGGATATGTTGGTCGGGGTGGCCGAAGGGGTTAAAGAAGTGGCCTCCAGTTTGGTTCTCAAAACCAAATCGGGCCAAGCTCCGGAAATTAACTCCCGGCCCAAGGGTGGAAAAGGGAAAGCCTAACATTTGATCCGGTCGATTCATGTCGCGGTAGAAGGCAGTGTCCGTTTTCGGATTAATGGCCTATACCGCTCCAAACCATTAAAAACATATCTAGGAAGACCGAATAGCCGAAAAAGAAGGGATCACCGGATTTTCGGCTAATTTGTTAAGCGGCAACGCACTTGTTTTTTTGATCCCAGACTAAGTGTCTCAACCATTACACTCTTTCTCCAGGAGGCAGTCAGGGCCTTCCATCAAGATAACGGAAACCATAAAGGGTTGGTTCAGAAGAAGTCCCTTTACGAAACATTTTTTGTCGACCCACCCATCTCAGCCCATAAGAGAACATCCGGCCAAGGACCTTTCGATGTACCTTCCCATTTTCCTGGAGGCCCAGATTTATTAAAGTCCACGAAACCTAAACCATTTATGCCCAGCCGGAGAAAGACCCGCCAAATGGTCCGGCGGGCCACAGATCAAAGGGTAGAGCCTTGGCACCTTCAATCCGCCGAACCCCTGTTGGTCGAAATGGGTATTCAGCCTCATTCAGGGCTTTCCGAACAAGCGGTGAAGGAACGACAAAAAAAGTATGGGCCGAATATTCTTCCTGAAGCCATTCCCCCGTTCCGGATTCAGTCTGTTCATTGACCAATTCAAGTCCCTTCCCGTGGCTTTATTGGGCATGGCTGCCGGTATTTCAGTGGCCACCGGTGGACGTTGATGCCGTCGTCATCCTTTCCGTTGTCGTTATTAATGCCATTATAGGGTACGTCACCGAAAGTCAAGCGGAGAAAACCATCCATTCTTTAAAGAACCTGGTTCGTCCTATGGCCCTGGTACTCAGGGAAGGATCGGTTCAAACCATAGGTGCCCAGAATGTGGTGCCGGGTGATCTTCTGGTCCTCCAGCCTGGAAGTTATATAGCCGCCGATGCCAGACTTATCGAGAGCACCCGTTTAACGGTTGACGAGTCAGTCCTCACCGGGGAGGGCCTTCTATTCATTCCGGTTTGACAGGAAGAAAAAATGCCATCGACACCTATGGAGAATACGCCCGTCAAAGCGGGGCCGCTCTGAGCGGGAAGGACCCATTGCGTATCGACAGGATCGGCGCTTATGCCGCCAGGTATGCGGCCAAAAATATCGTGGCCGCCGGTCTGGCCGAGGAATGCGAAGTTCAACTCAGTTATTCCATTGGTTTTGCTCGCCCCGTGAGCATTCAAGTGGAAACTTTCGGCACCGGTAAGGTTTCCGAAGATAAGATAGTCGAACTTTTGGGAGATTATTTTGATTTTCGATTGGCCGGGATTTTGAAGCAATTCAACTTAAGATATCTGCCTTTAATCCTCAAAGGGGGATTTTATAGGAAGCTGGCCGCTTACGGCCATATGGGGCGGATGGACATCGGCCTTCCCTGGGAATTGACGGATAAGGCACGGGTGCTCAAGGCAGCGGTCGGATTTTAGAAAAAAATGAAAGACAGCCGATTAATCGGCCTTCAAAGAGGGAAGGGGGACGTAGTTGAACATGGTCACTTTTTAAATTTAGGGAGCACTGGTTTTAATATAACTTATTTTTTCCAATTGGCCCTCCATAGATGTCAAAGTGATTCCATTCCGCCAATACCCCTATTTCATTAGCCCAAAATACCAAGATAAAAGACCTACCACCCTTCAGACAAATAATTTACGTGGCCCGATCCTAATTCGTCCCCTTTTTTTGATTAGTTAACTTTAACAACTGCAGGCGTTGTCCACACTCCATTGAGAACTGAATCCTGTGGTAAATAAAGCCGCAGGGTAAGGTTGAATGAGCCCTTTGGTGCAGGTAGCCAGTTGGAAACTTTGTCAGCCGAGGGGGCGGAGGATTGGATGTAAATGCTAAACGATCCATCCTGATTAAGCACATGTCCCTTGTCTTGGCTGCCTATGGAGTAACGGTTTATGGGATTGCCGACCAGAAATCCGTTGCCGTCATACACGGTTAATGACCAGAAGCCCAGAGGCTTTACGGGAGGCAATTGACCCGCCGGAAAGGTAAGCACATATTGTGAGGTCCCATCATATTTTTGACCAGTACCATCCACGGCACTCGAAGGATAGACCGCCTCGATAGCTGGATTACCCAAAAGGCCTGTAAGCGCAGCATAGGCTCGGGTCAGATATCGACCCTCCATCTGTGCCCTGTCCCCGAATCTATTGAAATCCTTCGTCCAACCATTAATAAATTTTATATTTGCTTCTTCATGGTTAATCTCTGCTTTGGCATCGGTTATACCGGCATTAATGGCCTTCAGTATGGAAGGTTCGAGCCAGGTCGGATCGAAAGGTTTGTCTGGCCCTATACCAATCTTGGCAAATCTAGCGAATAAAGGGGCTTCACTGGTCACAGGTTTCACTCTTCCCAGTTGGAAATTAAGATAGGTGATAAAGTCGGCAGATATTTCTTTAAAGGGGGGTGAGCCGGGAAGTGCTGTGTTCAGAGGCGGGGTGCCGTGAATATTCCATTGGCTGATATTAAAGTTTGCGGGGAAGGTTGCATCGACTACCGGAAAGGAAAGGTCCGGTGCACGAGGTGAACTCTCCTTGGTGTAACTGGATAGAGCATAAAATTTGTATTGATCCTGCACCGCATGGGCGGCTGCCAAGTCGGCTGCACCATTGACGCCGGTACGACCTAGTACTATGGCAAAATCCGATTCCATCCGGAACACCTTCGTAATATCAGGGACAGCAGTTTCCTTCCAGTAGGGTCCGGCTATCAGATACTTTCCGCCCCCTGTGCCGGTGGCCCGGGTGCCGATGAAACCGGGTACATGCGTAAAAACATCAATAAGTTGAAAAGAATAATATCGATCGGTAATGGAAGGCACCTCAATAATGTATGGCTCGGCGCGCAGGTCGAGATATATGATCGTGTATAATGTGGCGTTATTGGGTCTAACAATTGTTTTGTCTTTATGAGTCAGTAAATCTCTCGAGTGTGTCATTTTATTAAATGCTTTAGGTAATACTCCTTTTAAGTATTCAAGCCGGTAGAATTCCAATATTGGAAAGGCATATATATAGGCCTCTTTGGCTATGGTCCTTACGTCATCGGTTGATGCCGTTTTTTCCCTTTGGCCGCAATCCCCATAGCCACTCAAGATTAAAAGGCCGCTTATTAAAAAAACGATCAGCAATAAAGAAATTCTCCTCAAGGTCATCATACTAACCTCCTCTATTTTTTGATAGATGAATGGACGGACATCGTGAACAGGTGATAGATTCACGGATGTCGTGGATGAACCTTCAAAAACTATCTTGGTAATTTAACTCTTGCAACGGGACGAGTCAAGGGGGAGTTGACTCACATTTTCAGATCATAAGCATCGGTGTAGGCCAGGCTGCAGGCCATGAGAGATCCAATAAGAACCAACAGCATTGCTTCAATTTTTATAATTTATCTCCAAGAACTGATAGGAATTTGATTTTCAGTAGGCAATGGTTATTGCCCTAACGAAAGGCATGATGGCCAGGTCTATTTTTTTGTCATTGAGGATCAAAACTGAAAAGGTTAAAAATAGACCCGGCCCTTGTATGACTATTTCTGTATTATTTAAAAAGAGCGTCCATCCTTTTCTTCGTTTCCGCGGCTTCGTCAACGATTCTTTGGATCAGCTCGGCCACGGTCGGAATGTCGTGAAGACGACCGACGACCTGTCCACCCGGATACATCCCTTTGTCGAAAGTTCCTTCTATCCAACCTCCGGCAGAGGTTCGTCCGCTGATATGGGGAGCGAGTTCTTCCAGAGTAGCCCCCTTAGCTTCCAGTTTCAGAATCGTTTCAGACCCTGGTGTTTTTAAGACTCGGCTGGGATTCATTAAAGATTTCATCACCAGCACGGTATCAGTCTCTGGTGTTTCGAGCAGTTTCTTTTTAAAGTCAGAATGGATAGGGCATTCCTTGGTGGCCATGAATCGCGTACCCATGTTCACCCCGGCAGCGCCGAGGGCCAGGGCGGCTACCAGCCCTTTACCGTCAGCAAAACCCCCGCCCGCGATCAGGGGTTTTTTAACTCTGTCGAGCGCAGCTGGTATTAAAACAAGGGTTGTCACTTCCTCCATACTCGGATGCCCGCCGCATTCCGTTCCCACGATAGATACTATATCCACACCCAGACCATCCACTTTGACCGCATCGCGCACCCGGGCGCATTTATGAATGTGAATCAATCCGCCTTTGACAATCTGATCGCGGTGAGGCGCAGGACTCCGCCCGGCCGTTTCCAATATTTTAACGCCGGCATCGATCACCCAGCCTATTCTCGCCTCCGCAGAGACGGTCTCGACCATTGTCGGAAACAATCCCACGTTAACCCCAAAGGGCTTATCGGTCATGTCCCTGGTTTTTTTCACCTCATCCATAAAGGCTTGTTTGTCCTGAAAAGCCGCGGCTGGCAGACAGCAAAAACCTCCGGCGTTGGCCACTGGTGCAACCAGTGCGGCCATAGAGATGGCCTGCATGGTTCCGCATTGGATAGGATATTTGATCCCCAGTATCTCTGTCATTTTCGTCTGTAGCATTTGTTTCCCTCCTTAAAGGATAATGGTTTAAAAAATTTTCTTTACGAACAATTATGTTTGTTCATTATAAATTATGTATTAAATTAATCTAAATATCAACATTTTTTCCTGCTTCTTCGCCAGTAAAATGCAAACCAAGACATTATGTGAGACTATAGTCGAGGGTTTCGGGTTCCAGGAAGTCAAAAGGGTTTTTTACTTGTTGATCAACAAGCGCTTTTTGAAGAATGAAATATAAGAAAAGGATCAAGGTGTGTCAATGAAGATAAATGCTCTCAATGCAAAACAAGATTTTATGGACTAAAAATAGGCCCTCGGGAATCCAGGCCTCCTATTTGATAACCGCTTGTTTTTTTAATTCCTCAATCTCTTTTTTCTTATATCCGAACTTTTCCAGGACATTGACGGTATCTTCTCCCAGGGTAGGGGCTCCTTTTCCAGGCTTGACCGGGTCCTTAGAATACCTGACCGGATGGCCAACCATTTTATATGAGCCGAGTTCGCTGTTTTGAAGGTCCCAGATCATATTCATGGCTTTGACTTGAGGATCATAAAACAGGTTGGCGGTGTAATTGACCGGCCCGCAGGGTATGCCGGCCTTTTCCAGGGCCTCAATCCAATCATTATTGGTCTTCTCTCGGAAACGTTTTTCCATTAAAAGGGCCATCTCTTTTTGGTGATAGTGGACATCATCTGTAATATCGCCAAGCTCGACCCGGGCACTTTTGTCCTTCACCCCTAACACCTCACTCATATTTTCCCGCTGTTTACCGGTTAGGGCGGCTACCCCGATAAATCCGTTGGCCGTCTCATAAATCCGATAGTAGGGAAAGGCATAACGGTCGGCAGGCCGGTGATTGCAGTCAGGCAGATCGAGGGGGCGAGTGGATCCAGGTTGTTCTTGACGGAGTCTGATTTCGGAAATCGCGTCGATGATCTGGGTGTGTGTCTTTCCCTCCCGAAAGGCGGTGCTCAGAAAATCCAATTCTTTCTGATGCCTTTCCCGGTCGAGCTCCTCAATTTTGGCAAAGCCTGTGGCCAGCAGGGCCATGCCGGTACTGAACAAACAGGTTTCAATTTTCTGTCCTTCTCCCGTTTTGGTTCTCGAATAAAGGGCGGATACGGCGCTGAAGGCATTGAGCATACCTGTTGAAATATCAATATAAGGGCTTCCCCCTGGTCCCCGCGGATTACCGTCTTCGTCCGCATAGCCGGCCATAATCCCTGAGGCCGCATGGGCGATGATGTCGAAGCCTTTGCGGTCTCGATAGGGGCCGATCTCTCCGAAAGCGGTGCTGGAGATGAAGATCAATCCTTTGTTGATCTTGGACAGGGTATCATAATCAATGCCCAATTCTTCAGCAACACCGGGGGCATAATTCTGGATAATAATATCCGCCTTTTCCACCATCCGGTAAACGATCCGGCGTCCATCTTCCTTTCCCAGATTCAGACAAAGGCTCTTCTTCCCCCGGTTCATAGTCAGGGACGTTCGGGTATTGCCCCTGTACAAACGAGTGTTGCCCCATCGTCGTTCTTCCGACCCATCCGGGGGTTCGATTTTGATTACCTCCGCACCCAGATCGGACAGCAGAAAACCGCAGTAAGGTCCGGCAATATATTCCGAAAAATCCAGCACCAAAATTCCATCCAGTAATCCGCTCATTAAAAACGGCCTCCTTATATTCATCAGGAAAAAACAATTTAAACTTGAAATATTAGTTAATATTGTATTATAATTTCGAAGTTGTCAATGGAAACAAAAGGAAGGCAAAGCTCTCGCAAATATAGTGAAAGAACAACATCGTATTTCTATACTTAATTTGCTGAAAAAAGAATCCTTAGTAAATCGCTAAAAAAAATGTATGGGAGGCATAAAAAATGAAAGCAGCTATTTTAGAGAAGGGTAAATTGGAAATCAAAGATATACCGAAACCTATACCCGGATATGAAGAAGTCCTGGTCAAGATTAACACGGCCGGTGTTTGCCACTCGGATGTGCATTTGGTTAAAGGGGATTGGCCTCGATTTGTCCGGCCGTTTCCGGTTCCCCTAGGTCATGAAGGCATAGGTATCGTCGAGGAATTGGGTATCGGAGCGGAAAAATTCGTAAAGCAAGGCGATAGAGTTATCTTGGGTCTCGGCGGTGCGGGAGGAGGATACTGGTGCGGTGCTTGTGAATATTGTCTCAGCGGAAGGCCCAGGCTCTGCAAAGAGACCAAGGGTATTATCGGGACTTATGCCGAGTTCATTTCGCTTTGGGCAAAATCATTGGTCAAGCTGCCCGAAGAAGTCAGTGATCAGGATGTTCCCTTGGCCTGTGGGGGATTAACGGCCTATAGTGCGATTAAGAAACTCATTAAGTTTGAGGTCTTGCCGGGTAAGCCGGTGGCCATTATCGGTGCGGCCGGCGGTCTTGGCCATTATGCGGTACAGGTCGCCAAGGCCTTTGGATATAAGGTCGTCGGCGTTGATGTGGGCCAAGAAAAACTGGATTTCATTAAGAAGTTGGGCGCCGATTACGCCGTGGATGCCGGTGAGGCGGCACAATTCGTTAAGGAAAAATTCAGCAGGGGTATACGCCAGTATCGTTTTTTCTTCCAAGTTAGCCGGCTTTGAGCTGGGATTAAAAATAATGAAGCGGGGAGGTGTGTTTATCAGCGTTGGCATGCCTGCCGCCAACGAAGGGGCCCTATCGTTATCTCCATTGGATCTGTTGGCCAGGGATCCTATTATCATGTCTTCTGCCGTGGGTAACGTCGAGGAAATGAGGGAATTGATTCAATTGGCCGCTGACGGTAAAGTCAAAACACATATCAGCAGGGTAGCGAACCTCTCAGAACTTAGTGAGGTCATCGAGGAGCTGGGCCAAGGGGCTTACTCCGGAAGGGCATTGATCAATGATATGACGAAATAGTATTAAAACAGGGTTCAAGGGGCCAAGGGGTCAAGGACCGCAGGGCGGAGTGAGAGGCGTGGAAGTTAAAACCCTTGAAGCGCCGAAGCCTGTTTTTTTAGCCATGGAGAACCCGCCGCTGACACTTAAATATTGGCCTGTGAACGTTAAAACTGGGTACGGAGCGGATAGGGCGGGTGGCCGTTTAACGAAATTATATCTCAACAAGGAGGAACTATTATGGACTTCGGATTAAAAGGAAGAGTGGCGATTGTGACCGGGTCAGGAGCGGGTATCGGTCGGGTAACGGTGCTGACGTTGGCCGGGGAAGGGGCCAATGTGGTGGTGAATGACATCAATCAGTCCGTGGCCGAGAAGACAGCTGAAGAGGCCAGGGCACTGGGAGTGAAGGCTCTCGCTGTTGAAGGTGGTGTAGACAAGCAGGAAGAGGTCCAGGCCATGTATAAGAAAGTGATTGCGGAATTGGGTAAGGTGGATATCCTCATCAATAATGCCGGCCGGGGTGTACATTGGGAGGCCGGGAAAACCCCTCGTCCATTTGTTGAAACGGAGAAGGAAGATTGGGATTATACAGTGAATCTCTGTCTGTACGGGGTTTTCCATTGTACCCGAGCGGTGCTTCCGGACATGATCAAGAATAAATATGGGAAGATTGTCAATATGATTTCCGATGCCGGAAGAACTGGCGAGGCCTTTATGGCGGCCTATTCAGCAGCCAAGGGGGGCATCGTGGCCTTTCAAAAGGCCTTAGCCAAGGAAGTGGGGCGGTATAATATAAACGTTAACGGCGTCTCGGCCGGGGCGACCGATACAGAAAGGATACTTAAAAGTCGAGAGCAACTTAAGGCCAAAATGGGTGAGGAGGATTTCAAGAAGAGACAGGAGGCCATGTTAAAGAATTATCCGATTCGTCGCTTAGGTGAACCGATCGATTTGGCCAGGATGTGTGTTTTCCTTTCGTCGGATGTATCCAAACATATCACCGGGCAGACCATCAGCGTCAGCGGCGGTTTCAGCATGGTGTCCTAATTTCCATAATCGGTCATAGCCAGCTGAAGGCAGGGTCAGAAGCAGCCCTGCCTTGCCGACGAATTAGATGGGCAAGAGTTTGAATTTCTACCCCCTGCAGGAGACTTTTTTACGGTGTCAACGTCATTCGCTGCGGTGTCGTTAAATTCCTCACCCGAAGGGGCGCACCAGAGCTAGCTCCCTTCCTATGTCGAGTTGATTTCCACATTCAAAAGTATCTGCCGAAAGGCATTACGTTCAGGCGCACTCAAGTTATTGCGGAAGGCGGCAAATATTGGGACTTTAGATACTACATCACGAATAAAGCGAGCCCGTAGCGATGAAGATTAGCTGGACACAGGCCTCAAGTCAAACAAAAGTCCGCCCAATCGGGTAAGGGGGAGTGTTCCTCTCCCACTCCCCACACTACCCGGCATGCGGGTCCGCACCGGGCGGTTCCCAGACTCTTCGAGCCGCCCCATCTTCTCGTGGGGTGACGTCTTGCGCTTCCCGAAGCCAACATTGACAGAATTTGGCAAAAAATGTAGATTTGAATTAGTATTCTAAAGTGGGGATAGACGAAGCAACTTCGCTTTTTGTACCCCATTAGGGATATAGACGAACCTCAGGTGCGGATATTTCAGAGTTATATGAAACGGCATGCCCAACTTTTTCGGGGAAGAGAAGGTATCCTTAACCGGGTAAGACTTTAAAATTATTCAGAGGGCAATTCTTATATAATCAATGAATTGATTATTACCAATGAAAGAAGACTCTAAAAATCTTTTATCTAAATTTTTCCCCTTCGGTGGAGATGATCTTGAAAAAATATTAAAAAATATCATCGTTAAAGAAATACCCTCCGGGACTATATTATTATTGGCAGGAGATATAGCCGTAAATTTATTTCTTGTTATTAAAGGGTGCTTGAGGAATTATTTTATCAAAGAAAACGGCCTGGAAATAACATTTCAATTTTTTCTTGAAGGCCAGATGGTGGCCTCTTTTGAAAGCGCGATGAAGGGAACTCCCAGCAGGCTGTACATAGATGCCGTTGAGGACTCCCAAATTGGATTTATCCAGATGAAATACGTTAATCAATTGATCCGTGAATCCGGATCCCTCAGGGATCATTTTAACAAATTTTTAATGTCAAGGCTTATCTCTTATATGAACCAGCATGCCTCATATATTCTTGATAACCCGGAAAAAAGATACCTAAAACTTTTACAGGAGAACCCGGAATTAGTATCCAGATTGCCCAAGCAATATATTGCATCCTATCTGGGGATCACACCTGTTTCATTGTCCCGCATCAGAACCAGAGTAAAAAAACAAATTAACAATTGTTAATGACAGCCTTATTCCTTCCATATTATATTTCATCCATAACAGTTTCGTAATCCCTAATTCAACCTCGAAGTGCAACACTTGTGGCTGCAACTTCCAGAGGGGTCTTAAACCCCAGGGACTTCCTGGGGCGAATGTTTATCATATATTCAATCTGATTAATGTGTTCTTACCGATGAAAGGAGAAATCGCTTCTATGGAACAAAAAGAATTTGCTGGAGGTTCTTACCAATGGTGGCCGCCTCGGGATGACCATGTATTTCTATTCAAGCTTAATCCGGTGCGATTTGAATTCTTCGACCGTTTTATCCCAGCCTGGGATGGCGTAAGTGTACTCGACGTCGGCTGCGGAGGGGGTTATGCCTCCGAGTACCTGGCGCGTCGCGGGGCTGTCGTCCACGGCACGGATCTCCTTAAGGAGTCATTGGCGGAAGCCCGTCGGCACGCCACCGAAAACGGACTGGAGATCGACTACCGGCTCTGCACGATCGAGCGGTTGCCTTTCGATAACGATTCGGCGGATGTCGTCACCTGTTTCGACGTGCTGGAACACGTGCCCGACAAGCCACGCCTTCTTTCCGAAATTCACCGCGTCCTCAAACCCGGAGGATGGCTCTTTCTCGACACCTTCACGAAATCGTTTTGGTCCAGACTGGTCATCATCTGGCTCGGCGAAATCGTCGTCCGGTTCATAAAACGCGGAACCCATGATTGGTACCTTTTTATTAATCCAGCCGATCTCCAGCGGCTGTTGGCGACGTCCGGTTTCGGCCAAAGCGAATTCGCCGGTATCCATCCCGCGCATCGCCGTTTGCCGGGCGACCTTCCCGCCAGAATTTTCCCCGAAGGAAATAAGGCGGTCCTATATTTCGCCGCGGTTCAAAAACCGATCAAATGACTTTGAGGTTAAATGAAATCAAGATTCTTTAACCGCGAACATACAAGGACACCGTACGTGCAACTCAACACCCGAATATGCAAAGCCTGTTGGGAATGTCTTAAAAATTGTCCAAAACAGGTTATAGGAAAAATAGATTTGCCCTGGCACAAGCATGCCCGTATTATGGAGCCTGAGCAATGCACCGGTTGCTTGAAGTGCATTAAGATATGTTCCTACCAAGCAATTGAGGTGGTCCCCAAATACCGGACAAGCAAGGAGGAGGCTATGGCCAAAAAGGGAGCCATGACACTACAAGTTTAAGGCTTGGGTAGACCAACCATTTCTCTCATATTTTCACCCGTAATTGTTAATTTTTGGAACAATCTTTTTAGAATAGTTTTAGGTGTAACATTTGAATTCGATGCAGTGGGGAAAATTTTCAAGAAAACATTGAGTAATCTCTGTAGTCCACAAACTCCCAATTTTTAAAAAAGACAAGGGTTCAATCGATAATCATTATCAAGGCGGCAGGAGATTTAAACCATAGGCAAACCGAATGGCATTCCTATGCTTGTCATACGGCCTTATGGATTGATCATTTCGTAATAGGTTGTCAAGGCCTTGATAGCCGCAACAGCCCTCTCCGGGCTGGGGAAAATGGGGAAGCCGTTGGCGGTTAATATTTGTTGCAGGGGATCGGCCGGAAACCCATAGGTGTATCCGACTATAGGTTTGCTGCAGGCATGGCGTAACCGCATAACACCTTCGACCTGGGTTTCAATCATCTGTCATGTTTTGTTCTTTGGCTTGTTCCTCCGACAAGCCCATGGCTTTCATTAGCAGCTCCATCCTGCGCCCCTGAGCTATAAAATACATGAGCAGCATGTCGGCGTTTTCATCCTCCAAAAGCATCTGAGGAATGGCCGAGAAAAGGTCCGAGTTGTTTCGGGAAAAGGTCATGTCCACGGGATTGTTGATGCTGGCCGTAGGAGGGAAAAAAGGCCTTAGTTTCTCCTTGGTCGCCTCTGAAAGGTTCGCCAGCTTCAAACCGGCTCGTCCTGCGGCGTCGGCTGCATTGGCTCCAGGCCCGCCCGAATTGGTTTGGATGACCAGACCGCGTCCTTTGGGCGCCGGCAGGCTTCCCAAGGCCCAGCAGAAATCAAAAAGCTCCGTAAGGGAACTCGCCCTGAGCACCCCGCTTTGCCTGAATAAGCCGCTGTAAAGATCATCCGGCCCGGACAGGGCGCCGGTATGCGAAAACCCAGCTCTACTCCCCGTTTCCGTGCCGCCGACATAAAGGGCGACAGATGGGTTTTTGGAGGACAATCGATCTGGCCGTTTCGATGAAGGCCCTGCTTCTCCGAATGCCTTCGATATAAAGGGCGATTACCTTGGTCTTTTCACAAGCACCGAAATAGTTCAGGCAATCGACGAGGTCGATGTTGGCCTCGTTGCCGACGCTGAAGGCCGAGCTGAATCCCAGCCCCATAGTGTGCAGGTAATCAAACATCTGGGTGACGAAACTGCCGCTTTGAGAGGCCAGGCCGATAAATCCCGGCTGGCCGTCATAAGTAAAGGGGGTCGGGTTGAGCTTGTGATGCGGGTTGACTACGCCTATGCAGTTCGGCCCGACGAACCGGATGCCATAATGATCGGCGATTCTTTTCAGTTCGTCTTCCATTTTGGCGCCTTCCCGACCGACTTCCTTAAAACCGCCGGAAATGACCACTGCTCTCTTGATGCCTTTCCGGCCGCATTCATCCATGGCCTGGCAGACAATGCGGGTGGGCAGAACGATGATGGCCAGATCCGGGACTTCGGGCAGGTCCATCACGCTTTGATAAGCCTGGTATCCCAGTACCTCGGTTTCTTTGGGATGGATGGGGTAAACAGGACCTTCATAACCCAGGTCCTTCATCGACATGAACTGGATGGTTCCCATGGTCGTGTAATTGTTCGACGCCCCGAAAAAAGCGATGCTTTTCGGGTTGGCGATAGGGAATAGGGGGCTTTCCTTTATAGAGTTGATCAATTTGCTATCCTCCGGAACATGATATCTTGCAATCTAAAAATAACCTTTCTGGGAGACTTCGTCAAAGAGAAATTGCAGAATCCCTTTGGATAAAACGGAAGCTTATAAACTTTGGTCAATCGAATGTGACTGAAAAAAATTGACTTTTTGGCAATCAAGAAGGAAAATATCTCACTAGATGTTGGATTGTGCATAAGATGTTGACCGAAAAGGGCGTATTTGTCCGAATTGTAATTTTACACAGTTAGGAAATTAACTAATTTTTAATATTATTTCCTAAATCAATCCATCTTCGGGTACATATCAGGAAAACCACTTAATTACATTGTTAGACCAAATCAAAAAGAGGTGGGGATGAATGAGTTACGACATATTGTAGAAATTGAAGGTTTTGACCGGGTTTTATACAAAGAAGCCGCGCAATGGGATAAGTGCTCACTCTCGATGAATGACACCCTAACAGCACACGTGGAGATATGGGAAAACGATATAGATACCCCTGAAAAGTTGCAGACCGCCACCATTGAAATAAAAGAAAAACTTCGCCGCCTCGTTTTGTCTATTGAGTGGGCATATGGGCGAGAACTTAAATTAAAAACCATTGAAGTTCATGCGCCATCATTTATTAACGACAAAAATCAACCCGACATTTCCGAGTCATTAAAACTTGGTGTTCAAATTGATTTGCAGGGTGTACCAAGAAAAGTACCAATGGTTATGCCTGAGGTTCCGATAGAAGCAGAGCGATGGATAGGTATATGGGTTGAAGCTATGAAGCTAAGGGACTATGTAGAAGAGCAACTCCGTAGACAATACCTAATAATAGAAGAGCTTTGGAGCGAGCTTCAAAGCAGTTTTGGTGCCACAACGCATGCCAATAAAAAAAGAATCAAATTGATCAGAGACTTTGTTTCCCACGCAAGTTGTAATAATGCAGATATTATTGCGTTGGTAGAACCTGATCTGCCATCGGCAGTTGTAATTGATAACGGCACAAAAACGGTGGCCTTCCAAAGGACCGTGGAACACAGAAATTATGTATCCCGGTTTGAAGTTGTATCAAGACAGTTGGCGCGGTCTCTTGTGGACATGAAAATGCGTCAATTTGGTAACGTATCTGGCGTCTAACCAAGCGGTGCACCGGATTGCCGATAAACCCGGCTCCCGGTGACCTTAGCATTAGACGACATCGTCCCAGACTGATCGACATGGCACAGACCGAAAGACCTTCAGCAGAGCACGGGCACCCAGACGTCTTTCGGCACTTGGATGCTATCGTACTCCAGGTGCACGAGTGGCTACATGGTAATCCTATTCCGACTGCCAGCACAGCACTCGACAACCTCAAAGTGGCCTTCATCGTGCGCGCTCTGAACCAGTACCGCGCAATAGTCCTTCTGTTGAAGAGTAATCACTGGGAAGACGGGCTGATCCTCACTCGAGCGCTGTTTGAACTACTCCTGAACGTCGAGGAATTGGTTCACCGGGCAAAGGACAAAGAGGACGCAGCTCGACGTTTCTTCCTATTCTCCTATTTACAGGAGCTGCTGGAGAAACTCGAGCTCCGCCGCTACAATGTCTACTCAGGTCGGCTACCCGCCGAGTACGCGAAGGAACTCGATGCCATCGAAAAGTCGGCTCGGAGGTTCTTCGCCCCATTCGCGTTCACTGACAAGAAGGGTCGACCTCGTTGGCGTACACACTGGGCAAACCGAACAGTGGCCGAACTCTGCCAACTCAGCCCAAACAAGATGCAGCCACACCACTATCGCTTACTCTATGCGAAGGGCTCAGCGTTCACTCACAGCGCTCCCACTGCCGTGCTGGCAGCTCATCATCCTCCTCCCAAGTCGATGGAAGAGTTCATGTGTGACGTGGATGACGCGGAGGAGAGGAACTTGCGCATGGTCGCGTCGTTCGCGACGCTTTTCTTCGGTGAAATCCTCGTCCTGATTGGCGAACGACTACCGAGATTCCGTCCAGCATGGGTTGCTGAAGTCATTGTACCCGCAACGCAAGCGATCATCGCCGAACCCGCTGGTTAACATTGACGTTGCCGTCTATTAATCAAAGGAGTCAAACCTTTTATAGTTGGGAACAGCTACCAATAAATGTGCTATGAGACGCCTTTAAGATTCTGAGTTTATAAACTAGATTAAAAATATTAAAAGATGTTCTATGCCTGGGTTATTTTAGCAACAATGTAACCGGTGTTGGTTACTATGTTGAAAGGGGCGAATTAATTGCCCAGGAGAATAATTGCCGGATAATAGGAGGGGATACTTAGAAATTTAGAGGCATCTCGATTTGGACTATTGATCCTATATCCATTTTTTTATTCTCCAAAACCAAAGGCAAATTAAAATTAACTTGTATTCTTAATGAGTTAAGAAAGAAGGGGGGCTATGTCAGGCTATATTTTCTTATGCAACATGGAAACTGAGGAAGAATGCCTCCAGCGATTGCTTTTAGGCACCAACAATCGAAAAATATACAATCAGTCTTTCCAAGGTATCCAGATTGGTGATTGGCTTTTCCTTTATAATTACGACAAAGGTACTTTGATGGGGCTCTATAGGGCACTGACTGCTTGCGAACAGAACCTTGAACCACATGCTTGGAAGGATTCAAAGGGGAGAGGGTTCCCCTTTCAAGTAAGAATTGGCGCAGAAAATGAATATACTAATCATCTAACCGCTGATGAGATTCAACAAATTGTGCCTTTGCAAACTGCCGAAAAGTTTGGTTTGCTTCCTCCATCAAAGGTATCAGATGAGCAGGTTCGGGGACTGGCCAAAGCTCTCCAGAAGAAAAATAACGACATTACCCCTGACCCTCTTCGGATTCCGAAAGTACAAGTCAGCTCTCATGCTTTCATTTTCCGATGTGACAGGACAACAGGAGGGAAATGCTTCTCGGATAATGTGATGGGGGCACCTGCCATGCAATTTAAACCTATAGTGAGCCGCATCCAGAGCGGAGACACGATTTTCCTTTGGCTAATAGAAGAAAGAAAAATATTCGGCGTATGGCGTGCAAAATCCCGTGGCCAATATGACCCTATTTCATTCGATGGAAGATTTCCTGCTGTGGTTTTCTGTGAGCGTATCTTTGACATAGAATCCGGGATTCCAGAAAAGGAGGTTCGGGGCATTGTTCCGTTCGATGGTCACTACCCGCCCTACTTAATCAAATACGAACAAAGCCAAAAACTAATCGATACTCTGATGGCTGCGAATGCACAACCAGGAGAGGTTGAACACGAAACCAAAGAGGGTAAATATTTGTGCGAGGATGGGCATTTGGTACGATCATATTCTGAGATCATCATCGACAACTGGCTTTATAATCACCAAATTGTCCATGCCTACGAACATAGAGTCCAGATAGGCTCAAAATTTCTTCACTGCGACTTCTTTCTTCCTACAAAGAAGGTTTTCATCGAGTTTTGGGGCCTTGTAGGTGATCCTAAATATGATGCTCAACGAAAAAAAAAGAAAGAGATGTACTCTCAAGCGGGAGTCAACCTTATGGAACTTTTTCCAATCGATATCCCGGTTCTTTCGGATATATTGCCAGCAAAACTAAGTGGGTTTGGGATCTCGGTTCTGGATGTGTACGGAAAGTAGGTTAATTTTTTTTACAAACGCAATAATTGCAATTAATAAATGTTAATGTGGATGGTCGTTTAGATTATAAATTTATAAAAAAGAAAAAACAATAAAAGACGTTCTATGTTGAGGTAATCTTAGCCTAAACGTAGCCCGTGTTGGTTACTCTGTCGAAAGGGAGAATTAATTGCCCGGGAGAACAATTACCTGTTAATAAGAGAAGATACTTAGAAACATAAAGGCGTCCTGCCTTATTTAAAGAGAATATGGAGACTAAATACCTAAGAATGATTCAAGGGATGAAGAGAAGAGGGCGCAAGGAATGGACAGTCTATATCCTCCGCTGTGGGGATGGGTCGCTCTACACGGGGATAGCCAAAGATGTGCGGGCTCGGATCAAGCAACATAGTGAGGGCCGGGGGGCAACCTACACCCGAATTCGCCTGCCCGTCAAGCTGTTATATCAGCAAGAGGGGTTAACCCATTCCGAAGCTCTTATTCGAGAAGCCAAGATAAAGGCCATGCCTCGGTCCAAGAAAGAGGAAATCATCTTAAATGAATCTTGTGCCTAACCCTTCACTCCAGCGTACGCGAGAAGAGACGAGCCGTTAAATTAGACATCATATTCACCTTAAATCCATCATCATGACCTCAAGTCCTGTCCGGAAAGAAGACTTGTAAGAGGGCACCCTGGTTTAAAACAAATTTTATCTTTTATCCCCTTAATATTTGAAAATGGGCTTTTTGTTTTGGTCGACATTTTCGGGAAATGAAGGGGGATTATTTTTTACCCTTGATCTTTCCGGGGAATTCTTTTATGTTTTTTCACACTCAAGTAAATAGTATCAAAAAAATGTTTAAGGAGATCATGTAATGGATCTATCGACAAATCTCCGCACCATGCTCGTAGCCTGTGAAGCCGTTAAACCGGGAGAAAAAGTCTTAATTGTTGCCGACAATGAACCTCCTACGGCTCGGTTGGGACAAAAACTGCTGGATGTCATCCTTTCGATGGGAAATGACGCCACGCTGGCCATTATCCCTTCGAGGGAAATAGACGGCGCCGAACCGCCGGCAGCGGTGGCTGCAGCCATGAAAGCCGTCAATGTCATATTTTCTGTGGCCTTAAAAGCCACCATAGCGCATACCACAGCCCGTAAAGAATCCACAGCCCTCGGCGTGCGTTTTCATTTAATCACCGGTACGGAGAAGGATCTGGAAAAAGAGAGGTCCGCTGAAGATTTTCGACAGGTTAAGGAGCGGACGATAAAACTGTCTAAGGCCTTGAGAGCGGCCAAGAAGGCCAGAGTCACCACCAAGGCAGGCACCGACGTTACCTTTGAAATAAGTGGCCGAGCGACCCTGGCTGTTTATCCCGGGAATCCCTTTAACGGCCCCATACCTTACTATGCTGAATCGGCGGTCACTCCCATTGAAGGCACTGCGGAAGGGACGATCGTCGTCGATCTGGCCTTTCGGAATTGGAATTACCTTCTGGAAGAACCGGTAAAGATCACGGTAAAAGGCGGTAAATTAGTGGACATCTCCGGGGCCAAGAAAGACGTGGACAGACTATGGCAACTGGCCAAGACGGATGAGAATGCTACCAACATAGCTGAACTGGGCATCGGTACCAGTCACATCTTGCCGAGACCGCTGAGCGGAAGTTCTCTTGACTTTGCCCGTTACGGGACGGCTCACATCGCCATCGGAAGAAACAACGACATCGGCGGCCAAACCATGAGCCGTATTCACCAGGATGTTTTGATGAACGAGCCAACTATCGAATTAGATAACCAATGCGTGCTCAGGGATGGAGTGGTGGTCATATAAGCCTTGACAGGTTTGGCCGGCACCAAGGCGATAAATGATGCCGGTATTTAACTGGACCGGATACCCAAAAGGATTGAAAGGAGAATCCATTCACCTCGACGTCCGTATCCTGGCTATGGCCGATGCCTTCAATGCCATGAGTTCTGAACGTCCCTATCATCCTTCCCTGAAGAAGGCGATGATCATTGAAAAAATTCGGCAGCAAGTCAGTCTCCAGTTCGATCCCCAGGTAGTGAAAATATTTTTAGCCCTTTTAGCCCAAAAAGAAGGAAAAGAAAAATTCGAGTAAGTCCGGATCAATTTAAAGAACTGGTAAGCCGAGCTCTGGAAGACATCCCTGAAGAATTCCTTGAGAAGCTGGAAAACCTGGAAATCAGGGTTGAAGAGACCCCCTCTCCTGAACTGCTCGAAGAATTGGGGCTCTCACAGGGCCTTCTTTTCGGTTTATATCAGGGGGTACCCAGGGCGGAAAAGAGTTTTTTCCAGGGAATCAGTCTTCCGGATCATATTACGCTTTTTCGCCTTCCCATCCTTAGTGTCTGTCGCAGCGAACAAGATATTATGCTTCAGATCAGAAAGACCCTGATCCATGAAATAGCCCATCACTTCGGCCTGACGGAAGGACGCATACGTCAATTAGGGTATTAACAGGTGGCTGAAACCGGGTTCCCGGTTTCGTGCGCCTTGTATCTGAACCTTTTTGAGCAACCTGTAAAAATGAGTTTTCCCGTATCCTGTTAATTGCCGAGGAGAATAATTACCAGTTAACAGGAAAAGATCCTTAGAAACTTAAGGACGTCACACCTTGATTTATATAGAGAGAATATGGAGACTAAATACCTAAGAATGATTCAAGGGATGAAGAGAAAAGGGCGCAAGGAATGGACAGTCTATATCCTCCGCTGTGGGGATGGGTCGCTCTACACGGGGATAGCCAAAGATGTGCGGGCTCGGATCAAGCAACATAGTGAGGGTCGGAGGGCAGCCTACACCCGAACTCGCCTGCCCCTCAAGCTATTATATCAACAAGAAGGGTTAACACATTCCGAAGCCCTTATCCGAGAAGCCAAGATAAAGGCGATGCCTCGGACTAAGAAAGAGGAGATTATTTTTAATGCATAAGGGAGGTTTGTTATGGGCATGACCATGGCCGAAAAGATAATGGCCAGAGCATCAAAGCGGGATAAAGTGAGTCCGAATGAATTTGTTACCGCCGATTTGGATCTGATTATGGGGCACGATCTCTCCTTCTGGGTCGCTTATCAGGCCATGACGGACACCGGCTTTAACCAGGTCTGGGACCCTGAAAAGATCGTTGTCATTATCGACCATTTTGTGCCGGCGATGAATGTCAGGGCAGCCAGAGCTCATCAGCAGATCCGGGAATGGGTTAAAAAACAGAATATTAAGAAATTTTACGACTGCGGAGTGGGCATCTGTCATCAGGTGATGCCGGAGAAGGGGCACGCACTTCCTGGCAGCCTTATCGTCGGCGGCGACTCGCACACGACAACTTACGGCGCCCTGGGCGTGGCCTCCTGTGGGATCGGTATTTCTGAACTGGCCTGGTCCATGGCCAAAGGTTCCCTGTGGTTTATGGTCCCGGAAACCATACGATTCGATCTGACCGGCAAACTCTTGCCGGGAGTGTCCGCCAAGGACATCATCCTAAAAATTGCCGGGGACTATACGGCCGAAGTGGCCCAATATAAGGCCGTTGAGTTTTCCGGTCCCGTTGCTCAAGCCCTCAGTATGGATGGCCGAATGACCATCAGCAATATGGGCGTCGAGATCGGCGCAAAATTCGCTTTTTTTGAATCCGATGAAAAAACTATTGCCTTTCTAAAGGAAAGAAGCACCGAAAAAATTGGGGTTTTCGGCCCGGACCCGGATGCCGTTTACGAAAACATTTATCAGGTGGATGTTTCGAATTTGGAACCTCAAATTGCCTGCCCGCACAATGTGGATAATGTCAAGTCTGTTGCTGAGATCGGCGAAGTAGTCGTCAATCAAGCCTTCCTCGGATCATGCACCAACGCCCGGATGGAGGACCTGGAGCGCGCCGCCGTCATCCTCAAGGGAAAACAGGTTCATCCGGAAACACGCTTGATTGTGATGCCGGCCTCCCTCAAAATCTATCAAACGGCCGCCGCTGCGGGCTTGCTTCAAATCTTTTTGGATGCCGGTGCCATGCTCGGGACAACGGGTTGTGGTCCTTGCGGAGGCGCGCATCTGGGAATCCTGGCACCGGGAGAAACGGCCATCTCCTCCACCAACAGAAATTTCAAGGGGCGGATGGGGTCCCCGGAAAGCTTTATTTATCTGGGTTCCCCGGAGACCGTTGCCGCCTCGGCGATCGAAGGCAAAATCGCCGATCCCAGGAAATATTTATAAGCAGAGGCTCAATATTTATTATCCAATGTTTTCGAAAATTGAAAAATCAATCGAGTTAGGAGCACAGTCATGAGTGTCATCATTAAAGGCAAGGTCTGGAAGTTCGGGGACGATATCAATACCGACTATATGGCCCCCAGTTTCGCCATGGACGCCCCTTGGGAGGTACAGAAAAAAGCCATCCTCCATATACACAAAGATTTTACCGAAAAAGCCCAGCCGGGGGATGTTATCGTGGCCGGTAAAAATTTCGGATGCGGGTCAAGCCGGGAGAATGCACCGATGAATTTGAAGCAATTGGGAATAGGGTGCGTCGTGGCCGAATCCTTCGGTCGTATTTTTTTTCGGAATTGCATCGCCGTGGCCTTCCCCGTTTTGGCCGTCAGGGGAGCGGCCGACCTCTTTGAAGAAGGTGAAACCCTGGAACTCGATTTTGAGCAGTCATTGGTCAGGAATGTTTCAAGGGGAAAAGAGATGCAGGGTAAACCATTAACGCCGGATTTGATCAACATTGTCCGAAACGGCGGCATGCTGGCCATGATGAAACAGGAAAGTCTGAAAAAAGGTTCGGCCGGAGCTAATCAGGACTCTTAATCGAAAATAGTTTCAGGAAGGAGGGAAAAACTCATGACCAAAGCAAGCACACAATTGCGAAACCTTTTTAAAATCGAAAAATTAGTCACCTCCATATGGGTCGGCAACGCCCACCAGGCTCAACTGGTCGAAAAAACGGGCTTCAAAGCCATAGGCATCTCCGGCGCCAATACCAGCATGCAAGTTCTGGGACTTCCCGACGCCGGATTTATCACCATGACCGAGTTGGTGGAAAACGCGGAAAGGGTCTGTCGAGCCGTCAATATTCCGGTCATCGTGGATTGCGACACGGGTTTCGGCAATGCCATCAACGTCAGACGCACGGTGGAAGCTATTATCCGCACCGGAGCGGCATCACTTTTCATCGAGGACCAGTTAGCCCCCAAACGATGCGGGCACGTTAAAGGGAAAGAGCTGATCCCTCTGGAAGAAGCTGTGGGCAAATACCGGGCGGCCCTGGACGTCAGGGATGAGCTGGACCCGGATTTTATGATCATAGCCAGAACCGACGCACGGGGCGCTGTTGGGGGGAGTCTGGAGGAAGCCATTCGCCGCGGCAAGTCCTATCTGGATGCCGGCGTGGATATTCTTTACGTCGAGGCCTTGCAGTCCTTGGATGAAATCAAGGCCGTGCGTAAGGCTATTGGAGATTCCCTGCTTATGGTGACTACCCAGCACGTACAAATGCCGCTGACCGAGGAGGGCATAAAGGAGCTGGGTCTTTGCATGTTCGGGTTTCAACTGGCCGAAGTCGGCACCGTGGCCATGTATGACCTTTTGATGGACTATCAAAAGCGGGGGCTGGCCGCCTATATCGATTTCAGACGAAAAACAGCCGGACATCCCATGGGCGGATTCGGCAGCTTTGACCTGGCCGGTTTCCCGAAGGTGGTCGAATGGGAAAAGAAATATCTGCCCAAAGAAAAATTAGAGGCCTACGAAGAATCCATAGGGGTGTATGACCCGAGAGTCGGGTATCAGGGGGAGTCATAAGGTGTTTTGACCAGTATTTGGGCTGCCGGAAAGTGTCAAGATAAATCTTTTTGCGGCTTTCAACTATTCTAAAGCGATCGTTCTAAAAATTAACGATTACCGTATAAAATGTGCAATAAAAAAACAGAATCATTATTGAACAGCCGAGCCCAATTACGGTTGTGTTTGGCGTTCTCCCCTACTTCTATGACACAAGGAGTCAGGGCATCTTCACTTTCTTTTTGACGAAGCCCCCGCCAGACGTTACTATAATAGCTGAAATAGAGAACCATTTGTTCCCTGTGATTTGGGATATGGGAGGTCATGGCCCCAAGCCAATCTGAGGCGTAAAAATATTTTTCTTGTGGTTTGTCCAAGGTGAATCGATAGTATTAGGCTTCAAAAGGAAAAAGAGAAACAGCAGGGCTGCCAGCCAGGCGGTAACCGAGCCGTAAAGAAAAGTTGCCTGGGGGCCAAGGCGATCCCACAAAATGCCTCCAATCAAACTGGCCGGAAGAACTGCCAGACCAACCAGGGTGTTGTATAAGCCAAAGCCGGTAGCTTTGAACTCCGAAGGAACCAATGTGGCTAAAAAGGCCTTCTGCACCCCTTCGGTCATAGCCATAAAGATTCCATAAGAAATAAAAAGCAACCAAATGTGGACGGGTTGGCTCGCCCTGGCAAAACCCAGATAGATGAATCCAAAAATGAGGAAAGCCAGAAAGATAATCAGCTTAGGCCCAACACGGTCGGAAAGGATACCGGCCGGCAAAGCGCCCAGGCTATAGACGGCATTAAAAACCAGATAAACAAGGGGGATGATCGTTACCGAGATGCCTACATTTTCAGCTCGCAGGATCAGGAAGACATCGCTTGAATTGCCTATTGAAAAAAGGATGACAACCAGAATAAAAAATTTATAGAATCGGTCAAAACTGCTCCAGCCCAGTTTAGGTTTTTCGAGTTGATCGATAGGGCAGGCACGAGTTTCCCGAATAAAGAAAATAATGGTCAGGACGGCGAGTATCCCGGGGATCATGGAAAGCCAAAAGACCAAGCGATATTGTCCATGATAGTAAGCCAATAAACCAAAGGCCACGGCCGGCCCGACAACGGCCCCCATCGTATCCATGCCGCGCTGAAAACCAAAGGATCGTCCCAAGTTTGGTGCTTCGCAAGACTCGGCAATCAGGGCATCTCTCGGGGCATTGCGGATTCCCTTGCCGAAACGATCTATAAAGCGGGAGGCCAAGACCTGCCCCCAGTTAGGGGCCGTAGCTATTAAAGGACGGCTTAAGGTAGAAATCCCATATCCAGCAGCCATAAGCCATTTGCGATGGCCCAGACGGTCCGAAAGCCAGCCGGAAAAAACCTTCAGCAGACTGGCCGTGCTCTCGGCAATCCCTTCAATCAAACCGATGACCGATTTTTGAACCCCGAGTACGGAAGACAGAAACAAGGGGACCAGGGGATAGACCATCTCCGAACTGAAGTCCATGAAAAAACTAACCACCCCTGAAAAAAAGATGTTACGATGGAATCCACAGATTTCATTGGAAGGATTTTGCTGCATTTTTTCCCTTAATGCTCATAGGTGTCGGATAGACCCTCTTCTAATGCCTTGAAAATATCAAGAGAAACCCTTTAATGATCTTAACACCCCTTTTTTATGGAAAAAGTCTTTAGCCAAACACCGAACCCTTACCTTGAACGGTTTTCACTGGAAATATTGTCTAATATAGAACAAGGCCAGGAAACTGATGACCAGACTCAGTATCAGTTTTATGAATTTTTGAGGGAAAAATTTTTGGGCCCTGGCGCCAAAATACGTACCAATAAAGCCGCCGGCGCCGAAGAGAAAACCCAGCATCAAGTCCGGAGCCGTTGCTATTCCCGCTTTAGTGGGAATGATACTGTAAAAGAAGACCCCGGCGATGGAGGTAAAAAAAGTCCCTAAAAGGGCGGCCCCGGCGACAGAATAAACCGGCAGGTGAAATACAGCCACACAAAAAGGGGCAATAATAGCCCCGCCGCCGATGCCGTAAGCGCCGCCGATTACGCCAACCACACAAGCCAGAAAAAACATGGCCGGCGTGCTGAAGGAAAACCGTTCTCCCCAAAATTCGTATTCCACTCGGGACAAAGAAAATCCGACGGTTTTAACTACAGCCTCAACCGGCAGGCCTGATGATATTTGCCTCGTCTGATTCTCCTTAGAGGCTTTTCTGTATTGGTTGAATTTGTCTTCCAGGGTCTGTAGCTCGTTATTATCTTTTGGAGAGCGGGAAGTCATTTCATACAATAACCGAAGGCCTAGATAGAGTAAAATACAGCCGACAAACAATTTGAAGGCCCGGGGGTCAGGTAAATATCGGACACGCAGAAAATACCCGACAAGGACCCCAGGTAAGGTCCCGGCAATAATCACCCAGGTCAAGGGCCAGGCCATGCGTCCTTCTTTGAGGTAGCGGTAAATCCCGCTGGGAGTGGCTACGATGTTATAGACAAAATTAGTGGCGCTGACAGAAGGCGCGGTAAAATTTAAAAAACTGATTTGAAAAGGCAGGAGCAAAAAGGCACCGGAAAGTCCGCCCATGGAGGTGAAAAAAGAAACCACAAAGGCCACCACAGGGGGAATAAAAATATAAGTTTTTACCCCTGAAATAGGAAAAAGCCAGTACAAACTATCCATGGCGGCACCTCACTTTAGAAGAATTCGGAATCGAAGTTTCCAATCCTCCCCAATCTCTTGTTTGCCTTTTTTTTATAAATAAGATAGTATTAATTTATACTATCCTTAATCAAGAAAAACAACCGATTCTCATTGGCGGACCATTTTCAACTCCGGATTCCTGTTTCTAGGATAATGCCGCCGAAGTGAAAACTCAGGGCATTTTTTTTGGCCTGTTTTATTCTTTGGGGAGGATATTCATATGGTTTTTTATTTAAAAAAATTTTTTCATGGCTTCCTTCTCTGTCTGGTTATCATGGTCAGCCTATGGCCTGCCTCTTCCTGGGCCGAAAAAAGGCCGGTTAAACTGGGATTTATTGCTGATGTGACCGGTTCAGGTTTCTTGATCGCTTTGTCGCAGAAAGAGGCCCTGGAAGTGGGCCTTGAAGAGATCAATTCCAGCGGGGGTCTTCTTGGCCGGAAAGTGGAGTTGATCATCCGTGATTCACAGTTGAAACCCGAACTGGGGGCGGCCCTGGCCCGGGATTTGATCCGGAAAGATAAAGTCGACTTTTTGATCGGCCCTACCAGCCCATCCGTAGCCTTGGCCGTTTCCCAGGTATGCAAAGAAAACAAAAAGTTGATCTTTTTTCACGCCGCCAACAATGAACGGATAACCACCGAACAAGGACACCGCTATCTGTTTCAGGTTATTCCCAATACCTACATGGAAGGCCGAGCCGTGGCCGCTTTTCTTTCCAATAAGGTTTTTAATAAAATTGCCATCATCGGACCGGATATTGAGTATGGCCATGCCCAGGCCGATGCCTTTAAAAAGACACTGTCCGAAATCAATCCTTCGGCCCAGGTTGTTAAAGAACTCTGGCCCAAATTAGGGGAACAAGACTATGGTCCCTATATTACCGCCTTGAAATCCGACAAACCGGAGGTGGTTTACTCTGTCCTGTGGAGCGGAGATCTGGCCGGGTTTATCCGACAAGGCCGGGTCATGAAGCTGTTCCAAAATGTGCGTTTAATCGGGCTTTTTGATTATGACCTCTTTAAGGGCTTGGGCAATGACATGATTCCCAATCTCTATGGTTTTGACCGAGCCCCTTTTTATGCTTTGAACAATCCCCAAATGAAGGCTTTTGTGGCAAAATATAGGACCAGGACGGGGGAATATCCTTCGGCCTGGGCCGTGACCGTTTATGATGGACTCATGGCTTTAAAAATGGCGGTGGAAAAGGCCAAGTCTATCGAGACCGAAAAAGTCATCGATTCCATCGAAGGTCTGAAATGGGATTCTTTACGCGGCCCTCTTACTATTCGGCCCTTTGATCATATGGCCAACTGCGGAATCTATTTTGGGGTTACCTTTAAAGATCCGAAATATCCTTTTTATATCATGAAAAATGTCACCTATATACCAGGGCAGGAGGTCTGGCAGTCAATCGAGGAAATCAAAGCCCTTCGCAAATAGCAAAAGCTTTAGATGAAAAAGGAGTCAAAGGCCCTCGAATCCTGGAATCCTCGAACCCTTTTTTCGCTCTAAAGCCTCATACCCACTTGCAGCAAGCGCCACGAAACATGAAAATGAACCTGGGAACAAAAGATTAAGAGTTTTTATTCTGAATTCTGACTCCTGAATTCTGGATTCTTGGTTTTTGTTCTCGTGCTAAATATATTTTTCCCGGTGGTTGATAAAATCCTTGTATATCTTGTAGTAGTCGGTATCCTCATAGCGGGTCTCTGTAATGGGCAGGGTATCAAAGCTGAAGATTTGGGCTCCGGGGTAAGAAAGCAAGATGGGTGAATGGGTTACAATAAGAAATTGAGCCGGGCCTTTTTCACCGGTCTCTTTTAGAATTTTCAGCAACTCGATCTGTTTTTTCGGGGAAAGGGCGTTTTCAGGCTCATCCAAAAAATACAAGCCCTTTCTTCGGTAAGTGCTCTCAAAATATTGGATATGTCTCTGCCCATGGGAGCGGGAAATCAAAGAATCCCCGCCGAAATATTCAAAAAGTTTCGGACTGGGTTTGGCCCAGGAATCAATGCATTCGGCCAGATAGCGAAAAATTTCGGAATCAAAGTACGAGCCCGGAACCGCTTCTTCAGTCCATTCCACTTCGACATATTGATAAAAGGTTTCGGCGTATGGATTTTGATAATAAACCCTTCGTTGAAAGCCCTCTTCATCCCGCCAGATATGAATAGCGCATCTTTGAGCCACACCTTTTAATAAGGTGGACTTGCCCGTCCCGTTTTCGCCGATGAAAAAGGTCAATGGGCGGGTCAGACATAATTCTTCGGTTTTTTGAAAAATTTCAAGATTAAACGGATAACAAGTGTTTGTTGGAAATCGTTCGCTGTGGATTTTTATTTTTCTTAAATGCATAATTTTCATCCTTAATTGATCATAATGACCGGGACTCCGGTTTAGGCGATCAGTTCTTTAGTATGATCTTCAACACTTTATTTTTCCAACCACCTAAGTCCTTCTTGTTTATCCCTGTCCGCGAGATAGTTTTTGCCGGTCTTCAAAATAAATTTTCGCCTCTTCTCGTTATCGTTTTTCCCCCTAAGGGTTCAAAGGTTACCTTAGAGGGGAAAAGAAGTAAACCGGTAAAAACAAGAACCGATAACTTTTAAACAATTTGAGCTGGAGGTCTTCCAGATTAGGGCTTTCGCAACCGGTCAGCCGTCTCCCGCAGCCGGTCTTCCTGTTTCAACCGGCTCAGTTGATCCGGTGATTCCTGAAATCCTTCCAGGGCGTTGAAAAAACGGTCCAGGGGATCACCTTGATGGGTAGGGACTAAAAAAAGATGCGTGTGGGGAATTCTCCTGCCCCGGGCATACATGCAGACAAAATCCGGCTTGAAAGCTTGTTTGATTTTTCCGGCTACGACTCGGGCGACTCTAAAAAGGCTCTCCGCTTCTTCTTCGGTGAGGTCATACCACCAGGGTACATGTCTTTTGGGGATGATCAGACAGTGGCCCTGGGCCAAAGGATTGATATCCAGCAAACCAATAGATAACTCATCTTCATGGATAATGTGAGCCTGTCCCCGTCCCCGGGCAATGTCACAAAAGACACAGTTTTTTTCTTCGGACATATTTCTCCTTTACTCCGGAATTAAAAAAAGAATTAGGACTGATGACTTTTTATAAGTATATTATATTTAAACGATCAAATATAGATTTTTTCAAGGTGGAAGACCTAAGCCCCGACCAGTTGTCCTATAACTTGTTTTTATTGTTTTATAAAGCGTATTTTTTGCATTTTAACGGATAGGTTGTTTTTTTCTTGACAAATAATTTTGGAAATTTATAATTAAATTATAGCTAAAATATAGCTACACCATTTACGTTGATAAGGGATCCTTTATGGCCATCAAAAAAAAAGAGAAAAACCTTAGCGAGTATGTTGCTAGAAGAGAAGACCCATTCAAATCTCTTAAGGCCAAATTTGAGGTTTTTGGAGAAGAGATGATCGAGAAGGAAGTCAAACAGAGCGGGAACAGCGGGCGTGTGTACCTGCCTCCTGAATGGGTGGGAAAACATGTCAAAATTATAAGGATCGACTGATGATGGAAAAGAATACCTTGAAATCAATTAAAATACGGAAGTTGATGGCCAAGGACATTTCCCAGATTGTCGGGATTCAGGAGGCCATTACCAAAGTCAAAATCAGTCCGAAGAAAAAGACCGTCCTGCGGAAACACATCCAGAAAAATGGAAGTGTTGGTCTGGTGGCCTTGAAGGAAGGGAAGATCCTGGGATATGTGATCAGTGAAGTCATGACCGACAGCTTCGGCCTGGATCAAAGTGGATGGATTCAAAATTTGGGGGTTCACCCCAAGAGTATGGGACAGGGAATCGGCCAGACCCTGGCCTCCGCTCTTTTTGAGGCCTTCAAAAAAAAGAAAATATTCGAGATCTATACTGCGGTCCAATGGAATTCGGTGGACCTATTGTCCTTTTTTAAATCCATCGGTTTTGATCGCAGCAACTTTATCAATTTGTACAAAAAATTGGATCAGAAAGAATAATTTTTGATTCAGTATTAAAGGCTTACCAGCTCCTGAACTCATGGCATAGATTTCAACAGAAAAACAACTCCAGTAATGTAAACCATTTCAACCTTCACCCGATAGATAAAGACCGTCTTGAGTTGAATGTCCACAACCCATCCCATGGATAATCAAAAAATTCACCACGGATTCGATCCTACTGTCAGTAAGATGGGGTGATACCATGGAAAAGGCGTACCCGAATGAAACTGAAAGCGTGTGTCCCGTTTGCCTCAAAAGAATAAAAGCGACACGGATACTTCAGGGCGACGAAGTCTTTCTGGTCAAAGAGTGCAGGAATCATGGTTCCTTCAGGACCGTCATATGGCGCGGGGAGCCGTCCATGTCCGAATGGCGGAGACCGAAGCCTCCTGTCCATCCGGAGCTTTGCTACAAGGCTGTTGAAAAGGGTTGCCCTTTTGACTGCGGCCTCTGTGAAGCCCACGAACAGCTTTCCTGTTCGGTCTTGATCGAGGTGACGGACCGCTGCAACCTCCATTGCGCCGTCTGTTTTGCCGATTCAGGCCGAGGGGAGGCCAAGGATCCATCGTTGGAGAAAATCTCTCTGCTGCTGGAACGGGCCATGGCCGCGGCAGGTCCTTGCAACCTCCAACTGTCAGGAGGTGAACCCACCTTGCGGGATGATCTTCCTGAGGTCGTCGAATTTGCGCGCCGGATCGGCTATTCCTTCATCCAGGTCAATACGAACGGTCTCCGCCTTGCCTCGGACAAAGAGTTCGTAAGACGACTCCGTACTGCAGGTCTTTCATCGGTCTTTCTTCAGTTCGACGGTCTTGATGATGCGATCTATCGCTCTCTGAGGGGAAGGGCGCTCCTGGACAAAAAGCTTATGTCCGTCAGGAATTGCGAGGAGGCAGGTCTCGGCGTCGTCCTCGTCCCTACTCTGGTGAGAGGGGTGAACACCGGCTCCATCGGGGCCATAGTACAACAGGCCCTGCAACTAGCCCCCACCGTGCGAGGCGTCCATTTCCAACCGGTCAGCTATTTTGGCCGCTTTCCGGGGCAGAGCGGTGATGAAGGCCGCTTTACCCTCCCTGAGCTGATGAGATGTCTCGAGGAACAGACAGGAGGGCTGGTCAAGGTGAGCGACTTTTCCCCTCCAGGCTGCGAACACGCCCATTGTTCCACTCATGCCACCTACCTGCACTCGGTCGAAGGCGAGCTGAGACGGATAGGAGCGGCGGCGGATAGCTGCTGTTCGACGGACACCGACACAGGGGGAGTCAGGAAGACCGTGGAGACCGTGTCGCGCCGTTGGACACTGCCTTCTTCCGCAACACCGATCTTAGGTAGCCTCCCGATGTCTAAGGGAACCTCTTGCTGCAGCGGGAGCAGCCCGGAAGCGGCCAGGGTCGAAGTGCCTCTTGACCTGGATGACTTTCTCCGGGAGGCTGCCGTCCGGACCTTCACCCTGTCCGCCATGGCCTTTCAGGATGCGGACAACCTCGACCTGGAGCGGCTCAAAGGCTGCTGCATATCGGTCATATCCCCAGACGGCAGGCTTGTCCCGTTTTGTGCCTACAACCTCACCAGCAGGGAAGGAAAAAGCCTCTACCGCCGACGGAACGGATCAGGGTCGCAATGATCGGCATCACTCCCCTTGAGGCCTGGATCAGAGAAAAAGCACACCTCGGCCGCGATCTGACGGGCAGACCCTTTATGGAGGCGCTTAAAAACTACCAGCTCCAGAGGGTAAATGAGGTCATCGATTACGCCCGTCACAACAGCCATTTCTACCGTCGCCATTTGGCATCCCTGCCGTCTCCCCCTCTATCCGCTCTTTCCGACATTGTCCGGATTCCATTTACCTCCCCGTCAGATATTAGCGATGCCCCCTTTAGTTTTTTGGCAGTCCGCCAGGACGACATAGCGAGAATCGTTACCCTCCGCACATCGGGAAGCACGGGTGAGGCCAAGCGGCTCTTTTTCACCGAAGGGGATCTGGAGCTGACCATGGACTTTTATCATCACGGTATGTCTACCCTTGTAAAACCAGGCCAAAGAGTGGCGATTTTATTTCCCGGTGAGATACCGTACAGTATAGGGGACTTGCTCCTTCGAGGCCTTCAAAGGATGGACGTCCAGGCCTTAGTGTACGGCCTTGTCACGAATCCCCTCCACGCCGCTGAAGCTGTCGCCTCTTTCGGCGCCCATTGTATCGTCGGCATTCCCACGCAGGTCCTTTCAGTGGCTTGTTCACCCACAGGGGCTGCAATCGGAAAAGGCAGCCTAGAGAGTGTCCTGTTAAGTGCAGACTACGTTCCGCGGGCGCTCGCGGAGACCCTGAATGAGGTCTGGGGCTGCCGGGTGTTCACCCACTACGCCATGACCGAGATGGGCCACGGGGGGGGGATCGAGTGCGAGGCATTGGATGGGTATCACCTCAGGGAGGCTGATCTCTATTTCGAGGTGGTCAACCATGAGACAGGAGAGGCGTGTCCTGATGGTGAATTAGGCGAAGTAGTATTTACGACCCTTACGAGGCAAGGCATGCCCCTTATCCGATACAGGACCGGCGACATCGCCCGCATGATTACCCGGCCCTGCCCCTGCGGCAGCAATCTGAGGCGGATGGATTATGTCAGAGGCAGGTGGAACGGTTTTGTTGGCCTGGATACTGACTGCATCCTTACCGTATACGAATTGGATGAGACCCTGTTCCGGCTTCCCGGTCTGCTTGACTACCGGGCCACGGTCTCAAAAGGGAGAAACGGAAGGTTCCGGCTGCACATTGATATGCACAGTGCGGAAGAGGACAGTCCAACAGACGGTGAAGTCCTTCAATGCCTCAACAAGATTGAGGCGATACGAAAAGCCATTGTCAAAGGAAATCTGGAGATACCCACGGTGCGTTTCTCAGCAGAGGGGCTCTGGACCCCGACCAGCGCGTTAAAGAGAAAGATCGTCACCATGAATGATCCGCTCGCCTGACAGGGCAGCAGACAGCGTGCCGGATTAATTGCCTCGCCTTATTTATACCAGAGAAGGGAGCTGACCCTGAGGGGATTTTTTTCTTGACACGATAGTCATATTATAGCTATTATATAACCATCATACTCTGGACGCCTGACTGAAGATTTGACAGCAGCCCGAAGGGTCAAAGTACGATGCTCGATTGTAGCCCAAAGAGGCCCTCGCCCCTGTCATGGGAGATTCAATATTTCACGTTCCTGAGAGGAATTTTTTGATTCGGTATTAAACTCCCATGGCTTAAGGGCCACACTCGAAGAATGAAAATGGGATTCAAGGGCATCTTCATCCTACAGGAAAAAGACTAGTTGATCTAACTATCGAAACTTGACATTCATTAATTCTTTCCTCGGGTTCAAGCAATAAAGAGGATTTAAAAATGAGATATGCAGAGACAGGGTATAATTTAGAAATTGATCTATCCCGAGGAAGCATTGAGAGAGTAGAAACCGACCCAAGATTAACCGAACTTCATCTTGGTGGTTTGGGTACTAACACCAAACTTTTATGGGATAGGGTTCCCTCTGAGGTCAAACCATTTGATCCTGAGAATCTGCTGATATTCAGCACTGGTCTTTTATGCGGTACACCTGCACCTGGTGCTAATCGTACCATTGTTTCCACCTATTCTCCTCAGACTTTGTTAATGGCCTATTCCATGATGGGGGGATTTTGGGGACCGGAATTGAAGTATGCTGGCTATGACAAAGTGATCCTTCGCGGCAAGGCACCCAATCTGATTTATTTGTGGATAAACAATGACCAAATAGAAATTCGTGATGCCTCTCATCTGAAGGGTAAGGGCGCAGTTGAAACTGCGGAACTTATTCGACAGGAGTTGAAGGAGCCGAAGGCCCAGGTGGCGGCTATCGGCCTGGCCGGTGAAAACAGAGTCTATATGGCTTCGATCGAGCAGGGCAGGTCCAGTGCCAGCCGACTGGGAATAGGCGCCGTTATGGGAGCAAAAGGGATAAAGGCGATCGCGGTTCGTGGAACCAAGGATATCCATATTGCCCGACCGGCTGAATTCATGGAGCTTTGCAACCAAGTGCTGAAATATATCAAAGCCCGAGAAGAAAAGCCGGTTCCGGGGGTAATGCCCATCCTAGCCGGCCTTGGGTCACCGCAAGAGATGAAGCTCATCGATGAAGAGTGGCACACCCAGAATTTCATGTGGGGAAATTCCCGCCATCGGAAAAAAAATTTTTGGAACAAGGAAATCGAAGAAAAGTGGAGGGGAACTCAAGAAAGTGTGCGGAAGCGGTTGATCAGCTGCTTTAACTGTCCGATGAAATGCGGGGCAATCATTTCCGCCCCGGGAATTTCGACCTACATGATGAAATGCTTCTCGAAACTGACCTATACTATGGCGGCCTATTCAGACTTGGATTTTGGTTTTAAAATCGCTCAACGGGCGACCGAATATGGGGTGGACGGATTCTCAACCCCGCAAGTTATGGCCTTCGCCCTTGAGCTTTATGAAGCCGGCATTTTGACTGATCAGGAAATGGCGGGAATGCCGTCCGATAACGAGGGGAGATTTTACTGGTTACTGGACAGAATTGTTCGGCGGGAAGGGATAGGAGATGTATTGGCCGACGGCACTTATTGGGCAGCCCAACAGATCGGCAAGGGAGCAGAAGCCTATGCTCATAATAACATTAAGAAACATGAGCAGCTGCCTCTCAAGCTTGGAATGCTGAATCCCGTTTATTTCCTTATGTATGCGACCGGCGAAAAAATAAACATCACTCAAATTGAAGGGCAGTTCCCCCAGTCGCCCTTTCCTACGAAAGAGGAGAGAGAGGACTTTGTCAAGGATTGGACCCAGGTTCCTGATGAAAAGTTCAAGCAATATTTGCTGGACTGGGAACCACGCGGAGAACGCTCAAATCCCTATTACCCGACTGTTCAAATGTCCTGCGAAATTGTCGACTGGCAGGAGACGATGCACTACATTGATGATGCCCTCGGAATTTGCGCCGGTTTGTCGTCATTTCCCCTGAAGCCTCCCTATCATATACACAATTATCCGGCTTTAATCTCAACAGCAACCGGGATTGATATGGATGAAGCCGGACTATGGCAAGCAGCCAAGAGGAACCGAACTTTACTTAGGGCCGTTAATGTAAGAAGAGGCATGAGGAGAACTGATGAGAAGCCGCCCGAGGACCATTGGAAAAAAAGATTTCCCGAGCTTGAAAAGGAGCTCTTGGATTCGTATTACAAATTTAAGGGGTGGAATAATCAAGGTATTCCCACCAAGGAGACGTTGGACAAACTGGGCTTGGATTACGTGAGTGAAGACTTCTTGCAGAGGGGGATCTTGACCGATCATGAAGGTGATCCTTCTAAAGAGACTCTAGTAGAAAAAAGGAGAAATAGAGTGGAGGGTGTTAACCGTGCAGGGTGAGAAAAAAAAGAAAATAATTAAAACCATAAAAGTTGATGTTGACAAATGCAATGGTTGCCGGACGTGCGAGATGATCTGCTCCGCCTTTCACGCTACGCAAAAGTATAGCAGCAATAATCCAGCCAGGTCTCGCATCCGGGTGAATCATGATCCGCTAAAAGACATATACGTTCCTGTACATGCGGGTGAGTATGCCGCAGCCGAATGTATGGGCAGAGACCAATATGTGATTGACGGAAAGGCCTACGAGGAGTGCGCCTTTTGCAGGGCTTCCTGCCCATCCAGAGATGTTTTCAAAGAACCCGATTCCGGTCTTCCTCTCAAATGCGATATGTGTGAAGATGATCCGCCGCAAGAAAAGCCCTTGTGTGTTCAGTGGTGCATTAATGATGCCCTGACTTACGAAGAAAGGGAAGAGGAAATTAAAGAAGAAGAGAAGCAGGAGGATCTGGAGTTAGGATTGGAATCCTTGGCAAACACTTATGGATTAGACAAGATAATGGATACCTTAGTCCGAATGTCACTCTCAAAGAAGGGCTTAACTAAAGATATTTAAAATTAGGTTTTTTAAACTCGATCCTTCAAAATTTGAGACGGACTCAATATATTAAAAAGATGCTGGATGCTGGATACTGGATTAATTATGATAAATTCGTTAAAAGTTGACGAAAGCCCATTTTCGTCATTCCGACGAAAGTCGGAATCCAGGAATTTTACCTACTTAAAAAAGTCTGGACCCCGGTTTTCACCGGGGTGACTACTTTTTACCAAGTCGTCAATCATAACCAAATCCTGTATTGTTTTTATCCAGAATCCATAAACCAGTATCCAGTATAACCCCCTTTGAAGCGATTGATCCCGGGTTTTTAAAAACTTAGATATAAATTCTCAGAATTAGAAAGAAAGACCGTGGAGACTGTAGTTCCCTATAAAGAAATCATTGATACCATCAAAGCGAACGGAGGAGATGCCTTCAAATTATGCTATCAATGCGGATTATGCGATACGGTTTGTCCCTGGAACAGGGTTAGAACCTTTAGTATGCGCAAGATAGTCCGAGAGGCGACCTTCGGTTTAACGGAGATAGAAAGTGAAGACCTATGGCGTTGTACGACCTGCGGAAGATGCCCCCAGCTGTGCCCCAGGGAGGTAAAACAAATAGAATCCGGGGTATCCTTGCGCCGGATTGCTACCGAGTATGGGGTTTTTCCTCATTCTGTCCGTCCTGTCCGCATCGTGAGTGCAAGCCTCCTTGGCGAAGGTAATCCCTTTGGTGAAGAGCGAAAAAATAGGGCAAATTGGGCAGAAGGTCTTTCGGTAAAACCGTTCACCGAGGGGATGGAAATTTTGTATTTCCCCGGCTGCTATTTAAGCTATGACCCAAGATTAAAAAAGGTAGCCAAAGCCACAGCCAACATCCTCAACCTGGCCGGGATTAATTTCGGGATACTGGGCGAAAAGGAAAATTGCTGTGGAGAAAGCATCCGCAAGACAGGCGATGAGGAATTATTCAAACGCTTAGCCAGGGAAAACATCAAAACCTTTATCGATCATGGGGTGAAGAAGATCCTGGTTTCTTCCCCTCATTGCTACCATACCTTCAAAAACGAGTATCCGGAATTTAGGGTGAACTTTGAAGTGGTTCATATCTCCCAATATTTATTCGAGCTTATGAATGAGGGAAGGCTTGCGCTCACCAAGGAGTATGGAAAAAAAGTGACTTATCATGACCCATGTTACCTGGGCCGACATAACGGCCTATATGACGAGCCCCGAGAGGTCTTAAAGAAGATACCCGGTTTAGAACTGAATGAGATGCCTGATTCGCGCCAAGAGAGTCTCTGTTGCGGAGGAGGAGGAGGCAGAATCTGGATGGAAACTCCGAAGGGTGAAAGATTCTCCGACCTCAGATTAGAACAAGCTATCGGGGTCGGGGCCGAGGTGCTGGTTACTGCCTGCCCCTATTGCATCGCCAATTTTGAGGATAGCCGGTTAACCCTGAATGTTACCGAAAAGATAGAGGTTAAAGACATCACCGAAATTATCCAGGAAGCAATTTAGAGAACCAAAAACCTGATGATTCTATAAAAGTCAAGTTTCAGCTTTTTCTGTCATTCCCGTGAAAACGGGAATCCAGGGAATTCTACTGCTTCTGGACCCGGCGACCTGCCCGAGACTTGATCCGGGATTCGCCGGGGTGACGGCCAGAGGGACTTTTTACGTATCCATCAAATCTAATAAAGGCGGATAAAAGTGGACAAAGAACAAATTGAACAGCTTTATAAAAAGTTGACGGGCAGTCAATTTTGGTGATGTTATGGTTGTCGGTGGAGGGATCAGCGGTATTCAAGCTGCGCTTGATCTTGGCACGGCGGGTTTTAAGGTTTACCTGGTCGACAAAGCGCCGTCCATTGGCGGCCATATGGCCCAGCTGGACAAGACCTTTCCCACCAACGACTGCTCCATGTGAATACTGGCACCCAAACTGGTCGAGGTCGGCCGGCATCCCAACATAGAGGTCCTGACCTATACTGAAGTTGACCGTGTATCAGGGGAAGAAGGAAACTTCACGGTCAACCTGATTAAAAAGCCCCGATACATTATAGAGAGCAAGTGCAGGGGTTGTACTACCTGTGTAGAGTATTGTCCCGTCAAGTATCCTGATCCATTTAATCAGGAAATATCGAAGAATAAAGCCATACATGTCTATTTCGCTCAGGCCATTCCCTTGGTCACTTATATAGATGAAAACTGCCTTAACCTTAAAGAAAAGAAATGTACTATTTGCACGGCAGTTTGTACGAATAAGGCCATAGATTTCAATCAAAGGCCGGAGAAGGTAGAAATCAACGTAGGGGCGATCCTTCTGTCTTCCGGCCTTGAGCCGTTTGATCCTAATAAGAGACAGGAATATAGATACGGACAATTTGCAAATGTGGTAACCAGTATGGACTATGAACGGCTGTTATGCGCCACCGGGCCATACGAAGGTGAGATACTGCGTGCTTCCGACAAGAAGCATCCCCATAAAATAGCCTGGATTCAATGCGTCGGTTCCAGGCAGGTTACCCCGGGCAATAACAGCTATTGTTCAGCCGTGTGCTGTACCTATACCCAGAAACAGGTGATTTTGACCAAAGAACATGACGCAGAGGCTGAGTGTACCGTATTTCATAACGACATTCGTTCCTATGGCAAAGATTTCGAGCGATTCTACGAAAGGGCCGAGAAACTTCCGCGGTGTTCGATTTCTCAGAAGCTACGTATCCATCGCAAAAGAGAACCCGGAAACCAAGAATGTAACCATACGATATTCTACACCCAAAGATGGAGTTAAAGAGGAAGAATTTGATTTGGTGGTGTTATCCGTTGGATTGAATCCTCCTGCTGATGTGAAAGATCTGGCAAAGAAATTCGGCATCGAGCTCAACCATCACGGATTCTGTAAAACTACTCCTGTCAATCCTATGGAGACCACCAGGCCTGGGGTCTTTGTAAGCGGGGCCTTCCAGGGTCCTATGGATATTCCCGAGTCGGTTTTCAGTGCCAGCGGAGCCGGCTCCCAATGCGGTGAACTCCTTTCCTTTCGGCGAGGAAAGCTTTCCAAAGAAAGAATCTATCCGCCGGAAAGGGATGTCTCCAAAGAGGAGCCAAGGATAGGAGTCTTTGTCTGTCATTGTGGGGCCAATATCGGAAGGATAGTCAATGTTCCTTCCCAAGTGGAATATGCCTTAACCTTACCCCACGTGGTCTATGCTCAGGAACAACTGTTTTCATGCGCCACTAATTCTGCCAAAGAAATAACAGATATGATCAAGGAAAAAGGGCTCAACCGCGTCATTGTCGCTGCCTGCTCCCCCAGGACCCTTGAGCCGTTATTCCGGGACACGCTTCGAGAGGCGGGTATTAATCAATATTACTACGAGATGGCGAATATTCGAGAACATTGTTCCTGGGTCCACCCCAGAGAAAAGGAAGAGGCCACCCAAAAGGCCAAGGATATAATCCGGATGTCGGCAGCCCGAGCTTGCCATTTGGAGCCCTTGCAGGAATTTGATCTGCCGGTCAACAAGGTGGCCTTAGTGGTCGGAGGAGGCCTGGCCGGCATGACTTGTGCTCTCTCCATAGCCAATCAGGGACATGAGGTTCACCTGGTGGAAAAGGAGTCGGACCTGGGGGGAACGGCCAGAAGAATCCATTACACCCTGGAAGGGTTGAATGTTCAAGCCTATCTGCGCAATGTTATAAGCAAGGTTTATCAGCACCCTTCAATATATGTCTATGCTGATGCCGTCATCACAGAGGCTACCGGTTATGTAGGGAATTTCGTCACCAAGGTAAAATCAGACAGAGGAGTCACAGAAATAAAACATGGTGCAGCCGTCATCGCTATAGGTGCTGATGTATATAAAACCACCGAATACCTTTATGGAGAAGATGACCGGGTAATGACCCACCTGGAGTTGGAGGAGAGAATCACCAAAAGAGAAGAAAGGGTAATCAAGGCTGAAAGTCTGGTAATGATCCAATGCGTAGGCTGTAGAAATGAGGACAGAAATTATTGCAGCCGGATATGCTGCAGTGAGTCCATCAAGAACGCTTTGAAACTAAAAGAGATAAATCCCACGATGGATATCTACATCCTCTTTAGGGATATGAGAACCTATGGATTCAAAGAGGATTATTACCGGGAGGCGGCAGAGAAAGACGTCAAGTTCATCCGTTATGAGCCGGAGGATAAACCACAGGTGGAGGCCGTTAAGGAGGGTGACCAAACCATTCTAAGGGTCACCTTGCCGGATTATATTTTAGGCAAAAAGCTGGCCATAGAGGCTGATATCATTGTTTTGGCTGCTGCTGTTATTCCCTCCGCAGCAACCAAAGAGGTAGCCGGATTATTCAAGGTACCTTTGAGTCCGGATATTTTTTTCAAAGAAGCTCATGCCAAATTAAAACCTGTTGAGTTTGCTACGGATGGCGTTTACCTCTGTGGAATGGCTCATTATCCCAAGCTGATGTCGGAAACGATTAATCAGGCTTATGGAGCTGCAGGCCGGGTGTTAACCCTTCTCTTCCATGATACAATCACCGCTTCCGGATCAGTTTGCGAAGTGGATGAGAAAAAATGTATAGGGTGTGGGCAATGTATCTCGGCCTGTACCTATGGGGCCATAGAGTTTCGTGAGACCAGACAGGGTAAAAAGGCTTTAGTTAATCCTGTTATCTGTAAAGGAGACGGTCTCTGTAATACCAAGTGTCCAACAGGGGCTATAACACTGGCGCACTTTACTGATGAAGAGTTCCTGAGCCAAATTGATGCGGCGGTTCCGGAGGGATAGAATCATGGAATCGCTACGAGTTCATTTCGAGCGGCTAGCCACGAGTCTGTCATTCCGGCGAAAGCCGGAATCCAGAGAAACAAACTGGATGCCGGATCAGGTCCGGCATGACGAATAATAGCCCGCTGTTTTCAGCTGGGGAGTTTAATAAAGATGTGATTATGAGGGAAGGGAGGTGAGAAAGCATGAATACAGGACTTAAATTTAAACCAAGAATATTAGGCTTTGTATGCCACTGGTGAGCCTACGGTGCTGCTGACCTGGCTGGAGTTTCCAGACTGCAATATACAACTGAAATCAGGCTTATTCGTGTCATGTGTTCCGGTAGAGTCGACCTGTCATTTGTACTCCGTGCTTTCTCAAATGGAATGGATGGGGTGTTTATTGGTGGCTGCAGGCTTAATGAATGTAATTATATCACCCATGGAAATTACCATGCACTAAACATGGTGCTTCTGAGCAAAAAATTATTGGAACACCTGGGGCTGAACCCGGAAAGATTAAGGATCGCATTTATGTCTTCCGGTGAAGGGCTCCTTTTTGCCGAAGTTGTAAATGATTTTAGCAAGAAGGTAAAAGAATTAGGACCGCTCGGCCAAGGTGAAGGCCTAGACAAAGAAAAATTAAAGTCCAGACTTAAAGAAGTTACCAGGCTGGTCCCCTACATTAAGATGGTGAAAAATGAGAAGCTGGGGACACCTCTTCAGAATATGGAAGAATATGACAAACTTTTCACCATGGATGAGATAGACAGTTTATTCCGTGAAGTGCCTTCATATTATATTGATCCTGAAAAGTGCCAGGCCTGTATGATTTGCCTTAGGAAATGCCCTGTGGAGGCGATTGAAGGCGAAAAGAACCAGGTCCATGTCATTGACCAAGAGAAATGCATAAAATGCGGAACTTGCCTTGAAGCCTGCCCCCACGATTTGGTGCGTTGCAGAAGATTTCCGGACAGCCTGTCCCACCTCCTATTCCTAAAGAAAAAAGAATGATAGTCAGAAAGAGCAAAGAAAAATGAGATCATGAGGTTCTTCTGCTTCCCGGTCCCCCCACACCATACATTTTAATCCCCCACTTCATGGAATTTTAACCACCCTTTAATATTGACTTTTCTTGAATTTTTCTGTACTTTCAGATTCGAAATCAGGTTTCTTAAAGCTGCCAAACCCAAACTCGGAAGGCTGGTTTATGAAGCAACCCACCAAGACCCCATTTTTTGAAAAACGAGATGGGGTTTTTGTTCTAATGTGTATGATAAAAAGATGAATATGTAAGAGATTGAAATTGAATCCATCAAAACAAGGAAATTAGAATGCCCCGCATATTTGATAACATCGACCAATTGCTCCTCCCTGCTCTGCGGCAGACATTAGAAATCACCGACCGTTCTGACTTCTGTGTCGGCTATTTTAACCTACGGGGTTGGAAGGCTATTGACGGCCTTGTCGAACAATGGCCGGGGGGGACAGGCCACCAATGTCGCCTTCTGGTAGGAATGCAACGTTTACCAAAAGACGACCTGCGCCAAGCCTACAGCCTGCTGCCTAGAGAGGAACAGCTCAGTAACCAGTATGTGATTCGGCTCAAGCGCACTCTGGCCAAGGAATTTACCGATCAGCTCACTTTTGGTGCACCCACCGATGAAGATGAGGTCGGCTTGCGCCGATTGGCCTCACAATTGAGGGCGGGCAAAGTGGTTGTCAAGCTTTTCCTTCGCCATCCGCTTCATGCTAAACTTTATCTATGTTTTCGCTCTGACCCGATCAATCCCATTGTGGGTTATCTGGGTTCAAGTAACTTGACCCTTGCCGGACTTTCCCATCAAGGTGAACTCAATGTGGACGTCCTTGATCATGACGCTGCTCAAAAGCTTACAGCTTGGTTTGAGGATCGATGGAATGACCATTGGTGTGTGGACATCACCAAGGAACTTATCCAGGTCATTGAAGAAAGCTGGGCTCGACCTGATTCTCCGCCTCCCTACTGGATCTATATCAAGATGGCCTATCATCTGGCCGAAGAGGCACGGGCCGGGCTTTCGGAGTTCACTATTCCTCCAGATTTGCGTGGCACATTGTTGGAGTTCCAGTCCGCTGCCGTCCGCATTGCCGCACGGCATTTGGAAAAACGAGGCGGGGTCATTCTCGGGGACGTAGTCGGCCTTGGAAAGACTCTGATGGCCACCGCGCTCGCGCGGGTTTTTCAAGATCCACCTCATTCGCTCGAATCACTTATTGTCTGTCCTAAGAACCTGGTCAGCATGTGAGAAGATTATGCCCACCGCTACCAACTGATTGCCAAAGTCGTCTCCATCGCTCAAACCCAGTCCGTTCTGCCTGAGCTACGCCGCTACCGCATTGTCATTATTGATGAAAGCCACAACCTCCGAAACCGTGAAGGCCGTCGTTGGGCGGTCATCCGCGACTATATCTCCCGCAACACCAGTCGCTGCATTCTGATTTCGGCAACACCCTATAATAAGGCCTATTTAGATCTGGCCAATCAACTCCGCCTCTTTCTCAATCCGGAAGACAACGTCGGTATCAGGCCGGAAGAATACCTGCGCCGCGATTGCGACGGCCGAATTGACGAGTTCACCCGTCGGCATCAGTGCCCGGTAAACGCCCTTGCCGCCTTCGAGAAAAGTGAGCACGCCGACGACTGGCGCGAACTGATGCGCCTCTTCATGGTCCGACGCACCCGCAGTTTTGTGGAACGCAACTATGCTTACACCGAGTGTCCCGATTGTACTACCGTGTTGCCGGCCATGCAGGATAGATGCCCGCAATGCGGCCGCGGCAAACAGTCTGCGGACCGTCGTTTTCTTATCCTTGAAGGCGGTACCCGTTTTTATTTTCCTAAGCGCCAACCAAAAACACTGACCTTCCCCATCCGGGATAACGATCCGGAGGACCAATATGCCAGGCTCTACTCCGATTCGGTGGTGGACATTATCCGGCAGCTTCACTTGCCTCGTTATGGGCTGGCCAACTACTTGAAGCCCACGCCGGATCAACCTCCGACATCCAATGAGGCCGAGGTCATGAAGAATCTTTCACGGGCTGGAAAACGGCTTATCGGGTTTTGCCGGACAAATCTCTTTAAAAGGCTGGAAAGCGGGGGCTATGCTTTTTTACTTTCCATCCGGCGCCACATCCTTCGTAATTTTATTTATCTCCATGCCCTGGAAAACGGTTTGCCGTTGCCAATCGGCACTCAGGATTCGATCTTGTTTGACACTCGCACCGATGATGCCGACCACGATTCCCAGACCATCGGTAGGCTTTTTGAGGACGAAAATGAAGAGGCCAATTCCACATCCGGTACTCAGGCCAAAAGTCTCGAAGATTTTGCTAAGGAAGCCGCCAATGCCTACCAATTCCTCAGCCGGACCCAGGGGCGTTTGTTCGATTGGCTCCGTCCTGACTTGTTTATTAATGATTTGGCCAGAAACCTCCGGCAGGACGCCGAATCCCTCTTCACCATTCTTCAAATTGCCGGAGAATGGTTGCCCGACAAGGACCAAAAACTTATAGAGCTACAGAAGCTCATTACTAAAAACCATCCAGAGCAGAAGGTATTGGTTTTTTCTCAATTTGCCGACACGGTCCGATATCTGAACGAACAATTGCATGATCGCGGCATAAAACAACTCGCCGGTGTCACCGGAGATACCGAAGACCCTTCCGGCTTCGCTCGCCGTTTCAGTCCCGAGAGCAACCAGGCCGGGGAAAAGGTCTCCCCATCTCATGAACTCCGGGTTCTTATCGCCACCGACGTCCTCAGTGAAGGCCAGAACCTGCAGGATGGGGCAATTGTTGTCAACTACGATCTCCCCTGGGCCATTATTCGCCTTATTCAGCGCGCCGGTCGTGTGGACCGGATCGGCCAGAAGGCCGAGCAGATACTTTGTTATTCTTTTATGCCTGCTGACGGCGTCGAGAGGATCATTCGTTTGCGCTCACGCGTACGCCGGCGTCTGCAGGAAAACGCCGAAGTGGTCGGCACCGATGAAACTTTCTTCGAGGATGAACATCATGACGATCTAATCCACGACCTTTTTACCGAGAAATCTGGGATACTCGACGACATCGAGGATGACGAAGTGGACCTGGCCTCTTTCGCTTATCAAATCTGGAGGAATGCCATAGACGCGGATCCTTCGCTCAAGAAAAGCATTCCCGATCTGCCTAATGTCGTCTTTTCAACCAAATCCTGGTCAGCCACCACAACAAGATTTATCGCTATGCCTGGGGCCTCACCTCCATCCGGTGTCATGGTCTATGTACGCACGGCAGATGGTAACGATGCATTGGCCTGGGTGGATGAGGAAGGCCGTATTGTCACGGAATCCCAACATGAGATCCTGCGGGCTGCCGCTTGTGAACCCTCCACTCCGGCGTTATCCCGTCTGGACAAGCATCACACGCTTGTTCGAAAGGCTGTGATGGGCATCCAAACCGAACAAGCAGCCACCGGTGGCCAACTTGGGCGACCCTCCAGCGCTCGACGTCGTGTTTATGAAAAACTCAAGGACTACGCGGAGCAGGTAAAGGACACTCTCTTTGATATCAGGGAGCTGCATCTGGCCATAGATGCCATCTATGACCAGCCCCTTACCGAGACTGCCCGGGACCTGCTTAACCGGGAACTGCGCTCCGGTATTAGCAATGAAAAGCTTGTCGAACTCGTCTTAAGGCTCTTTGAAGAAGACCGGCTCTGCATCCCCAAGCATGATGTCGAGACCCGCGAACCTCAGATTATTTGTTCTCTTGGAATACGGGAGGGATAACCTGTGCCCTTCGACTTCTCCCAAGCCCGATCATTTCTCCAAACCGACAATCTTTCCATGCTTTTTGTAGAGGGACTCGGCTGGGAACCCTGTCGCCAAAAACTTTCGCTTAGTTCCGGTAACCACGACTACACCTTTTCGGCCATTGCCGAGAAAAAAGGGTTTACCGCCTGGTTGTGTGAAAGTCCCGATGGCCGTCTGCCTGACCACGCTACAAGAATCAAGCTTGATCGTATTCTAGCCCAGACCAGTTTCGAACACCTTATCATCTTCGTTACCGGCGATCACTCCCGCCAATCCTGGATGTGGGTACGTCGCCAGCCGGGACGACCCTTGAGCGCCCGCACCCATGAATACACCAGAGGCCAACCGGGAGATTCTTTGCTTCAAAAGCTTCAGATTCTTTTTGTTTCCCTGGAGGAAGAAGAAGTCGGGATATCGGTAACCCAAATTGCCGGTCGTGTCCGGATTGCCTTTGATGTCGAGCGGGTTACCAAGAAGTTCTATAAAGAATTCGATTCCCAACGAAAAGCCTTCCTTAAGTTCATCGAGGGCATCGGGGAAGTAACTGATCGCGAATGGTATGCCTCGGTTATGCTCAACCGGCTGATGTTCGTTTATTTCATCCAGCGAAAAGGCTTCTTGGACGGTGACCCCCAATATCTGCGGAACCGTCTTAAGAGGATGCAGACCGAATACGGCCGGGATAAATTCTATTCCTTTTACCGTTACTTTCTGCTCCGACTTTTTTACGAAGGGTTGGGCGGAAAGAAGCGTGCCCCTGATTTGGAAAAACTCCTTGGCCGCATCCCCTACCTGAACGGCGGCATGTTCGACGTCCACGAGATGGAAAAGCCCGAGCGTTACGGTAAGGAAATTCAAATTCCTGACCAGGCCTTTGAAAAAATCTTTGACTACTTTGATCAATACCAGTGGCACCTGGACGAGCGCCCATTGCGTGCCGACAATGAGATCAATCCCGATGTTCTCGGATATATCTTTGAGAAATACATCAACCAGAAACAGATGGGGGCTTATTACACCAAGGAAGACATAACCGAATACATTAGCAAGAATACCGTAATCCCATTTTTGTTTGACTCCGCCCACAAGGAATGTAAAGTGGCCTTTGAAAACCCTAACGGGCCGACGGTCTGGGATCTGCTTCAGGAGAACCCCGATCGATATATCTATCCGGCTGTACGCCACGGTGCAGACAAACCGCTTCCGCTGGAAATAGCCGAAGGCCTGGACGCCTCCAAACCGAATCTTATTGACCGCCGCAAAGTGTGGAACAGACCCGCTCCAGGCGAATACGGTTTACCCACCGAAATATGGCGGGAGGTCGTAGCCCGAAGGCAACGCTATGAAGAAGTACGGGAAAAACTGGTCTCCGGTGAAGTTCACGATATCAACGATTTTATCACTCTAAACCTGGATATTCGCCAATTCGCCCAGGATGTGATCGAAAATTGTGAAGGGCCGGAACTGCTCCGGGCCTTCTGGCATTCAATTGAGAAGGTGACGATTCTCGACCCAACATGCGGGTCCGGCGCATTCCTGTTCGCCGCACTCAATATCCTTGAACCGCTTTACGAAGCCTGCCTCGACCGCATGGAATCTTTCGTTGCCGACCTCCTCCATTCCGGCCTGAAGCACCGGCCGGAAAAATTTTCCGACTTCCGCAAAGTGCTGGAGCGCGTGGCCGGACATCCTAATCGCCAATATTTTATTTTTAAGAACATCATCCTCAACAATCTTTTTGGTGTGGATATTATAGAAGAAGCCGTGGAGATCTGCCAACTGCGTCTTTTCCTCAAACTGGCTGCGCAGGTTGAACCAGACCCCACCAAAGAGAATCTTGGCATAGAGCCATTACCGGATATCGATTTTAATATCCGGGCCGGAAATACTCTTGTAGGGTACGCCACACTGGAAGAGGTTAAGAAATCCATGGAAGGCGACTGGGTAAAGAAGCTGGAATTGCCCCGAATTCAGGAACAAGCCGAGGACACCGACCGGGCTTTCCAACTATTCCGAAAAATGCAGACGGAACAAGGTATGAACGCCAAGGAGTTCGTGGAGGCCAAGCAGGATTTGCGGGAGTGGCTAAAGACTCTGGAGGATGAACTTAATCGTTATCTTGCAAAAGAATATGGGGTGGATTTCAAAAAGAAAGTTGACTATTCCAAGTGGGTAAATTCCCACCAGCCTTTTCATTGGTTCGTAGAGTTCTATGGGATTGTGCAAAACGGCGGTTTCGATGTTATTATCGGTAATCCCCCGTATGTGGAATACAGTAAAGTCAGAGGTACATATTCTGTTTCTAACTACGAGACTGAGGAGTCGGCCAATCTCTATGCGTTTATTTCAGAACGCAGTCTAACCCTTATCAATAAACGTGGAAGTTTTGGGTTCATTGTTCCGATTAGTGTTGTTTGTACAAAACGGATGAGGACTCTCCAAGACCACATTTCTTCTATCGCATACTCGGCTTGGTTAAGTAATTACGCCGAACGGCCAAGCAAGCTTTTCGTAGGTGCTGAAGTTTTGTTGACGATTGTGTTGGCTCGAACCAGGAGCCAAGAGCAATGTAAACTGTTTACAACCGGCTTCACAAAATGGGCAACTGATGAGCGACCAGTGTTGTTCGAGCGGGTGTCTTACTCTTACGTCGAGACAAAATTAAAGGCATACGTTATCCCAAAATTCATGGATGTGCTTGAACGATCAATCCTTATAAAGATGGTTTCAAACGGGGGTATACTCGGAAGACACTTACTGAGGACATCAAATCACCGCGTGTTCTACCGAATTGGCGGTGGCAGATATTGGAAAATCTTCACAAACTTTCAGCCGAAATTTATTCTTAATAGCAACCCATCGATTTCCAGCCGAGAGAATTATCTTTACTTAACTTCTGAGAAATTCCGGGATGCTGCCATTTCCCTATTGAGTAGTTCACTTTTTTACTGGTATTTTATTTTGACAACGAACTGCCGTGACTTGAACCCGAGCGATCTTAACGAATTCCCTATTAACTTAGACTCGTTTACCCGCAACAACTTGGAAGAGCTTGTGCTCTGTTGCCATAATCTCATAGAGGATTACGTAGAGAAGAGCGTAATGAAGGAGAAAACTTCTCAACTTACTGGAAATATCATTTATCAAGAATTCTATCCACGTTTCTCTAAGCCCATCATCGACTTAATAGACCAGGTCCTAGCGCGGCACTATGGCTTTACCGAGGAGGAACTGGACTTCATCATCAACTACGACATCAAATACCGCATGGGTCGGGAGGCTGGGCAAGAGGAGGGAGATGAATAAGCTGCGGTTTCTCACCAGATAAGATTGATGGATTTGCAATAAGTCGTCATTCAGAGGAAAACCGGGAGTCAAAAAAAAGGCAAAACAACAAATGATTATCTACCTGGATGAATCAGGGGACTTGGGCTTTGATTTCGATAAACCCCGAACCTCGAAAAAATTTGTTATAACACTGCTTATCAGTGACAACCCCAAAGCAAGTGACGGATTCAGAAAGGCCGTCCGTCGTACCCTAAAAAACAAAATAAACCGGAAGAGGGGTAAAATATTTTGTCAAGAGTTGAAAGGGACGGGAACAAATCAAAAAATTAAAGAATATTTTTACCGTAATCTTCCGCTCTCAGGGTGGAGTATTTATTGTATTATCCTCAACAAAAAACGCGTTTATGATAGGCTGCAAACGAGACCGGGCAAAAAGAAGCTTTATAATTTTTTAGCTCGTTTTATATTGGAAAAAGTAGATTTGAGTAACCCGGGTTCTGCAGTTAACCTAGTCATTGACCGATCTAAGAATAATGAAGAGATACGAGATTTTAATCAATATGTCGCCAACCACCTGGAAGGGTTATTGCCTTTAAAGATTCCTCTTTATATTACCCATGAATCTTCACATAGTAATCCAGGGTTGCAGGCGGTCGACCTTTTCTGTTGGGGGTTATATCGAAAATATGAATGGAATGACCGAGGATGGTATAAGGTATTCAGAAAAAAGATTGCTTTTGAAGACGAGTACCTAAAATAAAAAAGACGGTCCCTGATATGTCTATTATCCCAGGGCTCTTATCCAACCTATGGGAGGAAGCACCCTGAGCACATACCAGGATTTACCCGTCTTGGTAAAAACTTTAACTTTATGTTTGACGATTGTCAAGTAAATTAAAAGGACAAAATAGATAGTAAAAAATGCAGGTCCCGGGACTCAGGATCCCACCCGCTTGGGGCTGCCGGCCTTTCGACCGACCTGAGTTAACTCCCGCGCATACCTGCGATTACAGAATATTACTATTTCGGGGAAAGTCAACACTTTTTGGGAAAAATAGATGCTTAAGACCATTTCTAAAAATGCCTTTGAATATCCACTTTTTTTGTCGAAGCGACTTCAGGATAATGCCCCGAAAAATCTTTATTTTATCGGCAATCTCGACTTGCTTGAAAAGACCAAATTGGCCCTTTTCTGTTCGATCAAATGCCCCGGTCAGAAGATTCTTAAGGCCTTTGACTTTGCCCGTAGCCTGCGGGACAGTCCAAAAGCCGTGATAAGCGGCTTTCATTCCCCGATAGAAAAGGAGTGTCTTCGAATTCTTCTGCGGGGACAGCAACCAATCATCATCTGCCTTGCTCGCTCATTGGAGAAGATGCGTCTGCCTGCCGAATGGAAGGAAGGGCTGGCAGAGGGTCAGCTGTTGATTCTCTCCCCCTTTCCTGTAGGGCAGCGCCGGTTCACCGTTGAACTGGCCCACCAGCGCAACCTCCTGGTAGCAGCATTATCTGATGAAGTTTGCTTCATCCATTCTGATCCGGGTGGGAGGATTGAGGAATTAAGACACTTGGTTGAACAATGGAAGATACCTATAATAAGGATTTGAAGTCGGGGTACCCCTTACCTATTTAATTTTCCAAAGACAAAATTGGATCGGGTCAGGCTCAGAACCTTGCAGGTCATAGCTCATAGCTGATAGCTCAAAAGGTAAGGGAAAAACGTGTGCCGTACGCATTTAGATGCAAGGAGAAAGATGATCTAATCATTTTGGAGGCCAAAGCCCTTCCCGCCTAACCCTTGTCTCAATAACCAATGTCGAAACCCCAAATGGCTTACATAGAGTGGGGGAAATTCGGGATAGTACGGCATCGGGATCATTTTCCAAATATTGGCTTAATTTAATTTCTTCGATGATCTTCAAAACCTTATCAAATTCAGTTGTCAATTCCGGATATGGAACTAATAAGCGTCCGGCAAATTCATTGGCCTGCCATTCAAAACCGCTATATTCCTTTTCCGGTACGTTTAGAATAAAGTCTCTCCATTCTTCCGGTGATTCAAAATCGAATGAAGAAAAAATATATTTATGTAGGAAAAAATGTCCCAGTTCATGGGCAAAAGAAAATCGCATACGATTAGAAAATTTTTCGTTTAAATAAAAATCGTAATCGACAACGATACCCTTCAAATCTCTCTTCAAATAGGCGTCCATATCAATTTCAGTAAACAGATTATGCTTAGGTTCGATATTAAGCTTCAATCTGAACTCAACGATTTTTTCAGTATTAACGGGCAAGGAAGCCTCAGACCAATACTTTTGCCGGACATCATCCGCCAATTTCCAAATTTCTTTTTTATCAATCCAACGACAACTGAATTCAGAGTAATCCAAAATCAGCCCTCCTTTCGGATTTTATTGATTAATTTATCCAATTCTTCGGGCGTAGGTTTCTCACTTCGGATAGTTCGAAAAAACATGGGCAGAGAATCTAATACCTGTCTGTCCGATAAAATATCGGCCGGAATTATCCCCGCATCGATGTTGGCCAAATCTTTCATTTCTTTCCATTGTTTCGATCCGAATTTAATACCCAGCGCCTGAGCTATATTTCTTAACTTTTCATCATCCTGCGGAGGTGATAGTACTCCGCGTTCAACCTTGCTCCAATTGCTGGCATCCATTTCTGTTTGTTTGCAAAATTCTCTAAGGCCTAATCCCCTATCAATCCTCCTCTTTTTAATAAATTCACCAAACATTTTTCTCCTCCTTTTTGGTTAGCCCCAAATTGTTTTAATTGTTTTAAAAAGTGTGGTATTTCTATTACCATGTGGTAAAAATAATACCACAATCAGGAAAAGTCAAGCTTTTTTTCGTATTAAACCGTCATGCCACCAGGGGTGTGGAACTACCAATTATGTGGAAAACTAGTAATCCGGGAACATCATACTAATTTTTTGATCCTTAAGAATAAGGATTCGCCTGTTCCGGCAGGAGTCCATAATACAAGTTGAAGAGATCCGTATCTTCGAACTGCATTCTCGATTAATGAACCTTCACTTCCCCTGTTGTTTCCTGGCCTTTTTCCAAGACCCTTTTTTCTCCTTGACCCTGTCTTTTTCTTGTCCCATACTCTTTTCAACTTCCAGGAGGATAGAGGATGATTACGGCAGGGTTAGATATTGGTGCCAAGACTGTTAAGATTGTCATTTTAAAAAATGATGACATTATAGGGCAGACTCTGGTTATGGCCGGATTTGATGTTCGGGAATCTTTAAAAAAGGCCTGGGAGGAAGTGTTGCCCAAGGCCAGGTTACAGATAAACCAGATTGACCGGATCGTGGCCACCGGGGCCGGCCGAAAAGCGGCTGATATGGCCCATGACCAGACCACCGAAGTGTCCGCCGGGGCCAAGGGGGCATTCTTTTTAAATAGCCAAGTCAGAACCGTAATCGATGTCGGGGCCGAGGAAGCCCGGGCGATAAAAATCAACGGCTCCGGCAAGGTAGTTGATTTTGCCATCAATGAAAAATGTGCCGCCGGTAGCGGGGCCTTTACCGAGGCCATGGCCCGGGCCCTGGAGGTTACCCTGGAAGAACTGGGTCCTTTATCTTTAAAAGCCACCCAGGCTGTGAATATGAATGCCCAGTGTGCTGTTTTTGCCGAATCGGAGTTGGTGTCTTTAGTTCATGCCAAAACCCCCAAAGCGGACATGGCCAGGGCGGTGCATGACGCCATAGCCGATCGGATCGTTTCCATGGTCCGAAGAGTGGGTATGCAAAAGGAGATTATGCTCATTGGAGGTCTGGCCAGGAATGTGGGATTTTTGGAGTCCCTGAAAAGGGAGTTGGAAACGGAAATCCTCATTCCGGAGAATCCAGAATTTGTAAGTGCCCTGGGGGCGGCCTTAATCGCCGCAGGCAAGTAAGTATAGGGTTAGGAGTTCAGAGTTCAGAGTAATTAGTTCGAATGCAGAAGGGTCGAATGATGGTTTTTCTCAGAACTCCGAACTAATCTTAAAAGGCACGAGAGAATGATGTATGGCTGAAGAATTTTGGAGATGGACGGAATCCCGATGGACTGCACTGGATAAAGATTGGAAATCGGCCAAGGCCATAACTGCCGGAGTAGATGTCGGCTCGGTAAGTTCTCAGGCTGTTATTATGACCGACGGGCAGTTATATGCCTACAGCAATATGAGGACCGGTTCGGACAGTCCCAACAGCGCCATTAAGGCCATGAACTGGGCAATGGAAGGAACCGGGCTGACCTTGGAAAAAATCCAATATACCGTCGGTACCGGCTACGGCCGGGTTAACGTCCCTTTTTCCCAGCGGGCCATCACCGAGATTGCCTGTCATGGCCGGGGAGCCAATTTTATGTATGGCCCGACTGTACGCACGGTTTTGGATATGGGAGGACAGGATTGCAAGGCCATTCGCATCGATGAAAAGGGAAAGGTGACCAATTTTTTAATGAACGATAAATGTGCAGCCGGGACCGGCCGGGGCATGGAGGTCTTTGCCGATCTGTTGGGAGTTTCGGTCAATGAGATCGGAGAACTTTCCTTGAAAGTGGAAGAAGAACCTACCCCGGTGAGCAGTACCTGTGTGGTTTTTGCCAAGTCCGAGGCCTCGGGATTATTGAGAGAAGGTTGGCCCAAGGAGAAGGTCATTGCCGCTTACAGTTCGGCCATGGCCCATCGGGTAGTCACCCTGCTGCAACGGATCGGTGTGGAGCCGGACTTTGCCATCACCGGAGGGATTGCTAAAAATATCGGGGTGGTTTTAAGGCTGGAAAAGGAATTGAAGATCAAGGCCCTGACGCCAAAATATGATACCCAGATCGCCGGTGCGGTCGGGGCCGCCCTGTTCGCCAGGGAGTTGGTGGAAAAGGAAAAATAATAAAGAAAAGGTGTAAGGCGCAAGGTTTGAGGTCCAAGGTAAAATCTTACACCTTAAATCGTAACCATAAGCCGGTCATCTGGTGCAAAGTATAAGGGAAGGTCTGTTAAGGAACTGATCCAAAGGTTTCCTTTTGACCTTACACCTCATACCTTGAACCTTGGACCTTACACCCAGGGTTTATTATGATTGCCAATTTCGGATACAAGGACGGTTCCGGAGATTTTTTTATCAGTATCGATACGGATAAATGCAATGGTTGCGGAGACTGTGTCCCGGCCTGTCCGGCAGACATCTTTGAGGTTCGGGACGAGGACCCCAATGACCCTTTCCGGGAAATACCGGTTGTAGCCATAAAGGAATCGGATCGAAAAAAAATCAAATATGCCTGCGGCCCGTGCAAACCGGTTTCGGATCGCCCTCCTCTGACTTGTGTGGGGGCCTGTAAGGCAGGGGCCATCGCCCATTCGTGGTAATAAAGTTTGGAGTTTAGAGTTCGGAGAAAAACAAAGTATTTAAGGAAAGCCGTGCACCCTGGGCCACAGGAATTTTTATGAACCGACAGGATCAATTAACAGCCGAAGGCTGGATTAAACAATTCACCACCGACGAGCCGCGGTTGTCCGAGGCGGTGGAAGAATATAAAGAACTGGGATTCGAGGTCTTACTTGAACCGATAGATCCACAGGAATTGTCCGGGGAATGCACATCCTGCCTTATGGCATCATGCGACCGCCACAAAACTATTTACACCCGTCGAACGAAATAAGACCTGGCTCTTCCAACCCTTTAAAAATTTTACGATTGTCGATTCCTTGTCTGGTTCAAGCAAAGATCAGGGAATCACTTCCATCCCCTTCCAGGCATCAAGCTCTTCGCGGGCCGGATCGTTTTCTACATAACAGGGCGTATCAAATATCATAGTCGCCCGGTCTTTAAGGGAATAGGCCGGCCAATTCGGCATTCCCGGATAGTTGGGGTCTCCCTGGCGGGCAAAGGCCGCCCAGCTACGGCTCATAATCGCAGCCAGTTCATTCCGGTCCGGTTTTGAACCGGTCAGCGGTAAGACGTCCACATTATCAAACACGAATGGAATTTCCAGGGCATGGCAGGCATTGAAAAGATAGCCCTTATAATCGGATTCCCATCGGAATAGGTACATAAAGACCGGGGCTGTGCCGGCGGCCAGTTTGTTTTCCGCCAGCCGGATGCATCCCAACCTTCGATCCTCGCTCAAGATGCCGACATACAGATCCCAGGGGGTGGCTTTGGGCCGCGTTTTCTGATAGGTGGCAATGAGGTGGTCTGCCTTTTCACCAAAGGCCGCGGTCAGCCGTTCGCGCAGTTCCTGTTCGGTAAGGCGGCGACGTCTGGGGTCTATAGCCACGAACAAGGCCGCTTCATCCCGGTTTGAGCCGATAATGAGCGGAACGTCGTTAAGGGACGGCGAGACCACAGGATCGAAGGGATGGGCAGGTAGATAAAGACCGTCCCTAACAGGGGCCAACAGCAATATCGGACCGGCGATTTCACTGATTATTTTAGAAGCACCTGCTGGTGCAGGCAACTTGAGTACGGCATTCAACACTTGCTGGGCCGGCAGTTCCTGCATTTTTTTTATCTCGTCAGTCTTGATGCCTAATAGGGCCAGTAAACGCTCGGCCAATTCGGTGGCCACCTTGGGATCCCGCCCACGCAACCCCGGGCTGCTCTGGATGATGGCCCGATGGAACAGGCCTTTGGCCGAGGGCATGGTCATCAACAGGCTGACCTTCCTGCCACCGCCGGACTCTCCGAATATGGTCACATTCTGAGGGTCGCCACCAAAGGCGGCGATATTGTCTCTGACCCACTGAAGGGCCAGTACGATATCCAGCATCCCGGCCATCCCTGAGGCAGCGAACTCTTCCCCGGCGATTTCTGCCAGATATAAATAACCAAAAGCGTTCAGCCGGTGGTTAATGGTAACCACAACCACATCATTCCCTTTGGCCAGGGCTGTACCATGATAGAGCGACTCGGAACCGGCTCCGCTGGCAAAACCCCCTCCGTGGAGCCAAACCATTACCGGTCGTTTTCCGCCGTCGCCTGCAGCCGGCGTCCAAACATTCAGGACTAAACAATCTTCACTCACAGAAAATATCTGGTTTTCTCCCAGGCCATCGTTCTGCGGCGGATTTACCAATCTTCCGAACTGTGGGCAAATCGGTCCGAAGGATGTGGTATCCCGCACACCCGCCCATGGTGTAGCCGGCAGCGGCGCCTTGAATCGGCGCTTGCCGCCGGTAGGTGCGCCGTAGGGTATCCCCTTAAAAGACAGGATATCCTGTTCCATCGCCCCGCGGACTTTTCCGCTGGTAGTCCCCACAATAATTTCGCTCATAGTCCGATCCTTCTTGAATTGGTCTAAGACTATTATGAGATCCTTGAGTATGTCAAATTTTTTTTATCTGGCTTTATTGGTCGGGTAATAAGCGGTACTTTCGATATGTTAACAGAAGCCTCAAGGGAAAAAGGAAGAAAAACAGAAAATGATGATCTACAATTTTTTTTTGACCAAGCCCCCGGGAAAGGTTATGATAAGATAATGACGAGACAGATAGGCCTTTTTGTTCGACCCACATCCTGTCTCACTCCCACCCCTTCGGGGCGGGACCCAGTTTCAGCAACCTGCTAATTTCATAGAAAGGGGTTATTTATTTATGGCTAAAGTCAATACTGTTCTTGGACCAATAGATACCGGAGACCTGGGATTCACCCTGATGCACGAACACCTGCTCTGCGCCTTTCCTAATGCCGTCACCGAATACCCGGACATACTCGTGCCGAATGTTCTGGAATATGTCGTGGCCAAATTGAAACGGGCCAAGGCCGGCGGGGTAAATACGGTGGTGGATATGACCACGCTCGATCTCGGCCGGGATATCAACTTTATCAAGGAAGCATCCAAACAAAGCGGCGTCAATATCATTGCCTGCACAGGCTGGTGGCTGGATGTCCCACGTTTCGTCAGCGGGATCATGGGCAGCGTCACCGCTGCCCAGATGGCGGAATCGTTTGTGCGTGAGATTGACAAAGGGATCGGGGACTCGGGTATCAAACCGGGCGTGCTGAAATCGGCCAGCGATGTCGGCGGTGTGACTCCGCCGCAGGAGATGGCCCTTCGGGCGGTGGCCAAGGCGCATCTTAAAACCGGTGTACCTATCGTTATTCATTCCTATCATCCGGGGCAGGTCGCTAAAGAGCAGATCAATATTCTCAAGGATGAAGGGGTCAACCTCAAGAACGTCAAGGTCGACCACTGCAACGACACAACGGATGTGGAATATCTGGAGTGGATTTTGAAACAGGGGTGTTACCTGGGCCTGGACCGTTATCCGGGGCGCATGGTCAGCCCCAGGTCACGCACAAAGACATTGAAGGCGCTGATTGATGACGGTTATATCGACAGGCTCTGCCCTTCCCATGATTGTATCCTGTCTTATGTTCTGCCCGCCGGAATGACGACAGAACAGTACGAGGTCTTAAATCCCCACCGCTATCTCTACCTAACGAATGTGGTCTTCCCCTGGTTGAAGGAGATGGGTGTGTCGGAGGCTAAGATCAACCAGCTCTGTGTTGTTGGACCCAGGAATTTCTTAGAAGGGAAATAAAAATGGACTCGAAAGTATTTGAACCGATAAAGATAAATAATTTAGAATTAAAAAACCGAGTGATGCGTTCAGCGACCTGGGACGGCTCAGCGGATGAAGACGGTGGAGTGACGGATGATTCCTTCAAAAGATATCAAGAGCTGGGCCGGGGAGATATCGGCCTCATTGTCACCGGATACGCCTTTGTTTCTCACCCGCTGGGGCAGGCCAACCCTGGCCAGTACGGCATTTACAGCGACAGTCTCATCCCCGGATGGAAACGACTGGTCAAAGCCGTTCACCAGGCCGGTAAAAGTAAAATCGCCATGCAGATTGTCCATGCAGGAATCAATTCCCGTTATCTGGTCCAGAGAGGCTATAACCTGCTTGCGGTGTCAAAAATGCCGGAATTAAAACGCCCACACCATGAGATGACCGATGAAGAGATCACAAAGATAATCGATGATTTTGCCAAAGCGGCAATTAGGGTAAGGGAAGCCGGGTTTGATGCCGTCCAGTTGCACGGCGCCCACGGCTACCTGATGAGCCAGCTCGTCTCGCCGATTTACAACCGAAGGACAGACCGCTGGGGTGGAAGCCCTGGAAAACGGCGTCGATTTCATATTGAAATTATCCGTAGAATTCGGAAAACCGTGGGGGATGATTTTCCGTTGATGATTAAGTTTGGTGCCCGGGATGACTATAAAGGGGGGATGCCTTTATCCGAGGGGCTGGCGACTTGCGGGCAAATGGAGAAGGCGGGGATCGACAGCATCGAAGTCAGCATCGGGGTGGGTGCAGGATCGGCGGTACTTACCAAGGGTAAACTGGATAAGGTCATTTTCCGAGAGAATGCGGCGGCGGTTAAAAAAGCGGTGAAGGTGCCGGTGGCGGTGGTGAGCGGCATTCGCAGTTTTCAAATGGCTGAGGATATTATCACCAGTAACGATGCGGATATGGTCTCCCTGTGCCGCCCGTTTATCCGCGAGCCGCACCTGATTTCCCGCTGGCTGAAGGGAGATACCCGTTCGGCCGCCTGTATCTCCTGTAACAGATGTTTCCCGATCTTAAGGCGGGGGGAACCGTTGGAGTGTGGCGAAGAGAGAAGGCTAAGAAGAAAAGGAAAGCGGCCCTAATCCGATATCCAAACAAAATAGCTTAATGGAATAAGCGTTCCTGTGCCTCATGCCGACCCCCTCTGTCCCCTTGCTTTCCGCTCTGCTTTTCTCCTTGACGGTTTTTTCCCCTTGTTTTATAATTTTAGCATCAAAAAGGAATTTCTTATCAAAAAGCGGTCGAAATGACAGATGAAGCACGATGGCAGTAAGCAATTTTTATCGAGACCTTCGGTGAATGATAATATCTCTCGCCCTAAAAAGGCGCTAGCCAAGTCGCTCTTGAATTGCTTGATTCATGATATCCTTGTCCGGACCCATTTTTGTGGGTACTCTCCCATCGGGATCGCGATATGACTAAAAACACTCTGTTCGACGTTGCCATTATCGGCGGCGGTGTTGTCGGTTGTTCCATCGCTCGAGAGCTGTCTCGTTTCCATTTGCGCGTGGTGCTGTTGGAGTTGCACGAAGAGGTGGGGTTCGGCACGAGCAAAACCAATAGCGGTATTATTCACGCCGGACATCACGACAGCCCCGCGACCTTAAAGGGCCAACTGGTGGTTAGAGGAAACGCTCTGTTCGACGAATTGGCCCACGACCTCCAATTCGGGTTTCGGCGCTCTGGAGAGCTCCTGGTGGCCAAGGACGAGTCCGAAATTCCGATTTTGAAACAGCTCGAAGAGCAGGGTAAAGCCAAGGGCGTTCCAGGGCTTGAGATATGGGACCGCGAACGCCTTCTTAAAGAAGAGCCCAACCTCTCCCATAAATTGGCGGCCGCGCTGCACGCGCCTTCCGCCGCAGTCATCAATCCCTATGAGTTCGTGTACGCGCTCATGGAAAATGCGCGGGTAAACGGGGTACAGCTTTTGGTGAACAGTCCGGTTACCGGAATCGAGTGTCTCGATAGGGTGCTCCGGCTGCAGACGCCCAACCAAGCGGTGACGGCGAAGTACGTGCTCAACTGCGCCGGGGTATTCGCGGATCAAATCGCGGCCATGGCTGATGCCAAGGGATTTTCCATTCGTCCTCGAAAGGGCGAAGAATATATGCTGGACAAGCGGCTTCACGGCCTTGTACGCCGGATCATCTTCCCCGTCCCGAGCAAGAATACCAAGGGCATTCTGATCATCCCGACCTACGACGGCACCATCATGGTCGGTCCCACGGCCGAGGATACGGACGACCGGTTTGACCTATCAACCACTGATAAGGGGGCCGAGCAGGTCTTTTCGGCTATCAGACAAATCTGCCCGAGCATTACCGCGCGCGATACGATTACCGAGTTTGCGGGCTTGAGAGCGGTGGCCAACACGAACGATTTTGTGATTGGGCCGGCAGGATTTGACGGTTTTATCAATGTAGCCGGCATCCAGTCGCCGGGGTTGACCAGCGCGCCCGCTATCGCCGAATACGTCCGCGACCTGCTTCGGGACCGCGGCCTCGAGCTCAACGAGCGTCAGGACTTCAAACCACGGGAGTCCGGACTTTCGAGGTTTGCCGCCATGAGCGTCGAGGAACAAGCCGAGGCCATCGCCAGAGACCGCCACTTCGCTAGGGTAGTTTGCCGGTGCGAGTTGGTGACCGAGGCCGAGATCAATCAGGCGGTCGACCATGGTGCCAGAACGTTGGACGGAATCAAGTTCCGCACTCGGGCGGGCATGGGACGCTGTCAGGGCGGTTTCTGCACCACACGATGCATGGATATCCTGTCCAGACGATTGATGATACCTATGCACCAGGTGACAAAAAGGGGCGGTGATTCCTGGATCGTTACCGAGATGTCGGGACCGCAGCATCCCGAGGAGAAGGAATAAATGTTAGACCGCATTCGTGAGCGATACGATGTCGTAGTCGTTGGCGGAGGGCCGGCTGGAATGGGCGCGGCTTTCGGCGCGAGAGACTCGGGTGCCCAGCGGATTCTGATTTTAGATAGAGAGCCGGAGGCCGGCGGAATTCTCAATCAATGTATCCATTCGGGTTTTGGTCTGCATTACTTCAAAGAGGAACTCACGGGTCCGGAGTATGCCGAGAGGTTTCTATCCAGGGTTCTAGAGCATGATGTGGACATCGGTTGCAGTTGCTATGTGTCCGGGATAGGTATCGATTCGGACGGCACCAAGAGTGTCCGAGTGATGAGCGAAGAGCGGGGGCTGGTAACCGTGGAGACCCGTTCCGTGGTCTTGTCCATGGGCTGCCGCGAACGTACCAGAGGTTCCATCCGCATACCCGGTTCACGCCCGGCAGGGGTGATTACCGCCGGCTCGGCCCAAAAGTTCGTCAATAGGCTCGGCTATTTGCCGGGCAAGCGAATCGTTATCCTCGGGTCCGGCGATATCGGTCTCATCATGGCGCGACGGCTTATTTTAGAGGGCTGTGAGGTAGCGGGCGTCTTCGAAATCATGCCTTACTCAAACGGGCTCACTCGAAACGTGGTCCAATGCTTAAACGATTTCGGCATCCCGCTTCACCTTTCGACTACGGTGACCAAAATCCACGGCCGCGATCGAGTCGAGCATGTAACTGTGGCTCCGGTCGATGAAAAGTTTGTTCCCTATACGGATCGAAGCTGGGACGTGCCCTGCGATACGCTCATGATGTCCGTTGGGCTTATCCCGGAGAACGAGCTTTCGCTCAGTCTGGGCATTCACCTTGACGAGATAACAAACGGTCCGAAAGTGTCGAGCACGCTTGAGACTAGCATGCCGGGAGTATTCGCCTGCGGTAACGTGCTACATGTACACGATATAGTTGATTACGTGACTCAGGAATCGCTTTTGGCCGGGCAGTTTTCAGGCGAATGGGCGCAGGGTATCCGAAGACCTCGGGATAATATTCAACTGGTCGCCGGAGACAATGTCCGTTACTGTGTCCCTCATACCCTCAGCCCCGAACGAGAGCATACCCTTTATATGCGGTGCAAAAAGGCGATGAAGCCGTGCATCCTTCGAGTGGGAAATCTCATGGAGAAAAAACTCCGTTTTGTGGTGCCGGCCGAGATGATTATGCTCAAGCTCAAACCGGATATTCTTGAGGAGTTTCACGGAGAAGCCTTGCGGATCGATATCGTTCCGGCGGAGGGCCCTGACGTTGGAGGTATCGATGATTGAAACCGCGGAGTTCACTTGCATCCGCTGTCCCATGGGTTGTCCGCTGCGGTTGGAACACGAGGGCAAAAAAATCATCGAGGTATCGGGCAATCAGTGTCAGAGAGGCGCGAAGTACGCCCAACAGGAATTCACCGAGCCTGAGCGAGGGTTGAGCACCACGGTGGCTATCTCCAACGGCCAATGGGACCGCCTCCCGGTAAAAACAAGTATCCCGGTTCATAAGAACAAGGTATTAGAGGCCGCGCGAGAAATCCACAGATTGGGTCGCGTACACGCGCCTATTGAGATAGGACAAGTGCTGATCAAAGACCTACTTGGAGAGCCCGGTCTTGACGTCGTGGCGACGCGGTCTATTGCCTTACGGAAATAAACAGGATCGCCTGTCTCACGAAATGTATATTCGGGGAGTACCAGTTATTTCACAAATCTTCTTCCTTATCCTGCCTAAGCAAATATACTCTATTCCACGAGTTCAGATAGGTCATGGATAATCCTGTCCGGGATGATGTTCGCTGAAGTGGGAAGCCCTTGTCTTGAAAAATCATTCCAGATGCTAAAAATACCCAGTTTTTGCGGGGCCCCCACATCAAATTCTAGATTGTCCCCCACAGCCCAGACTTCATCCGGACCAAGTTCCAACTCGCTCATCGCCCGCCGGTAAACCTCTTCCTCAGGCTTTCCATATCCCATTTCTCCCTCAATAAGAATGCTCTTAAAAAACCTTTCCAGATTAAAGCGCTTAACCTTATTTCTTTGTTTTCGGGCTTCGCCGTTGGTCATCAAGGCTAAAAAAATATTTTGGCCAGTCAAATAGTCAAGGGTCTCCTCGGCCTTTTCAAAGAGATAAATCGCTTCCTCTCTTTGGACGGAAAAGGCATCGGCAATTTCCCGGGCCAAGGAAAGATCGTTTATACCTAATCCCCTAAAGGCCTGTAGGACTATCAACCTTCGGGCACTGTTGAGATCTCGGCGGCCGGTTTTATGGCGTTCTCTGTCTGACCAGTACCACCTGCTTACTTTTTGGATCTCCTGGAAAAGTTGGTTCGGGGTTACGGAATCTATTTGACCGGCAAAATCGACACAGACCTTTCTCCAGGTCGGTTCAGCTACCGAAGAGTAGGAAATGATCGTATCATCCAGATCTATTAATATTCCTTTAGGAAGCATATCGTGACAGTTTCGTAAAAAGTCCTTCTGTCCCGGGCTTCGCGGGACTGCGCTGCACCCTGCCCTGTCCTTCGCCGTGCCAGGTTTATTGCGGCCTGCTTCTTGGTACGCCTTTTTCCTCACGTTTGGCGCGCCTGGCATCTATGCCTATTTATTGTGCCGCTCCTTTCGATGACTTTTTACAAGTGCTTTTGCTATGATCTCTAAGATAAGCTTTTTGATATTGACAGAAAATAATGAGGCGGCTATAATTTGTCAAATTAATAATTATTATATTATTTATTAGGAAAACGAATAAATGGACCTGACCTTTGAGCAAATCAACGCCTTTTATGCCGTGGCCACCACAGGCAGTTTTTCATCCGCAGCAGAAAAGATCTTCCGGACCCAGTCAGCGGTCAGCATCCAGATTGCCCGTCTGGAAAAGACCATCGGCCTTCGATTGTTTCACCGGACCACTAAAAGCATCGAACTGACCGAAGCCGGAAAAATATTTTTAGATTATGTCGAAAAGATTCGCAGTCTTTTGGAAGAAGCCCAACAGGAATTGCTCGATCTGGAAAAGATGGAGCGGGGAAGACTTTCCATTTCCACTTCGGACACAACGGCCTGTTACCTGCTTCCAGGGATTCTGCAAACCTATAAGGACCATTATCCGGGGATTGAGGTTGTCGTGCGCAACTCAACATCGCTTCAGACCATAGAAAAGGTTATGAACAATGAGGTGGATCTCGGTATCGCCACCCTGGCCTTTTTAAAGCCGGGGCTTGAGGTGATCCCTTTGTTTTCCAGATTCGATGTGGTAATCTGCCATCCGGACCATCCGCTGGCCAATCGAAAGCAGGTCTATTTAAAAGATTTGGAAAAGCATATCTGCCTTCTTTTGGATGACCATTGTTCTTCCCGGCGGATTTTGGATCAAGCCTGTCTGTCGGCCGGGGTGAAACTGCCCATTTCCATGGAGCTCAGCTCTATAGAGGTGATTAAAAACTTAGTCATGATCAAGTCCGGGATATCCATTGTCCCGGAAATCTCTATTCGAAAAGAGGTCCAGGCCGGCCTGCTGTCGGCCATAAAAATAAGGGATTTTCGCCCAAACCGTCAAATCAGGATGGGGGTGATCTACAAGAAAAACCGCTATCTTTCCTTGGCCGCTCAAAGTTTTTTGAATGAACTGCAGGAAAGAAGGAATATTATGAAAGTCTCGGAGGATGAAAGACCACTCATTTGACAAGACGAGGGAGAACCAGTAAAATTGCTCATCTGTTTTTTCTTCATTCTAAATATAGCGAGCCCATTCCCCGCAGCTAGCTAAGTGGATCAGCGAGCAAACTTTAAACAATAAATCTTTACCTTACTTAGAAGATTCCCTGTACCTTGTTTCAGAGAGCTTCAATTTTTTAATAAATAATTAAGGAGGTCATTTGAATGACTTTGGCATTGGAAGGAATCAAGGTTGTTGATCTATCACAAGTAGCGGCCGTTCCCATGTGTGCCCGTCATCTGGCCGATTTCGGAGCGGATGTCATCCATATAGAAAATCTCGCTGGAGACTCTTGGCGCAGGTATCAGGACAGTCAGGTAAAGGCTATGAACGGCGCACCATCGGAATTCAACTATATGTGGGAGGTTTACAACCGCAACAAGAGAAGCCTTGCGCTCAATATTGCCGAGGAGAGCGGACGCAACGTGCTCGACAAGCTGCTTTCCAAGGCGGACGTGTTCCTGACCAATCTGCGGGGATACGAACTGGAACGCTTTCGACTTTCCTACGAAGATATCAAGGCTATAAATCCCCGCATCATTGGCGGATATCTGTCCGGCTACGGAACCAAGGGCCCTGATAAAGACTCCCCAGCTTATGATATGACCGCCTACTGGGAGCGGTCGGGAATAGCCTATGCCTTCTCGCTACCGGGCGTACCGGTCATGGGATTTCGAGCAGGCTTTGGGGACAACCTGGCGGGTTTGGCCCTGGCCCACGGTGTCATGACGGCCCTCTATGTGCGGGAACGGACGGGAAAAGGCCAGGAAATCAATGTATCCCTCTTGCATGCGGGACTATATCAGCTATCTTACGACATCGCCGGGGCGCTGAACACCGGGCTTGATTTTGCCGACTGGCGGGAAAACCCGCCCCAAGGCATGATTGACCAGGCTCAGCTAGCCAACCTGCAGATCGGCCTTTTCTATGCCGGTAAGGCGATCAATCCTTTAGCGGCTGTTTACGTAACGAAAGACGGACGTTTCTTTCTTTTTTTGTCGCTTCAGCCGGACCGTTACTGGAAAAGATTCTGCTTGGCCATCGGGAGGGAAGACCTGGCTAATGACTCGAGGTATCAGACGGAAGATGGCAGGGCGCCTTACAATCTGGCCTTGCGGCAGACCATCGGGGAGACCTTTATGACCAAGACGTACGCTGAATGGGTGCCGGTTCTGGAAGGGATGCCCTTCGCGCCCATTCAGAGCGTAAAGGAAGCCGCCAACGACCCACAGGCCCAGGCTACGGGCTGTTTCATAAGCTATGAACATCCCAGGCACGGCCAGGTTCACAATCTGGCCAGCCCGGTCAATATGAGCGAGACCCCTGCCAGCTACCGAATGCCGGCCCCGGAGTTAGGGCAGCACACCGAAGAGGTATTGCTTGAATACGGTTTCAGACCGGAAGACATTGTCAGGTTTAAGGAGCAGGGAATAATTAAATAAGTGGCAAAACAACCGGAACGCGCCGAACGCACGGGATGGCTGGCCACCGCTATCCTGGAAGGTTTTATGGCCTTCTGCGCAGCTGCTATATTATTGAGTGCCCCTTATTTTATGGGTATTTTCACCGTTCATTCCGCAGGGGGCGATAAGTGAAAATGGACTCAAGGATTCCGTAGTTTTTTTGCCTTTTAAATAAAAAAGAAGATTAAGGGCTGCCCTAACTGATCGCCCTACTGTCCAACGGGGCGGTTAGAAGTTTGTGGATTTTATCGGGGAATAAAATAGCCCAAAAGCAAGCAAAGACATCCCGAACAGGACTACAGGATACTTCTAAAACCAATAAGGCTTTTCCGCCAATAGCTCGCATTAATATCATCTACAGCAACACCCCTTGACTTTGAGGCGTGAATAAAATCCTTTTTGTTGATCATTATTCCAGCATGGAGATCATTTTTTATTTTAAAAAATACAAGATCGCCGGGTTGAACCATATCGCCGGATAGGCCGGAGCCGGACTTTATTTGCCCCTCCGTCATGACAGGGAGCGTTAGGCCGACTTTTTGATATACAAAATAAATAAAGCCGCTGCAGTCGAAGGCGTCCGGCCCCTTTGCCCCGTTTTTATAAGGCTTCCCGAGCAGATTAAAAGCCTGCCGAATGATCTCGTTTCGTGTCCCTGTTTCTGTTTCATAAACCTTAACCTGTTTAGGAGCGCACCCATACCAGAAGGCAAAAACTGCCATGATTAATACTAACCGTGGCAAAATATTTTTTATAAAAGAAATATTACATTCCCCCTATCGTATCTTATTTGATAAAAATCGCTTTGGGATAGAATGAAACTAGAATAATTGGGATGATCTTTGTCATCATAGAGTACCCCTAAAGACGCCGGAGGTTATCTGTAAGCGGTGTACATCATTTTTTTAGATTAGTCTTCACTCTCGCCTTATGTCTTCTGAACCAATGGACGCTCCAAATAATTGCGCCTATTACCGCCAGCGCAAGAAACAGGTACGACTCATAACGTTTAAGCTTGCCTAGGAACAATTCTACCACATGGCCGAACAGATATCCACAAACAGCAATTAAAACGGCCCAAAGGAATGCCCCAAGAATATTCAAGACAAGGAAGCGCACAGGTGAGATATGGCTTGCACCGAGTAAGAAAGGGGTTATGGTACGAAAACCATAGAGGAATCGAAATCCCAAGAGAATCAGCAACTGATGTCTGCGCATGAGATCAAACACCCAAGCGGACCTGGATTTCCAATAGGGTCGCTTTTCCAAAACTGTCGTGCCCTTGATGCGACCAAGATAGAAGTAAAGCTGATCGCCGCACAAGGTCCCCAGGAATCCATAAACCACAACCCATAGCAGCTTAAGATAGCCCTGGTGGGTAGCGAAACCTGCCAAAACAAGGATGGTTTCACCTTCAAAGAAAGTGCCTATGGTGATGGCAGCATATCCATAGGTCGATATGAGTACTTCAAGTGACATGATCCTACTCGGTCAACAATGCAATGAGAAATGGCGGCTGGCGGCCGGTTAACATCCTCTGAATGGTATGAGGTCGGGCCAGGCCAGCCCCTTTTATTTATTCATTTCCATTAGGCTCAGCTAATTGGTCCCTTAATGCAGGCCGTCCCCTTTGACTTCCTTTTAAAAGTTAGCCCTTCTCTTGTTTGATCAACTTGGTGATTTCTCCTTCATTGGGAAATCGTTGAACTTCAATATTTTTTTTAGAGAAGATCAACTTGCCGTTCCATTTAACATCGAAGATACCGCCACCGCCCCTGATCAATTTAATTTTTGAATCAGGATAATTGGCCTTCAATTCCGCTTCTACCCGAGAAGCTTGAGGCAAATAGTCTCAAGCACCACAATATTCAATAGAAATGTTCATAACGCCTCCTTTTTTCACCATGGGTAATTAATAGTTTGCCGAAAAACCCATTGTTACAGGTTGCTCAAAAAGGTTCAGATACAAGGCGCCCGAAACCGGGAACCCGCCCCGAAGGGGTGGGACTGAGCGTTGCCCTTGACGCGAAGAAATCCCGAGGAATGAGTCGTACATAGAAGTACGTCGCAATAAGCCTGTCCCGCCGTTGGCGGGATAGATGGGGTTTTTTCAGCAACCTGCTAATAGGGTTTCCCTGAACCAGAGACAAGAATACAACGATTTAGTCACAGAATCAACTGTAAGTGGCCTCGTCATGTAATTTCAACCCTTAGGCCGATATCATCCTATCTTTTTCTCCATTGACTCGCGCCTTGGCCTATGGGTAAAATGCCGACTTGATCCGGCAATCATGCCCATAAGGAGGAAATACAATGGACGGTTTCAGCTCGAAGAGAGCGCTCAGCTTCACAGAATCGGTGATACGGGAAATGACCAGGGTCTGTCTGGCTCACCAGGGTATTAACCTGGCCCAGGGTTTTCCCGATTTTCCCGCGCCTGCCGAGATCAAGGAGGCAGCCGTTCGAGCCATCCGGGAAGATTTCAATCAATATTCGATTACCTGGGGGACGCCGTCTTTGCGCCGCGCCATTGCGGAAAAATTTTTCCGATACAACGGTCTTCAGGTGGACCCCGAAAAGGAAATCACGGTCTGTTGCGGATCGACGGAGGGCATGATTGCATCACTCCTGGCCATCGTTAATCCAGGCGAAGAGGTGATTATTTTTGAACCTTTTTACGAAAACTACGGACCGGATTCCATTCTCTGTGACGCTGTTCCGAGGTTTATTACGCTGCATGAGCCTGACTGGCATTTCGATGAAACGGAACTTGGGAAGGCCTTCAAGAACAAGACCAAGGCCATTGTTATCAATACCCCGAATAACCCGACCGGCAAGGTGTTCTCACGGGAAGAGCTTACCTTTATCGCCGGACTCTGCCAGAAATGGGGAGTGGTTGCCGTAACCGATGAAATCTATGAACACATCCTCTACGACGGAGCAAAACACATCAGCATTGCTTCCTTGCCGGGCATGGAAGAGATGACCGTTACCATCAACTCCATCTCAAAAACTTACAGCCTCACCGGATGGAGAGTAGGCTGGGCTATCGCCTCCCCGGCCATTACAGCGTCCATCCGCAAGGTTCATGATTTCCTTACCGTCGGAGCACCTCATCCACTTCAGGAGGCAGCAGCCCAGGCTTTGAAAAGCAGCGAATCGTATTACGAACATCTGGCGGCGGAATATACGAAAAAGCGGGATTTCCTCTTTTCGGCCCTTATCGGTGCCGGCTTTAAGGCTTTTAAACCTCAGGGGGCGTATTACATCATGACTGATGTGGGTCACTGGGGGGTAAGCGATGATACGGCTTTCGCCCTTCAGTTGATCAAGGAGGCCAAAGTGGCGACAGTGCCGGGGAGCGCCTTTTACAGCACCCCCGAACTTGGAAGGTCAAAGGTTAGATCCTGTTTTCCGAAAAAGATGGAGACGTTACTTGCGGCCGCCGAAGGCCTTCGCAACTTCCGAAATAAGCAGTGAGCCTCCCGAAGTTGATGCTGTGCCAAACCCGATTTCACACGAATTATTTTTAAATATTCCCCCGACCTTTCAATCCCTTCGTATGATCCGACTCCAATTAAGATAATCAGAATTCGATGTCAAGGATATCGGTATTATATCCCTGGAATACCGCATATCAAAGAATTACCCCTAATCTAATCTTTTCAAAACTTCACGCGCTGCCACGACTCCTGAAATCGAGGCTTGGATCAACCCGCGGCTTACTCCTGCACCGTCCCCAACGGCGAAAAGATTCTTAACTTCCGTTTCCAGGCCGGAGGTAAGCTTGAGTTTCATGGAATAGAACTTGACCTCTACCCCATACAGGAGCGTATCACCGGAGTTCACTCCAGGGGCCACATTATCGAGCACTTCGAGCATCTCCATAAGGTTGCTCAGATGCCGGTAGGGCAGCACGAAGCTCAGGTCTCCCGGTGTAGCCTCTTCCAGGGTGGGGCGCACGGAGCCCTCGGCTATCCTCTCCGGCGTAGACCGTCTGCCCATCTTCAGATCTCCGAGGCGTTGGACGATGACCCCACCACCAATCAGGTTGGCTAAACCGGCGATGTATTTCCCATAGGATATAGGGTCATTAAAGGGTCTGGTAAAATCGGTACTCACCAGGAGGGCAAAGTTCGTATTTTCCGTCTTTTTATTTTTGTAGCTGTGCCCGTTGACGCTGAATATGCCTTCGCTGTATTCCTTGACCACCTCTCCATAGGGATTCATGCAAAAGGTTCTGATTTTGTCTTGAAATTTTTTTGAGAAATAGATGAACTTTCCCTCATAGGCCACGTCGGTTAAATTTTTCAGAATAGCTGCCGGAAGTTCAACCCTGACCCCGATATCGACCGGATTCTTCTGGACCGAAAGGTTCAGCCGTTTGGCTTCTCCGGAAAGCCAGGTTGATCCTTCCCGGCCAACGGCGGTGACAACAAGCCGTGCATCAAAGGTCCGCCCGTCTTCCGTCATAACCCCGGAAACAGAGCCATCGACAGTCCGGATCTGCTGTACCGGAGAATCGAAGATCAAATCGACTTTACCATCCAGCTCATCCCGAATTTTGCGCAGCACTTCTCCGCAAACTTCTGTGCCGATATGCCGTATCAATGCGGGAATAAGCTCCAGATTATACCCGGCAGCTTTTCTCTTCAGACGGACCAGGGCGTCTTTGTCCTGCCCATGAATATCTCCCCCGGCCCCAAAAAAGCGGTAAACCGAATCCACATATTCGATCAGAACGGCCAAAGCTTCTTCGGAAACATACTCCTTTAACCATCCCCCGAATTCCGAGGTCAGGGTGAGTTTCCCATCGCTATAGGCCCCGGCCCCTCCCCAGCCGCAGAGGATACTGCAGAGTTCGCACTGGACACAGGGAATGGATGTCCCGTTTATGGGACAATTTCTGTCCTTGATGTCGCTGCCTTTCTCGATCATGAGGATTTTGAGACGGGAATTCTTAATGAGCTCCAGGGCGGCAAATATCCCCGCCGGCCCGGTACCGATAATGATGACATCGTAAGAGGGTGACATCGTTAATCACAATCCCTAAAGGTTATTCCCGGATTCTGGGTTATCATGGATGTTGATGCTGTTCCAAATCCAATTTCGCACGAATCATTTTATATATATTCCCCCGGGCCTTCAATCCCCTCGAATGGCCCGATCCTCATTAGCCTAATTGAGTGAAATCAATGGTAGGCCGAAACTATTCCGCATGCAAGGCTTCAAGAACAGCTCGTGGATTCTTTGATGCAATGCGCAATAATGCTTTCGCAGGCCCTTCCGGTTTCCTTCTGCCTTGTTCCCAATTCTGCAAGGTTCGAATACTGACTCCCATTATAAGAGCGAATTCACTCTGTGAAACGTTGAGTCCCTCTCTCACATTCTTGATTTCAGGAGGCTTTATTTCATAAATACGACTTGGCTTCCTATGTCCTGTCTTAATCTCGCCGGCTTCTTTTATACTCGCCAGCAATTTATCAAAGTGTTCCTTTTTCATAATAACATCTCCTTTACCGTTCTCCTGAGCAGCTTTAGCTGCTCTTTTGTCAGATCTTCTTGTTCGGCCTTTCTGTAGGGGAAAAGCATAAATATTGTGTCAGGAGCGCTCCAATAGTAAATGATCCGCAATGCCCCACGTTTTCCGGTACCAGGAAGACTCCAGCGAATTTTTCGTAAACCTCCACTCCCTCTGATTAAACTTCCAGCATCCGGTCGTAGCATCAAAGCTGTTTGTAGCATCCGATAACTATCATCCGAAAGCAGGGGTTCAATTTCCTTTGTACAAATGGAAGTTTCAACAAATATCATAGTCGCATTATACGCCAATGGCGCATATTGTCAAGAGGACTTTCTTTTTTATTGTCTAACAGAAAGTTAAGAGGGAGCTTCCTGGAGCTGATGCTGTGTCAGACCGATTTCGCACAAAATTAGAAAAATTATAAAGCAGAATTTGAGCTGTTATTTTAGTTTTTCTTCGGAAAATATTTTACTCCCGACATATTTTTAAAATCTGCATCCTGAGTCCAGAGAACGGCATTAAATTCCCTTGCTGTTGCCAGAATAATTCCATCGGCCATTGGAAGATTATGCTCCAAACTTAACTTTGAAGCGGCAATCGCCAGAGAAGACGTTAGATCCACAACCGTACCTTTTTGCATAGCCATGGCTGCCTGGAGCGCATCATTCTCATTGGATTCCCGAAGGACTACTTTGAAAACCTCATAGATCGTTACCGTTGGGACAATAAGCGAAGCCGCATCCCTCAAAGGGGATATGAAATGTTTGGCATTAGGCTCATCCGCAAAATAAGCAAGCCAACCGGAAGAATCGACGATATTCATACTCTGTCTTTCTCCCGTTTAAACTCCGTATTGATGCCTTTTAGGAATCCGCGGAGTTCTTTGAAGTCCCGTTCCGGGATGAACTCAATCCGTCCCTCATATTCTACAACCTGCATTCTCTGACCTGGACGAAGATTCAGGGCATCCCTTACTGTTTTGGGTATTACGACTTGATATTTTGGTGATACGGTTACTGTTTGCATACCAAAACTCCCATCGATTATTTTCCGTATTACAATAGCATGATCGATATGATTTTGTCAACATTTTTCATGGTATTGGTTGAGTTTGACTCGGGCCAGGGCCAGCCCCTTTTATTGTATTGAGCATCCTGAAACGGATGCTGTGCCAAATCCAATTTCGCACGAATCATTTTTTATATATTCCCACGAGCTTTCAACCCCATAGGATGGTCCGATCCTCCAATAACACCAGAATTAGCCTTGAGCGGCTTCGGCATGCAACTTCAACCCTAATGCCGTCATAACCTTGAGGATGGTGTCAAAACCGGGACTACGCTCGCCTGAAAGAGCCTTATAAAGACTTTCTCTGGACAGGCCGGCATCACGAGCGACCTGCGCCATGCCCCTAGCGCGGGCAATATCGCCCAGTGCCTTGGCAATGAAGGCGGCATCGCCGTTAGCTTCCTCAAAGCAAGCCTCAAGATAGGCTGCCATTTCCTCTGGAGTTCGGAGGTGATCTGCGACATCATAGCGAGTGGTCTTTGTCTTTTTCATTTTTTGCTCCTATAAGTTTCGTGCGAGGCGTAATGCAGTTTTAATGTCTGCGTCCTGGGTCCGTTTGTCCCCTCCAGCCAGTAAAATTACAACTGTGCGCCCACGCATTGTAAAATATACCCGGTAACCAGGGCCATAATCGATTCGTAATTCAGAAACGCCTTCCCCCACCGGTCTGACATCCCCCGGATTCCCCGTTGCAAGGCGCTCGGTCCTGACCATTACACGCGCACGGGCATGAATGTCCTTAAGGTTATCAAGCCATTGGGCATAAGTTTCCGTTTTACGGATTTCAAGCATAGTGAATTGTAGCCATAAGGCTACACCGTGTCAATGCTTTTTTTATTTTTATTGCTCAAGAAGGAAATGGGGTACGGCCAGACTAGACTCTTTAATTGTATTGAGTATCTTAAGGATGATACCATGACAAATTTTATTGATCATGAAACACGTTATATTATCTCCTCGTTAATTCAATCCGTTCAGATGGTCCGACTCCAATTAAGACAATAAGACCTCGATGTCAAGAAAATTAGTATTATGTCCCCGGAATACCGTAGAAGGAATGTCTAAGCTGTAACAGGTTATGACATCATTCTGAGAGATAAAAAATTTTTCAAGGTGATGCTTCCATCCTTGTTCTCTTTGGATTGTGTTATACAAACAAGACAAATGAGTGTTGAGCACTGCGATTCGCTGAAGGCTGATACTGTCTATTGAGTCAAATCCCCCATCGGTGCGCGTCCTTAACTGGAGTCTGACCTCGTTATAGTCGTTGCACCTTCCTGACAAATATTGCCTGACTACCCTTGGAAGTTCAATGCGCCGCTAAGATATGGAGCATTTTAAACCTATTGACATAGATTCTCTTCTGTAGTAATATTAAAATCTGTTAAACAGTAAAACATAAGGAGTACTAAATGAGAAGAGAGAACAGGAAATCCAAGTATGCAGGAGTAAGACTGAGTGAAGAGCAAAGCCGCGTCTTATCACAGCTGCGGCAAAATTCCACCCTGAGCAAAAGCGAGATTCTGTTGAGAGGTTTGGATCTTCTTGCTGAATATTATTCGCTTGGTCTTAACGAACCACCTTTGAACCTTGAGTTAAGAGACCTCGAGATGGAAGCTGTTCATCATGCGGAGGCTCTTAGACAAATCAAGAAAAAGGAAGGAGCTATTTTGCAAATGGTTCAGGAGTTAATTAATGTCGAAAAGATTCTGGATAAATACCAGCGTGACAAAAGCAATTTAATCCAGATACTTCTTGACATTCAAGCACAAAATCACTGGCTTCCTAAACCGGATCTGATTTGGGTTTTCGAAAGGCTAGGGGTTCCTTGGTCCCAAATTTACCACATTGTTACCTTCTACAAAGCATTTAGTCTTATCCCTCGGGGTCGACATATGATGCAAGTATGCCTTGGGACTGCCTGTCAGGTAAGAAGTGGGCCACGAGTTCTGGATAAAGTGATGGATCTTCTTGGGATTAAGCCTGGTGAGACAGACCAGGAGCAAAAGTTTAGTTTATTTACAGTAAACTGTTTGGGCTGTTGCGCTTTGGGGCCAGTGGTAGCTGTTGATATGGATTACTATAGCGATCCCTCTACAGAACAACTTAAACAGATAGTCGCTAGCTATAAGTAGATAAGAGGAGAGAATTATGAGAAAATTAGGTTCACCCGCAGATCTGGACAGGTTCAGGCGGCAGCTTGTTTCAAAGCGCGATCCTAGCCTCCCGTGTGTGACAATTTGCTCGGGTACGGGGTGCCAGGCCTACCGTGCCGAAGATGTGGCTGATACCTTCGTCCGTGAGATTGAAAAACAAGGGCTTAAGAAGAAAGTTAGCTTTCGACGCACTGGATGCCATGGTTTTTGCGAGCGTGGATCAATAGTGATTATCTTTCCCCAGGAGATCTGTTATCTGGGCGTGAGCAGCAAAGATATCCCCGAGATTATCTCCCAGACTCTGGGTAAGAATAAGCTGGTCGAACGTTTACTTTATAAGGATGACAAGACTGGTCAAAGTATAGCTTATGACTCAGAGATACCATTCTATAAGAACCAGAGTCGTATACTTCTTGCTAATAACCGGCTTATTAGCCCTCAGAATATTGATGATTATGTTGCCCTCGGGGGTTATTCTGCTCTCGTCAAGACCCTGTTTGAGCTTGGCCGTGATAATGTGCTGCAAATGATAAAGAATGCTAATCTGCGGGGTAGGGGTGGGGGCGGATTCCCGACCGGGATAAAATGGGAAACAACCCGTAATGCGCCCGGAGAGCCAAAATATGTTATTGTCAATGCCGATGAGGGCGATCCGGGGGCTTATATGAATCGAAGCTTGCTTGAAGGAAACCCCCACAGTGTGCTGGAAGGGTTGATTATCGGCGCTTATGTCATTGGTTCCAATAAGGGCTTTGTCTATGTCCGCCAGGAATATCGTCTAGCTGTGCAAAACGTTGCTATTGCTATTGAGCAAGCACGAGAATATGGACTTCTAGGTGAAAACATTCTAGGTTCAGGTTTCAATTTTGATGTCGATATACATCGGGGTCCTGGTGCTTTCGTATCGGGAGAATCAAGCGCATTAATGACGGCGATAGAAGGAAGGGTGGGTGAGCCAAGACCAAAGTATGTCCGCACGGCGGTAAGCGGCATCTGGGAGAGACCGAGCAACCTGAATAATGTGGAGACCTGGGCAAACGTGCCTCTCATTATAAATAAGGGTGTGGACTGGTTTAAGAGCATAGGTTCCGCAGGGAACCCGGGAACAAAGATTTTTTCTTTAGTTGGTAAGGTTAAGAATACTGGTCTAGTTGAGGTGCCGTTGGGTACTACATTTAGAGAAATTATCTTTAACATTGGTGGTGGCATTCCCAAAGGCAAAAAGTTTAAAGCCGTTCAAACAGGGGGGCCCTCAGGAGGCTGTATTCCGGAGAGCCTGTTAGATATGCCGGTGGATTTTGATAACATTGCCAAAGTTGGCTCGATGTTGGGCTCAGGTGGAATGATTGTCATGGACGAGGACAATTGCATGGTGGATATTGCCAGATACTTCGTTAATTTCCTCTGCGAGCAATCCTGTGGAAAATGCGTTCCTTGCCGCGAGGGGTTAAGACAAATGCACGTCATCTTGAATAACATCTGTAACAGCAAAGGCAAGGAAGGAGACATTGAACTTCTCCATGAGATCTCTGAGGTAATGCAGGACGCTTCCCTCTGTGCTCTTGGTACTACTGCTGCCAATCCAGTGTTGAGCACCATCAAGTATTTCAGAGATGAGTATGAGGCACATATCCGTGAGAAGCGTTGTCCCGCTGGCGTTTGTCGAGAACTTATAACCTATTACATCCTTCCTGAGAAATGTAAGGCCTGTCTTATCTGCTTCCGAAACTGCCCGACAGGGGCGATTATTGGCAGGAAGGATACCGTTCATGTCATCGACCAAGCGAAGTGCACTAAGTGTGGGACTTGCCTTGAGGTCTGTCCTACTCGCTTTGGAGCAGTGGTGAAACTCTCGGGTCAGCCAGCGCCGGTGTCGGCTCTTGATGGCACCAAGGTAATACGGAGAAAGTGAGGGAAATATGGCAAAAATAAAATTGGAAATAGATGGTAAACTTGTTGAGGCAGAGGAGTCAATGACTCTTCTCCAGGCAGCTCGGAAGGCAGAAATCGACATCCCTACCCTTTGCTACAACGAGCGGTTGTCTCCTTACGGTGGATGCCGGCTGTGTGTGGTAGAAATAAGTAGGAATAATAGAACGAGGATAGTAGCATCCTGTGTCTACATGGTAGAAAATAATTTGGTGGTAAAAACTGAGTCAAAACGAGTGATAAAGATTCGTAGAATGATTTTAGAGCTCCTTTTGCCCCTCTCTCCTACAGGACCAATAGAGAGTCTAGCTAGAAAATATGGCCTTGAAAAGTCACGGTTCCCGAGTGTAAATACAGGTTGTAGTTTATGTGGCTTATGCGTCCGCTACTGCGCAGAAATTAAGAAAGCCAATGCTATTGGCTTCATAGGTAAAGGCGTAGAACGTGAGGTTGCTTACATGCCAGATGTAGCTATCAAAGTATGTCCTGGCTGCCGAGAGTGTTTTGTTTTTTGTCCTGGGGGCAAAGTCATTACAGAACGCCCTTATGGAACTTGGTTCCCAACCCTGAGTTGGCAGAAGAAACCATAGCTTCATTATTAATAACCAACCCGATGAGGTCTCCGTCGCTCGCCTCGCTCACTCATAACATGCAGGCCTTTCAGCACTACCAACCAGGGCTCACATTCAGAACTACTTCTTCTTTTCTATCTGGTCATTTTTGATAGTGAGGACCACTTTATCGCCGATTTTGTTTATTTTGTCGAAGGTTATGTGGTCTTTTTGTTCCAGCCTGCTCGAACCGGTTCGGAAAGGGTCCCCTCTATCATGGCGTCAGAAACTGCTACAAAATGGTGATAATGACAATCAATAAACATGGCGATTTCCTTTGAGAAATGGAGTCCATTATTTTTCCATTGACACTCCTTGGATGTGTCCATTTTGAAAAAAGTAAATATTTCAATCAGTAAGTGTGCCACGAAGCCGCACAAGAGATGAGAGGAGGTCCCTCGAAGTCGGCTTGCAGGGGTTGGCTTCAAACTACCTTAAGCTGCATTGGTCAAGAGCCATTGTGGTGAGCGTTAAGGAAAAGGCAGGGCAACGACCCTGTCAAGTGAGGATCAGGGAGGCGAGCGCAAGCGAACTATTTCTGAGGTGTCGAAATGAATTGGATGATGTCAAAACTGGGGGGCTTACTGATCCCCAGGATAAGTTCAAGGGGGACCTGTTTACTGCTTGGGCGAAATCCGGCATAAAGGTAGCGCGAACCTGATTCAGGCTCTTGTGTTGAACGTGGGAACCTGTCGTTCCGATGATAAGGGAGAAATTCAAGTGGAGGAAACCACAAGAATGAGAGTACCGATGCGGAAAACAGGGGCGGACCAACTCGTAGTAGTGTTGAAGTTCCTGTAATGGGAATGGAGCGAAGGGGTTGGATCATCCGTCCTTACTTTTTGGTCAACCAGTGATGGGAGGAGCCAGGAGGCAAGGCAAGGTTGCTATAAAAGACAACCGGATGATAGGAGCCGGATGACGGGAGACTGTCACGTCCGGATCTGTGAGGGCCTGGGGGTGAAATTCCCCCGGGCTCCTCGACTCAACAAAAGGGAATTGAAATTTCTTGACTTTTTCCCAATTAAACGATAGAAAATCATTAATAAATTAAAAAAGTTTTCTTGTGAGCAATTTTTCTCAACCGTGAAACTGCGGGCGTTCGTAGACTTGTCGATGGTCTGTAGGCCTTATACAGAGTGTATAATTATTGTTAAACAGCAACGGAGAAGCTATGGCCGACAAGTTTGAAGAGTTTATCGATCGTATCAAGAAGCAGCCCAATTTGATGCAATACAGTGAAGCTGACACGAAGCAGACTATCATACTGCCGCTTCTTGGCCATCTCTGTTGGGATTTCAGTGACCGGGATGAAGTGAGACCCGAATATTCTGTCGCTGGCAAGCGGGTTGACTATGCTCTAATCCTTAGAGGCCAACCTAAAGTATTTATAGAAGCAAAACGTATTGATCAGGATCTTAGCGCCTATCACGAGCAATTAGTCGTCAAAGAAGAAGATTTCTACGGCCCGTTTGCTGACTGGCTTGTTAACGAACTGGAAGACTGCACCAAAGCAATACCCCTCGGTGGAAACAGATTTAAGGACAAATGGGGAACACCAGATGTCGTGGGGAAGAATGAGTCGAAACGAAGCGACATAATTCAAGGCCCTGTTGAAATTGTTTCTGCCGAAATAAAAACAGACGCCAATCAATTTAGTACGGCTTTTGGCCAAACCTGTTCTTATCGACTATTCAGCCACAAAGTGTATCTCGTCATTCCCCTGAACTCCCCCCAAGACGACATCGCCAGACTTGATTCTCTTTGCATGGTCTTTAGTATCGGTCTTATACTTTTCAATCCAGAAAGCGTCGAAAATCCTGAATTTGACATACGAGTGAGGGCCAAAAAGCACGACCCAGATATGTATTACGTTAATAAGAACATGAAGCTAATCGAAAAGGAATTATTCCAATGAGATACCAGCGGTTGCAGCGGATCGGCCATAAAGAGGGCATCTCGCTGATGCGTAGCGTTGGACCCTATTGCATTGTGCCTTTGGCACCGCAAGATCGTGCCACGGGTCAACGCCGCATTAGCCTCGATTAACGACAGCCGTTGAAATCGGTGAGGTGATGAAGTGTCACTCGGTCTTGTCACAGCAGATGCTGATGGAATCTACCTCGCTGCCGAAAGCGAGGGCCTCCGGTGTGGTCTCATCACCTCCAAGATTCGGCTGCTACAGTCGGATCCCGAGTTCGCCATCGTTGTTACTGGTGGGCTTGAGCATTGGCGTTATGTCTTCACGTCCTTTCGGTGGCAGCCAAATCTAAGGGCTACGTGCGATGAAATCGCACGCTTGCTGAACGAGAACATGAATCGTACAAATCAGGCTTACGGGCTGTTATGTGGCTATGAAGGCGATCAACCCGTCTGGTATCGAATCACTCGGTCGGTAGGGTCGGAAGTCTCAAGGTGGTATAAGGGCAGATTGACGGCTGTGGAGATGATTGGTATCGAGGAACATGCGGTAGCAGCAAGACAGAACGCGGAAGCGGCGATCTTGCGCGGGAATCGTCCAGAACAAGCTTTGCGTGAGGCGATTGAGTCTCGAATTCCAGGCGAGGGAGTACGAGGCCCTGTTGAGTCGATGAGGATTCCATGCGCCTAATCGGGTAGCCGAGGGTTTTTCTCCCCCGGCCCCCACACCACCCGGCGTGCGGGGTCCGTAGCTGAGGCAGGCAATCGCACCAATAAACCAAGTTTTCTTGTTGGCAGCCTTTAAACGGGAAGTGTCGATGGAAGGATAACGGACCCCATTTCTCAAAGGAGAGGTGGGGTTTTTTGTTTTAAGAGAAGAACCATAATAATTTATGGTCGGCATCAAACGGAGACTTCAAAAATGAAAGATGACAAAAAGACCAAAGAGCAACTGATCCAGGAGTTGGAAGATCTCCGTTGGAGGATTGCTAAACAAGAAAAGTTAAAAACCGAGCGCAAGCCAGCAGAAAAAGCATTGCAGGAGTCGGAGGAGAAATATCGTTCCCTGGCATCCTCTGATGACCCCATGTATTTCGTAGACAGGGAATGCCGATATCGGTTCATGAATGAGGCATACTTGTTGAGGCTTGGCCTATCGTTGGATAAGGTTATAGGCCGATCCTATGGAGAGTTCCATTCAGAAGAAGGTACAAAGCAGTTCGCTGATAAAGTTGAAACAGTGTTCGCTACAGGTAATTCTTTCCAAACCGAACACAGAAGTGAAAGAGATAATAAATATTTTCTCCGAACATTCGGTCCGGTTAAAGATTTACAGAGAAACGTTACTTACGTAACAGTGATTTCAAAAGACGTCACCGAGCGTAAGCGGGCTGAGGAGGCGCTCCTGGAATCCGAAAAACGTCTTCAGTGGTTGAACGAACATATTCTGAACATGGTAAAGGTCCTGTCTCATGATGTCAGGGGACCATTGATTTCCATCGTCTCCATCTTGAAACTCCTGCTTCGAGGCTCCTACGGAGAGCTGGATCAAAATCTGGCCAACACCGTCAAGGAACTTTTGTCCCGTTGCCTCCGCCTGTAAAAATAGGGTCAGCGCCCAATTATGCCGGTTTTGCTTCGGCCATTGGAGCTATCTTTTATGTGGTCTCTTTGTAATGCGAAGCGTACCAATCAACAACCTCTCGTATCATTTTCTGATAGGAAGTCTTATGTTTCTTCGCCTGCATCTTAAAGAAATCGATGCTCGACTTTTTTAAAGAGATAGTAACCTTAAGATGATCTTCTTTCAATACCAATTGATCCGGGGGAAGCAGGAAATCTCTTACGACCCTCAGTTCCCCTATCGGTTCATTGGTATAATTTATTTTCGATTTCATAATGGATTCCTTAAATGGTCCCCTTCACCAACTTGTGGAAAGTCTTAACCCATTCCTTCCACACTCGATCAAAATCAGGCAAGTCCTTCAGCATTGGTCCCAAACGGTTGAGCCAAGCTTTTTCATTCCACTCCCGCAGCGTGTCTGAAGTGAGACTCTCAATAACAGGCGGCACAGCCCGGAGACGGCATTTCTCCTCGAATAGAGGTTTCAGTTCTTTCCATGTAAAACGTTCGCCTGATTTGCATAGGATATACCATAAATCATACAAGTCTCTCGGGCGCGGCCACTTCTTCTGCTGTTGAAGTAGCGATCTAAGCTTTTCAGCGAGGATCTCTTTCTTAGAATAAGCCGTAATTCTAAAAGCAGAAAGATCGGAATAGCTTGATTTGACCGAATGAACAACCGTCTTATCGAGAATAGGCTCATCAAAGGTCAGATGCACCTTGACTTGCGGTAACCTCTGCCGTCGAGCCCCTCCCCTATTATACTCCATAGGGATTTCTATTTGAAAATCGCCCGACACCGTCATGGACTCCCGCCCGGACAAATTAATACCCGATTCACGTAAAACCCAGGTTCTGGCTTTTTCCAGCCGGCGGATCGATGCTTCAAGGCTATCTCTCTCAGGCCGGCAACTAAAATCGATATCCTCAGAGAACCGGTAACCCTTAAAATAGCAGTGCCTCAGGCAGGTCCCGCCCTTGAAGACCCAACCATGCTCTTTCACCCCGGAATGGGCCAATCCAGACAGAAGCCAGAGAATGACGTAGTCTTTTTCGACCTGATCAAAGCGGAGTCTTTCCTTTTCGGCCACCCGATGCAGTTCCACCGTCGTAATCACGTTTTTATCTCCGCGTTTACTAAAAGCCCCCACCGTCTGTTGTATTTCCCCTTCTTCGGCATGGTCGGGTCAAGCGGAGAGAATCCAGCGGCCCGGGGTATAGAAGCGCGTAGGGCTTCGACATCTCCCAGGCCCAGCCCTTCCATCAGGAATCCCAACCTTTTGGCCACGGCGGAATTGCCTATTTTAGCGGCGTATTTTCTCAGCTTTTTCTCGTCCAGCTTCTTCCAGGAGGCGTTCAAGGCTTTGGCAATTTCGCTTGTCCCGCCTACATACTGCGGGAGATCAAGTCCGTCTATGATCGTCTTCTCCCGATCCGTAACCTTGAAAGGAATCTCGTTTATCCAATCCGTTATGACCCCGAAAATTTTGCCCGGTCTCAGCGACACAATCTTATAATTCACTTCCAGCACCTCTCCCGGCTGCCGGCGCACAGGATGGTCCGTAGCCACGAAGACGGTATGGGGAAGCTGTTCGGACATACCATGATGGTTTAGGGCCGACCAGTAAGCGATCACTGCCGGAGATACGATCTCCATGGCGATCACAAACTCATGCAACTGCGGTGAACGGTCTTCGCCGGAAGAGAGTGGAATAATGGCAAACCGCCCCCTGCGAATGCGTCTTATCCAACCTTTAGTTTGCAGCCGCTCCAGAAACTGGGGAGTAGGGTCATTCTTTTTATGCCTCAATACTTGGCGGGCGAAAGGAAGGCCGAAGATTGGGTGAACACCTGCTTTGGCCAGAAATTCGGCTTCCTTCTTCCCTAACGGGCTCCTTGTTATATTTTGTAGGTCATTCATATGCTCTTAAGCCTATTTATGTCATACAGAATATAACATTTCGCTAGCATGTCAAGATATTTTTAAATCGAGGGACTCCTGGCAAGTAAAATCTTTAGTTGCCCTCATTTGGAACAGAGAATCAGTTTAATTCTGACGAGATAAATCGGATTTCAATTTCTATATTTTAGAGTCCCGGATTTAAATTGGTTCCTTAATCCGAAATCTACAATCCAAAATCCGAATTAGAAAATGGAGTTTGGCGCCCTAAACTACGTTGAGTTTAGGACAGCCATGAACCTTACATGGTTCATGGCGGAGAGGGTGGGATTCGAACCCACGGTACACCTTTTGGGCGTACAGCCGATTTCGAGTCGGCCCCGTTACAGCCACTTCGGTACCTCTCCGTTATGAAAAGACCGGTTCAAGGTTCGAGGTAAAAATCAAAACCCAAAATATTAGATGAGTTCAAAATACCATCATAATAAATTGGCAGACAATACCAAATGGAACTATCTTAAACCTTACACCTTGAACCATGAACCATTTTTAGTTTCGGCGGGTTTCAAAAAACTTTTGTATCAGTTCCCGGCATTCCGTTTCCAAAACCCCGGAAATTACCTCAAAGCAATGATTCAAACGCTCATCCTTGGAAACATCATATAAAGAACCCAAGGCCCCGGCCTTGGGATCGGCCGTTCCAAAAATCACCCGATCCACACGGGCCTGGATCACTGCCCCGACGCACATCAGGCAAGGTTCGATGGTGATGTATAAAATGGTTCCCGGAAGCCGATAATTATTTAGAACCCGGGCGGCCTTTCGCAGAACCAGAATCTCGGCATGGGCCGTGGGATCATTGTTCTGCCTGGTCCGGTTATGATCAACGGCAATGACCTCGCCTCCGGAAGAAACCAAAACCGCCCCGATGGGAACCTCATCTTCCTGGAAAGCCTTCTCGGCCTCTTTCAAGGCCGCGGCCATAAATTCTTCCGTTCGGGTTATGGTCCCATCCTCCTTATTTTCAATAATAAATTGACGGGGGCTTCCTGTCAAGCGCTTTAACTTTGTTCAACTTCTTTCACTTTAGAAGACCCGATTCGTCGAAAATCCCTTCAAACAGAGGGCCGCTCAGATACCGCTCTCCTGCATCCGGGAGTATGACCACCATGGTCTTCCCTACAAATTCAGGAAGGTCGGCCAACCTGAGGGCAGCGGCCAGGGCTGCTCCGCAACTGATGCCCGACAGGATGCCTTCTTCCCGGGCCAGTCTCCTGGAATGGGTGATGGCCTCTTCACTGCTCACCTGCTCCACCCTATCGACCAGCGACAGATCCAGGGTATCCGGAATGAAACCGGCCCCGATCCCCTGGATCTTGTGCGGCCCGGGTTTGAGTTCTTTACCGGCCAGATGCTGGGTGATTACCGGACTCTCCGCCGGTTCCACGGCCACACTAATGATCTTTCGCTTTTTATCTTTCTTGATGTACCGCGACACACCGGAAATCGTTCCCCCTGTGCCCACTCCGGAGACCAGCACATCGATCTTTCCCTCAGTCTGCTCCCAAATCTCCGGACCGGTGGTCTTGTAATGTATTTCAGGATTGGCGGGATTTTTGAACTGTTGGGGGATAAAATACTTGGGATCTGATGCGGCAATGGCTTCGGCCTCGGCAATGGCCCCTTTCATCCCTTGAGCCCCGGGGGTTAAAATAAGATGGGCACCAAATATCGCCAGGACCTTTCTTCGCTCCATGGACATGGTTTCCGGCATGGTGATGTGCAGTTTATAGCCCTTGGCCGCTGCCACATAGGCCAGGGCGATGCCGGTGTTACCGCTGGTGGGTTCGATGATTTCCATGCCGGGTTTGAGTGAGCCATCCTTTTCGGCTGTCCAGATCATGTTTGCCCCTATCCGGCATTTGACGGAATAGGCAGGATTCCGGCCTTCCACCTTAGCCAAAACAATGGCCTTTTTCCCTTGGGCCATTTTGTTGATCCTGACCAACGGTGTATTTCCGATCGAAAAAGTATTGTCGTTAAAGTATGTTGCCATGCCACCCCCTTGTTGATTATAGCCTCAATAAATTATTAAAAATCATTTAAATCAGGGTTTGGAGAGCCTTCCTTTCCAGAGTTTCGAACACCGGCGCTAAGGCCTACGAGTATGGTCCCAAGCCGGTTTCGAATTAGTCATCCCATACCTGCATCTGAGTAATACGACTGGAAGGCGGTACACTCCTCACCAACCAAACGTTTCCTCCGATGATTGAACCTTTTCCAATAGTGATCCGCCCCAGTATCGTTGCCCCGGAATAGATGATCACATCATCCTCCACGATGGGATGTCTCGGTATCCCTTTGATAGGATTTCCATCGTCATCGACTTTGAAGCTCTTGGCTCCCAAAGTAACTCCCTGATAGATACGCACACGCTTCCCGATGACGCTTGTTTCGCCGATGACCACACCGGTACCATGATCGATGAAGAAGTATTCGCCGATAGAGGCGCCCGGGTGGATATCGATACCCGTACTGCTGTGGGCCAGCTCTGTGATCATTCTGGGGATGAAAGGGACATTCAGTTTATAAAGCTCATGAGCCAGACGATAATTGGTTATCGCCCATAGCCCGGGATAGCTGAAGATGACCTCGTCTAAACTTGTTGCTGCCGGATCACCCTCATAAGCGGCATGGACGTCCGTTCCCAGCATCCTCTGGATTTCGGGGAGACTTCTCAAAAAGGCCTCGGTAATCTTTTCCGCCTCATCATGGCAGCGTGTGCACCTTTGGATGTCATCACGGCACGAGAACCCGAGTCCGCGTTGAATTTGCTCCTGAAGCATCTCTTGGAGACGATCAATGGTCGAACCGATATAAAAAGACATGTTCTCTTTTTTCACTTCTGAGAAGCCAAAATAGCCGGGAAACAGAATCGTGCGCAAAGAGGAAGTAATTTCTTCCACCGCCCTGCGGGAGGGGAGGTTTTGATGACAGGCGGCCTTTCCGTTCTGATCGATGAAGCCCAAGGTATTAGCATAAAGCGTCTGGACAAGGTCCTTCAATGCACCGTTTTCTAATGATTCTTTTGGCACTGGATTATTTTGATTGGGATGATTCATGGTTGATTATCCTTTCTTCTCCTGCATAGACATGCATTCGTTTACCTCCGGCAAAACCCACTAAGGTCATATTGAAATCCCTGGCCAGGCTCACACCCATATCGGTAGGTACCGATTTCGAAACCAGGATAGGAATATTCCGCTTGGCCACCTTAAATAGTATTTCTGAAGATATTCGCCCACTGATGATCATCATCTTATCGTCTGACGGAACGGCCTCTTGCAGGCAGCGGCCGAACACCTTATCAACGGCATTATGCCGGCCGATATCTTCGGCAAAGATGAAAATACGTTTCCGGTCACAGAGCGCGGCACTGTGGACACCGTGCGTTTCCCTATAGACCTCTGAATGACCCTGGAATTCCAGGTTCAATCTCATAATCTCCGCCGCCGATATCGTCAGTCCCGATGGGAGGCGATGTTTTTTGAGATCGGTATCGGCAAAACTGTAAAAGGCTAACCCGCTCCCACACCCTGTGGTCAGCACTCTTTTCATGAAGAGTTTATGGGCCGGATCGAGGCCGTCTTTGGTTTTCGGATACGAATGATCCCTCTGGTCTCATCGAGGTGCAACCTTTTCACATCTTCTTTCTGTTTGATAAAACCTTCGGAACTGAGAAAGCCTAAAGCCAGAGAATCCAGGTCGGTTGGTGAGCATAACAGGGTCACCAATTGTTCGTCGTTCAGGATGATGGTTAAGGGGAACTCGATGACAATACGATCTCGAAATGTCGACCGGTCCCCGTCTTGTATCCGCAAAATGTCGATCTCTTTCTTCATAATAATGGCAGTCCCGAAGGGTTGAACTGATTCCTCCTCTTCTTGTTGGCTGGACTCCTTCCCTAAACCTTTTTATATAGGGGCGACATGGCTCTCAAACGGCTCACGACCTCGGGAAGGATCTCCATGAGGTCGTCAATATCCCTCTCGGTATTGTATTTACCCAAGCTGAACCGCAGGGTTCCCTGAGCCTGCTCGCGATCCAAGCCGATAGCGGTCAGGACATGGGAAGGCCCCTCACTGGATGAAGAACAGGCAGAACCCGTAGAACAGGCGATGCCCATCATGTCCAGACTCAGCAGCATCCCTTCCCCTTCGACAAAGGCTATGGATACATTGACATTGTTCGGAAGCCTCTTGCTCGGATGTCCATTCAATACCGTTTGGTCAATACGGCCGAGAATCTCTGAAATGAGCTTATCCCTTAACCCTGCAGTTTCGAGCATCTCCTTGTTCAAATTTTTCTGTGCCAGTTCGACGGCCTTGCCAAAACCGACAATGCCCGGAACGTTATGGGTGGAAGCCCTGCGATTGTCCTCCTGCTCTCCGCCGTGCATGAACGGCATAATCTTGGTACCCTGCCGGATATACAGCAGCCCTACCCCTTTCGGGCCGTAAAGCTTATGAGCCGAAGCGGAGAGTAAATCGACATTTAATTCGTTCACACTTAAAGGCAAATGCCCAAAGGTCTGAACAGCGTCGGTATGAAAACAGACCCCCATTTCCTTGGCGATCCTCCCGATCTCCTTAATTGGCTGGATCGTGCCGATTTCATTGTTGGCCTGCATGATGGAAATCAGGATGGTTTTATCGGTAATCGCCTTGCGGATGTCGTCAGGGTCCACCAGGCCATAGGGATCAACCGGCAGATAAGTAATGCTGAATCCCTCTTCTTTTTCTAAAAAATGGCAGGGCTCGATGATAGCGTGATGCTCTATGACCGAAGTGATAATGTGATTACCCTTTTTTTTGTTGGCATAAGCCACACCCTTTAAGGCGAAATTATTACTTTCTGTGCCGCCGCTGGTAAAAACGATCTCCGAGGCCTTTGCGCCAAAGAAAGAGGCGATGTTTTCCCTGGCCTCTTCAGTGGCTTCGCTGGCTTGCTGACCGAAGGCGTGCAGACTGGAGGGGTTCCCGAATTGCTCGTTCATATACGGCAGAATGGCCTGGACCACTTCCGGATCAACCGGTGTCGTCGCTGCATAGTCCATATATATCTTTTTCATGACAGATCTCTTTTTTATCTTCCTGACGATCTTAACCTGCCCCTTTTAATATCCGTTGCCGGGTTGCAATATAAAAATGGCTTCGGAGGCAAACCAATTGGGCCGGAAGTGCACGACGGTTTTTTCTCTCAGGTAGATGGCCTTTAGGACCTTTAGATTACGCTGCCGGCAGAAGTCCTGAAAATCCTTGATACTTAAAAATCGCACGTTGGGCGTATTGAACCAGGCATAAGGCAGCGAACGGGTAATCGGGGCCTTTCCTCTCACAAAAAGCATATATCGTGCTTTCCAGTAGGCGAAATTCGGAAAGCCGACGATTAATATACGTCCCACACGCAAAGCTTCATTAATCAAAAAATCTACCTGTTTGACCTCCTGCATACTTTGATTCAGGATCACATAATCAAAGACCCCATCGGGATATTCCTTAAGACCGCTCTCGATATCGCTTTGAAAGGCATTGATTCCTTTTTTTACACAGGCGTGAATGGCCTGATCGTCCAGCTCAATGCCCTGAACCTTGGCCTGCTTTCCTTCAGCCAGAAGGGTCAAGAGATCGCCCTGGCCGCAGCCCAAATCGAGGACACGGGCCCCGGGTCGATCGCTTCATAAATGATCTGGTGATCCAAGCGAATTACTGAAGATGGATTCATGTTACGCACCTGCTATTATTGATGAAACCGTAAAGAGGCGTCACCACGCCTGCCCCGGAATATTTCAATCCGGGGGCGAAGGCCGGGGTCCAGGAAAATAATAGTCATGACCACCGGCAGAGCCGGTGGCTTGCTGAGGGCCCCTGGAAGGGGCCTCGGTCTACTCTAATTCTAACTCCATCTGCTCTTTATCAAGTTTTTCCTGATTGCGAATATACTCTCGTACCTGCTTCTCATCATAGCCAACAGTACTAACATAATACCCACGTACCCAAAAATGTTTTCCGGTCGTCCCCTTGCCTACAAACTCCCGATGCAACCGAATAGCACTTTTCCCTTTCAAAAATCCTGTTACATCGGAAATACTGTATTTGGGCGGAAAACTCAAACATACATGGAGATGATCGATCAACGCATGTCCCTCGATCACTTCAATCCCTTTCTGTCGGCATAAATCCTGAACAATCTCTCCCAATCGCTTCCTAACTTTCCCGTATAATATCTTCCGGCGGTATTTGGGAACCCAGACAATGTGATATTTGCACTCCCACTTAACATGTGCTAAACTTTGTAGGTCTTTCACGGAAATCTCCTTCCCGACCTACCCCTCCTCCGGGGCCCTCGGGAAGGAGATTTTATCACCCCTGACCGGCAGAGCCTATTAATTGATAATTCTGGATTCCGGTTTTCGGCGGAATGACTCGAAGGAGTATATCACAACTTTTTACGAATCCATCATTATCGATCATAAAATTTTTTCGAAAAAGTGCTGGATTAAATAGGTTTGTTCCTCAACGTCAACCAAAAAGGCATCATGTCCATAGGTCGAACGCAGCTCGCAGTAAGTGGCATCCACAAAATTCGTCTTTAACTGCCGGACGATCTCCTGGGATTGATAGGAGGGATAAAGCCAATCCGAACTAAAGGAAATGATGAGAAATCGGGTGTCCATCGTATCCCGATTCGGGATCAGTTTTCCTCCGGACAGATCAAAATAATCCAGGGCCTTGGTGATATAGAGATAGGAATTGGCATCAAAGCGTTTGACAAAATTATCCCCCCGGTAGCGCAGGTATCCCTCGACCTCAAAATCGGCGGCGAAATCAAAACTCAAATTGCCGTTCTTGAACTTCCGGGAAAATTTTTCCTCCATGGACTGATCACTCATGAAGGTGATGTGCCCGATCATACGGGCCACAGCCAGCCCCTTCCTGGGCTGACCGTGTTCGTAATAATTCCCGTGCCGCCAGGCCGGATCGGCCATGATCGATTGCCTGATCACCTCGTTGAAGGCGATCTGCTGAGGGGAATGTTTCAGGGCCGTGGCAATAGGAATGGCCGCCCGAACACGCTCCGGATAGGAAGCCACCCACTGCAGGACCTGCATGCCTCCCATCGAGCCGCCGGCCACGCAAAGGAGTTTCTCAATACCCAGATAATCGATCAGCTAGCTCTGGGCCTTAACCATATCGGCAATGGTAATAAAAGGGAAATCGAGGGCAAAAGGCTTACCGGTTTTCGGATTGATCGAGGAAGGCCCGGTACTGCCCTTGCATCCGCCGATCACATTGGAGCAGATGATAAAAAACCTGTCGGTATCAAAGGCCTTGCCCGGACCGATCATGATATCCCACCATCCCGGGTCTTTTTCTCCCTTATGAAAGCCGGCGGCATGGGCATCGGCCGAAAGGGCATGGAGGATTAAAATGGCATTGCTCCTATCGCTGTTCAAAGTCCCGTAAGTTTCATAGGCGAGGGTAATACGACCCAAAGTCTGTCCGGATTCCAAATCTAGCTCATGGGGTGGCTCGGCCAAAACAAACTGTTTGGTTTCCACATAGCCCAGACTTTTTTTCTTGTCCGTAGCTGATTGGGTTATTTTCTGTTTCATTTTTTCAATGACCGATTTTATTCTTTCCTATGACACTTCATCTTAATCTGAAGAATGCGTTAAGGCCTGTTTAATATCCTCGATGATATCCCGGATGTTTTCGATCCCTATGGAAAGCCGGATCAGATCAGACGTAACCTGAGTGGAAAGCTGCTCTTCGGCTGAAAGCTGCTGGTGCGTGGTAGTCGCCGGATGGATGGCCAGGCTTTTGGCATCACCGACATTGGCCAGATGAGAAACAAGCCGCAGGGATTCGATAAATTTTTTCCCCGCCGGAATCCCCCCTTTGATACCGAAGGACAGGATCGCTCCTGCCCCGCCAGGAAGATATCGCCGGGCCCGGTTTATTTCTGGGCTGGACGAAAGTCCGGGATAATTAACCCAGCTCACTTTGGGATGTTTCTCAAGGTATTTGGCCACTTTCAGGGCATTCTCCGAATGCCGGGCCATCCTCAGATGCAGCGTCTCAAGCCCTTGTAAAAACAGGAAGGAATTGAAAGGTGAAAGGGCCGGTCCAAGGTCGCGCAGAAGGGTCACCCGGGCTTTGATGATGTAGGCCAGGTTTCCCAGGGCCTCTACAAAATTGAGCCCGTGGTAACTCGGATCCGGCTCGGTAATCAAGGGAAACTTGCCGTTGGTCCAGTCAAATTTTCCGGAATCGACGATCAGCCCGCCTAGGGAAGTACCATGTCCGCCGATAAACTTGGTGGCCGAATAGACCACAATATCCACCCCGAAATCAATCGGTCGAAGCAAATACGGGGTAACCGTATTGTCCAGAACAAAGGGGATACCATTTTTATGGGCCAGCGAGGAAATGCCTTCCAAATCGGCCACATCCAATTTAGGATTGCCGATGGACTCGGCATAGATCGCTTTGGTTTTAGGCGTAACGGCCTCTTGAAAGGCTGACAGGTTATTTGAGGGGACGAAATGAACCTTTATCCCCATTTTTGAGAAGGTGTAATGGAACAAGGTGTAGGTCCCCCCATACAGATTATCTGCGGAGATGATCTCATCCAGGCCTGGGCCATATTGAGCAGGGCCAGGGTGATGGCTGATTGTCCGCTGGCCACTGCCAGGGCCCCCACACCGCCGTCGATCAATGCAATCCGCTTTTCCAACACATCGGTAGTTGGATTCATAAGTCTAGTGTAAATATTGCCGAACTCCTTTAAGGCAAAGAGATTGGCCGCATGCTCCGTACTTTTGAATTGGTAAGCAGTGGTTTGATATATGCACGGCCCGTGCCCCGGTCAATGGATCGGCTTCCTGGCCGCCGTGAACGGCCAGGGTTTCTATCCGCAAACTGGATTCTCTTTCCTTCATTGTTTTCTCCCATGAAATAGTAATCGGGGATAACTGCTGTTACGGGTTACCGGTTGCTGGTTTAAAATTTAAGGATTTTTTCCAACTCCAACCCGTAACCCGTAAAAAAATTAAATTTTCTTATAAGTTTCTTCTCTCTTTATTTTTTCACCATCAGGTATTTTTCGCCTTCTTCCTGCTCAGATGCGTCAACTTCTTCAGGGTTATGGATTCAAGGGTCTCGGATATTTTCCCGCCCAATAAAATCCAGATATCCCGTGTGGCACAGGTTGAGATTCTGTTGCAGGCTGAGGAATCTTTTATACAATTGACCAGACAGTCCCCCTCCAGGACATCCATAATTTGCTTCATGGAAATTTTGGAAGGCTCTCTGGCCAGGGTATATCCCCCATAGGCCCCCCGGTTGGAATGGACCAGCCCGGCACCTCGTAGTGGGATGATGATCAGACTGAGATATTTCTCGGAAATGTCTTCTCTTTTGGCTATATCTTTCAAAAAAACCGGCCCTTTGCCATAATTAAGGGCCAAGGAGAGCATCAGCCTAACCCCGTACCGAGCCCTAGTAGAAAGTTTCATAACACCGCCCCTTTGTAAATACTACGAGTTCTAAGAATTCCTTTAACTCAAAAGGAGAAATGATCTTCGGAAGCTCTGAACATAGATAACGACATCCTCCTCTTCAGTCCAACCGTGTGACGGAGTGGGCTAGCAAGGGGAATTCAAATAATAGGCAGATTCTTTGAATAAACCCTTTTCAGAAAAACAGCCATCCGTAACCAAGACATAGCCTTGGGGAATAAATCCTAAAAAATCTTCAAAGGCTCGTATGGTTTTGGAATCATTAGTAATCTTTATTTCACCACGATACAAGTAATCTGCCCCTTCGAGCTTACATATTACCCCGAAATGATTATCCCATCCGATGTCTTTTTTACCGATACAAATAGTACAAACGCCCAAGGGAGGGACGCCCTTCAACCGCAGGCCTTTTACGTCGATATCTTTCATTCCTTTCAGTTCAAACAAAAGTCTTCCCGTTCCTGTGCCATGGAGCGCATTCATTTCGTATATCGTGATTGATTTGCTTACTTCACGTATCTTTTCATGAAAGACCTCTCTCTCAGCCTGGCTTATCAGATCAATTTTTGTTACAACGGCAATGTCAGCCAGACTACCATGGGGCTGATCTTTAAAGGAGAGTTCATGCCACCCAGCATGCTGAGGACAATAACTCCAAGGCCCTGGTTCAAATAAGGAGTGCAACGAAGACATAATCCGGCACTTTCTACAATAAGCATCTCACTTCCGTTGTCCTCGGCCCATTCAATGGTGTCTTTCATAATCATAACACTCGCATGGTCCGGACACATGTCCCCGGCATAGACAACTTTTATAGGTAAATCAAAGAATTCCTTTTCTAATTCTTCTTTCTCGAAGGCGACCACGACATCAATTTTCAGATAAGATATTTTGACCTTAGGGTATAATTCTCGTATTATATTCTTGATGACAGCCGTCTTTCCTGCCGATGACGTTCCTGCAAAGTTTATTAGTTTCATAGATCATTCCTTTTTAACTGATATTCATAACGAGATTACCTCTCCTCTTCTGACTCTCTCTCGGACAACATTAAACATAATATCTTGTTCAATAATCTTTTTCCGTGCTTTTTTCTCCGTCTCGTTGGTCTTATGGACTTTTATGATCCCTCCGTTTTTCATGACCAGACGGATATGGCACAGGAGAGCTACAACGGGGTCATGGGTGACAAAAACGATTATTTTCCCTTCTGACTTCACCATCTCCATTGCTTCTTTTTTGAAGATGCCTGCATTCTCAATCTCAGATCGAGCAGAACAACCGGAGATTGACCGATAACAATAGCCTCTGCTATTATCAATGCTCTTGACTGTCCCCCGGATAAAGTAGTCATTCTCATCTCTTCGCCAATTTTTTCTCCGGTCAGCCTGTTGGTCAGAATAAGGGTCTTTTTCACTGGTTCGCCTGATTTGATCTTCCTGGCCTTAGCATGAATAGTCAGAAATTCGCTGATCGTCAGATTAGCGAGAAAATTGGTATGTTGCGTAATCAGTACGATAGGGTTTAAAGATGCGTCCTGGCGAAAAGATAGTGAGGGGACTTTCCCGTTGATCGTTATTCTCCTTCCTGCTAATCGTATCGCCCTGAGTCAGCATTTCGATATCGTTTACGAATGAAGTCTTGCCGCTTCCTGTAGGCCCCACTATCGAAATCGTATCACCTGAAACAATGGTCAGCGTTGTAAACCTCTCCTCTTCCCCATCTTTGTTGTGCCCAGGGTAGATTGTTATCTTGTCTACTTTCATAGCATGTCCTTTCTCGTTCTTGCCGTCTCAATGATACTCCTGTAGTTTCTTATGTATATCACTCGTCGGACAAAAGCCGAGGGTTTTCCTCGCCCGCACGTTTGATATAGGATGCTGAATAATATTCTTCTGCCATTTCATATCTTTGTGCTGAATCTGGGCATCGTACATAGGGGTTATCCAATGTGCAATATCAATGATCCTGGTATCTTGATCAGAACAAATATTGAACGTATTCCCTGCAAACTTATTTTTATAATAAATTGATTTCATGAGCGCTTCCACAACATCCCCAACAAAAATAAAATTCCTCTTCTGCTCCCCTTTGTTATGGACTTCTATCATTTTTTTCCTCAGTGCGTCTCCCACCATAACAGATATTACACCAGGTTCGTTGTCAACATACCATCGGTGAGAAGCATGGCCAACCCCATACACGTTTGACATCCTCAGGGTCACCGTATCAAGCATGAATTCATGAGCAAACATCTTATTGTAGTACTCCTGGGCTATCTTCTGCTGAAAGTATTGATTGATAGGAACCATAGGCTCGTTTTCTGATAGTTTAGTATTCTGCAATTTCATATAAACTCCAGACCAGAAACCCAATATAATTCTCTTCACACCGCATATGATCGAGGCCTCCAGCAGCCGCCGATAACCTTCAACATTTTTTTTCCATCTCTCAACCTGTGATTGAGTGATCTCAGTCCTTTAGGGAAAGACTCTTTTGTCTTTTTCTTCGGCCAGATGAACTACTACATCAATCACCTCCAGTAAGGTTATAATCGTTTCCAGATCGTAAAAATCAATCTTAAAAAGCTCACACCTATTTTTTTTCACAGGGAGGCAAAGCGTGTCATCAAAGTGCTGCCGCTTTGTAGAGAAGAAGTTATCAACTGCATATATATGTACTTTCTCCGCCGAATTGCTAAGAGAGGCGACGAGGTTGCTCCCAATAAATCCGGCTGCACCAGTAATGAGTATTGTTCATATTATTATCCTTATAGAATTATTATGCCTTCAAGTCTTACGTGTAGTCCGTGTGATTTTTCAAGGACCATATTGACGACTCCGGTATGAGTAGCATTCATCATACAAAAACCGGGCAAGAACCTCTGGCGCCTGCCGAATTCCGGAGATCTCCTTACCACTTTAGCGATCCCCTCAAAACCTAACATGACGTAGGCTTCAACATCATATATTTTTTTTCCCCTAGAAAACTGAGGCCCCACACACCACGTATCGAGAATACCGGTAATGGGATTCGCCTTTATCACCTGAAGAACATGCTGTACGGGGCATCCGGCGCTCATGGGGCGGCCAGTCACAATGTCCCCAGCCTTAATCTTCCATTTTTCCACCAGGTCAGGTCTGAAGGGCATAACAATCTTTCTCGCAGAAACCTCTCCAGGAAGAGAATCCAATACAAAATCAAAAGTCTCCCCGAAAACATCGACTGACTGAATTTTAGTCTCCACTATGCTGTCTGTGACACCTCCACCTTCGGTTAGTTCAGGTTCAAAAAAGACGCACATCTGGATCTTCTTTTCCTCTCTCCGAACGAGATCAATAAATTTATCGCAACGTTTCTCACCACAGAGGCCGCAATTCTTACCTGGTGGTTTCCATAATTGAGCTTTCTTCTTAGCAGCCATCTCTCCCCTCATTATGTATATCTGATTTTTATACAACAACGCCCGATGTTGAGAGGTCAGGTTTTGTATTACTGAAAATATTATTAAATTTTTCCCTGAGTATTATGACAACATCAAGACCAACGCATTAAAAATTACCTTACCTAAGGATAATTATTGTCGTCAGCAGCCCGCAGGTACCACATTGGGTTGTCGGGGGCCATTCTGTAGGCAGACCTCTCTCTTGATTTTAGGTATTTCATTTTTTCGATTTTTTCGTCTTCTGATTCTTCTAGCCTTCTTAATCCTCAATCAATTTCAACCTTAGCATGGTTATGTTTAAGTATTACTACTATTACTATCGTTTTAATAGTATATAAACGTACCGACCATTCTTGTCAAGAAAAATTTTACAAAAACCAATCCCGTCAGGGATAAAGTTCGATTGTTTATTTTTTTTCAGTTGAAGGGGAGTTAATAGTGATCGTTATCGGGCGGGACAATTTAAAGACCAGTTCCGTGCCGGCCTTAAGGAATAAATTCTCTTTCCCGGTTACATAGGCAAATACCCCACCAATTACTGCTCCCAGGCTCATTCCCACCAAGGCCCCGGGTATTTGCCCAAAGAGAATACCCGCACCGGCCCCCAGGATGGCCACGCCTCCAATCAGACCCATATTATGCAAAAGATGCGCCCGGCCTGTCTTTTGAAAAGGTTCGGTGGTCAGCAGATAAGTAGTTTGATCGAGCATAAAAATCCGCACTAATCGAAGTTCGATTAAAGCCATGCCGCTAAGATATCCCGACTCAATAGAACGGGAAATTACACCGAGCAATGGGACCCCTTCCGGGATCAAGGTCTTACTTCCGAGCATAATCGGCTCTTTGAGGGTGGCAAAAAAAGATTGGCCGTTTCGATGGGTGGATGTACGGATAGACTGATTTAATTGGACTTTGAATAGGGTTCCTGCAGGAATGGTTACCCGGATGGGTTCGGGTATCGGCGGGGTGGGTTGCTGGGATGGTGTCGTTTGGGGTGCCTTTCCTTGGTTGGAACCCATGGCCATAAGGGCCGGAGCCTCTACCCATAAGGCAAAAAACATTAAAAGAAAAATCAAAAAAAATGCCCTTTTCATATTTGATGATCTCATGAGAAGTCTATCCTAAAAACGACCAAGCAATTCTTCAAATAGTTTCAGATGAGCCTGGGCAGCGGCTTGAAAGGTGAATTGTCTGGCATAAGGCGGCCCGGCTTTTCCCAAACGATCCTGTAGTTCAGGGTCCTCCATCAATTGTTCCAATGCCTGAGCCAGTTGTTGGGGAGTGTTTTCTTTAAGAATGATTCCTTTATCCTTGACTAACTCCGGCATGGCACCCAGGGGGCTGCTGATAACCGGCTTTCCGGCCATCATACCTTCCAGAAGTGTGACTCCCCAGCCCTCTTCTTCCAAAGAAGCCAAAACCACTACATCGGAAGCTGCATAATAAAGGGGTATCTGGTCCCTGGGAACCAATCCGGCATAACGAAAGTGATCGGTCAGTCTGTTTTTTTCAATGAATTTTTGCACCTGTTTTTGAGTTCGGTCGTCGGTTACTCCGGTGGCGTTAACCAATAGATTGGGATATCGATCCTTCAACAAGCGCAGGGCCTTGAGGACATTCATAATACCTTTATTCAAACGTAACGGGCTGGTGTAAACCACAAAACGGCCGGATAAATTTAATTTTATTTTGGCTTCTTGCCGGGGAAAAACAGGCCAGTCCTGCCAATCAGCCCCGTTGTGTATTACCGTAATTTTCTCTTTGGAAAAACCTCGGACTAGCAATTTTTCCTGCCAGAATTCAGAAACCGTTACCACCCAAAACCGTTTGGCCAAATGATCTCCCCAGGTATGGTAAATGGTTTGGAAGGGCTTCCGAAAAGTTTCAGGGGTCATAAAAAATTTAAACCAGGGAACTTGCCTGAAGAGATGATGGATGACCGCTACGGACACCAGGGGCGCATAGGGACCTTTTTGACAGAGATAATTGACGATATTGGATGGTCCTCCGACGGAATAGAGGATGTCATAAGATTCTTGGACTAATTTTTTTAAATGGGCAACGGCGGCCAATCTGGAATGGAAAAAAGATTTAATGCGGCCTTTATCCGGCCTTTGGCCAAAGGAAAAGCCAACGGTATGGGAAACGATGCAAAGATTGGACGCCCAGGGAATATCCTGTGGTGGAACCAGGGTAATCAAGGTCACATCCACCCCCAAGGCGGCTAATTCTTCGGCCACCCGGGCGACATACCAGTTCCCGCCGGTGGCCAAACCCAATCGATCTCCAATAAAAGCAACTTTCATATGAAAAAGTCCCGTGTTCAGTGTTCAGTGTTCAGCGTTGACAGAAAAAATATAATTCTTTACTCCTTCAGCCTTCAGCCTTTTTTTCACACATGATCTTTTCAAACACCTCTAAAGTAATTTTGGCCGAGGTTTCCCAGGAAAATTTTTTAGCCTGTTCCAATCCGGCCTTCCGTAATTTTTCAGCCAACTCAGGCTCCTGCACCAGACGAAGCATGGCCTTTTGCAAATCCTCCAGGCTATTAGGGTCGACCAATAATCCTGCCTCGCCAACAACCTCGGGCATAGCGCTTTTTCCGGAAGTGATCACCGGGCACCCGCACTGCATGGCCTCCAGCAGGGGCAGGCCGAATCCTTCATACCAGCTTGGATAAGCCAAAAATGCTGCGGCGTTGTAAAAAAGGACCCTTTCCGAGTCCGGTACATAGCCTACCCAGTAGACTCGTTGTTTAAGCTCCGGCCTTTCCATCTCCTTAAAGATCGGTTCCCATTTCCAACCCTTTTGTCCAACCAGAACCAGGTCATGGGGAATTTGATCTCGTATCCCGGCGAAGGCTTTAAGCAAGGTCAGGATATTCTTTCGAGGCTCCAGAGTGCCCAGAAACAGGATAAAGGTTTTTTTTAGTCCATGGGTTTCAAGAAATTTTTCTTGGGCTCCGATATCCGATAAGGGCTGAAAATCCTCCTCGGCCCCATGATAAGCAACCGTTATCTTCTCTTCGGAAACCTTGAAAAGGGTGATCAAATCCTTGCGGGTGGCTTCGGAGACGGCCAAGATATGATCATAACGCCGCAACATGGCCGGGTAGGCCAGACGGTCCAGCACCTTCTGCATAGGATTGAAAGGAAAAAAATGGGGAAACAAGTATCGGGTCAGATCATGCACGACCATTACTGAGGCTACTCCGGCAGGAATACGAAAAGGTCCATAAAGACCAGGAGAAAAAATCAGGTCAAATTGATGGAAGGTCTTAGAAACCTCCCAGAGGATCCAGCGGGTTATTCCCATTGGATGGTTAGGCAGGTCGATGATCACTTGCTCAAACTGATCTCTGAAGGATATGGGATGGCGACGATGATCGATCAAGACATAACGATGCTCAGGGGCCTGTTTTTTCATGGCCAGAAGAACCTGATGGAGATAGTGATCTATTCCCGTCTTCTTTTCCCCGATCACCCCGTAAATGATCCCAATTTTAATGGGCTTTTTGCTCACAAGAAAAAGGTTAGGCCGAGGCCAATGAAAAGTCAATCGGTAATCTTATTTTTTGTTACTTCCTTAAAAACCTCTAAAATTTTTCGGGCAGAAGTCTCGCCGGAAAATTTTTTGGCCTGCTCCAATCCAGCTTGCCTAAGTTGTTTTACCAAACCAGCGTCTTTAATCATACGCAACATGGCCTTTTGTAATTCCTCTTCGTTATCCGGATTGACTAAGAGGGCTGCGTCCCCGACTACTTCCGGCATAGAACTGGTGCTGGAGGTGATCACCGGACAGCCACATTGCATGGCCTCCAACAAAGGCATGCCGAATCCTTCATACCAGCTTGGATAGGCCAAAAATGCTGCGGCATTGTAAAAAAGGACCCTTTCCGAATCCGGTACATAGCCCACCCAATGGATGCGCTGCTGAAGTTTTTGCCTCCCAATCTCTTTAAAGATGGGATCATACTTCCAACCCTTTTGTCCAACCAGAACCAGATCATGGGGGATCTGATCCTTTAAACCGGCAAAGGCTCTGATGAGGGTCACTAGGTTCTTTCGGGGTTCCAAGGTACTCAGGAATAAAATGAAAGGTTTCTTTAAGCCGTACCTTTTAATGCATGGTACTAACGTAGCAGGATTGACTAAGGGTTGAAAGGATTCCTCCGCCCAAGGATAAACCACCGTCATCTTTTCCTGGGGGATATTAAAAAGAGTCATCAAATCTTTTTGGGCGGATTTGGAGATGGTTAAGATATGATCATAACGCCGCAACATGGCCGGATAGGCAAACCGATCCAGGATTTTTTGTACGGGATTAAAAGAAAAAAAACGAGGGAAAAGATATCGGGCAAGATCAGGAACCATCATCACCGACGCTACGTTTGTAGGGATGCGAACAGGCCCGTAAAGACCAGGGGAATAAATCAAGTCAAATTGATCCAGAATCCTGGGGACCGCCAAAAGATTCCAGCGGGTTAATCTCACGGGACGACCTGGCAGATCAATGATCAATTGCTCAAAATGATCCCGGAAGGGACCCTGTTGTCTGCGGTGATCGATCAGGACATATCGATGCTCAGGGGCCAGCCTTTTCATGGCCAATAGGACCTGATGGAGAAAATGATCCATGCCGGCCTTCTGTTCGCTGATCCCCCCATAAATGACCCCGATTTTTAGAGACTCGCCCGTCATGACTCAGACAGAAAGAAAAGTTCACAGCTTGCCGAGCAATCGGGTAAAAAGGCGTATAGCTGATTCATCCATCTGTTGCAGGGCTTTTTTATTCAAACCGGCTCCTTCCACAATTCTTGCCCGCTGGTCCAAAGGGACAATATCTTCCGGTGAATGGGTGTCGGAATTTAAAACCAGGCCGGCCTTGGCCTTTTGGGCCAGACGAACAACATGCCCGTTGGTCAAGCTGTGCCCTTTCCGGGAAGTGACCTCCAGAAGAACCCCTTTTTCGGCTGCCCGGCGAACCTCGTCCAAGGTGATTAATCCCGGATGGGCCAGGATATTAACCCCGGCCTCGATGGCCGCCCGGTTGGTTCCTGGAGGCACCGGCTCGGCAATGGTTTCCCCATGAACGACGATGAGACGGGCACCAAGTTTTCTGGCCTTGGCGACCAAACCGGCAATCGTCTCCGGTGGGACGTGGGTCAATTCAATCCCCGGGATCACTTTGATAGGCCAATGGGCATTTATTTCTCGAGCCGCAAAAACGATCCGGGGAACAATGTGATCCAGGTTGGAGACATCGGCGTGATCGGTAATGGCCCAATATTGATAGCCTTTGACTTCCGCCCTCCTGACCAGTTCCGAAGGAAGGAGGTCCCCATCACTAAGTAGAGAATGCGTATGAAGATCGATCATGGTCGTGACTTAGACAGAAAATCCTTTCTTTTAAATTTAAAGAAGAACAGACCGCCAAACCCTCCCCCGAAACTATCCGCCAGGACATCGCCTAAGGGCGCATCTCGTCCGGGAACAAACCATTAGGGGAAAAAATATTACCACCATCCACGGGAGGCCTGGGAGGACAAAACTAGTCTCAGGGAATAGGAAAAATCAGAATGGTCAGCCTCTCACATTTTATATTTTCCGAAATCATCAGGAGCTAGGGATTCCAGGATTTCCGTCCACTTCTTGCCTTCAGTGGATTTAATTTCTTCTTTGGGCCCCATATCCATGTCTTTGGATTTCAGAATGACTTGTTCTTCCACATAAATGGGGGCCTCAGTCCGCAAGGCCAGGGCGATGGCATCGCTGGGACGGGCATCCAGGGAAAATTCCTTGTCCTTGAGAATCATATACATGAGCGCAAAAAAAGTATTGTCCCGAAGATCGCATATTTCGACCTTGGCCAGTTTTATGCCCAGTTGATCCATCAGATTCTTCATTAAATCATGGGTCATGGGTCTGGAAAACTTGATATTTTCCAGTTCACTGGCTATGGCCGTGGCTTCCAAAAGGCCTATCCAGATAGGTATGGACTTGTCCCCCTCCAGATTTTTAAGGATCATGATCGGGCTGTTGGTCAAAGGGTCGATGGTTAACCCGAAAATTTTCATTCGAATAGACATATAACCTCACTACTCAGTTTTGGATTCGAGATATTTTAAAAGTTGTCGTTTGATCTTTATAGTAACACACCTTTTAAGGAATGGATATAAGCCTTTTCAATCCGAACCGGGACCGTTTTCCCCAACAGATCCGAGGGGCCGGGAAAATTGACAATTTTATTGCTCCGGGTTCTCCCCATCCACTCCTGGGAGGATTTTTTGCTGGTTCCTTCAACCAATACTGTTTGCACCGTCCCTTCCATGGTCTGATTCTTTGAAAGGGTGACTTTTTTCTGATAGGTCTGAAGCTCCCGTAAACGGCGACTCTTTTCCTCCTCAGGTACCTGATTTGAAAAATGGGAGGCCGTTGTGTTGGGACGATTCGAATATTTAAAGGAGAACATATCATCCAGTTGAACCGCCCGGATCAGATCCATAGTCTCATCAAAATCAGCTTCGGTCTCTCCTGGAAACCCCACAATGACATCGCTGGTTATGGCTATGCCCGGGCATTGCTGCCTGAGTTGAGCAATCTTTTCCAGGTAATCTTCACGGGTATAATGCCGATTCATCTTTTTCAGTGTGCGATTTGAGCCGGCCTGGACAGGGAGATGAATATGTTCGCATAAATTTGAAATCCGCCCAAAACAATCGATGAGTTCCGGGGAAAGGTCCTTGGGGTGAGAAGTCGTAAAACGAATCCGGTCCAGCCCGGAAATTTTTTCCAGAAGATGCAACAAAGAAGCAAAGGTCATTTCCCCCGTCCGATTTTGACCATAGGAATTGACGTTTTGGCCTAAAAGAAGGATCTCTTTGACCCCATTGGCCGCCAGGGTTTCCACCTCGGAAAGGATTTCCTGACTCGGACGGCTTTCCTCGGGTCCGCGGACAAACGGGACCACGCAATAAGCACAATAATTATTGCAGCCCTGCATAATGGTCACCGAGGCTTTAAGCCCTGGCGAAAAGTCGGAGGTCATCAACAGGGAATTAAGAGATAGTTCCCCCTGGTCCATATCAATTTGGGATAATCGGTTTTTACCCCGTCTGACTTTTTCAATCAGGCCGGGAAGCTGATGGATCATTCGAGTCCCAAAGACCAAATCCAGGTGAGGCACCCTTTCTAATAGGTGTTCTCCTTCCTGTTGGGCCACACAGCCCCCCACTCCAATAACCAGATCTGGTTTTTGGTTCTTCAACCGTTTAAGTCGTCCTAAAAGGCTATAGGTTTTTTCCTCTGCTTTTTGGCGAATGCTGCAGGTATTGACCAGAATCAGATCGGCCTCTTCCATCTTCTGGGTAACCTGGTAATCGGCAGAGAGCAAAAGCTGGGCAATCGTCTGGGAATCTCTTTCGTTCATCTGGCAACCGAAGGTGGCAATATGGACCTGTTTCATGAAGATCTTTTCTGCTCTAAAATTTTTTTCTGGTTAAGCCTTCATGCCCGCCTGAGGTGGGCGCCGCGAGGCATCAAAATGTCGAATATCGAATTACGAATATTGAATATCGAAGTTAGGAAGAAACCAATCCATTCATGATTTGAAATTCGACGTTTGGAATTCAATATTCGCATTTTTAAATAAATAGTAACGAATTTCTAATGAAATATCAAGGAAGAAACCATCCGACAAAATTTCCTTGACTTATTTAAGGAAAAGGATACAAGGGAATAAATTTCGCCGGCAGAGCATGATATGATCCCCCTCAAGGATGACAACCCGACCCAAACCTTTCCTCTGATTACCATCCTTATCATCGGCATCAATATTTTAGTTTATCTCTATCAACTCAGCTTATCGACCGAGGGACTGGAGGCCTTTCTCTTTCGCTATGGAGCCATTCCTTCCCGGCTATTACACCCTTTCTTTCAAGAAAATGCTCCTCGTCAAACCTTTCCCTTCGAATTGACTATATTCAGCTCCATGTTTCTTCATGGAGGTTTAATCCATTTACTCGGGAATATGCTTTATCTGTGGATCTTTGGAGACAACGTAGAGGATTACCTGGGTCATATCAAGTTTATCTTTTTTTACTTGATGGCGGGTTTTTTTGCCGCCTTCATCCATACCCTTTCCGATCTCAACTCCCCCATACCCATGATTGGGGCCAGTGGGGCCATCGCCGGAGTCCTCGGGGCTTACCTGATCCTTTTCCCCAGAACCAATGTATCAACCCTGTTTATTTTTATTATCTTTTTCAAGATCATCAAAGTCCCGGCTGTTCTGATCCTTGGGTTGTGGTTTCTGATTCAGCTGTTAAACGCCGGCGCCGGAGGAGGCCCGGTGGCCTGGTATGCTCATGTGGGGGGTTTTCTGACCGGGGTCATTCTGATACGGACCTTCAAAGCGATCCGCTTAAAGTGAAATAAGAAAAAGATCCAAAGGGTCAAGGGCACTACTTAGAAAGCCAAAAGACCTGAAGGTTTGGGAGAAAACCACGGGAATTAATTCCGGTCCTTTTCCCTTTTCCTTTCGACTATGCCCTGAATCTCTATTTTCTTCAAATGATCCAAAAGAATTTGATAAGTCCCTGCCTTGATCTTCCCATAAGCCGTAACTCCTTTTTCCAAAAAAAGATTCATTTGACTGTGATCAGTCAACTCCACTTTGGCGGCTATTCCTTTGGACTCCGAAGAAAGGGCGATAACCCGGATCTGACTAAAGGGAACAGTTACCCGGCCAGCCCCCAACTTTCCGGTTAAATAGGTTTGGCCGTTGATACTGAATTGGTTCAGAGCCAGGGTCAGACCTTCGCTGTCGGTAATGACAACCGCAACCTCTTTGTCGGGAACCGGTATCACCCCGGGTTTCCCCGGTTGGCCCATGTTACCCATACCCAATAAAAATAATGCTGCCACCATAATACTGGCCAGGCCGAATCGAGACTTCATCATTCTTTTTCCTTTCCCTTTCATCCCCATTTCAATTTTGTTCGAAGGACTTCAAAATAATTTTTGAAAGGGGTTTTAATCAATTGGACGGATTTAGCCGCTTTTTGAACCCGCACCACATCTCCGGCTTGTAAAGGATATCCTACCTGCCCGTCAAAAGTCAACCAGACCTCACTGGCCTTAGACACCAAACGAATATCAATGACCGCATCGTCCTGGAGAATCAACGGGCGGTTGGTCAGAGTGAAGGGGCAAATGGGGGTAATGAGAATGGTCTTCAAGGACGGATGCAGGATCGGTCCGCCGGCGGATAGATTATAAGCCGTTGATCCCGTCGGGGTGGCTACGATCAGCCCATCCCCGCGATAGGAGGTCAGGAATTGACCGCCTATATTGGTTTCTATATCAATGATCCGGGCCAAAGCCCCCTTATTAACAACCACGTCATTTAAAAAAGGAACCACAGGAAGGTCTTCCTCGGCCCTAATAATCCGTCCCGTCAATACCATCCGATTTTCAGTCTCATAATCTCCTTTGAGGATCCTTTCAAAAAGAAGACGGAATTCCTCCAGTCCGATTTCAGTTAAAAACCCCAAACCGCCTAAATTTACCCCCAGGACTGGGGCTTCCAGATGGCCGTAAAGGCGGGCCGCTTTAAGCAAAGTCCCATCACCACCTAAAACCACCACCAGATCCAAAGGTTCATGGGGCGGCCGAACTTCAAAGGCTGAAGACTCTTCTTTTTCGTCCCAAAGAACCAAAATCCCTTTTTCCTTTTCCAGCCAGGTCTTGATTTTCAGGGCTTCTTGATAGGCAAAGGGAATATTTTTAACTACCAATCGAATCTGTTTCACTTGGTTCTCCGTTAATCAGAAGGTCCTATGGCTATTAAATTATATTCTAATACAACTATGAGAATTTTTTATAAATTCTTCCAATTGGAGTGATGGAGTATTGGATTTTTAACCATCACTCCACCACTCCATTACTCCATCGTTTGATATTTTGGTCAGGTTTTCAAATTAGTCCTGATCTTTTATCATGCCCCTAAAGGCAATTCTATGGTAAAAATGGTCCCTGTGGGGCCATTATTTTTAACTCGAATATGGCCGTGATGATCCGAGATAATAGAGCTGACAATAGTCAATCCCAGGCCGGTCCCCCCCTTTTTGGTGGAAAAATAAGGGACAAAAAGTCGGTCTCTATCTCGGGGTGCAATCCCAATACCGGTGTCGATAACTTCAATACGGGCCATTGCCAAAAACGGATCGTAATCGGTCCGGACCTTTATGGAACCGCCGTTTTCAACGGCTGCCACCGCATTATCCAACAAATTGAGCATCACCCTTTTCATCTGTTCCCGATCCAGGGGAAATTGGGGCAGGTTCGGTTCGGCCATAAAGGAAAAATCGATAGTTTTGTGGTTCTCCCGGTACAAAATCAGGACTTCTTGAATAATGGCATTCAGGTCATTCAGGGACAGGGTTGTCGCCGGCAAGCGGCCAAAGGTAAAAAATTCATTGACCAGGCCAATCAATTCATCCACTTGATTGATGATGGTCTGAGTGCATTCATCAAAAATTTCTTTTTCTTTTCCTTCGGACAAAAGGTGGGAATATTTTTTACGCAAACGTTGGGCCGATAATTTGATGGGGGTCAACGGGTTTTTGATTTCATGGGCCAGGCGTCTGGCCACCTCTCTCCAGGCCGCCACCTTCTGGACTTTTTCGATCTCGGTTAAATCATCAAAGACCAGAACCATCCCTAAATTTCGTTTTTCCTCGTCCTGTAACAAGGAGACTTTCACTAATAAAGTCAATGTCTTATCCGAAAGCGGAACTTGAATGGTTCGCTCGAGGGTCCCTCTTTTAATCAAGTCCAGATTGACCAGCAGGTCGTGAAGCATAACCTTTTGTTCAGGACGAAGCACATCCTGATACCGTTTTCCAAGGACCTCCTCGGTCTTTAATCGAAGCATTTCCCTGGCCGAGTGGTTAATGGTGCTGATCCGTCCATCGGCATCTATGGAAATAACCCCGGTTCCGATATTGGCCAGGACCGTCTCCATGTATTGTTTCCGTTGATTGATTTCCTCGGTGCTCTTCCATAATTTTTGATAGGTCTGTTCGATCTCTTCCTTGCCTTTTCTTAAATCGGAAGTCATTTTATTGAAGGAACTAACCAACAAGCCGAATTCATCTTTGGCCTCCAAGTCAATGGAAAAGTCATAGTCGCCCTGGGCGATCCTCAAGGTCCCTTCGGCCAGCTTTTGGATCGGGACCGTCATCCCTTTGGCCAGGTAAAAGCCAAACCAAGTGGCGGAAAAAAGGATCAATAAGGAGACGATGGAAAGAACGATCAGATAGATGAATTTAATGGGGTTTTTCAACATCTGCATCTGCCGATACCCTTCCAGGCCAGTAGAAATGGTTTCCATTTTTTTGAGTAAGACCCTCGGAAAATAGGAAGCGACCACCACGGTAGCCAGGGTTTTCCGGGCCTGGAAATTATCCCAGACCGGAACCCCGGCAACAAAAAAATCCCCCTCCGAAGTGGATTGTACCTCGGAAATTCCCTTGGGCTGAAAGCCTTTTTGTATAAGACTTAGGGGTGGTTCTTTAAAGAATTGCAGATAGGTCTCTGAAGTCACGACACGAACTTTTTGTTCCAGATTGGGCAAATAAAGGCCGACCCAGGCCAATCCGTATTCCTGACGTTTGTCCTGGATATTCCGTATGATCCCTTCCTGATCGTTTTTGGTTATAAGGCCGGACTGACTCAGATCAAGACTAAGTTGTTGGGCATATATCCGGGTTCCCCGCTGGGAAGCCTGATAATAGGCCCGGCCCACGTCGACAGAGTCCTGCAGGGATTTCTCGATATGAATATTAAACGAGTAATCCATGCCCATGGCCATGAATTCATAGGCGATAAAAAACAGGACGATGGTCGGCACCAGAGAAAGGGTGATAAATCCGATGATTAACCGGGTCCGGATCTTTGATCCCAGGATCTTTCGTCTTCTTTCGGTGACCAGCTTAAGCAGGTTTCGCACGACCAAAAAGATCAACAGGAAAAGCAAAATAATGTTGACGTTGATTAAAGCAAAAAGGATGACCCGTTGGGATAGGGAAAAGGGGAAATCGGGCCGAAGGATATTAGTTTCCCAAAAGGTCAGTCCGAGGACCACCAGGATGGTGATAATGATAATCAAGCGTTCTCTTTTTTTTCGCCGCTGTTCTTTTTGTTCTTCTGATAAAAGGGGGTTCATGGACCTACCGGAGAAGGGAGTTCCTCTATTAATAGATGAAATCCACTTGATACCAATCCGTTTCAAAATCCCATAAGGAAACAAAAAACAAAAGGTAATGGAGGTATAAAGGAAGCCTGACTTTATTAAGCTCTGCCTTTATCCGTAATTGATACTGGTTGTTCCTTTCCAGGGCCTGAAGAGGGATCAGTTGAATATTACTGACATCGGCCATCATCTCCTGGGCTTTAGAAAATTCCTTGACGACAAAAATCTGATTGCCCCGTTCGCTTAATTGAATGGAATATTCATCCCTTAGAGAATCATATTTAACAGTATGATGTAATTTTAGAGAGGCGATACGTTTATTGGGCCAAATGGAACGGGGTTTATATAGTTCAACCAGGAAGGTAAAGGTGGTTGGTATCCCATTGTGGATCGCTTTATTCATTTCGGGCGTAAAACAGCCTTTGGTAAAAAAATAAACCAATAGATGGTCCTGATTATTGGTGACAATACTATCGGCAATTTGGGCTTGTTTGCTGAAGGCCGTTATTGGGCCGGAGAGAAGCAAGGAAAGAAAAATCAGGGAAACACCGAGAATTTTCAGTAAAGAAGAACGCTTTTCCAAAATAATTCGCTTCATTATTCTATAGTATCAAAAAGACAAAAAAATGCAAGCCCTTTCCAATCCGGCGACCTGATGGACATTATAGGAGAAGTTGGTTTTAAAAGACCTCCCTGGAGCCCAATTACCAAGAGGCTGTTTTTCCCCTTTCCAGCGGTTGTATTCTGAATGGTCAGGTAGTTAAAATTTTGAAGAACGGCTGCAACGATTTTCTTCAGAAACATTCGCCATGGGCGAGTTTTTTAGAAAAATACGGGAAGTGCTGGGCTAGACCTTGTCTATATTATTTTCTTTGTCTTGCCCTTCAACCTGGCAAGAAGAGGAAGGCATTCAACCTTGTATTCCAAGCTTCGGAAAAATCCACCGATTCAAAGCATACCACCCAGCGATAATAATCAATAACCAGATAATCGTTTTCATTTTCACTCCTAAAAAATATTAAGAACGCACGGTTCTTATTATTACTTACGATGCTCAGGAAAATCCAGAAGAAGATGGACCGCAGGTGGAAGGCAATGGAATTTCACCGGTTTGTCCTCCTGCCTGGGAAAAAGTCGAAAGCAATCGATCCACCTTTTCCCCTTTACAAAAAGGACACTCAATGCCCTCCTTTTTTGAATTCCAGACTATCTTTTTAAATATCCGGTCACATTCTAAACAACGATATTCATAAATAGGCATACCCGCCTCCTTCGCCTCTTTTAAGAAAATAGCTAAACTCGACGTTACAAAGATTAATTGATAAGATAACAATCAATATCCGTTTGTCAAGGATTCGGCTGTCTTAAGGTTCAATCCGGACTTTAGTCCCGATCGGTATTTGATCAAACAGTTCCTGCATATGGAAATTGATCAAGGCGATACACCCTTGAGTCCAATCCACTCCTATCCCTTCCCCGTGGATCTCGATTAACCCTCCGATCCCAATGTCTTCGGAAAACTGCTTGTTTTTTAAGGCCTGTTCATAACGAATGCGATCCGAATCATTCGGATAGTCAAGAACTAAGGCCAGATAGAATTTGGTTTGACCTTGATTTTTTTTCTCAACAATCCGGTATTCCCCTTCCGGGGTTTTCATGTCTCCCTGATGGACTTTTGGCCCTTCAGGGCTTTCTCCTAGGTCAATGGGATACCATTTCAGCAATTCTCCCTCTTGGAAAAGGAACAGTTTTCGTTGTTTTTTTTTGACTACGATTTGCCATGATTCGGGGGGAAGGACTTGGACCATATCTTTCAAGGGGGACAGAACTGGGACGGGGGGAGGAATATCATCCACAATTCGGGCCGTCAAAGCCAGTTCCTCTGACGAAGGCTGGTTGGGAGTCGGACCCGGAGGCAAGGGGACGGCCGTCGCTGTTGGGGGAGGCGGGATTACCCGGCTGCAGGATAACAATCCCAGAAAGAGAAAGGTCGAGAAAAACAGAAATAAGATTCGACTAAAATAACCGTGGCTGATTGCAAGCTTGCCGTTCATGTTCTCCAGGGTTTTTGAGTATTTCCTTTTAAAATCTGTAACAAGGATGGGCCTATTGTCAAGAGAATAATTCCCTAAAAAATAGGCGTCTAAATTTCTCTTTAACAGTTAATAAAAGAGGTTTCCTTTTACTGCGGTTGAGAAGACAGGTTATCATGTTTTCTTTTTCCTTTTTATCGAATGACTTGTCCTCTCTTGGGCAACGAGCCAGATTTTTTCAATTGTTCCGGCAGGGCGAGATAGAAATGACTTTCCTTTTCCCTGCCTCGTTTTAAGCACCCCTGCCCATAAATACAGCATTTGGCTTTCAGTTCCTTGAAGGCTAGGTCGTATTGCGCGGCAGTTAACTGTCCCGAACCTAAAATTTTTACCAGGGACTGAATACGAAAGCGATCCAAGGCAGGCGTAGTTCGAGAGAGCTGGTCTCGGTGTCCGCCCCGTTTGACCACTAAGGGCTGGTCGATCAAAAAAATGGGGAATTGGGCCGAAATCCTGAGCCAGAGGTCATAATCTTCACAGGCCGGCAGGGTCTCATCAAAACAACCCACCTGCTCGAATAATTCCCTTTGAATCATCACGGCTGAGGGACTGACCAGACATAGCAGGAGAGAAGGGGCAAAAATATCGCCTGAATATTTTCGATGCTTTTTACGGGGATTCACCCGGCGGCCGTTGCGAATCCAGATCTCTTGGGTCTGACAAATCATGGCTTCAGGGTTTTTGGAAAAGAAGTCGATCTGTGTTTCTAATTTTTCGGGCAGCCAGAGGTCATCGTCATCCAAAAAGGCGACCCATTTTCCTTTGGCCGTTTGGATTCCTCGGTTACGGGCCGCACTAACCCCCTGATGGTCTTGGAAGCTGTAAATTAAACGACCTTTATATGGGCTGAGGACCTCCGCCGTTCCGTCAATGGACCCGTCGTCGACAACGATCAATTCAAAATCTGCAAAGGTTTGTTTAAAAATGGAGTCAACAGCCTCGAGGACAAAGAAAGACCGATTGTAGGTTGGAACAATGACACTTACCAGAGGAGTAGGCATAGAAATTTAGAAAGAGTCACGGTATCAATAAGGCAGTCATTCCGGCCAGAATAAATCCGGCGTCCACCATAGTCTCGAAAAAGACATTCCCGGGCAAAGCCCGATTTTTTTCATAAATAATGAGAAAACCAAATTGGTACAAAAGGCTGATCAGCAACCATAGACTCCAAAGGGGAAGAAGCCCTCCAAGAACTCCCGCCGACAAACCCGCCATAGTCGCCAGACTGATAATTTTCAGAACATGGATGGTTTTTTCTTCTCCGATAATAATCGGCAGGGTTTCTTTGCCAACGATCATATCGCCCTGGATATCCAAAATATCAAAAAGACCGGAGCTGATATAGACAATAGAACAAATGACGAAAAAAATCATTATCAGAGAAAGGTTCACCGGCTGCTGTTCGGCCATGGCCGGCATCAAGGTGGTTACAGCTCCCCACCCCAGGGCCACGGAAAGGGTTTTAGATGCCGGGAGGTCTTTTATTTTTTTCATTCTGGTAAAGCGTTGCCAAACAGTCGGCACGATTTGAAAACTGTAGAGGATGCCCAAGGCGCTCAAGGCGGCAAGGAATAGGAACGGAGCCCAGCCTAAGTGCAGGGCCAAGGCCAGGGAAATCAGGACGGCAGCAATTCCTGAAAAGAAGAAGGCGGATCGATGCCTTTGATAAAATTCAGAACGATCCGGATCGTTATATTCCGCTGCCCCCCGGTCAAGGAGGTGATTCAGGATGTGCATGGCATAAATATTCAGGAAGGTTATGGTAAAATAAATCCAGTTCAAAGGGACTTGCCGCAGTCGGGAAGCGGTCAAACTCAGACACCCGGCCCCCAGGGCTATCATCAAATTGCTTTTTAATAAGAAACGTACCCAACTAAAAAGAAAGGTGCTCCAGGTGTATTCTCCCTGACCCTTAATCATCTCCAGTTTCTGGACCACCTTTCGAATCATCCAGTTGGGAGTTGAAGCCCCGGCGGTAACACCCACGGTTTTGAATCGGCGGATTTCATTTTTATCCAATTGATCTTCCGTCTCTATATGAAAGCAGGGAGTGCCCACGGATTCGGCGATCGCCGCTAGGCGCCGGGTATTTCCGCTGTTATAACCTCCCACAACCACCAGTCCATCCACTTGCCGAGCCAGATCCCGCACTTCTTCCTGCCGTTCGTGAGTGGCATTGCAGATGGTATTAAAAATCAGACTGTTGGGAAATCGCTCTCTGATTTTTTCCACGGCCGCCTGAAAAAGGGATTCGTCCTGAGTCGTCTGGGCCACCACAATCACCTGTTTCAAATCCGGAAGGTCTTTAACCTGATCCGGATGGGTCAGGATAATTCCCCTGTCTTGAGAATAGCCCAGCAGTCCTATGACTTCCGGATGATCCCGATCACCGACAATGATCGGGGTGTATCCTTCCTGGGCATATTTCTTGATGATGGCCTGGACCTTGATCACCCTTGGACAAGTGGCGTCCACGATGGTACACCCCATCTTTTTCAGCCGATCGTGATCCTGAGGAGATATGCCGTGGGCTCGGATAACAACCGTGCCGGTCTGCCCCTCTTGAACGGGGTCCAGGATACGGATGCCTTTTTCCCCCAGCATCGATAAGACCTGAGGATTATGGATCAAGGGTCCAAAGGTGTAAACAGGGTCGGGATAATGGTAATTGGCCTCCAGGGCCATTTCCATAGCCCGGCGGACGCCCATACAAAATCCGGCCTTTTTTGCCAGACGGACTTTCATAAATTTAGTTTACTCTAATGAACCCAGGGAATCAAAATATTCTTCAAAAAGGATCTTTAATCTTTCTTTGCTTTTGGCCAAGGCCACGTTTTTCCTGAATTCTCCTGATGCCGGAAGTCCCCTGGTCAGGACAAACAAGGTCCTCCGCAAGGCTTTGATTTGAGCCGGGCCCTGATAATTTTCCTCAATCCATTCCCAGTAGGAAAAAAGCCATTCCCGCCTTTTCTCCGTATCAGGATGGGTCGGGGTTTCTCCGGCCTCCACTTCCCTTATTTGTTTAAATATCCAAGGAGTCCTCAAGGCTTGACGGCCGATCATGATCCCATCACACTGGGTTTGCCTTTTATGCTGCAGGGCTAGCTCCGGAGAGGTGATATCTCCACTTCCAATGACAGGGATACGGACCCCTGCTTTGAGTTCCGTTATCACCGACCAGTCCGCTTGACCGGAAAAACCCTGGATTGCATAACGGGGGTGGATAATCAGGGCATCGACTCCGGAATCCTCGGCGACCTGGGCCAATGTCCGGTAGGTTCGATCTCCTTCTTGCCATCCGGAGCGAATCTTGATCGTCAGGGGAAGATGAGTTGCCTTCCGAACGGCTTTTATCAGCGTTTCAGCTTGGTGCAGATCCTTAAGTAAAGCCGCTCCTGATCCTGATTTGGAGACCTTTTTTACTGAGCAGCCCATGTTGATATCGATAATGTCCGCCCCTGCCTCCCCGGACAGAACAGCGGCCCGGGCCATCACTTCCGGGTTGAAACCGAATAACTGAACCGATAAGGGATGGTCCTCGGGAACGGTTTTCAGGATCGACCAAGTCAAGGGAATCTTTCGGACCAGTCCTTCGGCGCTGACCATTTCGGTGCAGGCCAGCTCGCAGCCCATTCTTCGGACCAACAAACGGAAGGGCAAGTCCGTGTATCCGGCCATGGGGGCCATGATGTAAGGAAACGATATGGTTTGGGATCCTAATTTCATATGAGGTTCATCTTTGATGATTTCTTAAAAAGCCACCGAAAGCTGATTTTCGTCATTCCGGCGAAAGCCGGAATCCAGGAACCTCAACCGTTTAGAAAATCCCTGGACCCCGGTTTTCACCGGGGTGACGGCTTTTTGCGAATCCATCATCTTTTCATCTTTTTTAATGGACTTTTTTGATTACCTTTAAAGTATATACCACACTAGGCCATTCCTGGATAAAAAAACCGCTGCTTGACTAATTCAATTGAATATTTTATAAAAAATTAACGGAAGTGGAAAGCTCACTGGTGGGGCTCCCGGACTTCAAATCCGGTGTGCCGTCTGAAGAGGGCGGCAGGTGGGTTCGATTCCCATGCACTTCCGCCAACTTTTATCTGGTTGGACTTTCTACTTTTTTTGACTTTCACGGTTTCCATCAAATTCTGGTCTCTATCCTAACAACTATCCATTTACCCCAAATTGCAGGATGAATTGCTGAATCGGGAGATTTTTGAGACCTTATTTGAAGCCAAAGTACTTGTTGAGCGGTGGAAGGTAGAATATAATACACTCAGGCCACATAGTTCATTGAATTACCAGCCTCCTGCTCCAGAGGCTGTTAAGCCAGAGTGGTTAGAAAATGCGGTTGTTCTCTCTTAAAAACTGGTACAACTTAGAGGGGCAGGTCACTGGATGCTTGATTCTTGATACTGGATAGTCGATGATTCTTTTTATCGGCTCGATGCTTAAGGTTTTTATCCAGCATCCAGCTTCCATTATCAGTCCTCTATTTTTTTCCTCGTATCCTGTCCATAGTGCCCCGAGGGACCCATAACCCTTCATGGGGACAATGTTCCAGACAACAATAACACTCAATGCACAGCTCCTGATCAAGGGTCAACAGGTGGTCGGAGAACGTCAGGGCTTGGGCCGGACAAGCCTTGACGCAGAGGCCGCATTCTTGACACTGTTCCGGGCGCCAGCGAGGTTTGGCTTCGTACAACCAGTCATAGGCCCGGCCGATCAACCAAGTTGGTATAACCCTCTCAGCCCATTCACGTGATCTGGTAAAAGAATGTTTAAAACCAGGGACCGGAAGTTCAGACCAGTCAGCCCCCCGAAGTTCGATACGAGACGGGTCGGCGATTCCTAAGCCAGCTTTGGCAGCTCGAACAATGGTAAGGACTCTGGCCGGATTAAATCCCATGATGGAAGCAGCAGTAACATCTAAAGCCACCGGGTCAGTCGAAGCCAGAAGCCAGCCTGTTTCCCGGGCCTGACCGTGGGTTGGCCCTTGGCCTTCCATGGCGATTATCCCATCCATAAGATTTAAGGCCAGGGGAACCTTGATCTTTATCCCGCTGAAAATATCAACCAAGGCCTGGGACATGGCCGGGCCACTGAAGGCAATCCTATGAACGGCTCGTTTGAGCGAACCGGGCAGTAAGCCCAAACAATTTTTAATCGCCCCGGTGATCCCGGTCAGGATATGCGTTTTCATCTTGGGCAGATTGACAATGGCATCAACCTGCTCCAAAAGGTCCGTGGCCATGAATTTAGGCAATATCTGGCCTTCCGGGCTTTGGAGTTCGATAAATCGGAGTTCCTCAAGATTGACTAACTCAGCCTTAAGGCAAATTGCCGCCTGATCCAGTCCCATGAGGGTATAGGCCCGTTTGGTCATGCCGTAAGATCCCATTCCACAGGAATCGGCGATAACTAGGTTGGTTTGATGACGGTTACGCAGGTAATGTCCGACTGCCTCAATCACCTCAACCCGGGTATTGACCGGCTGATCAGGACCATGGTCGGCCGATAGGCAATTGGGTTTAAGCAGGACCCGGGCGCCGTTGGACAAAGGGAGGGGTTCCAGGGCGGATAAAATTTTTTCCACCGCCCTGGTCAGATGGGTTGGTTGATAATCCGGACAGCGGCAGACACTGACCCGGCTGGAATATTCAGTCATCAAATTTATTTTATGGGTTATGTTTGAACCGGTTGAGAGACAACGCTCTCCATAGACGGGAGACCTTCTCCCGCCTTCAGATCATCATAAAACCGCGCTAACGTAGTTTGCAAATAAGGCATGATCCACAGGAAGCCTATTCCCAGGCTTAGGATTCCCAACAGGAACCAGCCAAAGAATCTCCAGCAAAGACAAAACAACTTCCAACGGTTTCCTTTCATCATGGCCTTGCTTTTTTTCAGGGCATCCGACCCGGCCATCTGAGGGTTCTCAGCCAATATGAAAAAGGTCTGGGAATAAGACAAGGCGGCGACAATGCCGGGAATAACCAGCAGGATGGTCCAGAGTAAAATAAATAAGATCATCAAAAGATAGGCCACCAGGGCCTGGGTAAGACGCTGGAAACCGTCAAATAACTGGGAGAGTTGGGCATCTTGTTTTCGGGAAAGGGACAGAAAAAAAATGGACATTCCTAAAACTAAAGGACCGTTGATGATCAGGCTTCCAATCCAACCCACTTTTGGGATAGCTGAAATCAGGACGGCAAGGATAAAATAGATCACACTTCCGCCGATAGCCAATCCCCAACGCCCTTTCAGGGCCTCTCTGGCCTGTCGCATCAAATCGCGATTCGTGGTTTCCATAGAACACCTCCTTGTTATTATTTCCCGCAGATTTTCAGATTATACTAAATTTCCAGGCACAAAACCAGTTCTCCGGGTGGTGATCCGGAGGACAGCCGAGACATTCGGTTTTGATCCGACGGTCAATCGTCGAAGCAAAAAAGGGATATTCGACCAGACCTGCAGATTTGCAGGGATAATCGGGCAATCCTTTCCGTTTTCTGGCCGATTGGACGCGGCAGTCGTTCATCTGAAATACAAATTGGGTCTTATCTATTTCTTCAATGGATTGTCTATTGATTTGGGCATACATGCGAAACCCGAGGGCGGTTTTTAGTCCTTCCAACCCCGGAGATTCAGGTAAACCCAGGAGTTTTTTGATCCTCCAGGCTTCGTAAGGGGAAAAACGGGACCAGCAGGTGTCGTTACAGCGTTTGGCATAGTCCATCCCATATTGGTTTTCCACGGTTTGAAACCAGACTCCGTCATTGGCCAGCCAGTTGACTGCTGTGGTCTCAATGGCCTCAATCAGTTTTTCTTTGCTCAAGCCGACTTCAAGGCCCGGGGAACCCCATTTTCGATTTCGAAACCGAAGAGACCGGCCATACGCTTTAGTATGATTGGCCAAGCCAGATCCCCGGCTTCCCCTTCAATTTCGGTGGCCTTTTCAATGCCAAGCTGATATTCCACTTCTCGAAACCAGCAGCCGTAATGGATCAAGGTCCTGCGAAATCCTTCCATGAGCCATTGGACCAGTTCAGCTTGAGATAGATCTTCTATTCTCTGGGGAAAATGATGTTCAGACATTATCATTCCTTCTTTTTAAAAGAGATGCTCCTTGAGAGCCGAGGGAGAAAAAGGAAGAAGTCGAAAAATCCTTTTTTCTACCTTCAAGGTGTCTTGATATAAGGCTTCGATGCGCTGTACGGCCTCTTGGGAACGCCCATAGGTCTCCACCAGATACGCAAAACGTTCTTCTAAATCGACTAGTTCTTCGTGGCGGACCCGTTTATCGGCATAATGAACAATGACCACCTCGTCCAGGCAACCATTTTGGAAATACTTATCTTCCAGGAGGACATGCTGGGCCACGATTGGGGCCAACGAATAAAAACCCATGGCTTTGACCTTTTCTTCACCGACCAGGGCATGATTGCCCCGAGTCTTAAGGCATTCGGTTTTAGCAATGTCATGGAGTAAAGCACCGGCCTCAACCAGATCCATATTCAATCCCGGGAAATGAACCATCAAATTTTTCCCAAGACAAAGGGCTATCCGGGCAACTTGAAGGCTGTGGGCCTTGATATTCGGGAGCATGCCGTGCTGTTCCATCAGGGATAAGCAGATCTCGCGAGTGGGTATATTATCATTCATTGTATTAAGCCCTCATGTCTCGCATGCGCTGGGGCGCCACGAAACATAATAATGTTCCTTTACCGGGAAATGGGTCGTCTTTCCGGCGAAAGCCGGAATCCAGGTTTTTTAAATCGTCAAAAGTCCTGGATGCCGGATCAAGTCCGGCATGACAGTAAACAAATCAATCAAAATTTTAGTCCGGTTTTTTTTCGTATTAAACCAGCATATACGCTTAAGCAGATAAAAAAATATGAAAACAAATATCTCCGAACTCTCATTTTTTAAGCTCCGGAAGATTTTTATACAAATCCAAGGCCTCGGGATTGGCCAGGGCGTCTTTGTTCAAAACGGGTTTGCCATGAATCACATTCCTAACCGCCAGCTCTACCTTTTTCATGTTGATGGTATAAGGGATATCAATTACCGGAATGATCTTGGCCGGGACATGGCGGGGGGAAGTGTTTTCCCGGATTATTTTTTTGATCTTGTTCACCAGGGTATCGTCCAACTGCACCCCTTCAGCCGTTTTTACAAAAAGGATAATCCGCACATCACTGTCCCAATCCTGGCCTACGACAATGCTGTCAGCGATCTCCGGCAGGGTCTCCACCTGCCGGTAGATATCGGCCGTGCCGATGCGCACCCCGCCCGGATTAAGGGTGGCATCAGAGCGCCCATAAATGACCACCCCGCCGTTTTCAGTGATTTTGATAAAATCACCGTGACACCAGACCCCGGGAAATGTCTTGAAATAGGCGTTTAAATATTTTTCATTATCCGGATCGTTCCAAAAGTAGAGAGGCATGGAAGGAAAGGGGGCGGTGCAGACCAGTTCTCCCAGTTCGTTGATAACCGATTCCCCCCGGTCATTAAAGGCTTCAACCTTCATGCCCAGTCCGCGGCACTGGAGTTCTCCTTCATACACCGGCAGAATAGGATTTCCCAGGGCAAAACAACCGTTCAGGTCGGTGCCGCCTGAAATGGAGGCCAGTTGAACCTCCTTTTTCACTTCCCGATAAATATAACGGAATCCCTCAACAGCCAGAGGAGAACCGGTGGAAAGCACAGCCCGCAAAGGAGTCAGGTCATAATCCGTTCCCGGTTTAATCCCTTCCTTCTCAAGGGCCGCAATGTATCGGGCACTGGTCCCGAAGACAGTGATCTTCTCATCCTGGGCCAGCTTCCAGAGGACCCCGGGATCGGGATAAAAGGGAGATCCATCGAACAGCACCACGGTGGCCCCGCAGGCCAGGGAACAGGTCAGCCAGTTCCACATCATCCAACCGCAGGTGGTGAAATAAAAGATGGTGTCCTCCCGCTTCAGGTCGGTATGGAGCATCAATTCCTTGAGCTGGTGCACCAGGATGCCGGCTACGCCCTGGACCATACATTTGGGCAGCCCGGTGGTGCCTGAGGAATACATAATGTACAGAGGATGATCGGCCGGCACCTGGACAAAATCGATTTCCAGGTCGGACTCCGGGGATATAAAGTCCTGGTAATGAGACGGCCCTGGGTATGGGGCTGATGTCCGGCTTTCCCTGGAGATAAGGCACAACAACGACCTGCTGGATGGAAGGAAGGTCTTGGACGATATCGGCAACCCGGCCGATGGAATCAAAGGATTTCCCGTTGTAGGAATAGCCATCGGTTGTAAAAAGGACCTTGGGTTCGATTTGTCCAAAACGATCCAGGACACCCTTGATCCCGAAATCAGGCGAGCAGGAAGACCAGACCGCACCCAGGGAAGTGGCGGCCAGCATGGCGATGATGGTCTCCATCATATTGGGCATGAATCCCACCACCCGGTCTCCCGTTTTGACCCCCCGACCCTTAAGAGACTTGGCCAAAGCAGCAACCCGTGAATACAACTTCTGATAGGTGATCCTTTCTGTTTCTCGGGCTTCCCCCTTAAAGATCAGGGCCGTTTGATCATCCCGATAGCGGAGTAAATTTTCCGCAAAATTAAGCCTGGCCCCTTCAAACCATTTGGCCCCAGGCATCTTGGTCAGATCATCCACTATCCGATTATAATTATGCGAGGACTTGATCTCTCCAAATTCCCACATGGCCGCCCAGAATTCCGGGATTTGAGTCACAGACCAGTCATACAGTTCCGGATAGTTTTTAAAATTTTTCCCATAATTCTGATTCACAGAATCGAATGAAACGGGTCATATTGGATTTTTGGATTAATTCCCTGGATGGTTCCCACAATGGTTTTTTCATAATATTTTTTTCTTATTATTTATTTTATTCTGTTAATCCTGACTAAAAGCAACTTGGTTATGGAGATTTTAATAATGGAAGGGATTTTTATCAACCTAAATCTTCATCATTTGAAAATCCTGGGAAAGGTAAAAAACATAATATTTGACTTGACAATAAGGAGAGCTTTAATGCAGCATACTTGTAAGATTTAATGGTAGACCTCATAAGGCACGTCCCCGCTAAATCAATCCAAGAGGTTAATTCATTAAAGTATAACCCTATCTTTTAAATACTTAGGAGGAACTGATAACTATGGCTAAACCTGCAGGAAATCGAATGATACAAATTAACAATGGAATAATCGGACCACGCGAACCCCGAAGAAAGACGGTCAAAGTCAAGAAGACCAGTGACTATCCGGAAGTGTCTAAAGCCCTTCTTGAGGTTGCAGAACTATATGCCGACCGTAAAATGGCCGGGGGCGTTCCGATCTGTGACGAATCCATCGCCTTGATGCTGCATTTATTTACAGAGGAAGAGGCCTCAATCATGAGGTACTTGAAACCAGGAGTAAAAGAAACGGCCAAGGCAGTGGCCGAGGCCGAGCACCGGCCGGTTGAAGAAGTGAAAAAAATTCTGCACAGCCTGGCCGAGGAGAAACATATCATTGTCAGTATCGGTTCGGGAGAAGAAAAAGTCTATTTGGCCCTTCCTTTGCTGCCGGGTGTTTTTGAGTTTGTTTTATTCAGATCCTCAATGGATACCTTGACGGATTGGCATCGCCGCTTCTGCGAGTTGTTTGAAAAACTCTATGAGACCGGCTATTCCATAGACGTTGTGAGCAAGGCCCCTCCAGCCATTAAATATTTGCCCATCGGCCAGGTCATCGAATCCAACCCCATGGCCTTTCCGTCGGATAAACTGGAGGAGGTTTTCTCCCGGTATAAAACCTTCGGCGTAACCCTTTGCCAGTGCCGCATAGCGGAAAAAGTGGTCGGCCGCGGTTGTGAAAGACCTATGGAGGTTTGCATGTCCATGGGACCTATGGCCGAAGCGGCCATCCGCTCAGGCCGATTACGCCGTATCGAATTGAAGGAGGCCCTGGAGATCAAGGCCGAGGCCGAGGCCAATGGCTTGGTCACCTGGATTGACAATCGTGATCCGAAATTGGGTGGGACCTCTTGTTCCTGCTGCGGGTGCTGTTGTCATTTTATGAGAAGGATATCCGAATTCAATATGCCTGGCAGGATTGCTCCTCCGCACTTTATGCCCAAGGTCGATTTTGATCAGTGTAATTTTTGCGGCAAATGCGCCCTGGCCTGTCCGATGGGGGCCATCACGGTGGATATCGTAAATAATAAGCATGTCCACGACCCCAATCGCTGTATCGGCTGTGCCCAATGTGCTGTGGCCTGTAGTAAACTCAAAGCCATCGAGATGCAAGCCGTTCCGGACTACCAGGAATTTGTTCAGAACAGTACCAGATCATTACTGAGTTCCTCCGGGGATTAAAATCAAATCAGGCGTTAACAGGACTAAGGCCTTAGGAAAACAACATGCATGAAATGTCCCTGGTCCAGAATATCATCGACATTGTTCAACAGGAGATGGATCGTCATGGTGTAGAGAAACTTAAAGCCATCCACCTGGCCGTGGGCAGGATGTCCGCCGTGGTCCCGGAGCAGTTGACCCTTTGCTTTGAGATTCTGACCAGCAAGACAAATCTGGCCGGTACTGCCCTCAATATAAAAATGGTGCCGATAACCTATCAATGTCGAGATTGTCATCAAGAATTCACTTCGGAAGGGTTTACTTATAAATGCCCTTCCTGTAATGGAGAAAATGCGGAACTGATATTCGGTCGGGAATTGAAAATCGAATGCATCGAGGTCATGCAGATTAAAAGTAATTTTTCATCGCAGCTGGTTCTGGGTACGTCATTCCTGGAATTTCGGGGTCTGTATCTAAACCTTTTGAGAACCTGTAATTAAGTACCTAATCATTGAAAGTGAATTTGTTAGGAGGCAATGATGAAAATACCCGTGGTACGCAATGTTTTGGAAGTCAATGACCGGATCGCCGATCAGAATCGGGAGATATTCGACCGGAACAACTTATTTGTGATCAACCTCATGTCCAGTCCTGGGGCCGGCAAGACAAGCCTCTTGGAAAAAACCATAGAACGATTAAAAGACCGTCTGCCTATGGGGGTGATCGAAGGGGATATCCAGTGCAGCTTTGATGCCGAACGGATCGCCAAAAAAGGGATCCAGGCCATACAGATCAACACCGATGGGGCCTGTCACCTGGACGGAAATATGATCCGGGAGGCAATGAATCAGCTCGATTTATCTGCCCTGGATCTGCTCATCGTGGAGAATGTGGGCAACCTGGTCTGCCCCGCCGAATTTAAGGTGGGGGAGAATATGAAAGCTATGCTTTTGTCCGTCACCGAAGGGGATGACAAGCCATTAAAATATCCCCTAATGTTTCAGGAAAGCCGGGTTCTTATTATCAATAAAATCGATCTGCTTCCTTATGTCGATTGCCGTGTTGATAAAATCAAGGAAGCGGTAGCACAACTGAATCGGGATATGGTTATATTTGAAGTGTCCTGCAAGACCGGTGAAGGGATTGAAGCCTGGGCGAATTGGCTGGAAGAACAGGTTAAGCGATCAAAAACATCCAAAGGTTAAGGTGGACACCGGCGTTTGAAGAGGTGATTGACTGATATTCATTTTCAATCAGGAGGTCGATTATGACACTGGTGAAATTAAACCGGGTAAATCTGAATTATAAAGCGGTGGGAAAAGGTGAAGCCGTGATTTTCCTTCACGGCTTCACGGGCAGCGGGATAGATTGGGCCAACCAGATGAAGGTTGTAAAAAATAAATACCGAGGGATTGCCCTGGACTTCAGAGGCCACGGCAAGTCGGAAGCCCCAACTAAAGAAAAGGACTATTCGATTTATCTCAACTGTGAAGATGTTTATCGGTTGATAAATCATCTTGGCATCGGACGCTGCTGCCTGGTGGGGCATTCCATGGGAGGTTTCACTGCTTTGCAGTTCGCCCTGGATCATCCTGAGATGGTCAGGGGATTGGTGCTGGTCGATACCTCCAGCGGCGAATGGGATGTCGTCCCTGGATATGCCGAATTAAGGGCCAAGCTGGACGAACTGGCCAGGACCAAGGGGCTTGAGGCCGCCTTTGCCTATGATGCCGCCAACAACCCTATTCGAATTCAAAGATTTCAAAAAGAACCCGAACAGCGGGAAATAGCCCGGCAGAAAACAATGAATACCTCAGTGGATGGCTATATATACGTTCCAAGGTCTTTTGGAAAATGGCAGCCGGTAACTTCGAGGCTGGGTGAAATCAAGGTGCCGACCATCATCTTCCGTGGAGAGGAGGACTTGGGCTTTGTACGGGCGTCCCAAATCTTGAAGGAATCCATCAAAGGGGCTGAACTGGTTGTTATCGCAGGGGCCTATCACAATCCCCATGAAGAATCTCCTGCCTTCTTCAATGAAAACTTCTTGAAATTTCTATCTGGAATAAAGTGGTAGTTGTTCTTTTTGAATAGTTTTAATCAAGGAGCAACACGGAAAACCGGAATTGGAGCGAGGCTGATATCGGCCCCGCTCCGCTGTTATTTTACCTTCTAAAATCCTTGAAACCTTTACCCTCCTTGGCCAATTTTTCCAAAAGGGCCGACGGCTTCCAAACGTCGCCTTCCTTCTTTTGAAATTCGATCATCTTGTCATAGATCTTTTTAACCCCCACCAGATCGGCATAAAACATGGGGCCCCCGCGATAGATGGGCCAGCCGTATCCATAAATCCAAATGACATCAATATCACTGGGCCGGATGGCGATCCCTTCTTCTAGAGTCTTGGCCCCTTCATTGATCATGGGATACAGACTCTTTTCCAGGATCTCTTCATCGGAAATCGGTCGTTGCATGATATGGTGCTCGGCTGCAAAGCCTTTGATCATTTTTTCCACGACCGGTGAGGGAATCGGGGTCCGGTTACCCGGTTGGTAATCATAGAAACCGGCATTGGTCTTTTGACCCAGTCGTCCGGCTTCACAGAGACGTTCCCGAAGGGTGGCCCCCTGGGAGGTGGCCTTGTTCCAGCCGATATCAAGTCCGGCCATATCGCTCATGGTGAATGGTCCCATGGGGAATCCGAAATCGAAGATGACTTTGTCGATCTGCTGAGGTGAACCCGATTCCAGGATCAATTTATTGGTTTCACGAGAGCGTTGACCAAGCATACGGTTACCCACGAACCCTTGGCAGACCCCGACCAGCGCGGCAATTTTCTGTATCCTTTTTCCAAAGGCCATAGAGGTGGCAATAACATCCTTGGCCGTCTTGGCCCCGCGCACAACCTCCAGAAGCCGCATGACATTGGCCGGGCTGAAGAAATGTAATCCGATAACGCTCTCCGGCCGTTTAGTTGCCGAAGCGATTTCATTGATATTCAAACCCGAGGTGTTGGATGCCAGAATGGCCCCCGGCTTGCAGATCTTGTCAAGTTTGGCAAAGATCTCTTTTTTGAGATCCATATTTTCGTATACGGCCTCGATCACCAGATCGACATCCTTCAAGTCATCCAGGGACAGAGTACCCTTGATAAGCGACAAGCGTTTTTCCACATCCTCCTTGGTGATCCGTCCTTTGGCCGCTGTGTTTTCGTAGTTTTTTCGGCAAATGCTTAGACCCTTGTCCAGCAACTGCTGGTTGACTTCCATAATGATGACCGGTATCCCTACATTGGCACAGCTCATGGCAATACCGCCGCCCATAGTTCCCGCTCCGACAATACCGACCTTGTTAATGGGTATCTGCGGAGTGTCCGCCGGGACATTGGGTATCTTGGCCACTTCTCTCTCGGCAAAGAAGGCATAGCGCTGGGCTGCAGACTGAGAACCCATCATCAATTTGAGAAAAAGGTCTCTTTCTTTTTTCAATCCTTCTTCAAAGGGAAGGTTTACCGCAGCTTCTACGGCCTCGACACAAGCCTGAGGTGCCTCGAATCCCCGTTTTGATCGGGCGAAAGACTTACGGGCTTCAACAAAAATCTCCGGCTTGCCTTTCTCCGCATCAACTTTTTCTCGTCTGTCACGGATCTTCCTCAAAGGACGTCCCTCCGTAAGAATTTTCTTGGCAAAGGCGACGGCACCAGTTACCAGATCTCCTTCAAGGATCTCATCGATCAAGCCTTCCCTAAGGGCCTCCTGGGCGCTGATTTGATTGCCGGTGGCAATCATCTGAATGGCCTTTTCTACCCCGACGATAAGGGGCAACCGCTGGGTCCCACCGCCCCCGGGTAATAGCCCGAGAAGGACTTCCGGTAGACCAAATCTGGCTGAAGGCACGGCTACACGAAAATGACAGACCATAGCCGTTTCCAAACCTCCACCCAGGGCAGTGCCATGAATGGCGGCGATAACGGGTTTCTTGCCGTTTTCAATCAAGGCAAAAGGAACCTCTAAACCGGGCTCCTGAGGTGGTTTTCCAAATTCGGTGATATCGGCTCCGGCGATAAAGGTCCGTCCCATACAGGCGATCACCACGGCCTTAACTGAATCATCTTCCATGGCCGCCTTGACACCGTCGGCCATGCCTTTACGAACCCCTACGCTGAGGGCGTTGACAGGTGGATTGTTGATCATGAGAACGGCAATCTCACCCTGTTTCTCCACATCAACCACGTCGGTAATTTTGGTCATTTTTTTCCTCCTTTTTGATCAGATTCTGACTGGGTCATAATTATCAAAAGTGGATAAAGTGTCAAGGCAATAATAAAGGCTTTTTTTAAGTTAACGCCTTTTTAGACCAAACCGGTTTGATTGCCCTTTTCTCTTCAACCTGCCGCCTGGCCATGAGATCGAAGCTCATGGCTGAAAGTTCTAAGGGAGTTTAAAGTATGGTGTTTGGAGTTCGAAGTTGGAATTTGGGGATAGAATCAGGAGCTCGAAGCCCGGCCCCGTTGGAACCCTTTATGAAAGAAGGCGAGAAAATATTTCTTCTTGATCTTTTAAAATGATTTGGACTGGAGATTCGAAATTAATCCATTTTATTGAAATTTCTTTTTCGGAAAAATTGATACATGATACAATTGAGATGATCGATCAGGTTTTTGCGGGGGATTTTTTTGGTATGGTTGAATCCTTTTTAAAGTTCTCCTTCGATCAATAATTGGACCAGTTCAAATAAATTCCCATAGGTCAGGTCTCGACCCCCAGATTCTTTCTCTTTCGATAAATTAGGGGCCGGGATGGCCAGGCTCATTTCTTGACTGAAAGGTTTTTAGATTCTTTTTAATCCGCTCCTTTACGGATAAAAGTCGGGACTTCCAGTTCTTCTTCATCAAAGTAGTATTCCGGAGCCTTGGCCGGCCTTTTGGGCCCGTATTTGTCAATCTCTTTTCCCTTGCGAACAAAGGTCGGGGTTTCCCGATCTTCCGATCGATCCGGTTTTATCTCCGACAAGCCGGGCCGTATCCGGTCAAAGTCGATAACAACCCTTTCTTCCTTGGGATTGATCCCAGTGGCCACAACGGTAACCCGGAGTTCGTCTCCCATACTTTCATCAATGGCCGTCCCCCAAATAATATTGGCCTCTTCATGCACTTCCTTCTGAATCAAGGTGGAAGCTTCAATGACCTCTTCAAAACCGAGGTTTGAGCTGGCGGTAATATTCAATAATAAAGCCTTGGCCCCGGTGATGGAGATATCCTCTAATAAGGGACTTGAAATGGCCCGTTGAGCCGCCTCCAGGGCACGATTCTCACCGCTGGCTATACCGGTTCCCATGAGAGCCACACCCATTTCAGCCATGATCGTTTTAACATCAGCGAAATCAAGAACAATCAAGCCGGGTGCCACGATTAAGTCGGAAATACCTTTAACGGCATAGAGTAAAACATCATCGGCCTTTTTAAGCATTTCCAAAAAGCTGGCCTTCTTGGTGGCCAGAGAAATAAGACGATCATTGGGAATAGTGATCAGGCTGTCCACGACCTTCCGCATTTCAATGACCCCTTCGTTGGCCTGTTTTTGACGTATCGGCCCTTCAAAATGAAAGGGTTTGGTAACCACGGCTACGGTCAGGATATCCAATTCCTTACAGATCTGGGCTACAATCGGGGCGCCGCCTGTTCCGGTTCCTCCACCCATCCCGGCCGTGATAAAAACCATGTCGCTGCCTTCTAATTCCTGACGGATTTTTTCGGCATCTTCCAAGGTGGCGTTTCTGCCGATTTCCGGAACACCCCCGGCCCCCAACCCCTTGGTCAAGGAGGTCCCGAGCTGGATACGGGTATCGGCCATAGAAGAAGTAAGGGCCTTTAGATCCGTATTGGCAGCGATAAACTCCACTCCTGTTAGGAGTTGGGACCTGATCATATTATTGATGGCATTATTTCCCCCTCCTCCAATCCCGACCACTCGGATTTTAGCCCCTTTTTGGATTTCTTCTTCCACTCCGACCATTTCAATATTCATCATCATTTACCTCCCCTTTTAATATGATCTGTCTGCCTATGACTAAAAAATTTTCATATCCATAAACCATTTTTTCATTCGTTCCATAACCCGATTGAAAATCTGTTGATCGCGAATCCTAAATTTCTTTTTGGGCATCGCCTTGGCCCCGTAAAGGACCAAACCCACAGCAGTGGCATACATCGGGCTGTTGACCACATCCATAATGCCTCCAAAACCCTGGGGATAGCCCCGCCGGCTCGGAAGGTTAAAAATCTGTTCCGCCAGTTCAGGAATCCCTTCCAATAAGGATGCTCCTCCGGTGACCACGACGCCGGAAGCAAGGATGTCCCCAAAACCCGATTTCAGGATTTCCCGATTGACCAGAGAAAAAATTTCTTCAACCCTCGGTTCCAGGATTTCCCCCAAAATTTGGCGGGATAGGGGCCGAGGTTTTCTTCCCCCGACACTCGATACCTCGATGGTTTCATCTTTATTGATCATGGAAGTCAAACAACAGCCATGAATTTTTTTAATCCGTTCCGCTGCCTGATGAGGAGTTCTGAGACCAATGGCGATATCATTGGTTAAATTGTTTCCACCCAAGCCCAGAATCGAGGTATGTTTGATGCAGCCATTGGAAAAAATGGCCAAATCAGTGGTGCCTCCTCCAAAGTCGACCAGGGCCACCCCAAGTTCCTTTTCTTCAGAAGAAAGCACCGTTTCGCTTGAAGCGATCGATTCTAAAACAATATCCGAGACATCCAATCCAGCCTTGTTTGCACAGCGAATAATATTCTGGGCCGAGGTAACCGCCCCGGTTATGATATGGACCTTGACTTCCAATCGTACACCGGAAATGCCCAGGGGATCTTGGATTCCATCCTGATCATCAACGATAAATTCCTGAGGAAGCACATGAATCACTTCCCGATCCAAAGGGATGGCTATGGCCTTGGCGGCATCAATGACCCGTTCAATGTCAGTTTTAGTGACTTCCCGGGTTTTAACGGCAATAACCCCATGGCTGTTGAAGGCTTTGATATGCCCTCCGGCAATGCCGGCATAAACCGACCTGATTTCACAGCCGGCCATAAGTTCTGCCTCTTCCACCGCCTTTTTGATGGAGTTAACCGTACTTTCAATATTGACCACTACCCCTTTGCGTAAACCCACCGAGGGATGGGTCCCGATACCCACGATATCAATACCACCGGAAGAGATTTCACCAACTACCGCACAGATCTTAGTAGTTCCGATATCCAATCCTACGATCAGATGATCTTCCAATCGAGACGCACCCCCTTTCTTTTTCTCTGGTTTTTAATGTTCATTTCTACCTCGGACATTGCTATTCGCCTACTATTCTCAGACTCCCTTGAAGGATTTAGACCTAAGGCCATGAACGATAATCCGCTGGCCGAATTGGAGGGAAATCCCATTCAAAAGGACCTGGTTGGGCCGTTTCTCAAGCTCGGCCCAAACCCTTTCCAGACGCTTGATCCGCACCGGAATTTCTTCTTTCCCCAGAGTGATCCGGATTCCTCTTTCCAAGGTGAATAAAGAAAAACCACAATCAGGATCGTAATGAATTTCCGAAAGTTTATTGGGATAAAACGGATCTGCCCCTTGACTCAAATACCTTTGAAGCAATACTAGTTCTTGAAGGATAGGGGACTTAAGTTGTCTGGCCGGAGTCCAATCCTTTTCCTCCAGGCCTGTCAAGAGCGGAAGAGAAACTCCTTCTTTCATCTCGCATTTTTTAAAAAGGAGACCATCTTCATTTAAATAATAAAGCTCTTGTCGGACCGGCACCAAAAATTTCGCTTGATGTTCGGTAACTACCACCTGGAGTTTGTTGGGAAGTTCCCGCCGGAGATAAACACTTTTTACCCACGGGATGGATTCCATATTTTTTTTAACCTCACTCAAATTTAAAGCCAGTAGATTGACCCTGTTTTCCAGGCCTCCTTTTTGAAGCAATTCGGTTTGAGAAACATGTTTTATCCCCTTAAAACCGACATCTTCCAATTTAAAAATCGGAGTGGACAAGGCGGTCAGATACCCGATCAACAAGACAATGCTCACCCCCACAATAATCATCATAATCAGTGAACCAACCCAGAAATGATGCATCAGCTTTTCCGTCCAGGAAAACCCGGAGTCCAGTTCCACTAACGACCCCCGATAATAATTGCGACCTATAGTTCCCAGCCTGGTTTTCCCTATATACATGATGAGTTCTCCTTAGTCCCAACAAGAGATATTTATTAAATTGGAATTCAGGAGTCAGAAGTCAGAATATCGTCTTGAATTCTTTTAAGGCTTTTCTTCTGGATTCTGACTCCTGGATTCTGAATTCTATGCATCTTTTAAACTACACCCCCACAATCGCACCTCGGGTTCGAGGAGGATCCCGAATTGTTTTCTGACCCGGGTCCGTATCAGGTTCATTAAATACAAAACATCCTTAGCCCGGGCCTCGCCCTGATTAACGATAAAATTAGCATGTCGGTTTGATATCTGTGCCCCGCCCCTTTCGACCCCTTTGAGGCCTGCTTTTTCAATCAGCCGTCCGGCATAGTCTTCCGGGGGATTTTTGAAAACCGATCCGCAACTCGGTCGGTCCAACGGTTGGGTGGCTTTTCTTTGAGTCCAAAGCCTTCGAGTTTCTTTTTGAATACTCTCCGCGTCCCCTGAAGACAGCTTGATGCCCCCGGCCATGATGATTTCTCCTGGTTCCAACTTCAAAGTTCGATAGCCGAAGCAAAGTTGTGTTTTTCCCTTTCCGAATCAGCCGTCCTTCAGAAGAAACCACTTTCAAGTAAGCGGTTATGTCTTTCATTTCCTGGCCGTAGCTTCCGGCATTCATGGCCCAGGCTCCTCCGACCGATCCCGGGATACCGGCTAAAAACTCAAGACCTCTGAGCTGGTTTTTGATCCCGAACCCAACCAGTTTTGAAAGGGGAAATCCGGCTTCCACTTCCATAAGGATTTGGCCGTCTTTAAAACGTTTAACGGTTTTTGGCTTCCTGGGAGACGAACACTGAATAACAATTCCCCGCACCCCTCGGTCGGATACCAGCAAATTACTTCCCTGCCCTAGGACAAACCAGGGGATATTTTGCGCCTTCGCTACCTCCAATAGCTTTTTCATCTCCGAAATAGTTTGGGGTTGTATAAACCAATCCGCCCTTCCACCTATCTGAATTGTGGTATAAGGACCCAATCGTTCCCTCTGTTTAACCCGTCCCGGGCAAATCTTGTCCAAGAGCTTTTTAAGACCCTGTGGTTGATACAATTTCCTGACCTATTTTCCAGACATCTCCGGCACCCAAGGTAACCAATACATCTCCGGCCTTCAATATTTTCTGAAGAGATGAAATGACTTCAGCAGGATTGGAAAACAACCTCACTTCCCGGTGCCCTTTTCCCTTGATCCCCTCCATCAGGTATTCGGAATTGACCCCTTCTATCGGATCTTCACTGGCCGCATAAATGGGCAGCAGCAGCAAGCAGTCGGCCTGATAAAAGGAAGTGGTAAATTCATCAAAAAGGGCCTTGGTCCGGCTGAAACGATGGGGCTGAAAAACAACCACAATCCGGTGGTCGGGCCAGCATCCCCGAACGGCATTCAGAGTAGCTCGAATCTCCGTAGGATGATGACCATAGTCATCCAGGACAGTTACCCCCCGGTATTCCCCTCTGACCTGAAAACGCCGCTGAACCCCTTCCAAACTTTCAAAGGCCTCCTGGATCCGATTGAAAGGAACCTCTAATTCAAATCCTACGGCAATGGCTGCCAACGAGTTATAGACATTATGGAGTCCTGGAATTTTGAATCGGATCTCTCCCCAATCCTTTCCAGCGCTGTAAAGACGATATTGGGTGGACAGACCGCTCTGAATGACATCCCTGGCCTGAAAGTCGGCTTGAGCCGTCAAGCCATAGGTTCGATACCTCTTTTTGAGTTTGCGGGATCAAGGACGGTAAATGGGGATCGTCCAAACAAAGGATCGCCAGACCGTAAAAAGGCAGCCGACTTAAGAAATCCAGAAAGGTATTCTGGATATGATCTAGGTCTTTATAGAAATCCAGATGCTCCAGATCTATATTGGTGACCACGGCAATGCTCGGGGACAGATGCAGAAAAGATCCGTCGCTTTCATCGGCCTCCGCTACCAGAAAGGCCCCCTGCCCCAACCGGGCGTTGCTCCCCCATTTATCCAATCGTCCTCCGATAATGACCGTGGGATCTAATCCACCGTAGGCCAGGACATTGGCCACCATTGCGGTGGTGGTTGTTTTTCCGTGGGACCCGGCCACAGCGACACCATATTTCAGTCGCATTAACTCGGCCAGCATCTCTGCCCTGGGGATGACCGGCAGAAGGGCTTGCCTGGCCGCCAGGACTTCAGGGTTATCCGGCCGCACTGCCGAAGAGGTGACTACCACCTCGGCCCCTTGAATATGTTCTCTCTTATGCCCGTAGGCAATTTCCCCGCCCAGGGATTTGAGACGGCGGGTGATCTCGGTTTCTTTCAGGTCCGATCCGCTGACCTGATAACCGAGATTCAACAAGACCTCGGCAATACCGCTCATGCCGATACCGCCGATTCCTATAAAGTGAATATGTTGAAACCGAGGATACATACCTCTAATCCAAAACTGTTATAATTTTTCGGTGATGCCCAATTAAATAATAGGCTACAAACTTAAAAACTGGAGTATGGAGTAATGGATTAATGATCAATAAACACCCTTTATCCACTACTCCATTACTCCAATACTCCTATTCTACTCCTCCACTCCAATCTTTAATTCAACGATCCCTTGAATCCTTTTTTTTCATTAACCATTTGATAACAGGCTTCCACGATCTCCTCGGCGGCCTGCCGTCGGCCCAGGGCCCCGGCCTTTTTCCCCATGTCAATCAATTTATCCCGATCGGCCAACCAGCCCCGGATGCGGTCCAGCCAGGACGCCAGGCTTTATTTCCCTTTCTAATATCATTTCCGCTGCCCCGGCATTAACCAAGGACCGGGCATTATGTTCCTGATGATTATTGGCGGCAAAAGGAAAAGGGATCAATAAGCTCGGTTTTCCCAGGGCCGTGATTTCACTTAAGGTCATGGCCCCGGCCCGTCCGATGATCATATCCGACTGCTGGTAGGCCCAAATCATGTCGGAAATAAAAGCCATAACCTGGTGCTGGAAGCCTTTTTCCTGATAGGCCAGAGCAACCCCTTTTTCATCTCTTTCCCCGGTCTGATGAATAAAATAAAGATCATCTTTCCACGGCCCTAATTCATCTAAAGCATTTACAACCGCTTGGTTGATACGGTGAGCTCCCTGGCTGCCTCCCAGAATTAATAAGGTAAGAGGTCCCTCAAGAGAAACCTGGCGATCGGAGATCTCTTGAAATTCTTTTCGGATTGGGTTGCCGATTATTCGGCATTTCTTTTTCGGAAAATAGATCTCGCTCCCTTCGAAGGCCAAAAATACGCGATTCACCACCTTACCCAACAACCGATTGGTTATTCCGGGGATCGAGTTCTGTTCTTGAACGGCACAAGGGATATGCCTCCACCAAGCAGCCAGAACCATTGGTCCGGTGACATATCCCCCCACCCCCAGGATCACCTCCGGCCGAACCTCCTCAATAATTTTCAGAGAACTTCTAAAGGCCTGCGGAAGTTGAATCATCGATTGTATCTTTCCGGCCATCCCTTTGCCCTTGATCCCTTCCACCTTGAGGGTCCTGAAAGAAAACCCCCGTTCCCCCAATATCTTTGAGTCCAGGGGGCGCTGGGTGACGACAAATTCCACCTGATTTTCCCGGTCTCTATTCATAAAGGCTTCCGCCAATGCAATGGCTGGGAACAAATGTCCCCCGGTCCCTCCTCCCACAATCAGGATACGCACCCCTTTTCCTCTTGATTCTGGGCGGTAAGATTCATCAGGATACCAATACAAATCATGTTCAGAAGAAGAGAAGACCCGCCATAGCTCAAGAAAGGCAAAGTCAATCCCTTGGTTGGGAGAAGTCCCATAACCACCAACATATTGATCAAGGCCTGAAGGCCGATCATCACTGTGATCCCGACCACCAGGTACATCCCAAAAAGATCCTTTATCTTGACCGCCAATTGAAGGCATTTAATAATCAGGACCAGATATAAGGCTGCTATGACAAAAACACCTATAAAACCAAATTCCTCCCCGACAATGGAAAAAATAAAATCGGTATGAGGTTCGGGTAGGTAAAAGAGTTTTTGCTGGCTCCCGGTTAATCCCCGTCCTACAAGGCCTCCTGAGCCGAAGGCCAGGAAAGAGTGCTTGAGGTGGAATCCTGAACCCAAGGGGTCCTTCCAGGGATCCAGATACGACAAGATCCTTATCCGGCGATAAGGAACCCTCCAGACCAGGAAATAGGCCAAAGGGATCAAGGGGAAAATGGAGACAATCAAATGCTTCATCCGTACCCCGCCTACGAAGAGCATGATTCCGGTGATCAAGAGCAAAGTGATGGCCATCCCCAAATCCGGTTCTAAAAGGATCAGGACGAGAAAAACCCCGACCACTCCCCAATGAAACAGAAAACCTCTCATTAAATTTTTCATCTGATCTCGATACCTGGTCATGGACCAAGCTAAAAAAACAACCAGGACCAACTTGGAAAATTCCGCCGGTTGAATCGAGATGCCCGCCAATCGAAACCAGCGGGATGCCCCACCCATGCGGGAACCGATCCCCGGGACAAGGACTAGAATTAAGCTTAAAAAACTACCCAGTAAAAGCCAGTAAACCCATTTTTGAAACTTTTGATAAGGAATAAATCGAAAGACAATCATGGCCAAAAACCCGATTAAAGCAAAACAGACTTGTTTCTGGGCGAAATAGAAACTGTTATGATACCGCCTGGCGGCCAACTGGGAGCTGGCGCTGTAAATCATAACGATCCCAAAAATAACCAGGGCCATGGTTACCCCCAACCAGGTGTAATCGATTTTCCATTCAGGCTTAGCTTCTTGCTGCCCAGCACTGCTTTGAAAATCCAGAAGCTGATTTCTTTCAAAAAAGGACGAAGACATTAACTCTTTAATTCCCCCAGTGTTCTCGACCGTTTGCTGAAAAACATTTCCTCTGTGGATATAATCCCGGAACATATCAAAACTGGAACAGGCCGGAGAGAGCAGGACCACATCCCCTGACCGCCCTTGCTGAAAGGCCCAAAGGACCGCCTCTTCCAGGGTGCCGGCGTATTCGGTTTTGGTCAGCCCCCCCAGTTGTTCCCTCATGATATTCCTGGCCTCTCCTATTAAAACCATGGCCTTGACCTTGGTTTGAACCAATTCCTTCAGTGGAAGATAGTCTCCCCCTTTGTCGCGGCCGCCGGCAATCAGAATAATCGGCCGGTCAAAACCCTCTAAGGCCTTGACCACGGCCCCGACATTGGTGGCCTTGGAATCATCATAAAACTCTATCCCCTTAACCTGGCCGATATATTCCAATCGATGTCCGAATCCCTTAAAAGTCAAAAGGCTCTTTTGAACAGCCTCTGGGATCGCTCCCACCAAGCGGGCCCCCAGGATGGCTGCCAGGGCATTTTCCAGATTGTGAACACCTGGCAAAGTAAATCCTTTCAAATCGTACGTCTCGAGTGTGGGGCCGATTCGGACAACCGCCTTGTCTTCATCCAGAAAAGCCCCTTGATGGACTTGCCGGGTCCGGCTGAAAAAATAAACCGGTCCGGAGAGACATTCTCCGATGGAACGACAGACCGGATCATCCCAATTAATCACGGCGGCATTTTTCAGCCCTTGATTTCGAAAAAGGCCGGCCTTGGATGCAACATAACCTTGAAAGTCAGGATAACGATCCAGATGATCTTCAGAGATATTCAACAGCAAACCCACCACCGGAGAAAAGCGGGGTGAGGTATCCAGTTGAAAACTGCTGATCTCCGCCACCACTATCTCTTTGTTTTGTCCGTTGAGGATATAGTCCATCAAAGGCCGCCCGATATTTCCACCCAGGAAAGTTTTTTTCCCAGAATTGACCAGCATTTCATTTAATAAGGCCGTTGTGGTTGTCTTGCCGTTAGTTCCGGTTACGGCGACCACCGGGGTTGTTGATCGATCGGCAAATACCTCCAGCTCCCCAAGGATCGGAATCCCTTTCACCCGAGCGGCATTCAAGGCCGGGGTATCCAGAGGGATTCCAGGGCTGACAAAGACCATATCCGCGGTTGAAAAAAAGGTCGGGCTGTGACCTCCACCCTCCAGAACCAACGGAAGACCAATCCCTTTAAAAGGGGATACCATTTCTTGAAGTTCGGAAATTTTCCGGGAATCGGACACCATTACCTCGGCCCTTTGACCCAATAAAAAGGAGACCAAAGCCTTCCCTGTTTTTCCTAGACCGACCACCAGGATTTTTTTGCCTTGATAATTCAAACAGGTTCTTTCTCTATCTGAGCTTTAACGTACTCAAAGATAATAAACTCAGGATCACGGCAATGATCCAAAAACGGACGATTATTTTAGGCTCAGGCCACCCCTTTAATTCAAAATGATGGTGCAAGGGGGCCATTCGGAAAATCCTTTTCCCCCGGGTCATCTTGAAATATCCTACCTGAAAGATGACCGAGAGGGCCTCGATTAAAAAAAGTCCGCCGACAACGATCAATAATATTTCATTTTTAGTGATCACCGCTACGGTTCCCAAGGCGGCCCCAAGGGGCAGGGAACCTACATCTCCCATAAAAAGCTGGGCCGGATAGCTATTGAACCAGAGGAAGCCCATGCCGGCCCCGACCATGGCCCCGCAAAACACCGACAACTCTCCAGACCCGGGGACAAAGGGGATCTGGAGGTAATTAGCAATCTTCAAATTTCCACTCAAATAACTCAGCAGCAGGAACGTGCCGAAGGCGATCGTGGCCGGGCCGATGGCCAAACCGTCCAGCCCATCGGTTAAATTGACGGCATTAGAAGTGCCCACGATGATGATCAAGGCTAAAAGGATATAACCCCAGTAAAGGTCCGGAGTGACAGTCTTGAAAAAGGGGATATTCAGCCGGGTGTTGAATTTAAAATTCAGATACAAAAAGACGGCGGGTACCAAAGCAATAACAATCTGCAGGATAAATTTGGACTTGGCGTTCAGCCCTTTACTCTTTTTTTTGATCAGCATCAGATAGTCATCCAAAAACCCGATACCCCCAAAACATAGGGTGACCAACAGGACCAGCCAGATATACCAATTGGTCAGATCAGCCCAGAAAAGGGTTGCGATAGAGACGGCAAAAAGGATCAAGACTCCCCCCATAGTCGGGGTCCCCTCTTTGCTAAAATGAGAGCGGGGGCCCTCTTCCCGGATATACTGACCGATCTGATACCTGGTCAGCAGTCGAACTACATAAGGTCCAAGAAGAAAGGTGATCAACAAGGCTGTCAAGGTGGAATAGATGGTCCTTAAGGTAATGTAACGGAAGACATTGAAGAAAGAGATCTGACTATGTAAGGCATATAACAAATAATACAACATGGCTTACCCTTGCTCCTCCAAGGCCCTGACGATGGACTCCATGTCCAAACCATGAGAACCTTTGACCAACAGCCAATCTCCTTCCCGGATGATGTCCGGTAAAAGATCGATTACTTCTTTATGATTCGATGCCCAGAAGGCCTTTTGCGGAGGCCGGATACCGCTTTTGGCCTCTTTCAGCATTTCCTCGGACAAGGGGCCTAAGCACAGAAGAAAATCCACTCCCATTTCTCCGATCATCCTGCCGATTTTTTTGTGGGCCTCAGTTGACTGATTCCCGAGTTCCAGCATATCCCCAAGAACCAGCCCTCCCCTTGCCCCTTGCCTTAAAGATTGGAAGACCTCCAGGGCGGCCTTCATCGATGCCGGATTGGCATTATAGGTGTCGTCTATCAAACGGACTCCCAGGATGCCTTTTTTGGTTTGCAGCCGGTGATCAGGGGGCTGAAAATTCTCCAGCCCTTGACGAACCCTTTTCAGGGAAAAGCCGAGCGCCAGGGCCGTTGCCGCTGCCCCCAGGGCATTAGTGCAATTATGGGCTCCCTGAATAGGCAAAAATATTTCTTCTTCTCCTTGAAAAAGGATTCGGAAACGGACTCCCCACTCGGTACTGGTCAACCGATCTGCCCTAACTTGCGCCTCAGGGGCCTGACCGAAGGTTATTTTTCGGGCCTGGCAAGTTCGAGCCAGATCCCGTATCCATGGATCATCCCCATTGACCACCGCCCAATGTTCCGGTTCAAGGGCTTCAAAGAGTTCTCCCTTGGCCTTGGCCACGGCCGAAAGGGTTCCCAAACCTTCTAGGTGGGCTGGCCCGATATTGGTCAGCAATCCCACGGATGGCCTTGCGATCTGGCATAGACGGGCAATCTCGCCGGAATGGTTCATACCCATTTCCATGACGGCAAATCGATGTCTTTCATTTAAAGAAAAAAGGGTCAAAGGCAAACCGATCCAGTTATTCAAGTTGCCTGGATTTTTTAAAGTCGGGCCTTCCTGTTCCAAAATGGCGGCCAGCATTTCCTTGGTCGTCGTCTTTCCGTTACTCCCACTGATCCCGATCACGGTCACCGGAAATTTTCTGCGCCAAAGGGAAGCTAAATCTCCCAAGGCCGAGAGAGTGTCCTTGACCTGGATAACTACTTTATCCGCCGGCACCATCCCCGTTTCGGTGGGTTCGGAAACCAGAACGGCTGCTGCCCCTTTTTCAAAAGCCTGGCGGACATGATCGTGACCGTTAAATCGGGGGCCTTTCAAGGCAATAAATAGATCCCCGGCCTTCAGAGTCCTGGTATCGGTCGATACTCCGCTAGCCTTTCCCGCCAGATCTCCCTGAATCAGCCGGCCGGATAGTCCGGAAATCAATTCGTCCCATACCAGTTCATCCGTGCTGAACATTCTCAGCCTCTATGGCCTTTCGGGCTTCTTCCCGATCATCAAAGTCAACAGTTTTTGAACCAAGGAGTTGATAAGTTTCATGCCCTTTCCCGGCAATCAAGACTTTATCCCCGTGCTGGGCAAGGTTTAAAGCCAAGGCAATGGCCTCCCTACGATCAGGAACTATGGTGTATCCGGGAGATTCAGGGACTTCTTTCAAATCATCCCGATCCAGAAAGGTTACGCCTTGTTCCTTCAACCCTTGTTCAATATCCAAAATAATTTTTTCAGGATCCTCGGACCTCGGATTATCCGAAGTGATTATCGTCAGGTGACTCAGTTGACCGGCAATACGACCCATGATCGGCCGTTTTTGTTGATCCCGGTCCCCACCGCATCCGAACACGGTCAGGATTTTTCCTTCGCCATATCCATTCAAAGCCGACAAGGCAAAACGCAGGGCCTCCGGCTTATGAGAATAATCCACCAGAATGGTCAGACCCTTTTTATTGGGGACCGGTTCCATACGGCCGGGGACGATCGTCAGGGATTCAATCCCTTTTTGAATAATATTCCCCTTCAGAAGAAAACCCTCTCCCACCGCCCAGGCAGCCAGGATATTGTACATATTAAAACGCCCGATTAAGGAGGACTTCATAGGATATTCACCCTGGGGGGTCTGAATTCGGGCTTGGATTCCATTTAAACTTGAGCGAATCTCTAAAGGAAAGTAAGAGGCCTTATGCTCTATCCCAAAATCTTTTTTAGGATCTTGACAATCCCGCCAGAGCCGTTGTCCATAAGGATCATCGCGATTAATAATGGCCAGACCTTTCCCATTTTTTTTAAGGTGTTGATGAAAAAGTCCGGTCTTGGCCTGAAAATACAATTCCATATCCTGGTGGTAGTCCAGATGATCTTGAGATAGATTGGTGAACACCGCCTGATCAAAAACCATCTCTCCCAACCTTCCCTGATCCAGGGCGTGGGAGGAAACCTCCATGACGACATGGGTGATCCCCTCCCTGACCATTTCGGCCAACAGGGCCTGCAGATCCAGAGATTCCGGTGTGGTTACCGGTGCAGGCTTTACCTTGGCCCCATAACGATAAGAGACCGTTCCCAAAACACCAACCGAAAATCCGGCTGTATTCAATATCGATTCGACTAAGTAAGACGTGGTCGTCTTTCCACTCGTTCCGGTGATGCCGATCAGCCGGAGTCGGGAAGCGGGATAGCCATAAAAACAGGCCGACAAAAGTGAGAGGGCCTGCCGACTGTTTTTAACCTTGATCTGAGTCACCGAAGAAGGGACAGTCCCCTCCTCTTTCTCAACCACAACGGTCCGGGCCCCATTTTGGGCCGCTTGTTCTATAAAACGGTGCCCATCAGCCTTGTGACCCTTTATGGCTACAAACAACCCCTTTCCCATGACCTTCCTGGAGTCATAAGCCAGGTTGGTTATTTCCTGAGCCGTATCCCCTTTGATCTCTGTCCCGGGCAGTGCTTTTAACAATTCTTTGAGCTGCAAAAAACTCTTTCTCTTCACAGAACCGGCTGAAATTGGATCTGACAGCGGGTTTTCTGATTTAAAATCATACCGGGCAAGGGCGATTGGGCCACGGCCTTTCCGCTCCCCAGGAAAACGACCGGGATTTCATATCCCCTCATAACCTCAAGTACCTTACGCATACTCATTCCCCGGATATCAGGCATGATCCGCTTGGTTTGCAAATCCGCCGGATTGACCTTCTCTTCTTCTCCGGTTTTTTGGGCCATGATCAAAGGGGCCATGTCTGGTTTCTCGTAAAGAGGCTCATAGGGCTGTTCGGGGGGCGCAACCGGTGCAGGCCGTCTTATGCCCAGTATGGATAAGGATTGCTCGGCTATCGCCTTGAAAATCGGGGCCGCAACTACTCCCCCATAATGGGATCCCTTGGGTTCGTCAACCACCACCAGGATGACCAAAGAAGGATCTTCGGCAGGGAGGAATCCCATAAAATTGGACATATATCTCCCCGGCGCATAGTTCCTGGTCTCCGGGGAAACCTTTTGGGCCGTACCTGTCTTTCCTCCGACCGAAAGGCCGTCAATGGCCGCCTGAGTGGCCGTTCCTCCTTCTTCAGTCACCCGGATCAAGAGATCCCGCATCACCCGGGCAGTTTCCGAAGAGATGACCTGGCGTACAAATTGAGGGGAAAATTTTTTAACCGGGCTCCCTTTCTGATCGAGAATTTGCTGGACCAGGTAGGGTTTCATTAGACGGCCGTTATTGGCAATGGCCCCCAGGGCGCAAGCCAGTTGAATCGCTGTGACTGTGACCCCCTGACCAAAACAAATATTGGAGGCCTCAATTTCTCCCCAACGATGGTACGGCCAGACCACTCCACTGACTTCCCCTGGCAGATCAATGGCCGTTTCTTTTCCAAAGCCGAAATTTTTAAGATAGGTATAATGCGTCTTAGGCCCTAACTTTTTCCCTATTTTCGTGGCCCCGATATTACTGGAAAACTTGATCACATCCTGGAAAGACAGCCACCCATGGGGGTGGGCATCATGAATCACATGGCTTCCCACCCGATAGTTCCCGTTCTCACAGAAAATCATATCATTGGGGGAAAACTTTTTTTCCTCCAGGGCGCCAGCCAACAAAAAAGTCTTAAAGGTCGATCCCGGCTCAAAGGTATCGGTTATGGCCTGGTTCCTTCTAAAGGACGCCGGAGTCTTTTGAAAGATATTCAAATTAAAGGTCGGGTAATTGGCCAGAGCAAGTACCTCCCCGGTTTTAGGATTCAGTACAATGGCCATCCCCCCTTTGGCCTGGGCCTTAATCACACCTTTTTTTAATTCTTTTTCAGTAAAATATTGTATGTCTTTATCGAGGGTCAAGACCAGGCTTAAGCCTTCATTTTCCTGGATAGACTCGACATCATTCAAATACAGAGACCGCCCCAAGGCATCTCGAAAACTGGGTTCATATAAATAAGGACTCTTTAAATACGAATTGTATTGCCTCTCCAGACCTTCTAAACCATTGGGATCCGTTCCAATGAACCCGATGACATGACAGGCCAAGTCCATATAGGGATAAAAGCGTTGGGCTTCTTTAGTAAAGGCCACCCCTTCCAAGGCCTTGGCCCGCACGGCCTCATATTCATTGGGGGTGGCCCGGCGTTTTATATAGACAAAGGGTTTGGATGGCTTAAGCAAATTGGAAAGATATTTCCGGTCCATGGAAAGTAGGGGGCTTAATTGAACTGAGACTTCCTGGATGTTTTTTATTTCTTTGGGTTGGGCAAAAATAGATTCCATTTCAACGGTCATAGCTAGTTCAAAACGGTTGCGGTCATAAATGATTCCCCGTTTATGGGACCTGGGAATCAGTTTTTCTATTTCTCCCTTGGCAATCCTGGCCAATTTGGGTCCCTCCCACAACTGGAGCTGGACAGCCCGTCCGACGACTAAGATAAAGAGGAGACAAACTAGTCCAAAAACCCAATACAAACGAAAACGGATCCATTTGAATTCCGGGTCTCTCATTTCAGGATCTCAATCTGTCCTTTTCCTGGAGGCCTCAATCCTAACTGGTTCAGGGCGATGCCTTCTATTCTTTCCGGAGATTTCATATTGGCCACTTGGATGCGCAATTTTTTGTTGATTTCCATCAGCTCCTTTCTTTGATTCTGGGCGCTGGCGATATCATAGCTCAGACTCAAGGTCTGGACATGAAGCCGGATAAAGGCCAGAACCCCTAAGACCAAAAAGGTCAACAGGATAAAAAAATATTTTTTAGGGCCACGGGGAAGTTTTTCCCTAACTTTTTTCCCCCTCGAATGGGGCTGAGGCTTGATGGAAGCGTTCAAACCAATCCTCCCATCCGTTCTCCTATCCGTAGTTTTGCCCCTCGTGACCGGGGATTCTCTTTTATCTCCTTTTGAGATGGAACAATAGGTTTAGAGCTTAGCCGTTTAAATGCCGGCTGATCCTTTGGCCGGCTTGGCTTTGCTAATCCGAGTGGATCCTGGGTCCCTCGTTCCAACTTTAAAAAGGCCTGTTTGATGAGCCGGTCTTCTAAGGAATGATAGGCTATCAAACAGACCCTCCCTCCATCCGTCAAGGCCTCAAGAAACTGTTCCAGAAAAGCCTTTAACTGGATCATCTCGTCATTAATCAAGATCCGCAGGGCCTGAAACGTCCGGGTGGCCGGATGAATCCGTCCTCCCCTGGGAATGGACCCTGATATCAGATCAGCCAATTCTCGCGTGGTCTTAACAGGCCTTTGGGCCTGAAAGGCCATAATTTTCCCGGCAAGGCGTCTGGCCCATCTTTCTTCCCCATATTCTTTTAAGACCCCGGTTAATTCCTTTTTATTGGTCCGGGTCAACCATTCCCGGGCACTGATCCCCTGAGTCTGATCCATTCGCATATCCAAAGGATCATCCCGTTGGAAGCTGAACCCCCTTCCTGGATTTTCTATCTGAAAAGAAGAAAAACCCAGATCAAGGAGGATGCCGTCCACCGCACGGACACCCAATTTGGAAAGGATTTTTCTTAAGTCTCCAAATTTTCCATGAACCGGATGAAGTCGATTGGAAAAAGGTTTTAATCTCTCCCGGGCTAAAGCCAAACCTTCCGGGTCTCGATCTATCCCAATAACCTGGGTCGTTACAGGACTATGTTGAAAAATAGCCAGGGTATGTCCTCCAGTTCCGAGGGTGCCGTCCACAAAGAGGCCTCCCTTGTCACATTGAAGATAATGAACCACCTCATTAATCATTACCGGCTGATGGATGATCGATGTCGTTGCTCCTTTTAAAGACCTAACGAGGCCAATTTGTCTTCCAACACGGGCAAATTTTCTTTGCTTTTAGCCCATTCTTTTTCAAACTTGACCTTGTCCCAAATCTCAAAATATTTAAGCTGACCGACGAGGATGACCTCTTTCTCCAAGCCGGCATGTTCTCGAAGGGTCGGTGGTATCAGGATTCGGCTTTGGCTGTCCAGGCTGCACTCACAGGCCCCGGAAATAAAAAACCGTTTATAGGCACGGATATCCCTGTCTGCCAAGGAGAGCTGGCTTACTTTTTCTTCAATCTCCTGCCATTCTTGATAAGGGTAAACCGCCAGGCATTGGTCGGAGTTGGTCACAATTAGACGAGGGTCTCCGTTGGTTTTTATTAAGTCCCGAAATCGTGCCGGAACATTGACTCGACCCTTGGAGTCAATTAGATGGTTCGATCGGCCACGAAACATATTTCTGCTCCCCTTTTATTGGTCTAACTACCCACAATACTCCATAATTCCCCACTTTCATGTAACTATAGTAAAAAAACAGCCTTTGTCAAGGAAAAAAATAGGATTACCGTTGGAAATTCTTTAAATTTCTCCCTTTGCCGGAGAAAAAGGGTTGCAGGTTGAAAAGGCCGGGAGGATGCATTATATTTATAGCTAATCGGAAGTAACCCGTTGTGCCAAAAAACGTTCAGGGTTTTGCGGACAATGATGTTGGGCAAAAATAGAATTCAGAAGACAGAATTTAGAAGAAATCTCTTTATTCTGCTTCTGGGTCCTGGATTCTAACTTATGGTTTTTCATAAAAAAAGAGGAGTTATGAATAACTTAGAGAAAAGAAAAAATATTTTACAGGAATTAAACCAGAACCTCCCCACTCAAAAAGAACTGGAAAGGGAATTGAGCGATTATCTTTCCAAGAAATATGGAGACCGGGTAAAAATCATCACACCTTTTGTTTTCCCAAAGGAGGAAACCGAGGAAACTGAAGGCCCTCCTAAAGAAAAGAAAGGGGTGGCCTCAAAAATCAATTTTAATCTTAAGCCGGAAGAACTGGAAGCGTTTTTGAACGAATACGTCATCAGGCAGGATGAGGCCAAGGCCGTACTGGCCACCAAAATCTGCACCCATTTTAATCGCATCAAGTTCTGGGAGCAGCAGGACAAGGGAAACGGGTCCGATCCGGTGGGAATGATCAAAAACAATATCATCATGATCGGGCCTACGGGAGTTGGAAAAACTTATATAATTAAATTAATTGCCAAGAAACTTGGAGTCCCTTTTGTCAAAGGGGATGCCACTAAATTCAGCGAAACCGGTTATGTAGGAGGAGATGTTGAGGATCTGGTAAGAGATTTGGTTTATGAGGCCGGTGATGATATTGAGTTAGCTCAATACGGGATCATTTACATAGATGAGATCGATAAAATCGCTGCCAGCAGCCAGATGATCGGCCCTGATGTATCCCGAACCGGGGTCCAAAGGGCTTTGCTGAAACCCATGGAAGAAACCGAAGTGGACTTGAGGGTTTCCCATGACCCGATCTCGCAAATACAGGCCATAGAAAATTATCGTAAAACCGGGAAAAAGGAAAAGAGAACCGTCAATACCCGGAATATTCTATTCATTGTCAGCGGGGCCTTTAATCACCTGGAAAAAATCATTCAAAAAAGGATCCAGGAAAAGGGAATGGGATTCGGTGCTTCTCTCAAATCTAAGAAGCAGACCGCTAAACTGCTGAGCCAGGTGCGCGCCGAAGACCTGATTGCCTATGGATTTGAATCGGAGTTTGTGGGAAGATTGCCGGTGGCCGTTGTCCTGGAAGAGCTGTCCGAAGAAGACCTTTATCAGATTCTGAAAAACCCCAATAACCCGATTATTCGAAGCAAGAAGAGGGATTTTAAATCTTACGGCATCGACATCCTGTTTGAAGACGAAGCCCTTCGCCTATTGGCCCAAAAGGCTTTTAAAGAAAAGACCGGGGCCCGGGGCCTAGTCAGTGTAGTGGAAAAGTCCTTAATTAAATTTGAAAAAAAATTACCTTCCACCTCGATTAATCAACTTCTCGTTTCACGTGAAGTGGTCCTCAATCCGGAAACGGAACTGGAACGGCTTTTGAGCGATCCGGAAAATCCCAAAACAAAGGCCGCTTTTCTTGATGCCTGGGATAAGGAACAAAAGACCCTAATTGAAAGGCTTAAAGAAAAGAGTTCTGAATTCACCGCCCGGTTTGACAGCGGATTAACGGAATTCCGAATGAAATTGGCCGCGGGGCGTTGTCTGGAATTGGTTCAGGATTTCCCAAGATCTCTCGAAGAAGTATGGCAGATGATCCGGCAGGTCCGGGAATATGAACTGCGTTTTTTCGAGCGCTTCGGGATCAGTCTGAAGTTCTCCGAGGATGGGATCGATGCGGTCCTTCAAAAGGCCATCGAGTCTAAGGTGAGTGTCTGGTCCATTTGTGAAAATCTATCAAAAGATTTCGAGTATGGATTTAAACTGGTCCAGGAAAAAACCGGAAGGAATCAATTTATCATAACCCCGGAAGCCGTTTCCAACCCGGAAGGTTATATTCAACAACTGATCCGAACCTATTACCAGGGCGGGGAAACGGGACCGAATGAAAAATAAAAGAATCCAAAATTCGAAGCACGAAACAAGTTCAAATGACCAAAATGCAAAAACCCAAACGTTTTAATATTGGAAATTGAAGTTTTGGATTTGCTTCGGATTTCGTGCTTTGAATTTTGAATTTGCTCTCCAATTTTTTTGGTATATAGAGGTCGAAAATAATTTCTTAGAATAAAAAATAGAAGAAACTAACGCACAATGATCGGCATATCGAAACTCTATCTGGGCACTGTTGAACCCTCCGATGCCTTGCGTTACGGGCGGCGCTCGGATGAACTGCCTTCGCACCTCCTTCAATTTTCTCAGGATAAAAAGCCGGTTGTGGTCTGGAACATCACCCGGCAGTGCAACCTGAAATGCCGTCATTGTTATGCCCAGGCCCAAGCGAAAAAACCGAAAGGGGAATTGACCACCCAGGAAGGGAAGGTCTTATTGGATGACTTAAGTTCCTTTGGAGCTCCGGTGATCCTGTTCTCCGGCGGGGAACCGGTCTTGCGCCCGGACCTTCCGGAATTGGCCGAGTATGCGGTGGCCAAAGGGATGCGGGCGGTCATCTCCACCAATGGCACTTTAATAACCAAAGGGCTGGCTAAAACTCTAAAAGATATCGGCCTGTCCTATGTAGGCATCAGTCTCGACGGGATGGAGGCGGTCAATGATCGCTTTCGCGGGATTGCCGGGGCCTTTGCCCAGGCCTTGACCGGTATCCGGAATTGCCGGGAGGCCGGGATCAGGGTGGGCTTGCGTTTTACCATCAACCGTCTGAACAGGGATCAAATCTCTCCTATCTTTGATCTTATTAAAAACGAGGACATCCCCAGGGTCTGTTTTTATCACCTGGTTTATGCCGGCCGGGGCTCGAGCTTGATCAACGAAGATCTGGATCACATCCAGACCCGGCAAATCGTGGATTTGATCATTGATCGCAGCAAAGAATTATTCGATGCCGGTTATGAAAAAGAAGTGCTTACCGTGGACAATCATGCCGACGGTCCCTATCTGTATCTGCGGATGTTGAAAGAAGGCTCTTCCCGGGCCCCGGAAGTTCTGGAGCTTTTAAGAATGAACGAAGGCAATAGTTCGGGCCGGGGGATCGGCTGTGTCAGTTGGGACGGCCAGGTCCATGCCGATCAATTCTGGCGGCATTATTCCTTCGGCAATGTGCGAGAAAGGCCATTCAGCGAAATCTGGGAGGATACAACCCATCCTTTGATGGCCCGCCTGAAGGACAAAAAAAAATATGTCACCGGCCGCTGCGCCGCCTGCCGCTGGCTGGATATTTGCGGCGGTAATTTCCGGGTCCGTGCCGAAGCCGCAACCGGTGAACTTTGGGCCCCCGATCCGGCTTGTTACCTGACGGACGAGGAGATTAAAGTGCCCTGGCCTCCACTTGAATTGACAGACACTGTAGAAATAAGTCCCATCTCGAATTGATTTATTTGTTACACCTACTTCTCTTCAAAAAAGCTGGACTCAAAAATTAACAATTACGGATTGAACTCAACAGGCCGTCTCGCGAGCCTCTCCATTGTTAAGATGCCTAACCAGTCGATGAGCCTGCCATTTCGGGTGTGGATTCGGACAACATCTTTCTAAGCTCCTCCCCCTGGACGATTTCCTGCTGCGAAAGGAGATGGGCCAAATCATCGAGGACCTTCCGCCGTTCCCGAGAGGATTCCTTGCACCCTTTGATGGGCTTCCTCGACGACCCGAGCGACCTCTTCATCAATCTGGCCGGCTTTTTCTTCACTGTAGGTTTTGCTGGGGGCAAAGCCTTCCGGGAGGAACATGGGCTGACGAGGGCGCTCATAGGTCACCAGTCCCAGGCGATCGCTCATGCCATATTCCGCGACCATGGACCGGGCAATGTCTGTGGCCCGCTGCAGGTCGTTTTGGGCCCCGGTGGAGATTTCTTTGAAAACCAGTTCCTCCGCCACCCGGCCTCCTAAAAGAACGGCCAGCCGGTCCAGCAGCTCCGGGCGAGTCATTAAATAGCGATCCTCCGTGGGTTGTTGTTGGGTATAACCGAGGGCGGCAATCCCCCGGGGAATAATGGAAATTTTGTGCCACCGGGTCGGCATGTTCAACCGATTCAGCCACAATGGCATGTCCGGACTCATGAAAGGCAACGATTTCTTTCTCCTGCGGATTCATGACCCGGGTCTTTTTCTGCAGTCCCCCAACCACCCGGTCGATAGCCTCGTCGAGATCCGCCAACTTCGACCATTTCTTTATTTTTCCGGGCGGCCAACAGGGCGGCCTCATTGACGAGGTTGGCCAGATCGGCCCCCACAAAGCCCGGGGTGCGGCCGGCGATCTTGCGGAGGTCCACATCGGGACCCAAAAGGACATTCTTGGAATGGATTTTCAGGATGGCTTCCCGGCCGTTGATATCCGGGCGGTCCACCAGGACCTGCCGATCAAACCGTCCCGGACGCAACAAGGCCGGGTCCAGGATTTCCGGCCGGTTGGTGGCGGCCATGATGATGACCCCTTTATTCGTTTCGAATCCGTCCATCTCCACCAGGAGCTGGTTGAGTGTTTGCTCTTGCTCGTCATGCCCACCCATGACATTGATTCCCCGGGCCTTTCCCAAGGCGTCCAGTTCATCGATGAAGATGATGCAGGGGGCTTGGGTAGTGGCCTGAGAAAAAAGATCGCGAACCCGTGCGGCCCCCACGCCGACGAACATCTCCACAAACTCAGACCCGCTGATGCTGAAGAAAGGGACTTTGGCCTCCCCGGCCACAGCCTTGGCCAGAAGGGTTTTGCCGGTCCCCGGCGGGCCGACCAGAAGCACCCCTTTGGGAATCCTTCCTCCCAGTTTCTGGAATTTTTCCGGAGTGCTCAAAAAATCCACGACTTCCTGAAGCTCATCTTTGGCCTCATCGATGCCGGCCACATCGGCAAAAGTGACCTTGGTTTCGTTCTGGGCAAAAAGCTTGGCCTTACTCTTGCTGAAAGACATGACCCCCATACCCGGCCCCATCCTTTTCATAGCGAACCGCCAGATGATAAAAAAAATACCGATAGGGAGGACCCAGGAAAGAAGACCGCTCAGGAATTTGCTCTCGATAAAGTCCGGAGTAATTGACCTTGTGTTCATCCAAATCCTTGACCAGGTCGGGATCATTCACCCGAATCGTGGTGAAGGCCTGGTCCGGTTTTTTTTCTTTTCCTTTCAACGTTCCGCTGATATTGTCCGGGCCGATGGTCAGTTTAGTAACAGTCCCGTCGGCCAAGTATTGTTTAAACTGACTATAAGGAATAGTCTCCACTTTTTGAGAAAGAAAGTATTGTTGCACGAAGGTAAATAACAGAAAGACGATCAGGAAATACCAGATGCTGAAATGAGCCTTGGGGGGCAGGGCATTCTGCTTTTTCTGGGGGTCCTGAGGGTTGAAGATAGAACGAAATTTTTCTTTTGATTTTTCCATGAGGTCTTTCATTCCATCGGACGGCATATTTCCTCCTTTATAATTTTAAAAATTTAAAAATATTATAGTAACAGTATTTACCCTTTATTAAATGGTAGCCTTGTAAGGCCTGTATCAAATCTACTTAAGCGTTCCTTCGGCCTGCTGCATGGATTGACTGAATACACGAGATGCTAAAAAGGAACCGCCGCAGCCTAGTGGTTATCATGCTAAACGATGCTCTCGCAACCGCAAGAGAGCCTTGCCTAACTCATCGATAAGAAAAATAATGGGTGTCCACGCCAAGACAAAGGCCCACTCAACCAAACCAAGGGGAGCCATATTAAATACCCTTTGTAGAAAGGGGACGTACATCAAAAACCCGAGGATGCATAGCTCAACCACAATGCCGCCCAATACCAGCCGGTTCGAAAATAGGCCGATTTTAAGGACTGAGGCGCGATACTATTCGGGTTTGGATTGAGGATAGATTATAAAATGAGAAAGGCTTAGAGGTCAAGGAGAAAGGCATGGCAAAAGACAAAGGGATGGGGGGTTCTTTAGAAGAAAATAGGGTTTTGCTGGCCTGGATCTTACAAATAGAAATGGATAAGAGGAAAAGAACTGATAGACACTCCCTGGGATTTTTACCGATTTTCTTTTTGATGAAGCCCCCGCTATAGAAACCATAATAGCGGATTATTTATTCGCCCTGGTCAGGGATATGGGTGGTCAAATCCGTTCACCCTGTTAATATTGAATTAACTTGGTCGGGGTGATTTTGAAACTAAAAAAATCCAGACACAGCGCAAATAGTTGCCCCTTTAATCGGAAAAGCATATAATGCCTAAAAGCGAAATCAATATCATGAAAATATTTTAGAGGTAAAAATCCATTGATGGGCAAAAACCAAACAGATTTGACCCGCACCATTCTGGGTGCGCTCTTTATCCTGTCTCTGATAGGGGTATCGTTATGGATCCTGCGTCCTTTCTTAGCCGCCATCATCTGGGCGGCCATGATTGTGTTAGCCACCTGGCCCCTGATGATTAGAGTGCAGGGCTGGCTTTGGGGGCGCCGCGGGCTGGCCGTAACGGTCATGTCCCTGATCCTCCTGTGTCTGTTGGTAGCGCCCCTTATGGCGGCCATCGGGTTAATCGTTTCGAATGCCGACCTGCTCATCAGCTGGGCCAAATCCTTGGCCCAATACGAAATCATAACGACTCCGAAATGGATAACCCGGATACCGCTCATCGGCGTCCCGATCACCGAGACCTGGAATAAAATGGCCACCTCCGGGTCTCGGGGAATAGCCGCCAAGGCCTGGCCCTATGCGGGCAGCGTAATTACATGGTTTGTTTCCCGCGTGGGGAGTCTAGGTGGCCTGTTTGTCGAGTTCCTACTGACGGTCATCCTTTCGGCCATTTTCTATGCCAACGGCGAAAGGGCCGCAGCTGGCATCCTGCGCTTCGGGCAACGGGTAGCCGGAAGGCAAGGGGAGGAGTTGGTCCGCCTGGCGGGGCAGGCTATTCGCGGGATCGCCCTCGGGGTGGTGGTGACCGCCCTGGCCCAGACAGTGCTGGGCGGTATCGGTCTGTTTATAACCGGAGTGCCTTTCGCCCCGGTCCTGACCACGGTGATGTTCATACTGGCCATCGTCCAGATCGGGCCCATCCCGGTACTTGGATTGGCGGTAGTCTGGCTTTACTGGAGCGGCAGCCCGATCGGGGGGACGGTTCTTATTCTGTTTACCTTGGGAGTGGGACTTATGGACAACTTTCTGCGGCCTTACCTGATCAAAAAGGGAGCCGATATGCCCCTGCTTCTTATTTTTGCCGGCGTTATCGGCGGCCTGATGGCCTTCGGCCTCATCGGCATCTTTATCGGCCCGGTGGTGCTGGTGGTGGCTTACACGCTGACGGTGGCCTGGGTAAAGGAAGACCCCGTGGAAGCGGTGGAGGTTCCTGAAACGGAAGTCTCAGAAAACAGTGGAAGCATATAAAAGGTCGGCAGAACAAAGGACCTCCTAAAAAGATTCCGGGAAATGGTTTAAATTTTTAGCCACCTTGATAACGATTTCAGTTTGAACTCTTCTGATTTTTTCAAAATCGAATTTTGAAGGAAGAACTCGTTAACTGACCCTTCTCTTTTTTATCAAGACCAAATCCCTATTTTTCCACCCGCCTGGCAGCTTTCTCTTCAAGGAGCTTTCTGACCTCCCGACGACCAAGCTTCCTCAAAGCTACCAGCACCCTCTTCTTCTCCTCCTTCGGCCTAAACTTCCCTGTCTCCCACAGGTGCACAGCCCCAACCGAAACGCCGGCCAGAACGGCTAACTCCTTCTGGGAAATGCCCAAGTGCCTACGGAGGCTTCGAATCAACCCAGGATATTCCCCGAAACCCGGCGATTGCAAAATCCAGGTGCTCCATAGCTGTTTTTTCTTTTCAGGATACTTTCCGGCAACAGACTGGGAAGTCCATGCCATAGGCAAAATATGGGGCCTCACGCTTTCCGGATCAACGATTTGGGTGAGGAGCAGGGATTCAAATCGGCGACTTCGGTCTGGCATTTGCTATGGAGCTCTCCCGCCTGACACAGAAGGGGATGTTGGTGGGAACAGATATTGATGCGAAAATGAAATTATTATTTCAAAATGCCGAATTGTATGATGTTGATGATGAATTCGAGGATTACCTCCGTAGGGTAGGCTCCCTGGTTTATCAATGATGCACCATACTCCCCCAGGCCCATGAGATAATAGCCGGCCAGGGCGGAGTCAATCTCCTTCCGAACACGGCCCTCCCGTTTGAGGGTTTCGATTTCCCTGACCATCGGGCTGATCATCTGATGAAGGAGTTCTCTAAATTTTTCCTTAAAGACCGGATTATCACCTACGGCCAAACTCCTGACCAGGTCCATCATCTCAATCCATTTTGGATAAGAGGCATAGAAGGCCCGGCTTCGTTTCTCAATGCGTTTAAACCTGTCTTTCTCGTCCCGAATCTCCTGCCAGACGCTGTTAAACATATCGTGGAAGATTCGGTCGGCACATTCCATAAATAGCTCTTCTTTATTCCTGAAATGGACATAAAAGGTTTCCTTGCTTATCTGGGCCTGGCGGGCAATATCCGCTATGCTGGTTCCCCTATAACCCTTTTGAAGGAAAAGCTCGGTGGCGGCCAAAATAATTTCTTCCTGCCGGCTTGAAGGGATTATTTCTTCTACAAATTTATTGGCTTGGCTCAGTTCCGGCCCTATTTCTTCTTTAATCACCTGCAGAGACTTTTTCCCTTTGAGCTGCTTTTTTTTGATCAGCTTAATCGCCTCAAGATAGAACTTTGAATAGTAAGCCCGTGTTTTCCCCCGCCTTATCGGTGCCGGTAAAAGGCCTTCTTGAATATAGTACCTTATGGTTGAAGCCGGCAAGTCAGCGGCCAGTGATAATTCAGAGATCTTCATCAAATTTTTATCTTCGTTCATGCTTTTTCAAATCCTGCGGTTTCTGCTTTTTGAAAATTCCGTTTAAAACCATATCCCAGAGCTTACCCAGGTTCCTATTTAATTCGGAGGGATTATCATACGTATAATAAATCAAATATTCAGCGGCACCCATCAGCAAATGAGCCAGAATGTTGCTATCCCTAAATTTGATTTTCCCTTGATGAATGGCCGTTTCCAGATCTTGCTGAATCGGTTCGATGAGGTCCTTCATGACCTTTTCGAGTTTCTCTCTGACATGGGGATTTTCCTTGAGGGCTGCACCACGCATGAGGTTGAGCATCTCAACTATGTGGCTTTGAAAATGCCCAAAATAGTTGTCCCGGTTCAGGAGTTTTTTGATGGGGTCTTTCTCCTCCTGGATATCAGGTATATTTTCTCCAATGTCGTGAAAAATACTATCAGCGCATTCAATGAAAAGCTCTTCTTTATTCCGAAAATTTTGATAAAACGTTCCTTTTCCAATCCCCGCCCGTTCCGGGATTTCGGAAATTTTGACCCCATCATAACCTTTTTCCTGGAAGAGGTTTCCCGCTGACCTTATGATCTGCTCTCTCTTGCTAGTATTAATTACATTATTTTCTTCTGTTGGCGAATAATCAAAAGCTTTGCCCTTGACGATCTTTTTGATGTCCTCGAGCGCCAGTCCCTTTTGCTTTCCTTTCCGGATCTCCAAAAGAGTCTTAAGGTGTTTTTCCGTATAGTAGGCCATGGTCTTGCTGGTTTTAAGGGGCTGAGGAAGCAGTCCCTGACGCAAATAAAAGCGGATGGCCGTAGCCGGGGTCTTGGAATAAGCACTGAGCTCGGAAATTCTCATGTGCTCCGGATGTTTGTCTCTTTGGTTGTTTTCCGTCATTCTTGTTTGTCCTCTCTTATTGGTTCCTTATAAAGCGGAAGCGCTGTGGATATCAAGAAGAATAAACCTAATCCAGCCAGCGGCAGGGACTTCCGTTTAAATAGTCTTGTTATCACGAGTACTTATAATTTTTTTTAAAAATTGAAAAAAAATGATTGACAGCCATAAAATTTTGTATTAGTAATATAGACAATAGAACAAAACGGTACTGTTGTAAAGTAAAAATATAATGAAAGGAGGAAAAAATTTATGGGAAAGGGAAAAATCGCCATTATTGGAATTGGTGAAGTGCCTACCGGAACTTATCCGCAACGGACGCACTGGGATATCATTTATGATACCTGCATGGAGGCCATTCGGGATTCAGGGCTTCATAAGAATGATATCGAGGCCACTGCCATTGTTGAGCCCCAAGCTCAACCGCAGATTACGGGTGAGCTCGCCTTTGGGAAATTGCCGGAAGAACTGGGACTCAAAGGATGCAAGGATTCCGTTCTTTGCAATGCAGGGGGCGCCACTACTTCGAGCTGCATACGGTTGGCTGAGTACTGGATTACCAACGGTATGGCCAAGGCTGTTCTTGTGCCTCACGTGACGGTCCATTCTACCATTCCCTTGGCAGATCAGATTAATTTCTTTGCCAAGGCCGGGGTTGATCTGCAATGGGAATATCCCTACGGAACCACCTACAACATCATTATGGGCCTAATGGCCAATCAATATATGCATCAATCGGGATGCACACCGGAAGAAATGGCCTCGGTCGTAACGGCCCTCCGAAGCTGGGCTTCCCGGGACCCCCACTCCATTTTCTATAAGAAAGAAGTGCCCTCGGTGGAGAAGGTCCTGGCTTCCGACCTATTGAACACGCCGCTGCATAAAAGGGAGAGCAATGTGCTGGGTGACGGCGGCTGCGCCATGGTGATCGTATCGGCCGAAGAGGCCAAGAAGATGAAAAAACCGGCGGCCTATAAGCTGGGCGAATCGATGCGGTATTTCAGCGGAACATGTGTCATGAGGGATATGGCGAAGGTGCAGGAAGGTTGGCGGGTGACGTCTAAAGAAGCTATGGCCCAGGCCGGTATCAAAAAAGAAGATGTAACCCTCTGGAACGTCTACGTGGCCTACCCGCTGGCCCATCCTATGATGGCTGAAGCGTTAGAAGTTGCGCCTCCAGGGCAGGCCGGCAAATATTTCCTGCAGGGCCGGATGTCTTTTGGCGGGGACATCCCCTGGTCGACTATCGGCGAGGCGCCTGGCCGAGGCCATACGGGTTCGGGCGTCAGCGCGGCCGTCTACGTGGAAACGGCCCGGCAGCTCATGGGCAAGGCCGGAGAAAGGCAGGTTAAAAACTGCAAATACGTTTATCAGAACAGCAATGGTGGATCAGGTTTCAATGTGATCGCTACGATTTGGGGAAAGGAGGTTTAACAATGGAATTTGATATGAAGAAACCCGTACCGGTGACCCAACCGTGGTCGGAAAAATTTTGGGAAGGCACCAAAGAAGGAAAACTGCTTATTCAGGTCTGCAACGATTGTAAGTCAAAAATTTTCTATCCGAGGAAATTCTGCCCGGAGTGCTGGTCCGGCAACTTGGGTTGGATGGAGGCAAGCGGAAAAGCAAAGATTGAAACGTTCTCTACGGCCTACGCCAATGTGGAGCCCAAATTCATGGATGAACTCCCCTACACGATTGCTTATGTCAACCTGGATGAAGGGATAAGGATGATGACCCGGATCGTTGACTGCAAACCGGAGGAAATTCGGTTCGATATGGACGTGGAGGTTATTTTCCACAACCGCGAAGGATTCTTCCTGCCGTACTTCCGGCCTGCGGCTAAAAAGTAAAGGAGGTCATTAATGCCTGATTATACCACCCTACTTTTCGATATCAAGGGGCCCGTCTGTAATATTACCCTGAACAGACCGGACAAATACAACGCCATCAACCGGGAAATGGCTGCTGAACTGCTCCATGCCTTCCAGAAGGTCCGGGACCTCCCCGAAATAGCCGTTGTCGTGCTCAGCGGGGCGGGAAAGGCCTTCTGTACAGGTGGAGACCTGAGCATCTTCCCTTCCCTGGCCGAGCACCAGGGGGGGCTTAACTGGTTGGCCCACGACGGTTTTGGGGTCGGCAAAGCCATTGAACTTTGCGAAAAGGTCGTCATTGCCAAGGTGACCGGTCATTGCCTGGCCGGAGGACTCGAACTGGCTCTGATGTGCGACCTTATTTATGCCAGGGAATCGGCTAAATTCGGCACCACGGAGATCAATATGGGCATTCTGCCCGGCTGGGGCGGCACGGTGCGGCTGCCCCGGTCCATGCCCATTTATCGGGCACGGGAAATTGTTTACAGCGGGCGTAAGGATATCCTGGCCCGCGAAATGTTTGAGATGGGTTTTCTCACCCGGGTGTTCAAGGATGAGGAGTTCGAAACTAAGTTTAACGAAGTGGTGGCCAATATCAGTTCAAAAAAGGTGATCGCATTGCGCATGGCCAAGGAGGTCATGGGGCGCTCCCTGGAATGCGGCAGCCTGGATGCCGCCCTGGCCCTCGAGCGCGATGCCATCCAGTGGCTGAATTATGCCCCGGATATCCAGGCCATGATGGAGTCGTTCAGAAAAAAGCCGGAGATGCTGGTTGATCAGCAAAAAAAGGCCAACATTGAATCGGATAGAAAAAAATAAAGGAGAGGACCATGGATTTCAGTTTTGATGAAGACCAGCTTTTAATCCAGCAGACGTTTCAGAAGTTCTGCCAGAAGGAGCTCAATTATGAGTATGTCCGCTGGATGGATGAGAATGTCGATTTTCCCCCGGATGAGCTGTGGCAGAAGTTTGTCGATTTGGGCTACTTTGCGGCCACCGTTCCCGAGGAATACGGGGGACAGGGTCTCGGGTATTTCGATAGCATGATCATGTATGAGCAAATCTGCAAGGCCTCCATGTCCGTTGCCCTGGCGACGGGCGTCACCTCGGGATTTGGTGTTCGTTTTATCGGAGAACTGGGTACGAAGGAGCAGAAAGAAAAGTGTTTGCCGCTCATCGCCGAGGGCAAGTTTAAGACCTGCATGGCCTTGACCGAACCGGGCGGCGGGACGGACATTCTGGGCGCTCTGTCCACCTTTGCCGAAGATAAGGGTGATCGCTGGGTGATCAATGGACAGAAAATTTTTATTACCGGAGCGCATGTGGCCGATTCCCTGATCACCATTTGCAAGACCGAGCGTGAGGCCAAGAGGAGCCGATCCTGGACTACGATTATGGTTCCCCGGGAAAGCCCCGGTATTACCATCCGCAAGATCGGGAAGATCTGTTGCCATCACTGCGAAAGCGTCGAGATTTTCTACGACAACGTGGAGGTGCCCAAGGAAAATATGCTTGGGACCCGCGGCAACGGCTATATGGAGATCATGACCGTCCTCAATCCCGAACGTATTGGGGTGGCCATGATGGGTGTGGGAATTATCGCGGCCATCTATGAACAGTGTTTCAAGTATGTCCAGGAAAGAACCGCCTTTGGCGGGCCGATCAGTCGCTTCCAGATCCTCCAGAATTATCTGGCCGATATGTATATCAACTTAGAAAATTCAAGGAACCTGACCTACAAGGCCGCCTGGCTGTGCGACAATGGCAAGCCCTATCACCTGGAAGCAACCATGGCCAAACTGGTTGCGGCAGAGGGCGCGCGGCATGCGGCCACCTATGGTGCGGAAATCTTCGGAGGTTACGGCATCTGCAATGAATATCCCGTTTCCATGTTTGTAAGAGATGCCTATCAGATTCAGTTTTCTCCTATTTCCAATGAGATGAGCCGGAACATGCTCATGCAGTTCCAGGGATTGCCGAAGTCCTGGGCTTAAAAAAAAACATTTAAACCAAAACAAAGGAGGACTCATTATGTACACCTTAGGAGACATAGTCCGGAAATCAGCCCTTCTCTTTCCCGACAACATCGCTACCGTTTTTGAGGGCACTCGTTTAACCTATCATGCCCTCAATGCTCGCGTGAACCGGCTCGGTAACGCTTTGCTGGCCATAGGACTCGGTAAAAAAGATCGGCTGACCGTCCTGGCCGAAAACACCCACAAATATCTGGAAATTTATTTTGCGGCCAGCAAGATCGGGATCAGTGTCACGCCCCTTAACTTTCGATTATCGGACAAAGAACTCGTCCAAATCATCAATGATTCGGAATCCACCTGCCTCTTCGCCGCCGATGGCTATGAGGACCGGGTTATGAAGATAAAACCGGATCTCAAGAATATCAAGCACTGGATTAGCCTGGATAATCCTGTCTCAGGTTATCGCTTCTATGAAGACCTTCTCAAAAGCTCCAGTCCCGATGAACCGGGACGGGATGCCAATGAAGAGGACCTGGCCATCCTGATGTATACCGGGGGGACTACTGGTGTCCCCAAGGGGGTCATGATGTCGCACCGCAGCCTTATGAATGGGATTGTTGGCACAACGATCGGGTATTCTTTCAATCGAAATGATGCCACTTGTTTTGTGCTGCCTCTATTCCATGTATCCTTCTGGCCGGCCTTTGCTGTGCTGCTCAATGGCGGAAAAGTCGTGATCAACCGCAAACCCGACCTGAACGGCATCCTTCAGCTTATCCAGGATGAAAAATGCACCCATATCAATGCCGTACCGACCTTGTACGGTTGGCTGCTTCAATTAGCCAATCCGGATGCCTACGATCTTTCCAGTCTGCGGTTGATTACTTATGCGGGCAGTCCCTTTCCTCCCGAACTTCTCAAACAGTGCATCCTGAAACTCGGCCCCAAGTTCGAACAGGCCTACGGTATGACCGAATGTATCGGAGGGACCGTTTTATTCAAGGAAGATCATATATTGGAAGGCCCGAAATCCAAGCTCCTGGCCAGTGCGGGGAAAGCCAGCTTAGGGGTCGAAGTGCAGGTAGTGGATGAAGCGGACCGGCCAGTTCAGCCAGCCCAGATAGGAGAAATCACCATCCGCGGCAAGGTCGTAATGATGGGCTACTGGAAGAATCCAGAACTGACGGCCGCGACCCTCCGGGGTGGCTGGTATCACACCGGAGACATGGGCTACCTGGACCAGGAGGGGTACCTTTTTCTGGTGGACCGTAAGGCCGATATGATCGTTACCGGCGGGGAAAACGTTTATCCCAAGGAAACCGAAGATATTCTCTATCAGCATCCGGCCGTGGCCATGGCCGCCGTAGTTTCCGCTCCGGATGAGAGGTGGGGTGAACGGGTCCAGGCCGTGGTGGTCTTGAAATCAGATCAACAGGCTACGGAGGAAGAACTGATCGCCTACTGCAAAGAGCGTTTGGCCGGGTACAAATGCCCCAAAGCTGTTGACTTTTGGCCGCAACTGCCTACCACCACTGTGGGTAAAATCCTGCGTAAAGATATCAAAAAGAAGTTCTGGGAAGGACGGGAACGATCTATTGGGTAATGAACCATTATCAAAAAAAGGAGGGTACGACAATGAATTTCGACAAGCTTTTTGAACCAATCCAGATCGGGACCATGGAGCTGAAAAACCGTATCGCCATCAACGTATGCGGTGGCGCAGCATTTTATTGATTATGGAACAAAAATATTTCGTGTTTTGAAGAGGAATACAAATAGGGGGTATCCTGGCTAAAGGCGATGAGGATAAGTATGATATGCATACCGATTCCTTTGTGGTCGGCTTTTAGAGGGGATGTGAATGGACATAAAAAAAATATCTTTTTTTGAATAAGAGGAGGGCAACTGAAAATGCGTGAAAAAAGCAAAGTAAAAAGAATGTTCATCCTTGATGGGGGATCAATCTCTTACGACGTGGGGATGATGATGTATGGGACGGACCTGGACAAGAAAACACGGGTAGCCACGCCTTTCTACGCTTTTGATACGGAAGAAGGTTGGATCTTGTTCGATACCGGTTGGCCGAAAGAAGCGGTACCTATTCTGGAGATGATCGGTTATGAACCGGATATTCAAGAAAGCCATGCGGCCGATGAACAAATCAAGAAAATAGGCCTGAAGACCTCGGATATCAGCAAGATCATCTTATCCCATATGCATGCGGATCATACCGGAGGGCTGCAGTACTTCCCCGAGGCCGAGGTCTACGTTCAAAAAGACGAGTATGCTTATGCGAACCATCCAAACTCTTTTCAAGCCTTGGCTTATTTAGCTGATACGTTCAATAGGCCGGGTATAAAATGGAAATTTCTGGAAGGGGATGAGGTCATTCTTCCCGGTCTGACCGTGATTATGGCCGGTGGCCACACACCGGGACTTCAAGCTTTGGTCGTTGAACTCCCTCAAAGCGGTTTTTACATTCTTGGCGGAGATTCAGCCTACCTTAGAAAAAACATAGAAAACAATATTCCACCGGGAAGCGCCTGGAATCCCGTTATAGGTCAGTATTCCATCAAGCGGTTAAAAGCCATTCAGAAGCTTCTGGATGCCCAATTTTTCCCCGGACATGAGTTGGCCTTTTTTAAGGAGAATGTAAAAACCTATGAAGCTTATGTTTGAGAGGACACAGCGATTTATAAAGAATAACCCCTAATCAGAAAGGAATGAGCTTATGCGATTAAAGGATAAAGCAGCCGTTGTTACCGGAGGCGGAAACGGTATTGGCCGGGCCATCTGTTTAGCCTTTGCAGACGAGGGCGCGGCCGTGGCGGTAACGGATATTGATGCCCAGGCCGCCAAGCGCGTGGCAGATGAAATTGTTAGGCATGGCGGCAGGGCAATTTCTATAAAAATGGACGTTACGAATACCAGTGATGTGAACCAAGGGGTTGAACGAACCGTACAGGAATTGGGTAAGATTCACATCCTGGTCAACAATGCCGGCATCGAAGGCCACAGGGCCAATATCTGGGAGGCAGACGACGGCGACTGGAGGAGAACGATCGAGGTGCATGTTTTTGGTAATTACAACTGCACAAAAGCCTTTCTTCCCAAGATCATGGAGCAGAAATGGGGCAGAATCATTACTATGGCCTCGATTCAAGCCAAACAGGCCAGCGTTCAAAACAGCTCCTATACGGCAGCCAAACATGCGCTGGCCGGTATAACCAGAACGGTCGCCCATGAGGTGGCCATGGCCGGATATCCCGGGATAACGGTGAACGCCATCTGTCCCGGTATTGTGGCTACGGACCTTGTGCTGGGGGAGAAAGGCGCGCTGGCTCAAATAGCTGCTCAAATGCAAATACCGATCGAACAGGTCGTGGCCATTGCCAAATCCAAATGCCTCCAGAACCGGCTCCTTGAGGTTCAGGAAATTGCCGCTATGGCCGTATTTCTGGCCTCAGAAGACGCGAAGGGCATCACCGGCCAAGCCATCAATGTCTGCGGCGGCGCTGTGTTTCATTGAGAAGCTGAGGTGTGTAGCCTGGTTAGAATATAAACCCAAACGTTGCATAAAAAACGTCAAAGATATTCATTGGGACACGCATAAATCCCCCCTATCCCCCCTTTAGCAAAGGGGGGTAGGGGGGATTTGGCGATCGGAGGAAGTAACCTATAGTGATATCCTTCAACATAAACAAAATCACCAAACTAATAAGTATAATGACCTGTTCAATGTGTTTTTGAACAAAATATATGCAACTGTGAGGTAAAGGAACTGCAAATTGGATAGTCAACTGACCATAATTCCAATATTGCTGCTCCATGGGTTGGTATATGGGATGCTCATATTCCTGGTAGCCTCCGGACTGACTCTGGTGCTGGGCTTGATGGACATACTCAACTTCGCCCATGTATCCATTTATATGATCGGCGCCTTCATCTGCTTTCAAATAATTCAATGGACCAACAATTTTTGGCTGGCCCTTATCCTCTCACCGGTAGCCTGTGCCTTCCTGGGGGTCCTGATGGACCGTTTCCTCATAAGGAAGATACACGGGTCAGGACATCTGAATGAGCTTCTGGCCACCTTCGGACTCGCTATGGTAATCACTGAAGTCATTAACTGGATATATGGATCAACCCCTCTTTCCGTACAAACCCCTCGGCAATTATCAGGGTCCCTGCAATTGTGGTCAGACGTCCAATACCCCATATACCGTTTATTCATACTATCCTTGGCTGGATTGGTGCTGGCCTTCTTGTTCTATATTCTCAAGAAAACCCGTCTGGGGATTTCGATTAGAGCTTCCGTGGAGGACAGGGATATGGCCAGCGCTCTGGGGACCAATGTGGCGACCGTATCAACGGTGGTCATGGGAATCGGTGCCTGGCTGGCCGGCATCGCCGGGGTCATCATCGCTCCTTACCTGAGTGTATACCCGGGCATGTATGCCGACATGATTACGGACTGCTTTGCGGTCATTGCGGTCGGCGGGCTGGGCAGCCTTGGGGGTGCCTTTGTCGCCGCTCTCCTCGTCGGACAGATTCAATCTTTGGGGGTCATATTCATCCCGAGGGTATCCATCGTACTCATTTATTTGCTCATGGCAGCCGTTTTTACATTTAAGCCCAGCGGGCTTTTTGGGAAGAAAGAATGAAACCCTCTATCAATCGCTTGGGTCAACTGCTGTTCGTTGTGACCATAGTCATTTTTCCCATGATAGGGCCTAAGTTCCACACCTACATGCTCACCGAATGCTTTATCTATTCCATGGTTGCCGTAAGCTACTATATGTTGCTCGGGCATACGGGATTGATGTCCTTCGGCCATGCGGCCTTATTTGGGACCGGAGCCTATGCCGCAGCGATCGTCCTTTGTAATTTCCCCGATCTTCCGATTGTCCTGGCGATTCTCATTGGCGGACTCTTCGGGCTGCTCTGTGGATTTCTGATGGGATCACTGGTTCTCAGACTTAACAAAATTTATTTAGCCTTCGGGACCTTGGCCATAGGCCAGATGGTCTGGGCTGTCGCCTGGAAGTGGAGGAGTCTCACGGGTGGAGACGATGGCTTGACGGGCTGGTCGGATAGGCAGGTGGCCTTTCCCTGGCTTGGACAGTTCAACTTGACCAGCATCTCTTTCCTATATTATTTTGTTCTTTTTTTTGCCGTTGTTTCAATTTTATCCTGCTGGTTTCTTACCCGGACGCCTCTCGGTCAAACACTCTCCAGTATAAGATCAAACCGGAACAGGGCTGACTTCCTCGGCATTAACGTCAATCAGGCCAAACTCTTCGTCTTCGGTTTTTCGGGGCTGATCGCCGGCCTATCCGGGGCTCTGTTCATCCTGTTCAAAAAGGTGGCCTCCCCCCACTATCTCGATATGTACACTTCTTTCGACATTTTGATCATGTGCGTTATCGGGGGCTATGCCAAATTTGCCGGCCCAATCGTAGGATCTTTTATCTACGTTTACCTCGTAGAGTATCTCAGCTCTTTTACGGAGAGATGGCAGTTGATCATGGGCGCTTTCTTCCTGCTGCTTATTCTCTTCTACCCCAAGGGGGTCGTGGGAATGGTGCAGCAGTTTTTAGTAAAAGGGTCTTTTCAGAAACCAAAAAGGGGATCCTGACCAACATGTTGACTCTACGTGGTATCTCGAAATATTTTGGTCGCTTAGCGGTGATTCTTAACGTCGACTTGGAAATCGTCAAAGGAGAAAGGCACGCCCTTATCGGACCCAACGGGGCGGGGAAAAGCACGCTCTTCAATCTGATCACGGGACATTACAAGCCCTCAGGCGGCATCATTCAATTCAAAGATAAACGAATAGACAAGTTGGCGCCGTACTCAATTATTCGGATGGGTATTGCCCGGTCCTTCCAGATCATTGATATTTTCAGGGATATGACAGTTTATGAAAACATTAGGATCGCTGTGGTGGCCAAACACCGTTTGAGTCTCAATTTCACCAGCCGACTCTCGAGCCTGTCAAGCATACGGGAAGAGACCGAAACCGTTTTAAGTCGGTTTAATCTCTCCGCCTTCCGGGACGAGCCTGCGGGAACACTCGGTTACAGCCAACAGAGAGCCTTGGAAGTCGGTCTCGCTGTGGCTCTTGATCCAGAACTTCTTCTTCTTGACGAACCGGGAGCAGGGCTCTCGCCGGATGAGACGAGGGACATTGTTAAGCTGGTAAAAGAGGTGACGACGGGTAGAACCCTTTTTATAGTGGAGCATGACATGGACGTGGTTTTTGGGTTGGCCGATAGAATTAGTGTTCTCAACTACGGTACCATTCTGGCCACAGGAACACCCGACGAAATCAGGGGGAACGAGGTGGTGAAAGAAGTCTACTTAGGTGATCTGATGGAAAGAAAATAAGCAACCCGAGGATGAGATGATGCTGTTAAAAGTTAAGGAAATCCATACCTATTACGACAATAGCCACATACTCGACGGGGTCAGTCTGGAGGTAGCAGAGGGAGAAACCGTAGCCATCCTGGGCAGAAACGGCGTTGGGAAATCGACCACATTGAAGAGCATTATGGGCCTGGTTCCGCCGCAAAGGGGGTCTATCCTGTTCAAGAACGAAGAGGTGGCCCGTAAAGCGGCGTTTAGAATCGCCCGGAAGGGGATTGGTTACGTTCCAGAGGAAAGAAGGATATTTCCCGGCCTTACGGTAAGGGAAAACCTTATTATGGGGTTCAAAAAGGGGATGGGGCAAGATACGAAGAGCAAGGAGGCTATAGACAGAATGTATAGCTGGTTTCCGCAATTGAGGGATAGGGACACCACCCTGGCAGGAAATCTTTCCGGGGGAGAGCAGCAGATGCTTACTCTCGTAAGAACACTACTGGGGGAACCGGAGTTGGTGTTGATCGATGAGCCATCGGAAGGACTGGCTCCGAAGGTGACGGAACTTATTTTCGATATGATTAGAGAAATACAGCTCCAAGGGAAATCAGTGATCCTTGTGGACCGGAACTTGACCTATACCTGTGGGATGGCCGAGCGTGTCTATATCATGATTAAGGGCGCTATAGCTTTCACCGGAACCGGCAAGGAAGTATTGGAAAGTGAAGAGGTTCAGCACAAGTATCTGGCGGTTTAGCCAAAAAGCTGCGGGCGGAAAAATCCACATTAATCCGCAAGGAGTATTGGAAAGTGAAGAGATTCATCATAGGGTTTCCTATGTATCTATCGGCTTAGCCGAAAATTTCAGGAGGTGTACTATGAAACGTTTTGCAGTAGGGTTTCTGTTTGTTTTTTGTATGGTTATGTTGTTTTCAGCCGTTGTCTGGGCGGGGGAAGCAAAGCCCATCAGAATCCTTGGCCTCTACCCTCTTTCCGGAGGGACGAAAGCCTTCTCAGAGCAAGTAACCCTTGGTTTAAAACTTGCTATAGAAGAGGCGAATGCCCAAGGAGGGGTTTTAGGGCGGAAGATAGAGCTTATCCTTGAAGACAATTTACTTAAGCCCGAGGTAGCCTCATCTAAAGCTCAGAAATATCTGCTTGATGAAAAGGTGGATATACTCGTAGGTGCTGGATCCAACGTAATCAAACCGCTCCAGGACCTCGCCAAACAGTATAATGTGCTCTTAGTTATTTTTAGCCACGCCGACGAGGAAACCGGGAAGAACTTCAGCTACAATTCAATCAGACCTACCCTAAGTAATTCGATGTTGGCCCGGGCCAATGTGGCCTACGCAGCAAAATACCTGAAAGCAAAAAAGTTTTACATCCTCAATCAAGATTATATATACGGGCGTGATGCCGGGGCAAACTTCAAAAAGGAACTGGCCCGGCAGATACCCGGATCTCAGATTGTGGGAGAAGACTACCATCCTCTCATGTCGAAGGATCTTTCTCCTTTCCTGACCAAGGTAAAGATGTCGGGTGCTGAAGTTCTTTACTCGAGTGATTGGGGTCTTGACATTAGTGTCCTCGTTAAGCAACGTCATGAATTGGGGATAACGGCAGTCCTCATAGGACCGTCACTGGCAGATGTAACGGTCCTTCGGGAGAGCCCGGAGGGTGCCCTCGGAGCCAATTCCTGCGCAACTTGGTTTGATACGGACCCTGCGAAAGCAAGTGTCGAATTCATCAATAGCTGGAAAAAATTAATCAAAAGCAATGAATTCCCTATACCAACTGTTATGAGTGCCAGAGAATACATAGGTGCGAAATTTCTTCTTGAGGGCATTAAAAAGGCCGGTTCTACTGAAGCCAAGAAGCTCATACCGGCGCTTGAAGGCCTTCATATGAAGTCGATCACCGGAGAGGTATTTATGAGGACCTGTGACCACCAGCTTATTATGCCTATCCAGTGCGTCACGATTGACAAAAAAAATCCGCCCTACTTCGGTGTACCGGTCACCATACCGGCTTCCGTAACCATGATAGATGAACGGGACGTCGACAACCCGCGATGCAAAAGGTAGGTCAAGACTTAAAAATATTAGGTAATTCTCATCCGGAAAAGACCTTTCCGGATGAGAACACACAGCTGCCGGCCATCATCTATGGCCAGAAACCCTTTGAAAAAGGGTTTCTGGCGAGAGCTTCATGCGGAAATCCAGGTGTTTCCATCCGGAAATTTGAATTTCCGGATGGAAACTAGGTAGGACCTGCTACACCAGCCGGTGGGTGTCTAATGGCGACATGGCCAAGGTTGTGGAAACCAATCCTGACCGGTTTATGTACCAATGGATAATATCGAATATTTTAAGGAGAACGATTTTATGAAACAACCCCTGTGGGTGCCATCCGAGGAAAGAAAAAAGAATTCAAACATGACACGTTTCATGGGGTATGTGAATAGACGATTCAATAAGGAGTTTACAGGATATTTCGATCTTTATGACTGGTCAGTTAAAAATATTCCCGATTTCTGGACCAGTGTTTGGGATTTCTTGGAAATCAAGGCATCGAGGAAGTACCATAAGGTAGTGGATGATTTAAGCAAGTTCCCCGGCGCTCAGTGGTTTGTCGGGGCCGAGCTCAACTTTGCCGAGAACCTCCTGCGATACCGGGATGAAGAGGTTGCCATTGCACGTTTTCTGTACATTACTAAGACCATTTAGAATAAAAAGGAGAATAAGGACATGCCAAACCTAAAAGCTAATGGGATTCAGATCGAGTATGATACCTTTGGAGACAAAGCCTCAACACCTCTTTTACTCATTACGGGAGTAGGCTGCCAGATGGTATTTTGGAATGAGGAATTTTGTCAAAGACTGGCGGACCATGGTCTTTATGTTATCCGTTTCGATAATAGAGATGTTGGGCTCTCTACTAAATTTGAGGAGGCTGGTATGCCTGATGTTGTGGCTACACTAACGGCTTCCCTTCAGGATCAGAAAGTCAAGGTCCCATACAGTCTCGACGACATGGCAGATGACGCCGTTGGTTTACTGGATGTTTTGGGGATTGATAAAGCCCACATCTGTGGAGCCTCAATGGGTGCAGCCATCGCGCAAATAATCGGCTACAGACACCCTTCCAGGGTTTTGAGTTTGATTTCAATAATGGGATCTACGAACAATCCTGACCTTCCTCAAGCCAAACCAGAGCTCATAAAATTACTTCTTGCCCCTGCCCCCGAGGAAAGAGAGGAACATATTAATAGTGTTTTAAATGGGTTACATTTTTTATGGGGTTCTCTGGCTTTTGATGAAGAAGACATGCGAAAAAGGGCCGAGCTTGAGTTCGATAGAGCGTTCTACCCACAAGGGATGGCGCGACAGATGGTCGCTATTTTATCCCACGGTAATCGTAAACCCAGACTGAATTCAGTAGCTGCTCCAACTCTTGTCATACATGGTGCTGAAGATCCGCTTGTACCTTTGGAAGCAGGCAAAGATACTGCCGAGGCCATACCTGGGGCAGAGTTATTAATTATTGATAGGATGGGCCATTGCTTGCCAAGAGAGGCCTGGCCCCAAATTATTAAAGCTATTGTAGAACATATCCAAAAAGTGGCTTACTAATAAAAAGAGCTAGATACTGTAAAAAGAATAGGTTGACGATTCAAATAAAAAATTATTTTGATGTATTATTTTTTCCCCTTCGCGAGCGCCGGTTCTTTTGTTGCGGATCTTTTCAGCCTTCTGCTGAAGAGGATTTTTTCCATTTTGGAAGGCCTCCACCTTCTCAGCCAAAAGACGCCAGGCCAGGAAACGGTTTAAGGCCTGGGATCGCTCCTGGCTAAAAAGGCTAAACCACACAACAACCAAGTACTAAAAGGGGGATCTATGAAGAGTAATGTGAAAAGTTCAGGGACAGGAATCAATCGAAGGGACTTTTTGAAAGGCACTGCCGCGGCCGCGGCTGCAGCTGCCGTCTCGGGACCTTTTTCCCTGGTCCGGGCCGCCGGCCCTGAGATTCGGATCGGTATGACCCTTACTTATTCAGGGGTTTATGCCATGATTGGGAAACGGGTGGAGAATGGCATCAGACTGGCTTTTGCCTTATCCAAGTACAAGGACCAGGTCAAGTTTTTTGCCGAGGATACCCAAGGGAAACCTAATGTGGCCATTGAAAAGGCCCAGAAGCTTTTCGAGAAAGAAAATATACATATGCTGGCCGGACCTATCGCCGGACATGAATCTCTGGCGGTCAGCGAGATGCTCAAGCCGAAAAAGAAGCTCATGCTGCTGCCTTACGGGGCCAATCTCAAATTGTGCGGGGAGTCCTGCAGCCGCTACACCTTCCTTTGTGGCCACACCCCCTGGAATCAGAGCTACCCGGCCGTGGATTGGTTCCTGAAGACGCTGGGCAAAAAAGTCTATTTGATCGGGGCCGATTATTCCACCGGCCACGAAATCGTTAAATTCTTCAAGGAACCCTTTGAGAAAAAAGGCGGTCAGGTGGTCGGGTCATTCTTCGCACCCTTGGGAACAACCGAGTTTGCCCCTTATCTGACCAAAATCAAGAGTGCCAGTCCCAAACCGGATGGTATCTTTGGTTTTCTCGGTGGAAATGATCTGATCAATTTTGTCAAACAATATGCCGAATTCGGCCTCCAGAAAGAAAAAATTCCCATCATAGTTGGTATAGGCGGTTTCAGCCCGGTTATAGTTCCGGCCATGGCCGAAGCCGCCATTGGGAACTACCATGTTTTTCATTACAGCATCTTTTTGGAAAACAAAGAAAATGAGGCCTTTAAAGCCGCTTATACCAAAATGTTCCCCGGTGAAATTCCGGATGAAGCCGTGCTTCTGGGCTACGAAGCAGGAACTATGATGGTCAAAGGATTGGAGGCCTCAGGAGGCAATCCGGAAGACACGGAAAAAATCATCAATGGGATTGAAAAAGTGAATTACCGAAGTCCGAGGGGTCACATCAAGATGGATCCCAACCATGTGGCCAACGTCCCCATATATATCTTCCAGGTGGTCAAACAGGACGGGAAGTATATTCTCAAAACCGCGGCCTATACGGGTAATTTCGGCACCCCCTATTCAGGACCGGATGCCCCCGGCGGGGAATGCAAAATGGGTAAGTAGGCTTTGTGCAAAAATAAGTTCGGAGTTTAGAGACTTCGGCGAGCCCGTCGACAAGACCATCGGCGAGCTTAGGTCGAGTCCGCTTAGGGCCTTGAGTTAATCGAAAAGGCTCAGTCGAGTCGTTCGGAGTTCGGAAAAAACCTTTTTCATGATTCATGGCGCCCTGCGATGGATAAATATGGCGTGGATATCGCCTGTCTCCTGCCGGAGGCCATGATGGATACGACGGGCTACACCAGCCGGTGGGTGTCTAATGGCGACAGGGCCAAGGTTGTGGAAACCAATCCCGATCGGTTTATGTACCCATTGATAATATCGAATATTTTAAGGAGAACGATTTCATGAAACAACCTCTGTGGGTGCCATCCGAGGAAAGAAAAAAAAATTCAAACATGACACGTTTCATGGGGTATGTGAATAGACGATTTAATAAGGAGTTTACAGGATATTTCGATCTTTATGACTGGTCAGTTAATAATATTCCCGATTTCTGGACCAGTGTTTGGGATTTCTTGGAAATCAAGGCATCGAGGAAGTACGATAAGGTAGTGGATGATTTAAGCAAGTTCCCAGGCGCTCAGTGGTTTGTCGGGGCCGAGCTCAACTTTGCCGAGAACCTCCTGCGATACCGGGATGAAGAGGTTGCCATTGTCTTCAAATGTGAAACAAAGCCCTCGGTCTCCAAAACCTACGAAGAACTGTATAGGACTGTGGGACGTCTGGCGACTTCCTTAAAAGAAGAGGGTGTGACCAAGGAAGACAGGGTAGTGGCCTACATGCCGAATATGGCCGAGACGGCAATGGCTATGCTCGCCGCTACAAGCATCGGCGCCATCTGGGCCAGTTGCGGTTCAGAGCTGGGTAGGCAGGCGGTGATAGACCGTTTCAGCCAGATAGAACCAAAGGTTCTCTTCACTGTCGATGGGTACCTTTACAAGAATAAGCCATTCAACATGCTCAACGATGTGAAGGCGGTTGTGGAAGCGGTCCCCTCCATAGAAAAAGTGGTTATTGTCTCCTACGTCAGTGAAAAGCCTGACATCAGCTCCATACCTCATGCCGTGCCATATGATGAATTCATTTCTGGAGAAGACACAGAGATTGTTTTCGAGCAGGTCCCAGCCAACCACCCCGTTTATATCATGTTTTCTTCCGGCACCACAGGAAAGCCAAAATGCATGGTCCAAAGCGTGGCCGGCGTACTGCTAAACCAGATGAAGGAGCTTATCATCCACTCCGATCTAAAACGGGAAGATACAGTGCTCTATATGACCGCTCCCTCCTGGATGATGTGGAACTGGCTCATGGGCACTCTTGCGGTAGGTGCTAAAATGGTCCTCTTCGACGGGAACCCCGGTTATCCCGATGCAGGTGCCATGTGGCGGCTTATAGATGAGGAGAAAATCACCTTTTTTGGGACAAGCGCGACTTATATCAATATGCTGAAGAGCCAGAATTTCAAGCCTAAAGATCTCTTTAGCCTTGCTACCCTTAAATCCATAGGCCAAACCGGCTCCCCCCTCTCTGTTGAAGGATTTGAGTATGTATACCAGTCCATCAAAAAGGAGGTCCATTTCAACTCCCTTGCGGGAGGTACCGACATTAACGGTTGCTTTGCCATCGGGACCCCGATGCTTCCAGTATATGCAGGACAGCTCCAGTGCCCTGCGCTGGGTATGAAGGTAAAGGCGTACGATGAAAAAGGGAATCCTGTCTATGACAAACAGGCAGAACTCGTCTGTGAATCCCCGGCCCCTTCCATGCCGCTTCGTTTCTGGAATGACCCGGAATTTAAAAAATATTACGATGCATACTTCACCGTATACCCAGGGATATGGCGACATGGTGATTACGTAGAGTTCTATTTCGATACCCGTGGAATCACCTTCTTCGGTCGCTCCGACGCCTTATTAAAACCCTCCGGTGTCCGCATAGGTACTGCCGAGATCTATAATATCGTAGACGAGTTTATTGAAGTAGCGGACAGTGTGGCCATCGGACAGAACTGGGAGGGCGATCAGCGGGTCCTCCTCTTCGTGAGGCTCGCTCCCGGTGCGAGCCTAACCGACGATCTGAAGTCCAGAATTAAGACAGCCCTTAGAGACAAGGCGTCTCCCCGCCATGTACCGGCCTTGATCATCGAAGTGCCTGACATACCTTACACATTCAGCTCCAAGAAAGTGGAGAGCGCCATCACGAATATCGTGAACGGCAAGCCGGTTACCAACAAAGATGCCCTAATCAATCCGGAGGCCTTAGAGTTCTTCCGGAATCTCCCGGAGCTACAAAAATAAAGTTACACATAACAAGATCGTAAGATGAAAATAAAATGAAGAAGTCTAAACCCTCATGTCAAACCTGCCTAACCCTGATGAATCAGGCAGGGCATGCTCCCCAATATCAACACCGACAATCTTCAATATATTGCTAAAACATGACACCGGAATCTGAAAAAATAAAAAGTAAACCCCTTTCCGGGAAGGTAGCCTTGGTGACCGGCGCTTCGCGTGGTCTGGGAAGGGCGATTGCCCTTGCCCTTGGTAAGGCCGGGGCTGATGTCGCAGTAACGGATCTTCTCATCGAAGATGCCGAATATGATGCCCAAGCATTAAGTGCATACAGCCCTCTGGCCGGACATTTCTCCCATGCCGGTGAAGTCAAAACCTTGGAAACGGCAAGGGAAATCCAGGCAATGGGTTCAATGAGTCGTGCATGGAGAATGGATGTTACCGAACCTGAAGCAGTAAAGAGGGTGGTACAAGCAGTTGAAGCAGAACTCGGCCAGGTCGACATCCTCGTGAACAATGCTGCGGTCATGGACAATTTCGGAAAATTTGAAGAGCAAAAGTACGAGCGGTGGCAACGCGACCTTAACGTCAATCTCACCGGTGCCTACAACTGTATCAAGGCTGTGTGGAGGGGTATGGTGCGAAAGCATGGTGGGCGAATCATCAATATCTCTTCGGTGACAGCCCTCATGGGGGCTTCCCTACAACCGTCCTACGGGGTAACCAAGGCCGGGTTGATCGGCCTGTCCAAGTCATTGGCTATAGAGGCCGGCCAACACGGTATCACGGTTAATGCTGTCTGCCCGGGTTTCATCGACACTGAAGCAGTACAACTATACGATGAACGAATGAAGGAACGGATCGAGAAAAAAATTGTCCTCAGGCGCATGGGCCGTCCAGATGAGGTTGCTCAGGTAGTGGCTTTCCTTGCCTCGGATGGTGCTTCATATATTACTGGGGCGATAATCCCTATAACTGGGGGAATTGATCTACTCGCGCTATAAAACACGGCGAAAAGAATTCAAGAGCAAACAAAGTTCAGAAATACAGAAATCTACTCTTAGTATTTTAGGTTTATCTCCTGGCAAAATATTCGGATTTAAAATTTATTCCAAGGAATTCTGTTTTTTTTAACAGGCACTTTTTTTGTTTGCGAATCTTTTTCCTCTCTCGTTAATGAAGAATTTTTCCAGTCTGGTATCCTTGTGTTTCTTCGACATTCCATCTCTATTACCATTTGAACTCTTGTCTTTTTATAAAATAGAAATTTGAACATTACAGTACTACTCATTTTCTTGAAAATTTGCCCCACTGCACCGAATTCAAATGTTACACCTACAAGTCCACGAAAAACATAGCCCCAAAATTTAACGATTACAGAATGAAAATCCTATTTTCTTGGTGGATTACCTAAGTCTAACGATTGGCATCCCTTGACGTAAAAAGCTGCAGGTTATTTTCGTTCAGTTGAGTGTCCTTGTTCGATAGCCATATTTTTCAGTTGCTTTCTTAGCAAGTCAACGGCCGGGGCTGCTTGCAGGAAGACTTCCTCGGCTTTGCCAAAATCGAGCATCCGCACACCTTGGATCTCCGGCTGGACATAGATGTCAGGTTTCCGATGTTTCATCTTTTCAGCGAGGGCAGAAGCCTGCATGATATCGAAAGCCCCAAGAACGGATTCAAGAGCACCAGGAATTTCATGTTTGCCAGGATTGCGTGTCTTGCTCACATCTACTGCTATGGTGACATCGGCTCGTTCTAAAAGGTGGTCGTAAGGCACCAGGTTTACGACGCCTCCATCGACAAGAACTTTGCCTGCAATAGACACTGGGGCAAAAACCCCCGGAACAGCCATGCTGGCCTGTAGAGCAGGAAGCAAGTCATCTGTTTCAAACACGATTTCCTCCGCAGTCCAATAGTCTGCGGCAATTACTAAAAGAGGGACCTCAAGCTCTTCGAAAGTTCGCATCTTAATCTCGCAAAAGAGGTACTCGAAGAATCCCTGAGTGTTAATAAACCCACCGCGTGGAAATTCCGCGGAAAACGCCGTGACCAATTTCAATAAATCGCTTTTCTTGGCGATGATGTCCCGCCAAGTATCATCTTTCAGGATGAGATGTCTGTTGATGCGTTCCCTGATCTCCTTTCCAGACATCCCAGAGGCATAGAGAGCCCCAATGATTGCACCCATACTGGTTCCTGTAATGATACTCGGCTTGATACCAAAATCATCAAGAGTCTCAAGGATAGGAATATGCGCCAAACCCCGAACACCCCCACCTCCCAAAGCCAAGCCTATTTTCATAGCCCTCCCTTTTCAGTATATCGAACAAGTTATTCTAAAGAAATGCATATCTCCTTATTTTGCCTGATATGCAGAAAAGTGATCTTTAGTTTTTATCCGATTTCATTTTTATGGACATGAAATACCCTTTTGTAAAACTATTAACTTCAAATAGTTGACCCTTAGCTCATTAAAACAAAAACCCCCCTCTCGTTTGAGAAATGGGGTTTCCTTAATTCCTCCATATGCTTGCCTCCCTTTAGGGTAAAGGGGCGTTGCTGTGGGAACGAACATCAATGCGATAATAATCAAGGCAATGTGTTTCATTGAAACCTCGTCTCTTTTCTTTGATGAAGTCCAGCGACACAGAGGACTCCATCGCGGTCAGTCTTTCGCTCGGGAAAGCTGTATCGCTGGCATGGTCGAACCAGGCGTACAGATTTTTCACGAGCGAGCGGCTTGGCCACCGAACGTTCGCATCTTAAACGACAGCAGCACGAGGAGAAGGCCAAACAAGAAGGCATAAGTAGCGATCAGCCAAAGAAGGGCGAGAGCACCCACGATTGGCTGCGCCATGAGGATAACACCGAACACGACCGATACGAGACCGCCGAAAACGAGCAGCCACTCATTCTTTATCTCTTTGCGCAGACGTATCGCGGCCACGATTTCAAGAACGCCCGTGGCAATCGCCCAGATTGAGATGTAGAACAGAAGTGCCAGCGCGGTGATACCGGGCACCAGTAAAGTCAGGATTCCAACGCCAATGCCGATTAGTCCCCACAGGAGCAGTACCCCCCAGTGTTCGTGCTCCTTGCGTCCCGTAATGGCGGTCCAGACCCCGAGGCTGCCGTCCACCAGGATGTATGCACCGAAGAGTAACACCAACGTAGCGAGCGAGATCCCAGGCAGAAGCCATGTCAGGATACCGAATGCGATGGCAGCAAGACCACGAAGCAGCAGCACCCACCAGTTGCGGGAAAGAATAGTGGAAAGTTGCTTCTCTATAATGTTCATGATTGATCTCCTCCTTTCAATTAATGGTTAACAGCAAATTAATACAACCCTTTTATCACTTTGGGTAAATCTTTTTCAAATTCACTCATTCTCTTTAAAAAAACAAAATCCCCACCTCTCTCTTGAAAAATGGGGTCTATCATTTTTACATCGACACTCCCTTGGTAAAAGGTTGCCAACAAGAAACTTTTTTAAATTGCTTTAGATTTCCTACCCCTTAATCGGTAAAAAGTCAATGAAACTTGACTCATTTTCGTTGATTACCGTTTGCACTCTTCTGATTTTTTCAAAATCGAATTTTGAGGATTTCACGAAGTAATGACCTATAGTCGTCTTTACACCTATTGTCAAGAAAACGCTGTCCAAGGGCAAAAAAAATTCTGTCTAAATAGCTTATTCCAGTTTAAGGTTGATGATGTCTTAGTAAGTCATCAAATAGGACGGCAAAGGAAAAAGCTCTCCCGCCAAAGGCGGGACTAGGCGCGCAAGCCCTTAGGAATGAGAGGTACATAGAAGTACGCCGCAATGACAAAAGGTGCAGCGCAATCCCGCGAAACGCGGGACTGATGGACTTTTTACGAAGGCGTCAAGGTCGATGCTCTGGTCTCAACAGATCATTGATGGTCTTGACCGGACTAAAAGTCTGGATGGGCACCTCCACAAAGATGGTAATCCATTTGGCCATAGCGCCGTTCCACAGCCCAGGCAATTCCAGGGCCTTAAGGTCTCGCCCATTTTGGGATTTCCGAGAAATAAAAACGGCCTCTGGATCTACATACCGGTTTAGATCAAAGGGCCGGCCTTCATAATCTCGAACGGAACAGACCAGATCAACCGGATTGAAATGAGTGGAAGCCGCCCATCGGGCCTTTTGTTCGGGGGATTCGGGATCGAGCTGAGCCTTTTCCACAATCTGCAGGGAAAGGGATCCCTCCTTTCCTTCCACCCAGAATGGTCCACCACCGGGTTCTCCTTCGTTCTTGACCATGCCGCAGACCCGAATAGGTCGGTTTAATAAATTGAACAGATAAGTGTTTTGTTCTTTAAGGGACCAATTGGCAAACCCTGGGGGTTCAGAAAACCAAAGCCAGTCCCGGCAAAAACTAACGGATTCTTTAAGAAGCTCTGGAGTACCCATTCCTTCGGCCAATTTCCTCGTGAGGGGATGAATCATTTGCTCAATTTTAACCAGGTAGCCGCCCAGAATTTTTTTCCAGACAATCGTCGCTTCTTTCAGCCGATCGGGCTGGACATTATCGATATTTTTAATATAGATCAGATCGCCCTGAAGATCGTTCAGGTTTTTAATCAGGGCCCCGTGACCACCGGGCCTAAAAAGAAGTGCTCCGGAATCGTCTCGAAAAGGCCTGTTGTTTAAATCTACGGCCAGAGTATCGGTGGAACGGCTCTGGAAAGAAAAGGAGACTTTAAAACGGCAGCGGTATCGCTTCTCATAGGCCGGTTGCAGGGTTTTAAAAAAATTATTAAAGGTGTCTCCATGTTCTGGTGAGATCGTGATATGAAGATGGCATTGTCCGGTTCGATCACAAATCGTATGAACAGCCTCAACCAGGTGTTCTTCAAAGGCCGTTCGATTGTGATCCGGGTAAGTATGGAATTGATGTAATCCCTTAGGTCGATTCAGGTAATTCAAACCGCGGTCAGTGAGGAGATAGTCTAAAATCTCTCCCCATTGATTTTGCCGGATGGCCTTTATGATGTTCAGTCCGTCTTGGGCCATCGATCCTTTCAAATCTTCAAAAAAAGCAAACTGATCGATTCTCCGGATAAACCTGGCCAATTCTCCGGCTTGTGGATCATTTTCGCTTAATTCCGTTTGACTTCCATCAAGGTTAAATTTAGATCGAATCAGAGAAAAGGATAGGATATCCTGAAACATCCGCGTGGCTGCGCCTGAAGCGGGGACGAATTTTATAAATCGACCTTGCCGGGCCGCTCCCTCCTGCAATGAAATCAAGGCTTCTGTTTCTGAGGAAGGGACCTCATGAATTCCGTCACCCAGAGTACACGGACGGTGAAGGCGAAGATACCCGGAAGTCCTTTGAAATAGCGCCATCTGTGCCCTCACTTGATTTTCGGAAACCCCCAGCTTGGACATCAACTGCAGATCATCCTGATTGAATGCCCAGTCCTTCATGAGTTTTTTGCCTTAACAGGTTACTGAAAAAGTCCCTTCACTCCCGCCGCTGGCGGGATTGCCCGTATTCTTCGGGATTTCTTCGCGTCAAAGACGACGCTCAGTCCCACCCCTACGGGGTGGTTCCCGGTTTCGGGACGCCTTGTAGTCGGTCGGCTTTGCCGACCTATATAAAGGCCTCCAAGGAGACCGAAAGAACCTTTTTGTGCAACCTGTAAAAAAGAGTTTTTCCGCAATAGAATTTTTCTCGGTGGTCAACACCCAAACCTATTGATGTTTTTCCCCTTGACTCCCTTTTGGCTTCCATTTTATATTCTTTCTGTCGGATTTTTCCAATCAAATATTTATCATCTGAAAAAAAGGAGCGACCATGGAAACAAGCGATCTGGAAACATTAATCAAAAGCCGCCGTTCCATCCGTTTGTGGCAGGACAAGCCTGTTTCGGAAGATCAACTGCTTAAAGCCATAGAATTGGCTACTTATGCTTCTAACGCCGGGAATCAGCAAAACTGGCATTTTTACCTCATCCTTAACAGAGAGGTCATAAAGACCATTGCCGATGCCGTACAAGACAGCGCCAATTACGTGGCTTCTTTACCTGAGGCCGCTGGTTTCAGCGAATTTGCCGTTAGGATGTTGAAAGGCGCAGGGTTCTTTCGTCAGGCCCCTGCCGGCATTGCTGTGACCAGTAGCCAATATCAGTCGCCAGTGGATAAGATTCTGGAGGCCAGAGAAAAATCGAATCCTGAAGACAGCAAGGCCGCTCAAATCCGCCGTTGGCGTAACATCGCCAACTCACGAACTCAGTCCGCAGCCGCAGCTATTGCTTATCTACTTTTAATTTTACATCAAATGGGTTTAGGGGCGGTCTGGATGACCGGCCCGATGCAGGCTAAGGGTGACATAGAAAAGGTCCTCAAGGTTCCCGCTGGCCAGGATCTTATCGCTTACATTCCGGTTGGCTACCCATCTGAAACGCCGGCCCTAAGACCCAGAAAACCAATCCAAGAGGTTTGCGAAATCATAAGGTAACGATCATCTTAACCTTCAACCACTCGAACCCTATTTTCAGGTTAAAGAACCGTCCTTGCCCTGATTCGTCGGTCCGCCATCTCCCGGCTTGACCAAATTGGTGAAAGGAATGATCAGATTATAAACGCCGGAATCCAGGGCGGTGGTAAAAGGGTAAGGGCCTTTCTTAAACACCCGGAGCATCCCTTTATTAGAAGGCAGGACGGAAGCCGTAAAGCCCTCGATCCCGTTTTTTTTGGCTACATTAATGAGCATTTGATATAGATAAGAGGCGATCCCCTTGCCTTGATATTCTTCATCCACAATAAAGGCCACATCGGCAGATGGACTTTCCTGCTCACGGACATACCTGGCCTCGGCCACGAGCCGGCTGTCACCCTTCGGACCCACCAGCCCGACGATAGATACGATATTCCGGTAATCCACGTTGACATAGGACTGCATTTTGGTATGCGGCATAGTCCGGACAGGGCTGAAATAACGGTAGTAGACGTCCTCTTCGGAAAAACGATAGAACAACTTTCGCATTTGATCTTCGTCCGAGGGCCTGATGGCCCGGAAACGAAGGTTTAGCTTATCCTTGAACGTATAGGAATGCTCCAAATCCGCTGGGTAGTAATGACCGGCCTCGGTAAGATAGATCTGGTCCGGATAGATCATATTGGCCTCTTTGGCCTGGCGGACCAGTTCGGCCCTGTCATCCGGATGGGCGATATCTATCAGGGCCAGGGCCCTTTCACGGATGCTTATGCCCTTAAGGTAGGCAATGCCATACTCGGTGACGACCATATCCAGGGCCTCACGGATATTGACCTGATTCGGATACTCTTCAATCGAGATCTTGATATTCGATTGATTCCGCAAATTACGGCTGGGCAGGGCACAGATGGCCCGGCCGTTCCGGGACAGCCCCACGCCAGCCAGCAATTCCAAGGCTTCCCCCATGCCGTAAGCCACATTGCTCATCCCCACATGCATGGCGACCTCCCCGGTCAAATCTACCTTGCGGACAGGGATGATCACGGTAAAGAAATCATTGGAGCCGATGATTTTGGGATCCCCGACGACATCGATGCCCTGAAACTCAATCAATGGATTTTGATCCAGCCATTGCATGAGCTCAGCCGTGCCCAGGGCATAAGAAACCACACTTTTTCCGCGGTAGTAGGTCTTGTCCCGGTTGGTGACTACACCGCATTTGATAAGGTCCATAAGAGGATCGGTGATAAAAGCTGATTGGACGCATAAATTTTTCTTATGTCTCAGATGGGGACCAAGGGCCTCAAACAGGCTGCCGGTGAAAAAAGGGAGGCAACATCCGTTATCAACTAATATGGACACATTGGCCGCCACTTTATCCAGAACAGGGTCTATCGGCCAACGGTCAAAGGTGATGGGCGGCAACTCGGCTTGAACCAGACAGTCAAACTCTTCTATATTGACCAGGGTATCCCCGAGGGTTCGAGGCACCTGGAGGTTGATCTCCCCGACCACCAAGGCGGCTTGTTTCATGGCCGCCCTGGCCGCATCTATGGAAACCCCAAGACTGGCCCAACCCGATTCGTCCGGGGGGGTTATTTGAATAAAAGCCACATCGATCCGAAGCGACCTGGATTCAATCAGCCCAGGGATTCTGGAGAACCGGCAGGGAACCATGTCCACCCGGCCTGACCGCACGGCCTGATCAGCCATCCAGCCCGAGTAAAAGGTTTTCAGCCGGAATTTGGTTTGTTGTTGATCCTCCAAAAGGATGGTATCTCCCAGACTGATAAGCTGAATCACCTCGAGGTCTCTAAGATTAGGTAAAGTCGAAGCAAGCAGATGCTTGACCAGGGTTCGAGGTTCAGCCGGGCCGGTCCCTACGAAGATGCTCATACCCGGTTCGATTTTTTCCAGAACCTTTTCTGGAGAAAGAATCTTTTTTTGCCAGGTATCATTCATGCCTTTGCCTTTGTAATGGCCTGACTCTTTAATGGATCGATCTTCAGTCCATTGGAAAAGAGAATTTGAGGAAATAGTTATTAGTTCGGAGTAAAAAGAATGAACACCATATGATGAATTTTCAACTCTCAACTCCGAACTATTATCTCTTAATCTTTTACGGCCTATTAAACCTTTATATCCCTATGACCTTTTTTTGCAGATGGTCTAAAGGGTCAATGTACCCTTCGCTTTTTACGACTCAGATAATCCACCAGCAGATATTTGCCTAACTGATTCGGGGCCGTGAAAAAGGCGCGGCCTTTATTGATTTTAGTTACCTCGTTGACGAAGCTCACCAACAGGGGTGAACGATCGAGCATAAAGGTGTTGATGGTTGCACCTGTGCGGGTGAAGGCCCGGACCTCTTTGAGGGTTTCCCGCACCGCAGTGGGACTGATTCCTAAGGTGGGCCATTCAATATGCAATTGTCCGTTCAGGGTAAAGGCCGTAGGTTGGCCGTCGGTGATGAGGATCACCTGTTGCCGGGCGTCCGGGTGTTGACCGAGCAACCGATGGGCCAGACGCAAGCCGTCCTGGATGTTGGTGAACACGTCGTCTCCGAAACTGCCCATGGCTTCCAATAGCTCTTTACGGTTGAGCCGACGCGCTTGGGTGGCAAACCCGACCATATAGAACTTGTCGCGTGGATAGTGGGTGCGGATCAAGTGCTCGAGGGCCAGGGCCACCTTTTTCGCCGCGGTGAAGCGGTCATTCTGGAACATGCTGAAGCTCATATCCAGCATCAGGACAGTGGCGGTGGCGGCCTGCAGCTCATTCTTCAGGACTTCGAAGTCATCGACTTTAAGCCGGAGCCTGGTCTTTCCCGAACGCATGTCCTCCGCCTTAAGGCCGCTGCTCACCTCCCGAAATACCGCATTGGACAAAGTGCGGGGTAAATGCAAATGGAAAGGGTCGCCGAAAGCAAAAGGCCGGCTCTCATCAGGCAGGACTTCTCCTGGACCGCGAAAGGCCGTGGTATGGGCGCCGAAGGCACCGCGGCCGACCAGGGCGTAGATATCGCGGAGGGCCTTTTGGGCAATCAGCCTCATGGCCTTGGGCGTGAGCACTAACCGTCCTTGCTCTGCAGCCACGAATCCGGACTCACGCAGGAAATCCATGAACTGAAGAAAGGTTTGGATTGAACGACTAGCTTCTTCACCCAGATATTGGGCCAGGTCTTCGAGGTTCATGCCCTGCAGGTCCCCGCGTTCGAGGGCCTCGATCAGCTCGTTTAATCGGCGCATTTGTTCGGCCATCTCGGCAGCCTGTTCCATGCTCATGGGCTGGTTCCCTTGAAAAAAGTTTTGGGCAGCCAACTGTTGTAGCTGAGACAAGGTTTGGAGAAACTCCTGAAATTCTGCTGCAGCCTCTGGACTCAGGAAATCGTAGTTTTGAAGCTGCCGCACCGCCTCACCGAGATTCTGCGACAGCCCGTGTAATTGTCCCTCGCGCTGGAATAATTCCTCAAGCTTTTTTCGCGCCTGTTCCGATCCGGTGACTGAAAGTTCCTGACTGGCTTCTTCCTCCGCCTTCTGTATGGCCTTCAACTCCTTTTGTACGATCTGGTCGAGTCGGCGCCGCAACTCTTCACTCAAGCCTTTGGTATTGAACTGCCGGAGCATTTGTTGGCGCTGCTCGCTCAGCCGGTTGGCCAGGCGGTCCAGACCTTCGAGGCGGAAGTTCTGGAAATCGAAAGAGAGTCCCTCCCGCAGCATCCATTCCAAGGCATAAGCTGCGTCTCCGGTCTCGAGGAACTTTTCGAGGAAGTCATTGGTCATGGCCTTGAACTCAAGGTCGATGACCTGGTTGCCGTCCCACCGGCTGTAACGATAAATTTTAGGCATGATCTTACTTCTGTTAAAAAGGATCCAAGGGTTCTAGGATTCGAGGGTTCAAGGGTTTTTATTTCCAAGCATTTCACTTGAATCCTTGACCCCTGGAATCCTTGAATCCTAATTTTTTAATGAAATCCTTCTCCTCGTTCTCTCCGCAAGACCGGCTTGGGCTTGGGTGCAGCAGGCGGCGCGGTTTTATAGACCGCTTTGTCCTTGCGCAGTTCCTTATTTAGTTTCTGGTTAAGATGAAGACCTTCCAGGATAAACTCTGCGGCCGAGGCCAGTTGTGCCGGTGAATCCGTTAAGCCCAGGTTTTTCAGCGGCTCTTGCATTGCCGGTATCTTTTGAAAAAATTCGCGATATTGTGCGGCGGGTGAGTCGGCCGAGACCTCGACCACAGCCCCAGCGTTAAAGACCTGGATGACCGGCTCCAAATCCTCGACCTGGAAATGGAGGTCAAAAACGCCCTTGACGGATCGTCGAAGCAGGCGATCAACCACCTCGACTTCGGTCTGATCTTCACCGGCATACTCGATCTCGATCTTGCCCCGAGAACTGGCAAAAACCGCCGGCAAATCGGAAATACGCGGCACCACTTCCGGTTCACCCAAGCGAATCGCACGCTTTTGAGCGCTGGCCATCACACTTTCAAAATTGGAAATGCTCATACGTACCGAGACACCGGAAGACTGATTGATTTCCGGGCACTGGCGGGCCTCAAAGGTCAGACCGGTGATAATTTCTTTAATATACTCCGGCACAAAAATCTTTTTTTTAGGTACAACTCGAACCAGGGCCTCCTGCTCGACAATGGCCGTCTCGATCTCGCGTTTGGTTGGATAGTGGGTGCGTACTTGGGAGGCGTATCGATCCTTGAGAGGTGTAATGATGCGGCCGCGATGGGTATAATCCTCCGGGTTAGCCGTGGCCACGATCAACATGTCAAGCGGCAAACGCACCTTGAAGCCTTTGACCTGCACATCGCCTTCCTCGAGGATGTTGAACAAACTGACCTGCACCTTCTCGGAAAGGTCGGGCAGCTCATTAATGGCAAAGATGCCCCGGTTGGTTCGGGGCAACAGCCCGAAATGGATAACCCGTTCGTCCGAGAGGTAACGTCCCTCGGCCACTTTGATCGGGTCCACATCACCGATCAGGTCCGACACCGAGACATCGGGGGTGGCCAGTTTCTCTCCGAAACGGTCCTGACGCGGGACCCAAACGATGGGCAGTCGGTCTCCCAGTTCGACGGCCCGAATCCGGCAGTCGTTACAAACTGGGGCAAAAGGGTTGTCCAGGATCTCGCAGCCGGCCACTGCCGGCATCCACTCGTCAAGGAGCAGGACCAAGGTCCGGATCAAGCGACTCTTGGCCTGGCCGCGTTCGCCCAGGATCAGGATGTCATGTCCTGAGAGGATGGCATTCTCTATCTCCGGGATCACGGTCTCATCATAACCGAGGATCCGGGGAAAAAGCGCCTCACCCGCTGTCATCTTGGCCACCATGTTTTCCATTAATTCCTCTTTGACCGAGCGATGGCGCCAGCCGGAGGCGCGTAATTCACCTAAGGTTTGACTCTTATTCACTTTCTTTCTCCCTTCAATCATTCAAGGCTCTTTTTCAATTCCCTGACCAGAGGCAAAATCACCCAAGATCATTTCCCTCTGTCGGGTTTATCTCCGGCCGATGGGTTTTAGCAGCAGAGCCTTCCGCCTTAGCGGAGTTAATATAGTAACGTTTCCCGTAGCATTCGTCAAAAAGAAAATTGCGATGCCTTAACCTGAACAAGTCGGAACGAAAAGGTCTTTCATCTATTTTCTTTTCCTGCAATACACAATAACGGTCGATAAAAAATTATTAACAATCCGGAATCAATTTTTTAAAGATCTCAATCGGTTTAATTACTGAAACTATTTGGAGGGATTGTTTCGATAACCTTCTTTAAATAAGATAAGAAATTAATAGAGATTGTCAATAAAAAAGAAAGGGGCCGTGACGTTTCGGGTAACATTTAATCTGATTCAATGAGCCCACAACGTATTCATTTGCAAATTGAATAACAAAATAAGATAATATTGACCCAACAGAAGATGAAAAGAAGAGGCCAATTGGACGGCCATTCGGGAATAGGTTCCCGTCATCGAAGCGCAAAGTTGTGGCTTTAATATTAAGGGTCTCAAAATAATAGCAACATGAGAGGACCGTGGGGGTCTTTTTTGGGGGATTGTCCAAAGGGTGCCTTATCGCCCTATCCCGGCCCGTCCAGCAAAGTTTGATTCGAGGCAGGGCATTCCCTTTAGCCCGTTTCCAGGACAGGTGAAGGCCTGCTTCTGATTTAGTTAAATCATTGGCCCGGCAAAGAAGCTTCCAGGTTAAAGGTGGACAACCCCCAAAAAAGACCCCCATGGTCCTATGTTAGGCAAGCCCATCCATTTCATGTCAAGATAAGTATGAGACCCTTAATATTATCCTTAATATTATCCTTTTGGAGGTGCCCATATGAATCAGCGTCGAGCCTATCGTTCTTTTGTCAGTTATATTGATCGCAGTCGGGAGTACTACGCTGCCCAAGGCTACTCCCAACCATACTCCTGGGCCCACTACCAGGATGTTCCCTTTTCCCCTCTTAAAAAACCGCTCTCCGAAAGCCGGGTAGGACTGGTGACGACTGCCGGCCGTACAGAGGTGGAGGGTGCAAGTCACGGGCTGTCCAGGGAGTATTACGCCCTGCCGGCAAATCCCGCACCGACCCGCTTGTACACTGACCACCTCTTTTGGGACAAAAAGGCTACTCATACGGACGACATCGAAAGTTTTTTGCCGCTGAATCGTTTGGCTGAGTTTGCCGCTGAAGGTCGTATCGGATCAATTTCACCTCGCTTCTATGGAGTGCCCACCGATTACAGTCAGAACAGAACGATACTTCAGGCCGCCCCACAGATTCTCAAATGGTGTCGGGAGGATGAAGTGGAAGCCGTTCTCCTTTCGGCACTCTGACCGGTTTGTCACCAGACCGTCAGTCTGACGGCACGACATCTTGAAGAAAACGGCCTGTCCACTGTGGTCATAGGGTCAGCCCGCGACATTGTAGAGGAATTGGGTGTTGCCCGATTCGTGTTCACCGACTTTCCCTTGGGAAACCCCTGTGGGAAACCCTGGGACAAGGAAATGCAACACGCCATTGTAGGTATTGCACTTGACTTGCTGGAAAGAGCCTGGATTCCTCGTACCACGGTCCAGACCCCGTTCTCTTGGGGCAATGATGAATGGCGGGATGCATTCATGCGGGTGGATGACAACAACCGTGAAGCCCTGGCCCGAGAAGGAGAGGAACGCCGCCGTTTTCAAGCCGAAGTTATGAAGAAAAGCGACTGATTATTTACGACCTCAAGAAAAAATAATTGAATTCATCTTGATTGCCCTTTATAGTTAGTTCGAAAAGAGAGTTCGAGGATTCGAGGATTCCAGGGTTCAAGTAGTTTTAACTTCCACGCCTTTCACTCCGCGTGCGGTCCTTGACCCCTTCCTGCCTGCCCGCAGGCCTTGAATCCTTGGATTAATTTTCTTATTTCCTGGTGACCGAAGAGGAATCATGATGACGATAAAATTGAAGACCACCCGCCAATGAATGGTCTGAAAGAAGGAGAAACCTATGCGAAGTGACGTTATGAAAAAAGGGATTGAAAAAAGTCCCCATCGCTCTCTGTTTAAGGCCATGGGCTATACCGATGAGGAAATCGCCCAGCCCTTGATCGGAATCGCCAACTCGGCCAACGAAATCATCCCCGGCCATCTCCATTTGAACCAGATCGCTCAGGCCGTCAAGGCCGGGGTCCGGATGAATGGGGGAACCCCTATTGAGTTTTCCACCATCGGGGTTTGCGACGGGATTGCCATGAATCATGAAGGCATGAAATATTCCCTGGCCAGCCGGGAACTGATCGCCGATTCTGTGGAAGTCATGGCCCGGGCCCATCCCTTTGATGCCCTGGTCATGATCCCCAACTGCGATAAAATTATTCCCGGTATGCTCATGGCCATGCTTCGCTTGAATATTCCAGCCATCATGATCAGCGGAGGTCCGATGCTCACCGGTAGATGGCGGAAGAAAGATGTTCACCTGATCAGTATGTTCGAAGGGGTCGGTGAAGTCAAATCGGGAAGGATGAAGGCCAGGGATCTGCTGGAAATGGAAGATGTCGCCTGCCCGGGATGCGGTTCCTGCGCCGGCATGTTTACGGCCAACTCCATGAACTGCTTGACCGAGGCCATCGGTCTGGGACTTCCGGGAAACGGGACTATCCCGGCCGTGGCCGCAGCGCGGATTCGTTTGGCCAAACAGACCGGTATGAAGGTGATGGAGCTGTTGGAAAAAAATATCCGTCCTCGGGACATTGCCACCATGTCCGCCTTTCGCAACGCCATCGCCGTGGATGTGGCTTTGGGGTGTTCGACCAATACGGTGCTTCATGTTCCGGCCATGGCCCATGAGGCCCATCTGGAACTGCCTTTGGATTTGTTTAATGCCATCAGTCAACGAACCCCCCATTTGTGCAGTCTGGTTCCCGGAGGGGTTAACAGCGTGCAGGAATTGGATGAAGCCGGAGGGATTCCAGCGGTCATGGCCGAGTTAACCAAGATCAAGGCCATCAATCTCCGGGTGATGACCGTCACCGGTGCCCGTCTGGAAGAGAATCTGAGAGGAAAAAAGATTCTAGATAAGGCCATTATTCGTCCGCTGTCTAATCCCTACCATGCCGAAGGCGGGATCGCCATCCTCTATGGAAACCTGGCCCCGGAAGGAGCGGTGGTCAAACAATCGGCCGTGGCCCCGGAAATGATGGTTCACAGCGGACCGGCTAGGGTTTTTAATTCGGAGCAAGAGGCCCAGAAGGCCATCCTCGGCAAAAAAATTAAAAAAGCCGACGTGGTGGTCATTCGCTACGAAGGCCCCAAAGGCGGACCGGGCATGCAGGAAATGCTGTCGCCCACCGCAGCCATCATCGGCATGGGCTTGGGCAAGGACGTGGCCTTGATAACCGACGGCCGATTCAGCGGGGGCACTCAAGGGGCGGCTATCGGTCATGTCTCTCCGGAAGCGGCTGCGGGAGGAACGATTGGTCTGGTCAAAGAAGGCGACCGGATTGAAATCAATATTCCGAAAAAGAAGCTGACTCTTCTGGTTTCCAGGGATGAACTCAAAAAAAGGCGGAAAGGTTGGGTTCCTCTTCCACCCAAGATCCAATCAGGATTCGCCTTCCGTTATGCCCAAATGGTCACCTCAGGGAGCACCGGAGCGATTTTGAAAGATAAACTGTAGGTTTTTGTACCTTGGGATATGAGAATTAATTTTTTTTTGAAAAAAGTGTGCTCTGTATCGCGACACTAAGAATCCAGGAGTCAGAATTCAGAATCCAGAATAGAAACATCAACTCTCCCCTTCCGGTACCTTCTGAATTCTGGCTTCTGGTCCTTGAATTCGAAAATGTTACCTGTGGTTAATAATCAATTGGGAAAGAAGTCTTCCATGATTGAAGCCCGGCTGTATGAAAAAGAAAAAGAGCAACGGGTTCGCTGCCGTGCCTGTCATCACCTTTGTCTGATCAAAGAGGGACAGCGGGGGATTTGCGGGGTCCGGGAGAATCGTCAAGGGACCCTTTATTCTTTGGTCTATGGAAAACCTATTGCTGCTCATGTTGACCCGATCGAAAAGAAACCGCTCTTCCACTTTCTGCCCGGATCCGCTTCTTTTTCCCTGGCTACTGCCGGATGTAATTTCCGCTGCTCTTTTTGTCAGAACGCCGACATTTCTCAGGCTCGAGAATCTAAAAAAGATTCCCGGGGAAGAGATTTCTCCTGAAGAAGTGATCGCCACTGCCATTCAAGCCAAGTGTCTGTCCATTGCTTATACCTATACCGAACCCACCATCTTTTTTGAATACGCCCAGGACATCGCCCTTCTGGCCGACGGGAAAGGTTTGAAAAATGTCTTCGTCACCAACGGCTATATGACCAAGGACGTGCTTGAAGCCCTTCATCCTCATCTTCACGCCGCCAATGTCGATCTGAAAGCCTTTCGAGAGGATTTTTACAAGACCCAATGCGGGGCAAAACTGTCTCCGGTTTTAGAAACCTTAAAAATCATGAAAAGGCTGGGAGATCTGGGTTGAAGTCACGACATTGATCATTCCGACTCTTAACGATTCCAGAGAAGAGTTAAAAGAATTGGCTCGGTTCATTGCCGATGATTTGGGCCCGGAGACGCCCTGGCATATCAGCCGATTCCATCCCACCTTTAAGCTTACCCAATTGCCGGCGACTCCGGTCAAGACCTTACAGCAAGCTTGGGAAATCGGGAAAGAAGCGGGGTTGCGTTATGTTTACACCGGCAATGTTCCTGGAGACGCGGCAGAAAAAACTTACTGCCATCATTGCGGCTATCTACTCTTGGATCGTTTTGGATTTTCCATTTTGAAAAATAATCTGCAAGAAGGAAAGTGTCCTCGCTGTCAGACTTCGATGGATGGATTCGGATTCTGAAAAATTTTCAAAGCAAAGGCAAGGGAGAAAATTTCACGACTTTTAAAAAAAATTATTTTTTTTTAAAAAAAATGCATTTTTTTCTTGACATACTATATATAGTTGTTTAGAATTTCCCCAAATACAATATATAGGAAAGGAGGAACTATCATGGCAGCAACCAAAAAAGCAAAGGCTCCGGCAAAAAAGACTGTGAAAGGCCGCTCCCAAGAAAGCGCAAAACAGCAAAGAGCCCAAGCAAAAAGGCAATAGCCAAGAAGCCGGCTAAAAAAGCCCCGGCCAAAAAGGCTCCTGCCAAAAAGGCCAAGAAAGCCCCGGCCAAAAAGAAATAACCTTCTGGTTGTTGTGCTGTTGGGTAGTTAAATAGTTACTTAACCTCTTAAAGGGAAGGAGGGAATTTCTTCCGTTGGAAGAAATTTCGATTTACCTTCCTTTTTTTTATTTTATGGGCGGGCATTTTTCGATTCGACAGGGAAAGGCCCGCAGATTGGGAGTTCCCATGGCCGGATCGAACGGTTCACCGGCTGTCAGGATATTGAGATTGGACCTGTCCCAGTCAAAAAGGGTCGAAAGCCCCTCTTCAGGAAACCACCAACCGTAATCCAGAAAAACAACCCGCGGATCCAACTTTCGGACAGATGGACTTTTTGCTCTATCCGTCCTTTAGGGGTTATGATGCGGGCCCAGTCCCCTTCGATCAAATCGAGAATCCTTGCCGCCGCCGGGTGGATCTCCACGATCGGTTCCGGATGTTTCTTGCGTAAACTGGAAATCTGGCGATGGGCCGAATGAAAAAAATTGGAGTTTTTGCAGCTGGTAGCCAACAAAGGATATTCCAGAGAAACCCCGGGAAGTTCTGAAAAAGCCGGCAGAGGATCAAATCCCCAATTTTTAAGTTGTGTCTGAAAAAAGTTCCACTTTTTTTGAAGGCGTCTTAAATCCATCGGCTTCATATTTTTTGTAGCCCCCTTTTCCTTTAAGCACTCCCATTTCCTTAAACTGTTCATACTTCATCCCTGCAGGGGCCAAAACTTCATCCAAGGCCTCATGGTAGTCTTCCCAAAAATGTTCACCATGACCCAAGGCCTTGCCCAACTCCATCAAGATCTTAATGTCCGGCCAGCTTTCTCCCGGAGGTTCGACAATCTTGGGACGAGCTGAAATCCAGCCCTGGGCCAGACCATAATGACCGATATCATCGAATTCAAAACCGGTGGCCGCCGGCAGGACGATATCCGCCAGGGCGGCGGTAGGGGTCATAAAGATTTCCGAAACCACCAGAAGGTCGAGCTGCATCAAGGCCTCATAGGTTCGATGGGCATCACTGTTGGTGATCAGGGGATTGGTTGCCTGGGCCACCATAGCTCGGACAGGATAAGGGTGATGGGTCAGGATGGCTTGAACAACTATCGGTGGGGGAACAACCATAAAATTCGGAACAAGGTTGAAGGCCCGGTTCAACATCTTTTGGGCTTTGTCCGGCAGCAGATCGGCTTTGACAAAATCAGCCAGCCGGGCGACCGGAGGCATGGAAGGCATTATATTTCCACCCGGCACATCCAGGTTGCCGGTAATGGCCATCAAACAAAGCAGCGCCCGGCAGGTCTGCAGACTGTTGACGGTTTGCTCGATGGCATTGCCCCATTGGATGACAGCCGGTTGAGAGGTGGCGTAAATCCAGGCCGTTTGTATAATCTCTTCCGGCGTCAGCCAGGTGAGGTCGGCTACACGTTCCGGAGTAAATTCCGCAACCCGCTCTTTCAATTCCTGAAAGCCCAAGGTCCATTGATTTACGAACTCCCGATCAAATAATCCTTCGCGAATAATAATATGAATCAGGCCCAGGGCCAGGGCAATGTCGCTTCCCGGTTTTATTTGAAGGTGGCTTTGAGCAATGGAAGCCAGATGGGTTTGCCTGGGATCAATGACGATCAGGTCGGCCCCTTTTTTTATTGACTGAAGCAGATGCAGTGCAATGATCCCTTCCTCGTTGCTTTTAAGAAGATTGCTGCCCCAGTTTAAAATAAGACTGGTGGGAACCTCATAATCCGGAATCGGGAAAAAACCCACGGTCAACAAGCCGGCGATTTCTCTGGGCAGGTGATAGACGTGTTGAGGACCACAGACATTGGGAGAACCGAAGACATTGGCTAACCGGATCAGGACGAAATGCTCCAATCCTTTAGGGGCTCCTTGGGCAAAGACCACGGCTTCAGGACCATGTTCCCGTCGGATGTGGTTCAGCCGTTCGGCAACAAATTGAAGGGCCTCGGTCCAGGATATCGGTTTCCATCGGCCTTCACCGCGAGCCCCCTGTCGGAGTAACGGTCTGGTCAGACGATCGGGGTGTCTTGTTCGTTCAGCCGAGGCCAAGCCCTTGGGACATATATAGCCGTGGGAGATAGAACATTGAGGGTCTCCCTTGATGCTGACAATCCGGCCTTCTTGGACCTCGACCAATAGTCCACAACCCCCATGATCCATCCGTGAACAGTGGGTTTTAAAGATGCGAGAATTTTGGTTTCCATGTTTCATCGGGGTTCCCTTTTAATTTAATTAAAGGCATGCGGAAAAATTCATTATTACAGGTTGCTCAAAAAGGTCCAGATATAAGGCGCCCGAAACCGGGAACCCGCCCCGAAGGGGTGGGACTGAGCGTTGCCCTTGACGCGAAGAAGTCCCGAGGAATGAGTCGTACATAGAAGTATGTCGCATAGCCTGCCCCGCTGAAAGGTGGGGAGGGATGAGGGCAACACAGGAGATGGGCCTTTTTCAGCAACCTGTTAAATTGAATCAATAATATTAGAATCCTTTCCTATCACAGAGTCAAGTTGTTTTAAAAAAGACATGATCAAAAATTTGAAGGAAAAAGAACCTAACTCTTGACAACAACATATCTATTATATTAGATTTTTTGAACCAAGTTTGAACAGTATCCGCTAGAACCTTAAAAATCGTGGCGGTCTCGTTATTGAGAGGTGAAGGTGTTGGATTTAGGAATCTTGGGTCAAATTCATTTTAACTTGGATTTTATAGTTGGCTTTTTTAGTATTATCCTTATCAATCTCATGCTGTCCGGGGATAACGCCGTAGTTATTGCCCTGGCAGTTAGATCCCTGCCCAGAAAGCAACGCATAAGGGGCATTGCTTTTGGCAGCGCTTTGGCGGTCGTTTTAAGAGTGATTCTCACCTTTTTCGCCGTCAGACTTCTGGAAATTCAGTTTGTTAAATTCATCGGCGGCGCGTTAATTATCTGGATCTCCATTAAATTATTTGTCGAAGGGACTGGAGAAAAAGATCCTCATAAAGAAGCTAAAACCATTTGGCAGGCCATCTGGGTGATTATTGTCGCCGATCTTACCATGTCCTTGGAAAACATTCTGGGTGTAGCCGCAGCTTCCAAAGGCAATCTGTTTCTGCTAATCTTCGGGCTCGGGTTGAGTATCCCTTTTGTCGTCTTCACCAGTAACCTCCTGTCCATGTTGCTGGATAAATATCCCTTCCTGGTTTATATCGGGGCTGCTGTTCTGGGCTGGGTGGGCGGAGAGATGCTGATCACTGATCCATTTATCATTAAACTCATCCAACCTTCAAACTTTTTCCAATACAGTGTGGAAATCTTTTTTACCATCGGCGTTTTGGTGGCTGGGAAAATCTATAGAAAATGGAAAACATCCCGGGAAGAACAATCGCTCGAATCCCCATCCTCTACGGAAACCCTTAATTTATTCGAGGAATAAACATTTATGGCCATATTATCTATTTCCAGAGAATATCAAAACGGTTCTCCTGAAACTGCACGGGCAGTTGCTATCAGGCTGAGGGTCGCTGGAAAGAAAATAAGGTAAAGGTTCCAAATGGGTTCATCCGTCTATTTTCTGGATTTGAAGGCTACGTTTAGAGAGAATCGGCTGCAACGAATCAGCCGTTTACTGGACCAGGTCCCTTTTTCTAAACCCTTGGTCAAAAAAAATCTGGTGGCTGTTAAGATCCATTTCGGCGAAAAAGGGAACACGGCCTATGTAAAACCCGTTTATGTCCGCCCCATAACCGACAAGATCCGGGACTGGGGCGGAAAGCCTTTTCTGACCGATGCCAATACCCTTTATATAGGCACCCGCAGTGAAAGCGTTTCCCACCTCCAGACCGCTCTGGAAAACGGTTTTTCTTTCACCACTGTCGGGGCCCCCTTGATAATCGCCGACGGCATCAAAGGGAAATCGGCCGTCCAAGTCCCTATCCATCAAAAACATTTTGAGTCGGTTTCTATTGCCGCCGACATCGTCGATGCTGATGCCCTGGTCAGCGTGGCCCATTTCAAGGGACATGAATTGTCCGGTTTTGGGGGAACCCTCAAAAACTTGGGCGTGGGCTGCGCTTCAAGGGAGGGCAAGCTGAGTCAGCATTCCGATACGGCGCCCAAAGTCACCCGAAAAAAATGCACCACCTGCCTGGAATGCATCAGCCATTGTGTTCCAAAGGCCATTGACCTTCATGAAAATAAGGCCCGCATTAACCCGGAGAAATGTGTCGGCTGTGGTGAATGCATCCTGGTCTGCCCGCAAGAGGCCATCCAAATCCGTTGGAATCCATCCACTACAATTTTCCAGCAGAAAATGGTCGAATATGTCTTTGGGGTCTTGAAAGGCAAAGAAGGCCGGGTCATCTTTTTGAATTTTTTAACCGACATCTCTCCGGCCTGTGATTGTTATGATCACAGTGACCGACCGATTGTCAGGGATATTGGGATCCTGGCCTCCAACTGATCCGGTGGCCATAGATCAGGCCTCAGTGGATCTGGTCAATAACGAGCCGGGCAATAAGGATTCGGCCTTAATAAAAAATTATAAGTCCGGAGAAGATAAATTCCGCGGGATCTACCCCAAGGTCAATTGGGAAATTCAGCTTCAATACGCCGAAGAAATCGGACTGGGGAACCGGAAGTATGAATTAGTCATCTTGAAGGAAACCTGAATTTAAGCAAATAGTTCCCGTCAAAAAAAATTAAGCTTCTGGCCTTGATCCGGGAAGGGATAGAAACCCAGAGCATCGTTCCCTATTCTATTGAAAACGATTTGTCTCTTTGAATATAAGGAAAAAAATCGTGGCCGTCCATGAACAGTTAAATGTCTTTCTCAACCCCAAATCAGTGGCCGTCATCGGAGCGACCGAGCGGCCTGGATCGTGGGGTTCTTTCATTATGCAAGGGCTGCTCTCCGGACCGTTCCCCGGGCGGATCTACCCCGTCAATCCCCAGGCCGAACAGATCTTCGGGGTGCCGGCCTTCAGGAATGTAAAGGAGATCCCCGATGCGCCGGAATTGGCCGTCTTTACCATTCCCGAACCCACTGTGGAACAAACCATCAGGGAATGCGGCGAAAAAGGTGTGAAAGGGATCAGTATCATCACGGCCGGTTTTGGCGAGGCCGTGGAGAGCGGCAAGCAAAGGGAAAGGGAACTGGTGCGACTGGCCCGGTCCTTCGGCATGCGTCTGCTGGGTCCCAATGTGAGCGGCACCTTCAATCTGCACGCCAAGTTCAATGCCTCCGCAGCGCCGGTGGGGTATCTTATCAAAAGCCCCATAGCCGGCATTTGCCAGGGCAGTTATGCTATTTACGATCTGCTGGCTCACGGTTTTTCCAAAAGGATGGGTTTGGGCATGTTCGTCCAAACCGGTAATGAGGCCGATCTGACGATCACCGATTTTCTGGAGTATGTCGGGGCTGATCCCCATGTGCAGGGCGTCATGATGTATATCGAAGGCGTTAAGGATGGAAGACGGTTTGCCGATGTGGTCCGCAAGGTGGCCAAGACCAAACCGGTCATCGTTTATAAGGCGGGGAAGACGCCGAATGCGGGCCGGGCCGCTCAAAGCCATACCGGGGCCCTGGCCGGCTCTTACCAGGTTTATGAGGGGGTTTTTGAACAGTCCAACATCATCGACTGTCCCACCATGGAGCTTTTGCTTCCACTGAGCCACGCCCTGGTGGAACGGCCGGCCATGCACGGAAAACGGGTGGCCATTGTGACCATGGGCGGGTCCTGGGGTGTGGCTTTAACGGATGCCCTTGAGGCCGAAGGACTGAGCGTGCCGATATTGAGCGACAGGCTGCAATCTAGACTGAGGGAATTGGGTATGCCCGTCCGGGCCTCGGTTCGTAATCCGGTGGACATCGGAGCCTCCGGACTCTTTCTGGCTGTAGATGCTCTGACGGCCCTGGGCCGGGAAGTCCTGGCCTCCGGTGAGGTGGATGCCCTGATCCTGCATGGAATGGGTCGGCCGGGTCTGATCGCCGAAAAGGAGGCTGACCCTTTAAGATTTTTCCTGGAGATCAACAAGACCGTCGTGCGTGACTACGCAGAAATGGAGAAGACCTTCGGCATTCCAGTAATGATCGGTAGTGTCTATTCCCCCGGTGAGAGCCAGATGGTTTATGACCTGAATCAGGAGGGCATCCGCATCTTTGACCGCCTGGATGAAACCGCCCAAATATTATCCCGTATGGCCCGCTATTGGGATCGTCGGGGCGCTTAAATGGATAAGGAAGTGAAGCAAGGATGAACGAGCGACGATACGATATCGATTGGCTGAGGGTTATCGCCATGCTGGCCATCTTCGTTTTCCACTCCACCCGCTTTTTCGATCCGGAAGGCTGGCATCTGAAGAACCCGGAGCAAAGCGTTATTCTGTTTGTGGCGGTGCGCGGCTTGATCTGGCCCTGGGTCATGGAGCTCTTCTTCCTGCTATCAGGAGTGGCTTCCTGGTACGTGCTAAAATCCAGGCCCGCGGGGGCGTATCTTTGGGAGCGGATCAAGCGGCTTCTCATCCCTCTTTATACGGTGGGTCTCTTTATCCTGCTGCCGCCTCAGTTCTACTTCGAACTCCTTACCAACGCGGGGTATAGAGGCACCTTCTGGGATATGATTCCGCGCTACTTCGACCGCTTCGGAATACCTCGATTAACGCCGTGGCCTGAATCTTTATTGCCCATTCCCTTTTCCGGTCATTTGTGGTTTCTCCAGTATCTCTTTTTGATTTCACTCATCACCTTGCCCTTGCTGTTATATCTGAAATCGGACCGGGGACAGCGCTGGATCACGACCTTCGCCGGATGGTGTGAACGCCCGGGCGGTATATTCCTGTTTGTGATACCGCTGGCCCTGGCGCTCACCGGACTCAGAGGGCTTTTCGCAACCCAGAGAAGCTGGGCTGACTTCCTCTGGTACGCGATCTACTTTGTCATCGGCTATATCATTGCGGCCGACCGACGTTTCTCCGAAGCTTTCAAGAAATATGGGGGGATCTGCCTCGCTCTATGGCTCGTAGGCTTCGGTGGAATAGGTCTTCTCAAGTCGGTATTTGGCTACGGAACAATAGATCACCAGCCCTTTTCGGTGGTGTACGTTCTGTATCAGATTATATGGGGTATTGCCAGTTGGAGTGCGGTCGTTTACATTCTGAGTCTTGGGGCCAGGTACCTGAACTTTAACCACAAAGTGCTGGCCTACGGCAATGAGGCAGTTCTTCCGTTTTATCTATTCCATCAGACAATAATCCTGGTCGTCGGTTTCTTCGTCATTCGCTGGAACTTGGGTATTTTTCCCAAACTCCTGATCGTTGCCGTAATTTCCTTCCCCCTAATCCTGGCCTTGTACGAACTGCTGGTCAGGCGGTTCAACGTCATACGATTCTTCTTTGGCATGAGGTCGAAAAAGAAGCTGCCCACAGCTCTCGAAGCTTCCCCGGACGGGGCAGCCGGTTAGCATAAGCCTTATCAGCTCAGGTCAGGTCTTTCTTTTTGATTTCAAATTCCTCTTTATTGATCTCACCCCGAGCATACCGTTTTTTAAGGATCTCCAGGGCCGAGTCTTCCTGAGGAGGACTGGCCATTCCGGTGGGGCCGACAGAAAGAAGCCGGCGGATTAAAAGGACGATCAATACAACGATTATTACCCAGAAAACCCACATACACACCAGACCGAACCAGCCCCAGCCCATCATGCCCGGGCCCCAGCCGCAATAATTTCCATAGCCGGCCAAGGCTTCCTTGGCCACCAGAAAAAAGGCCATGAAACCGCTCATCAAAGATAATGGCATTCTTGAAAGTTTCACTATCGTTCTCCTTTTTGTTTTTAACCGTTTAAATTATTTTTTAAAGTTAAACATGCCGTTAAGGGTAGTCAAGGGGACTGCAAGATAAACCTGTCATTTACCAACATACTCCCTCTCCGAAGGCTGAGATGTTTTTATCTTCCGCCCCTCTCAACGTCAGTAAAAAAAATATGTTCTAAGGAAACTTTGTGAACTCAATTGAAAAAAATGAACAGGCGAAATATAGCCTTTTAATAATCCCGGTAATCAAAAGAGGTACGAACGGACGGTTTCAAAATTCTTGAGCCTTAAAAACGCTCAATTCTTTTGGAACCTATTTTCCTTTTGGAGAACTTCGGTGGTATCAAGGCAATCAAAGATCGTAGGGCCTGGTTAACTTTTTCAGAATTAGAAAAATATTCACGGACATCAGGTTCGAGCATAACAGCACCATCTTCCAACGTGAAATACCTAATATCTGTTGTTCCGTCTTCTTTAAGTATTTTGACGGTATGTCCTTCCCGGTATTGGCGGTAATACTTCCCCCGAGTCCCTTTCTTTCCTGTAAAATCGTACGCGGGAAGCAAATCTATTTCGCGCTCTTTTTTTAAGTTAGTTTTATTCTTCTTCATACCTTCTACGCTCCAATGGGGTGGCCTTACTGATCATAAGATAAGATTCCTGATTTTTTATTTCCGTAATAAAGATAATCAATCCGCCTCGTTTTATCAATAAATTTTTCGTGAGTAATAAATTTATTGACAAATTAGTTAGTTATATTCCATAATCCCGAACAATCAATTCTGACAACCCGCTCTCTTATGATCTAAAGGAGATCCATGGCCCAGATCCAAATCTCAAAAAATCCCCCCAATAAAACACTTGTTGCTTTTGCATATGCGCCTTTAATCGGATATATTGTATTGGAAAAGTCTAGACTCGAGAGTAAAAATAATTCGTTCTGGTATAATAATCTAAACCAACACTGCAGGTTGTGGCGTTAAACGGAACCAATAGAAAAACTTCTTAATCTCGGGGAAATAATATGCAAAAACTTACGGTCCACCTTCTGAAAACCGAAGCAAAAGCTTTCGCTGAAAAGGAATCAGGCCACAAAGAGAAATCTCTTTTCGGTGTGACAGACGGCAAAGCCGTTGGGACTTATCTGGAACACAAGTTCCAGGAAGCGCTACAGAAAAAATACGAGTACACACGAGGTTCCTCCGCGAAAGGAATAGACTTCCCCAAACTGGATATAGACATAAAGGTGACCAGTATCCGGCAACCTCAATCCTCCTGCCCTTTTAAATCCGCCCGGCAGAAGATATATGGACTCGGTTATTCTCTCTTGGTTTTCGTTTATGACAAGAAAGACGAGCGGAAAACACGCACTGCTACTTTGGATATCAAACATGTCATCTTCATCGAAAGCGATCAAACAGGGGACTTTCAAACAACGACAGGACTCCTTAACATATTGGATAATAATGGTAACGCTGATGACCTTGTCGCTTTCATGACGGATCGTTTTTTACCGGTGGACGAGATTCAGGCTGCAGAATTGGCGAAGGAAATCCTTAAAACCAAACCCCAAATAGGCTATCTGACTATTTCAAACGCACTTCAGTGGCGGCTTCAGTACGCCCGGGTAATTGAACAGGCAGGAAAAGTCACCGGCGTACAACGCATCGTATGACAATTAAAAAGACTAAAATAGAATTCGGAGATTTTCAGACTCCCCCAGATTTAGCTGGCGCTGTTACATTATTCCTCCGCGATGCGGGTATCTCACCATCCGTTATCGTAGAACCGACATGTGGCCATGGTAGTTTTGCGCTTGCGGCAGGTGATGTTTTTTCAAAACCTTGTCAGATATTTGCTTTCGACATTAATGATGCCTATATTTCAGCTTTTCGTAAAAAAATCCATGATGCAAGTGGTGTTTGTTGGCATGTGGCACGGCAGAATTTTTTCACTTACAATTGGAAGGAGTTCTTCGCTGAGTTTCACGATGAAATTCTTGTACTTGGAAATCCACCTTGGGTTACCAATGCCGCACTTGGGGCCTTAGGCAGCGGCAACCTTCCCGAGAAATCAAATTTCCAAAATCACATTGGTTTTGCCGCTAAAACAGGGAAGGCCAACTTCGATATTTCAGAATGGATGTTGATTAAATTACTTGAAGCCCTTAATGGCCGGAATGGCAGTCTAGCCATGCTCTGTAAGACTTCAACTGCAAGGAAAGTGCTCCGGCACAGTTGGCAAAATCGGTTTAATATCGGTAGGGCAAGCCTTCATTTGATAGATGCGGCGAAGTACTTTGGCGTTTCGGTTGATGCCTGTTTGCTTATTGTTCACACAGGAGTTCCAGATCTGTTTTCTACAGCGGGGGTTTATTCGGACCTTTCTTTTGATCATAAAATGACGACATTTGGCCTCGTCGGTAGAGACCTAGTCGCGGATGTGGATGAATATCATCGGCTGCGTGGTCTTGACGGAGTATCCTATTATACTTGGCGTTCCGGTGTGAAACATGATGCGGCTGCCGTCATGGAATTTAATAAGTCCGGCGATACGTTAGTCAACGGTTTTGATGAAGAGGTGAAACTTGAACCGACCTACCTCTATCCATTGTTAAAATCTTCCGATCTCGCTAATGACAGGCTAATACCTCAACGTTTTGTCCTTGTTACTCAACGCAAGCCTGGCGATGATACGAAGTCTATTGCGAGAGCCGCCCCAAAGACGTGGGCTTACCTGCTGCGTCATGCGGAGGTTCTGGATCGACGTCAGAGTATAATCTATCAGAAACGGCCAAGATTTTCGGTCTTCGGTGTCGGAGACTATACTTTTTCTCCATGGAAAATAGCAATCTCTGGCCTCTACAAAAATTGCCGGTTTGTTGTTGTCGGAAAGCATAAGAACAAACCGGTTGTTTTAGACGATACCTGTTACTCCATCCCTTGCGGATCCGAGGAGGAAGCAAATTTCACTTGCCAACTGCTCAAATCCGATATCTCCAAGCGGTTCTTTCATTCTCTTATATTTTTTGATTCAAAAAGACCGGTTACCATCGACGTGCTTAACCGAATTGATTTGAAACGAGTAGCAGAAAGGCTTGGTTTGGAAAGGGAAGCCCGCACATACTTCAGGGATGCTGCTATGTTTGAGAACAAGCAAACCCTGCTCGTCTTTGAAAAACAAGCCCAGTATCTAAACAATCGCTCAAGAGGAAAGCGGTTAAAAAGCCGTCGCATCCCTTAGCTCATTGAGAGTGGTATGGGTCAAATCTTTTTTCTTTACAATTCATGCCGTTTCTTTGAGAAAAAGAAAATTTTTCTATGAGGAGTGTGAGCCGGCCGAAAGGCAATGATAAAGATCAGACTCTATTTTTTGGGGGAGGATTTTCTTATGCACAAAAATATTTTTCTTGGCATCTTGGTCATTCTGATTGTTGGACTGGCTGGGATATGGTTTTATTCCGAACGAGCCCTAAAAAAATCGTCTCCTCCCATAACGGTTGGAACCAACAAGGCCCTGGCCGAGCATAGCAAAATATTCAAAAAGGGTGTCGAAAAGGTCGGAGACAATATCTTCGCGGCCATCGGTTACGGTATCGCCAATTCCATCATGATCGAGGGTGATGAAGGCGTGATTATTGTGGACACCATGACCAACATGGAAGAAGCCGCCGAGGTACTGGCTGAATTCCGGAAGATAACAGCCAAACCGATCAAGGCCATCATCTACACCCATTCCCACCCCGACCATGTCTTCGGCGCCCAGGTCTTCACAGCCGGCGGCCGGCCCGAGATCTACGCCCACCAAACCACCGAATATTATGTCAACCGGTTGTTCACCGAGATCGGGCCGATCATCGGTTCCCGGTCCGCGCGGATGTACGGCAATTTTCTGGCGCCCGGACAGGTGCTCAATGTGGGCATCGGGCCCAAGATGGGGATGAAGCCGGACAGCAAACTTGGCTTTGTGCGTCCAACCAAAACCTTTTCCGAAACCCTGGAGGCGGAAGCAGCCGGTATTCCCTTCAAACTGATCTTCGCCCCTGGTGAGACTGAAGATCAAATTGCGGTCTGGCTGCCCAAACAAAAGGCCTTGATTCCGGCTGATGACTTCTACTGGGCCTTTCCCAATCTCTACACCATTCGCGGGACCAGCTTCCGCGACTTGAAGCAGTGGTACCAAAGCCTGGATAAGATGCGGGGTTTGAAGCCGGAATACCTGGTGCCCTGTCATACCCGGCCCATCGTCGGCGCCGACAAGATACAAGAAATCCTAACCAATTACCGGGATGCCATCCAGTATGTCCACGACCAGTCCATCCGGGGCATCAACGCCGGATGGACGCCGGATGAATTGGCCGAGCAGATTCAACTTCCTCCGCACCTGGCTGAAGCGCCCTATCTGCAGCCTTTTTACGGCAAAGTATCCTGGTCGGTACGATCCATGTTTGCGGGTAACCTTGGCTGGTTTGACGGTGATGCGGCAACCCTCCAGCCCCTGTCCCGCAAGGACCAGGCCCGCCTGATGGCCAGGGTGGCCGGAGGAGAGAAAAATTTGGTCCGTCAGGCTAAGGAGCTTCTGGAAGAGAAGAACTTCCAGGCGGCCCTGGAGCTCACCAGGCACCTGATTCAATTGAATCCTGAAAATGCCGAGGTTAAAAACATCAGGATCAAGGCCCTTGTTGCCCTGGGGGAAAAAGAGCAGAATCCCAATGCCCGGCACTATTATCTTACCGAGGCCCTGGAAATCCGGGACGGTTTTGTCTCCTTATCCCAGGCCAAGCCTTCTCCAGAGGCCGTACATGAGATTCCCCTGCAGAGCTTTTTCGACTCGATGAAGGTGAACCTGGACCCCAAGGCCAGTGCTAAGGTGAACCAAGTGGTGGGGATGATCTTTCCCGACACCAAGGAAGCCTTCTCCATTCATGTACGTTATGGTGTGGCTGAAATCAGGCCGCGGTCTCTCCAAGAACTGGAGGGGCTGAACCTGGATCTCAAGATCAGGGCCGATTCCAAGGCCTGGAAGGAGATGCTGGCAAGAACTCGCAATTCGCTGCTGACCTTGGCCGGGTTTCAATACGAGAAAGGCAACGCCATAGCTTTTGGAAAATTTCTTAAACTATTTGAACAGCCCAAGATGAAACGGCCCTTTGAGCCGATACCGATTTCTTAAGGCAAAATGCGAGCCGTCAGAAGACATAGGACGACTAAGGTGGGGCAAATCTTTTTTCTTTACAATTCATGCCGTTTCTTTGAGAAAAAGAAGATTCTTTTATGAGGAGTATACGCCAGCCGAAAGGCAAGGAGAACAATCTGATCTCGTTTTTTCCTGAAAATTCAAAGGAGGACTTATTCTATGGCATCGTGGTTGACTTTCGTAGTAATTGGGCTCGCAGGTGGAGTCACCGCTGGTTTCTTCGGAATCGGCGGCGGCATTGTCATCGTGCCCATGCTGATCTACTGGGCGGGCTTCTCCCAACATAAGGCAACGGGGACAAGTCTCGCAGTTCTACTTCCGCCGATCGGCTTGGCGGCTGCTTTCGAATACTACAGGCACGGCAACGTTGATCTTCGGGCTGCACTGATTGTGGCAAGTACGATGTTTGTTGGTTTATGGCTGGGCGCATATATCGCCAACAAGATAAAGGGGCCGTATCTGCGCCTAGCGTTCGGGGTGTTCGTGATCGGTCTGGGCATTTATCTGGTTCACGGGGCCTGCAAGCGTTTGGGTTGGATTTGACCGGTGGGTGTATAGTCATTGGGATCATTTCTTTTATATTGACAAAAATAATTTCAAGAACCTAGGAAAACAATAACATATTAATTCAGAAGAATTTATTAACAAGTGCAGGGGCCAAATTCGTATTCTTGATAATACCTGCCGTTTCTTTAAGAAAAAGAAGATATTTCTATGAGGAGTTTGCGCTAGCCGAAAGTTAAGAATAAATTTTTGTCCCCTTTTTTTAACAAGATTTGAGATTATGAAAATCCCGGGCAGGGCAGATAACATGGGATTTTTTGTACAGACCCAAAGTAATCATTTGTGTTGTGGATTTGGCTGAAATTTTGGAACAAGTGGAAATCTGATCAAGATTTTGGAATGCTAATGAAAAAAAAGGAAGGGGCCAGCATTATTTTCATAAATTCAAAAAGGGAAGTTCTGCTTTTATTGCGGGACAAGAAAAAGGATATTCCCTATCCAAACCACTGGGATGTATTGGGTGGCAATGTCGAAGAAGATGAAGCTCCAAAAGAATGCATTCTGCGGGAGATGAAAGAGGAAATCGAGTTAAACTTAAGGAACCCGGAGTTATTTAAGGTATATGATATGGAAGATCGAACCGAATATACATTTTGGCAAAAAAAAGATCTTGATATCAGCCAAATCAGATTACATGAGGGGCAGAGACTTCAGTGGTTCTCTGAAAATGACGTCAAGAAAATGAAGAAAAAAGAAATAGCCTTTGGATTTAAAACCATCCTGTTGGATTTCTTTAAAGAAAAGTTGCCTGAATTGCCTTAGTCGGGTAATGGATATGAGATTATGAAAATCCCAGGCAAGGCAGACAATATGAAATTCCTTTTTATACAGACCTGAAGGAACCATTTGGGGAATAAGGTTAGGCAGAAACTTTAAAATAATTTGTTATAAGAAAAAAGATGAAAAAAGCCATTGTGATTGGGGCCAGTTCCGGGATAGGGCGTGAGTTGAGTAAAATCTTATCCAGGAATCAGTACACTGTTGGTGTCATGGCCAGGCGAGTTCATCTGCTGAATGAACTTCGCAACGAACTGGGCAATGATGTGCTTGTTGAGCGGATAGATGTGTCGGACTCCGACTCGGCGAAGGAAGCGCTCACAAAGCTCATAGGCAGAATGGGTGGCGTGGAGCTTGTGGTAATCAGCGCCGGAACAGGACACTTAAACGATAAACTGGATTGGACGCTCGAAAATGAAGCCATTAAGACCAACGTTACCGGCTTTGCCGCTATCGCCAATGTTGCCTTCAAGCACTTCATAGAAAAAGGCTCCGGGCACCTTGTGGGGATTTCGTCCATTGCAGCCTTACGTGGTGGCCGGGAGTCTCCAGCCTATAACGCATCAAAGGCTTTTGAGTCCAATTATCTGGAAGGGCTTAGGCAGAAGGTCAGGAGATTGAGGCTGCCGATAACAGTCACTGACATAAAACCGGGATTTGTCAAGACTGCCATGGCCAAAGGAGATGGCATCTTCTGGGCCGCCGATGCGGACAAAGCTGCCAGGCAGATATTCGAGACCATCAAACGGAAAAAGTCCAAGGCCTATATCACACGGCGTTGGAGACTAATGGCCTGGCTAATAAAGTTGATACCCGGATTCATCTATGAAAGATTATAATATTTCAACCAGGCCAAGGCAGCCGCATTATAAACCAGAGAGCAAATTATTATTCTTGACTCGGCATTACATCCAATGAGTACCGGCAAATCATTCGACCCAACCGGAATCGGATTTTGCATAAAGGTTGATGGAGGGAATCATGGCTCTACCTATGGAAAAGGTTCTGTTTGTCACCTCGTTTTTCCCTGTGGCCGCCTTTAAGATCATAGCCCGGGTGGGCCAGGCCACCTGGGGCCAGGCCAAGGCGGCTGTTTTGATCGGTTTAATACTGGCTCTGATTCAATACATGGCCGCCAGGAGAATCCTCAAAACCAACACCTATTTGGAAAAGGCCTTTTTGGGTTTCCTTTTGGTCGGGACGGTTTGGGTCTTTCTCCTTCCAGTCAAGCCGGCCCATCTTTTCGTGGATCATTCGGTATCCATTCTTTATTTCACCCTTTTTCTGATGACCCTCCTGCCCCAGCTTCTTGGATACGATCCTTTCACCTATGTCATGGCTAAACTATGGAACCCTCCATCGGTCTGGGGAACGGACGATTTTCGCCTAATTAATTTTCGCATCACTTATTTGTGGAGCGGGGTCTTTTTGGCCTGTTTCCTATCCAGCGCCTGGGGACAGGAGAAACCCTTTTATGCGATCATTATCCCTTTTGCCCTCTGTCTCGGGATTGGGTTGGTTTTTTCCAAGAAATATCCTGATTATTATCTGAAGAGGAAATATCGGATTGATCCAAAGAAGGCTGCCGCAGTTCCTGATTCCGCCGCGGAAATGATTGAGGGAATGCCCGGCGCCTTCGATCCTGAGGCTGCCGGAGACTTGCAGGCTTCTATTCAATTTCTAATATCCGGTAACGATGAAGGGCAATGGACGCTTTCCATTTCTGGAGGGAAATGTGAAGTCAGGCAGGGACGGATTCCAAACCCCTCTTTGACCATTGAGTCTTCAGGAGAAGTCTGGGTCAAAATGGCCCGTGGGGAAATTGACCGGCCGAAAGCTTTGACGCAGGGTTTGTATAAAGCCCAGGGTGACTTTTCCTTGTTGTCACGGATGCCTCAGCTCTTCGGGGCAGGAAGGCAATCGGGAAAAAAGGACTGGATTTCTCTTGCCTAACAGGGCATTGTCGGCATTGGGTCAGTCCAAGTGAACCATTCTATATGGCAAGAGCCAGACGACATTTCATTTCAGGGTTTAGATGGGGACAGCTGTCCTTAATACGCTGTAATGGTATAAGAATGCAAAAGGAGGGGTTATGAGAAAATTAATTCAGCCAGGTGAAAAAGCAAAACCGTTTTTACTTAAGGATAACCGGGATAACGAAGTTCGCTTGTCGGACTTTAAAGGGAAGAAGGTGCTCCTTTCTTTTCACCCCCTGGCCTGGACCAGTGTCTGCGCCCAGCAGATGAAGGCTCTTGAAGAAAATAAGGAGAAATTTGATCTTCTCAATACCGTTGCCCTGGGTTTCAGTATAGACTCTGTGCCGTCTAAGAATGCCTGGGCAAAAACACTTGGTATTCAAAATACCCGGCTTTTGTGCGACTTCTGGCCCCACGGCCAGATCGCCAAGTCCTATGGCCTTTTCAGGCCAGCCAATGGCTTCTCGGAGCGGGCCAATATCATCCTTGACGAAAAACATCGGGCTGTACTCATTAAGGTGTATCCTATTGCTCAGTTACCTGACTTAGAGGAAATATTTAAGGTCCTTTCGTCAAGCAAGGGATAATTTTCCCTTAACGATCGTCGACTAAATACCAAATAATAAAATACTTCCTCAAGCCTTTGTCATTTGGATTATTTTTTATTGACCATCCTCATGAGCGAATAGACGACCAGGCCGGAAAGGACGGCGATATCCTCGGCCGACAGATACTTTGAGATGCTGGCATCAAAAAGGAGGTTGCCGTCGGGCGGGAATTCATCGTCTCCGGCCCAGAGGATCAGACAGACCGGGACATGGGGGAAGGTCTGAAAGCATAAGGCAACATCCCCTTCAACACCTTTGGTCCCGCCCATTTTCGTCCCCAGCTCAATCAGAAGCCCCGGCTGTGCGCCAAAGGTCCGGACCAGGGGTTCCTTGGCCCTTTTGGTAAAGGCGGGATAATAAAATTCACCGGAAGGGATTTCACGAAAGGTGATCCAGGAATTGGTCAGAGGAGTCCCTGTGGCCTGAATCAGATAATGCATGATCAGCCCCTGTTCCTGGGGAGAGAGATCCTTGGTACCTTCAAGAGAAATCACCTCACCTTCCGGCCAGGTGATCTTGATCTTCCGGTAGAAAAACGGCAAGTGAAGGACGGCACCTTTTGATTCGGCCTGATAAACAGCCCCGCTGTTTCGGGCCACGATTTGCGGGTCTTTTTTTCTGAATTCACCCCTGGCGATATCCAGGGCGTTTATATAACCGTCTATTCTGGGCACTGAGGTTCTTTTTGGCTGCACTGGGTGCAGATGGTTTTGTCTTTGAGATCAATCAGACGATATCCCCGGGCGCAGATCTGATCACGAAGCCGATCGGCCTCGGCAAATTCCTTGCGTTGGCGGGCCATATCCCTACGGCTCAACAGGGTTTGCACCTCTATTGGCAAACCCGTTTCCGTGAAATCCATAATTTGTAATACCGAGTTCACCTTTCGCAGAACCTGATCGATTTCCGTGAATTCCGAGCTGGAGATCCTTTTTTCCACCAGGATGGGATTGATGGTCCGAACTAGTGTAAATAAAGCCGACAGGGCCAGGGAGATGTTCAGGTCGTCATCCATGGCCTCTTTAAAATGCGTCTTAAAGAGAAAAAGGGCTTCGGCCACTTCGGCGGTTTCTACCGAACCGGGCTGAACACTATAAAGCTTCTGCATGAATTCATCTAACCGTTTTAAGGTCTTTCGAGAAGCCTCCAAGGCCTTCAGATTAAAGGAAAGGGGTTTCCGGTAGTGGGTTGACATGAGCCAGTAACGGATCTCACGCCCGGTAAATCCCTGTTCCAGAAGGTCACGCAAGGTTCGGGCATTGCCGGCGGCCCTGGACATTTTCTTGCCGTCCACCATGACCAATTCGCTGTGGAGCCAGTAATTGACGAATTTCTTTCCGCTGGCCGCTTCACTGATAGCGATTTCATTTTCATGATGGGGGAAAATCAGGTCCACCCCGCTGGTATGAATATCAAAGGTTTCGCCCAGGTACTTCTGGGCCATGGCCGAACACTCGATATGCCACCCCGGACGCACATTTCCCCATTCGGTGGCCGTAAAAATCCCTTTCTTCAATTCCGCCAAATTCGACCGCTTAAACAGGGTGAAATCCCTGGGATTGTCCTTTTCATATTCATCCAGGTCAACGGTTTTCCCGACCTGGATCTGCTTTAAATCCACCCGCGAAAGACGGCCGTAATCTTTAAACCGGGAGATGTCAAAATACAGGGATCGCAGTTTTTCATAGGCAAAACCTTTGTTAAGGAGTGTCCGGGTCAGGGCGAGCATATCCTCCACATGTTCACTGGCCTTGGGATAATGGGCGGCCCGTTTGATCCGCAGGGTATCAATGTCTTTCAAAAATTCTTCCGTATAATGCCCGGTAAACTCGTTTAACGATTGCTGGGCGGCCTCGGCCCCCTGAATGGTCCGATCGTGCAAATCAGTGATGTTCATGATGTGTAAGACTTCCAGACCTTTGAATTCCAGATAACGGCGTAACAGATCAGCCACCACAAACCTCCGGCAAGGGCCCGAGAGGAATCAGGTCATTGACCGTTGGACCGCAGGAATAGATGGAAACTTTTCCTTCCTTGATCGGCACAAAAGATTCTTTTTTACGGGTCAGGGTATTATAAAAGATCAGGCCGGCCTTTTCTTTTTCCGCAAACAGGGTGGTACTTAGATATCGTTCCCCGCCATCAGGACAAATGACCACGATCATCCCTTTTTTCAGCGGCTGGGCTTTATGCAGAGCTGCAGCCACGGCCGCCCCGGAACTCATTCCAACCAGGAGCCCTTCTTCCCGGGCCATTTTCCGGGCGGTTTCAAAGGCCTCCTCATCTTCTACATGAACCACTTCGTCCAGGATATTTTTATCATAGATCCCCGGCTTGTAAGATTCCTTCATGTTTTTGAGCCCCTGTATCTTATGGCCCAGATAAGGCTCCACCCCGATGATTTTAATGGCCGGATTGAATTCTTTTAGGCGACGGGTCATACCCATCAGGGTACCGGTGGTACCCATGGTAGCTACGACCATGGTCACCTTGCCTTTGGTCTGCTCCCAAATTTCCCGGCCTGTCCCCTGATAGTGAGCGGCGGCATTGTCTTCATTATTAAACTGATCGAGAAGACAGTATTTGTCCGGTTTCTCCCGGGCCATCTGATAGACGGTCTCGATGGATCCGTCAGTACCTTGACGAGCCGGGGTTAAAAGGAGCTTAGCCCCGTAGGCCTTGAGGATCTTTTGCCGTTCAATACTGGCCGATTCGGGCATGGCCAGCAGCAATGGATAACCTTTGACAGCCGCAACCATGGCCAGACCGATTCCGGTATTGCCCGACGTGGCTTCGATGATGGTCTTGTCTTTGGTCAGAGACCCATTTTTTTCAGCGGCCTCAATCATGGACAAGGCGATGCGGTCCTTGACCGATCCTCCAGGATTAAAGGATTCGAGTTTGGCCCAGATGGTTACCTTTTTGTTAGTATTCAATCGGTTCAAACGTACCAGGGGGGTATTGCCGATCAGATTTAATATGTCGGGATAGGCATGCTTCATGGAATTATTTCTTCCTTCTGATTTTTGTTTTATTGATTCGTTCATACAAGGCAATTTGTTCGGCCATCGAAAGCTTTTTATGGGCCGCTTTTTGTGGGGATCGGCAAAGACGACAGCGATCCTGGGAGCAGCCTTGACAATAATAACAATCCGGACAACGACGGCGGCGCCTTCCATTTGCCGGAAAGTTCAGGTTACATTCTTTTCTTGGCATAAGGAGTAACCCCACAGATCGAGGTTCGAGGACCGGAGTAAAAGAGGAGAAATTTTTCTAATCCTTTTTCCTTTCACCTTTTCCCTTTCGCCTTGTGCCTCTCTACTCATGCCTATTCCACCACCACGCTCTTGGCCAGATTGCGCGGCTGATCCACATCAGTACCTCGTAAAACGGCGATATGATAAGCCAGCAGTTGTAAGGGAACAGCAAATAAAATAGGGGACAACCCCCAGCCGGCCTTAGGTAGTTGTATTAAATCATTGGCCTTGGGTCCGACCTTCCCACCTTTTTTTTCATCGGTCAGGGCGATGATAATCCCGCCCCTGGCCCGAACCTCTTCAATATTGCTGAACACCTTTTCCTGAATTTCGTTTTGAGGGGCCAAAAAAACCGTAGGCATCTTTTCGTCAATCAGGGCGATGGGGCCGTGTTTCATTTCACCGGCCGGGTAGCCTTCGGCGTGAATATAGGAGATTTCTTTTAATTTCAAGGCCCCTTCCAGGGCAATGGGGTAATGGATGCCCCGGCCCAGGAATAAAAAGTCCTGAGCTTGGAAATATTTATGAGCGACAGATTGAATTTGTCCTTCTTCCTCCAAGATCTGCTCTATCCCGTGAGGGATACGCAAAAGTTCCTGAATCATTTCCAACCGGTTTTTTTTAGAGATCCTTTTTAAGACCTGTCCGATGTGTAAGGTCATCAGATAAAGTGCCGTCAGTTGGGTAGTAAAGGCCTTGGTCGAGGCCACCCCGATTTCCGGACCGGCATGGGTATAGATCACCCCGTCGGCTTCGCGGGCGATGCTGCTGCCAACGACATTACAGATGGCTAAAATCCTGGCCTTTTTCTTTTTGCCTTCTCGAAAGGCGGCTAGGGTATCGGCCGTCTCCCCGGATTGGGATATCAAAATCAGCAGAGTCTTGGAATTGACGATGGGATTTCGGTAGCGGTATTCCGAGGCATAATCAACGGTCGTGGGGATACGGCAATATTCTTCCAAAAGAAACTTGCCGACCAGGGCCGCATGCCAGGAGGTCCCGCAGGCAATAATATTGATCTGATCGATCTCCTTCAACTCTTCGGCGGAAAGTTTGATTTCCGGCAGGATGACCTTTCCTTTTTCCGGTGAAATCCGTCCGCGGAAGGTGTCGATGACCGCCTGAGGTTGTTCAAAGATTTCTTTCTGCATGAAATGCTTATACCCGGCCTTCTCGGCCATGACGGGGCTCCAGGAGATCTTTTGGACCTCCTTTTTTATTTTCTCATTTTTCAATGACAAAACCCGGGGAAAGGGTTTTTCAATCACGACCATTTCCCCATCTTCCAGATAAATAACCCGGTTGGTGTGGTGGAGGAAAGCCATCACATCGGAAGCAATAAAGAATTCCTCTTCTCCGATCCCGACGATCAAAGGACATTCCTTGCGAACGGCCACGATGCGATCCGGATCCTGACTGTCCATGATGACCAGGGCATAAGAGCCTCTTATCTTTTCCAGGGCCAATTGAACCGCCTTCACCACATCCCGGCCTTTCAAATATTTGTTGATCAGGTGGGCGACAATCTCTGAATCGGTTTCCGATGAAAATTGACAACCTTCGTCCGCGAGTTGTTTTTTGAGATCCAGATAATTTTCGATGATCCCATTATGGACTAGAGCGATCCGGCCGGCTACATGGGGATGGGCATTGGTTTCCGAAGGACGGCCGTGGGTGGCCCAGCGGGTGTGCCCTATCCCGATTCGGCCGGAAATGGGGTTCTGGGAAAGAAGCCGGCCCAATTCACTCAGTTTTCCCTGACTCCGGCGCACCTCAAAGCGTTGATCCTGAATCACGGCAATTCCGGCTGAATCGTAGCCCCGGTATTCCAATTTTTTTAATCCCTCAAAAATGACCTCTACGGGATTTTTGAGAACCAAGGTATCCTATAATGCCGCACATAGGTCTTCTCCTTTAGATTTTCACATCTTGGATTTGAAGAATTAAGTCACCTTTTAAGATGCTAACATCATTCAGTATGGTTACTCCGTCCTTTTAGGAGCCTTTGCCGAAGTATTTGGTCCGAGCGGTTCAGGTCAGATCGGTTATTGACCCCCAGGACCTCTTCCGAACTGGGGTGTAAAAAGACCGAAACAGGTAAATCTTTTTCCCGGGCCATTTGAACCAGATCGGTCAGATAATATTCCTTTTGGCTGTTTTTTCGGGTCAATCTGGGAAGGGATGAAAAAAGGAACGCGGAATCGAAACAATAAATCCCGCTGTTGATTTCCTGAATCTTCCTTTCCTTCGTTGTGGCATCTTTTTCTTCAACAATCTTAAGCACCTTCCCCCGTGGGTCCCTTATTATCCGACCATATCCTTTTGGATCAGCAACGTTAGTGCTGACAAGGGTTAAAACCGCCTTCTCCCGTCTATGAACCTTAAGCATTTTTTTCAGGGTTTCTTTCTCGATCAAGGGTACATCGCCATAAAGGACCAGCACCGTGCCCCGAAACGTTTTCATTTCCTTTTGGGCAAGTTGAAGGGCATGTCCGGTTCCTAATTGTGGAACCTGCTTGACAAAAACCCCTGGCCAATTTTTAAAGACCGCCATAACGTTTTCCGATTGATAACCCACAACCAAGAGACCTTTTTGGGGCCTTAAACTTTTAGCCGCGTCCAATACATAACCCAGCATCGGTTTCCCCGCCAAGGGGTGGAGCACCTTCGGAAGGTCCGATTTCATCCGTGTCCCTTTTCCGGCGGCCAGGATAACCACGGCTAATGGTTTTTTAGTCATTGAGATTCAAACCCCTTCTTCTACTCAATTTTAACTGGCTATTGGAGAAAAAGGCAAGTTAAAAGACTAAAACCATTTAGAAATAAAGCACATAACCCCGGCTGACTCAACATCCAAGATGACATTATAAACAAAAAATGATATATGAACTTCAAAGCAGCTTCAAATTTTTATCCTAAGGGTTAGAAAGGAGAACGTCATGGGACGAAAGAATTTAATTAAAAAAAAGAAAACTGGATATTTAATCCTTTTCTCAATAATCTTTTGTTTTTCGGCTGTTGTCTGGACTTCTGGGTCACTTGGGGCGACTGAAATTGATTTCAAAAAGATGACTTCCAACATCCATTGGCTGGGGCATGACAGCTTCCGGATTGATGCCGATGGAGTAGTCATCTATTTTGATCCTTTTCAACTCAAAGAAGGGCCTAAGGCCGATCTGATCCTGATTACCCATGATCATTTTGATCATTGTTCGCCGGCCGATGTGGCTAAGATTCAGAAACCCGAAACCGTTATTATTACTGTGGCCCAAGCCGCGGCCAAACTCAAGGGCCATATCAAGACCGTAAAACCGGGGGAAGCATTAACCGTTAAAGGTATCTCCATAAAAACAATACCGGCCTACAATGTTAATAAATTTAGCAGTCCCGGCGTGGCCTTCCATCCCAAAGAATCCGGTTATGTGGGTTTTATCATCACGGTGAAGGGCCAGCGCATTTACCATGCTGGAGATACGGACTTCATTCCGGAAATGAAAGGTCTTGGGCCGGACATCGCCCTTCTGCCCGTAAGCGGTATCTATGTCATGACCGCTGAAGAAGCAGCCGAAGCCGCCACAGCCATTAAGCCTAAACTGGCCATTCCCATGCATGTGGGCGGTCCCATAGGTTCTTTATCCGCTGCCGAACGTTTCAAAGAAAAGGCAAGGGTTCCGGTGATGGTGATGCCCATAGAAAAATAACTTTTTTATAATTTTAAATAGATTTCAATTCGCCGCAGATCTATTGCAGGTAAAATTGAGGTATGAGGGGCAACAGGCAAAATGCAATGGGTAATAGATTACAAGATATTCCTAATTCTCCATGGCCTAAAGCCTGATTTTCCCTTGAATGCATGATCCCTTCCCTGACTTAATAAATCACTTCTTCTTTTTCAAGTTCCTCTATTTCTCTCTGGGACAGACCCAGCATTTGACCAAAGACCTCTTCGTTGTGCTCCCCAAGAAGCGGAGAATGGCGGTGTATCCGGGCCGGTGTTTCCGAAAGTCGCCAGGGGGGCGTGACCACCCAATCTTTTCCCATCACGGGGTGATCCAAGTGGGAATACACCCCCCTCTCCTTCAGGTGAGGATCCAGAAAAAGCCCTTTCGAGCTCAAGGAAGGGGCAGAGGCCACACCGGCCTCCTGCAATTTTTGGGTGACTTCATAGTAATCCTTGTCTTGGGTCCATTGATTGATAATCGTATCCAGTTCCTCCTGGTTCTTAAGGCGGACGTAAAAATTTTTGAATCTCGCATCCTCAATCAATTCCGGCTTTCCTATAACTCGGCATAAGGCCTGCCATTCCTGATCGGTGGCTACGGCAATACTGACCCAATGATCATCCCCTTGACACCGGTAACAATTATGAGGAGCCATCCAGTCGTCCTTATTCCCCTTTCGCCCGGGCACCCTGTGGTTCATGAAATAATCCAGCAGCACATCGCCGGCCAAAACCGCAATAGTTTCCTGAGAGGCCAGGTCGATATATTGCCCCTCACCGGTCCTGTGCCGATAGATCAGTGCGGCCAGGATGGCAAAGGCCGAGGTGGTTGCGCTTCGAAGATCCATGGATCCCATAAAATTGCTGGGCGGCCAGTCCTCATAACCGGTAATATGACAAAAACCTCCCAGGGCGGCAAAAGTCGGTGCATAACCTACATACTCTCTCTCCGGCCCGGTTTGTCCGCAAGAGGATGAGGAGATGTAGATCAGATCGGGTTTAATATTCATAAGCACATCATATCCTAATCCGAGCCTGGGAATAACACCGGGCCTCATGTTTTCCATAACTACATCACTTAAGCCCACCAGCCGTTTGGCGACTTCAATCGCTTTGGGTTTGGACAAGTTCAGTGTGACGCTTTTTTTGTTAAGATTAAGATTATTAAAAACGGTAGATTCATTCGGGCCTGAAAATCTCGTACCGGTACTGAAGGAAAGATTCCTGGAGTGATCCAGCCTTCTCCGGCTTTCCACTTTAATGACCTCTGCCCCCAGAAATCCCAGCAAACAGGTGGCATAAGGTCCGGCCCAGGCCGAGGTGAATTCCGTAACCCTAACTCCTTTTAACGGTCCATGGTTCATCGATACATACTCCTTATTTAAACCCCATCCGGAAATCAAATATCACCGGATGGAACGGTTAGCTGTCAAAACTCATCAATCACCTAAAAGGTTATCTTGGAGACGGGCTTCCTTCCATCAGAAGGCTGATGGCTGAGTGCACTCATCCGAAAAAATTTCCGGATGAGAACGGTTTAGATGACACCTTGGTTTCTCAGGTTGGAGAGCTCTTCTTTTGAATATCCTAAGCGATCACTATAAATGGCCTCATTGTGCTCACCCAGAAGGGGTGCGGCTTGCACCAGCTTCCAAGGTGTTTTTGAAAATCGAAATGAAGATGAAGGAAAGGGCATCTTTCCAACCGCAGGGTGCTCCATCTCCACAAAAAAATTCCTGGCCTTAAATTGTTCCGAATGATAAATATCCTCGGCTGTGTTTACCGGAGCGATGGGGCAACTTAAGGCCTGTCCTTGTCGGAATATCTCTTCCTTGGTATGTTTCATGGTCCAGGCTATGACCAACGCATTTATTTTTTCGGCGTTCTCTGCTCTGATTAGGGGATCCCGGCACCAATCCTCTTTGGCCCACTCTGGATCGCCGATCAGTTTGAGCAGAGAATGCCATTGATGTTCTTCGGGGGTGACTACGACCACAAAGCCGTCCTTACAGGGCAAGATACCACCAGGTGTTCGTCTTACCCTCTCACCGCCCCGGGTCAGGACCACCTGGTCATTGGCAAAGGTAACGCTTTCAACCCGCTGCATGGACATCAGGGCTTCTTGTTTTGAAACTTCGATAAACTGACCTTGTCCCGTCAGGATCTTCCAATAAAAAGCGGCGGTAACGGCCACCACAGCCACCAGTCCAACGTCAAATCCGCTGCTGTGACCGCCGACCTTGACCGGCGGCCGCTCCATGTCCAGGGCAGGAATGGGCAGCATATATCCCTGTCCGCTGACATGAACCGTATTGAGCTGATAGGCCTTAAAATCCTTAAATGGACCGCTCCTTCCGAAGGGAGTAATGGAGATCATAATCAGGCCGGGATTAACGGCCTTCAATTTTTCATAATCCAGACCCAATGCTTCCATCTCCCCCGGCGGCCGGTCCTCAATAAGCACATCTGTTTTTTCAATCAATTTTTTGAATATTTTTTCCCCTGCAGATTTTTTAGCATCCAGTGTTAGGCCTTTCTTGTTGCTGTTCAGATAAAGAAAAAGGCCGCTCTTTTCCTGATGAGGGATGTCGTCCGGAAAAGGACCGCGTCTTCTCGAATCATCGCCGGTGTTGGGCTGTTCGATTTTAAGAACATCGGCACCCATATCGGCTAACAGTTTGGAACAATAAGGTCCGCTGACCATATTGCAATATTCAACAATCTTCATGCCCTCCAGGGCTCTTGGGGTCATTAACTTCCTCCTTCAAATAAAATGATTTTCAATCATCATCCATTTTATTTCGATCAAGTCTATCCAAGGGATGAGGAGATGATCTTAACAAAAAATGGGATTGAAAGGCAATGGGCATCTTTATTTTTTCATTGACTCCTGTCGGCTATCCGTTTTAACTTATAAACTTCTTAAAATAGTCGTGATCCATCATTTCAGGATACGCCTCAAAGGATACCCTTCGATTTCCGAGAAAATTAGTCCATAAAGGGGTGGTTTTAATGTCTGACAGTATCTTAAAGGATTTGCATTATTTATTTCATCCTAAAAATATCGCTGTGGTCGGTGCATCACCCAAACCCGACCCCATGATGATGAGTCAAGGGAACAACTATATCAAAGGTTCTATCGATCAAAATTATTCAGGAAAAATATTTCCGGTTCATCCCAAGGCCGAGGCGATTCTTGGATTTCCGGCCTATGCTCGGGTTAGGGACATTCCTGATCCAGTGGATCTGGTCATCTTTACGATCCCGGCGGAAGCGGCCCTGGAGGTCATGGAGGATTGTGCGGCCAAGGGAGTGAAGTTCGTCCATCTTTATACGGCTGGATTCGGCGAAACCGCCCGGATGGACTACGCGGAATTGGAAAAGAAGCTGGTTCAATTGGCCAAACAAAACGGGATCCGTATTGTCGGACCAAACTGTATGGGGATTTACTGTCCGGAAGGCGGCTTGGCCTTTCAGCCCTTTTTTCCAACGACCACCGGACCCATTGGTTTCTTTTCCCAGAGTGGTCAAATGGCCGGGATGTTTGTCATGAAATCAGCGGCCCATGGGCTGAGATTCAGCAAGGTGGTCAGCTTTGGAAATGCTCGGGATTTAAAGGCCCACGACTTTTTAAATTATCTGGCCCAGGATGAAAAGACAAAAATCATCGGATCTTATCTGGAAGGGCTTGATGACGGGAAACCCTTCGTGGAAGCTGCTAAAACAATAACCCGTAAAAAACCTCTGGTCATTTTTAAAGGGGGGTTGTCCGAAGGGGGAACCAGGGCGGCCATGTCCCACACGGCAGCGATTGCCGGTTCATCTCAAATCTGGCAAGCCCTATGCAGGCAGACCGGAATCATTTCCGTATTCTCCTTAGATGAACTGATTTTCACACTCTCCGCCTTACAGAGGCTTCCTTTGCCCATGGGAAAAAACGTGGTCATATTAGGAGGTGCTGGAGGGGGCAGTGTCACCATGACCGATATTGCCGAGGCTGAAGGTCTGAAGGTTCCGGAGCTTTCCCCCAAGACTATCCGTCAGCTTAAAGAGATTGTGCCGCCCGAGGGTACAAGTGTCAAAAACCCTCTCGATGTCGGACGACGTTTTTTCGCTGAGGGAAATTTCACCAAATTTCTGGAATTGTTGAGGGACGATCCCTTGGTCGATGCCCTCATTTTCTCCCAGCCGATTGGCATGTTCGTGCGATTTTTAGGCCGGTCTGGATCTAATATGCTTCTGGAAATGACCCTGGCCGCTCAAAAGACGTTAAAAAAACCGATGCTCCTGGTTATAGAAAAAGATGCCGGATTCGGGGGAGAATCTGTTATTGATGAAGTGATTGAGCGATATCATGATGCCAATCTGGCTACCTTCCCGGATTTTCGGTTGGCCGTCAGGATAGCGGGGTATTTGGCTGATTATCAGAATTTTTTAGATCGGCATTAAGGAAACAGCTATGTCTTTTCAAGAACTGGAAACTATTTTGCACCCGCGTTCAGTGGCCGTTGTCGGCGCTTCTAATAATGCCTTTTCTTTCGGATTCAGCTATTCTCATCATATGGTGGAATACGGGTTTAAAGGACCGATCTACCTGGTCAATCCCAATCATCCGGAAATTATGGGATTAAAAACCTATCCTAGTGTTAAAGCGATTCCAGGTACAGTCGACTTCGCCATTTCCTGTGTCAATGCCTCCCAGGTACCTGCTATGCTGGAAGATCTGGCAGAAAAAAACATAAAATGCGTTCATTTGTACACCGCCCGTTTCAGTGAAACGGGTCGCCCTGAGGCAGCAGAACTCGAACAAACCGTTCTGAAGCTGGCCCGCAGCAAAGGCATCCGCCTCATCGGTCCGAATTGCATGGGTGTCTATCACCCCAAGATAGGGCTCTCTTTCGGTTTTAATCTGCCCAAGGATTCCGGGCCCGTCGGCATGATCTCCCAGACCGGAGGCGGGGCATCGGGATTTGTGCACCTGGCGTCTTTGCGTGGGATAAGATTCAGTAAGGTCATCAGCTATGGCAATGCCCTGGATTTAACCGAATGTGATTACCTGGATTATTTTATTGAGGATCCGGAAACCAAAATCATCCTTCTTTATGTCGAGGGTGTTAAAGACGGCCGGCGGTTTTTTGATACCTTGAGACGCGCCGCCAAAGTCAAACCGGTGATTGTGATGAAAGGCGGCCGGGGGCAGGCTGGATCCCGGATGACCTTTTCTCACACCGCATCTTTGGCCGGTTCATTCCCAGTGTGGGATGCTATGGTCAAACAAACCGGGGCCGTTTCGGTGGATGACTTTGATGAGCTGATCGACCTGACGGTGGCCTTTAATTTTTTACCGCCCGTACGAGGCAAACGGGTAGGCCTGATCGGCGGGGGGGAGGTCCCAGCGTCATTGCCGCCGAAGAGTGCGAAGGATCGGGACTGGAAGTGATCCCTATCCCACAGGACATGCGTGAAGAACTTAAAGCAAGGGGAGTCACCATCTGGGACTGGATCAGCAATCCGGTGGATCTCTCGATTGTGGGAGGATCAGGGATTACGGATATCGATATGCTTCATCTGATGGCCCAGCACCCGGCATTCGATGTGCTTTTCGCCAATGTCAATGAATGGGTAATCATTACCCTGGCCTCGGATGAAAGATTCCTCACCCTAAAGGATATAGTAAAAAATCATATCATCCTGAGAGACTCCTACCCTAAACCATTCGCAGTTATCTTTGGCGAGCGTGGGGTGATCACCAAGGAATATGATGATTGGCACTGGAAGGTGATTGCCGAATCCCGGGCCGAGCTGATCCAGGCTGGTATGGCCACTTTCCCGACCTTTAGACGGGCGGCAAAGGCCATTCGCAAGGTCCAGGAGTACTACACCAGGTTAGGTTAATTGTGAATGCTTTCCGTTCGAAAGCTATTTGAAAGGTCGCATAAGAATGAATGCCTGACTTGGGGCCTCTCCCTGAAGAGCAGATCTCTTTAATGGTAATCCCAATATTTAGGTCTGTCAGCTAAACATCACTAGGGAAAATGATGATTGGCACTGGAAGGTGATTGCCGAATCCCGCGCTGAGTTGATCAAGGCCGGGATGGCCACCTTCCCGACCTTTAGACGGGCGGCGATGGCCATTCGCAAGGCCCGGGAGTACTATTCCAGATTGGTTTAATAACTACCCTTCAGCCTTCGGCAAAATTAATTTTTACCACCAAGGAGAAAATGTACTATCAAAAAGGAAATTCTTATCAAAAATCAGCCTAATGACATGGTGGAATACAATATGGTTGGAATCAAATTGGGAGTTAAGGAATGAAGTTCTTTGAGTCAAAAATACATACCAAAAAAATGGCCTTTACCCCAAATTTATCCTTGCCACACCAGTTGAAATTTTCTATACTCCATTTAGAAAAAAAGGGTTTTTTTATAACTTTCTTATAATCTTACCTTTTTTAAAATAAGGAAAAAGTAATGAAATTCAGTCTACTTCCAAAAGAATACCAGTTTTTTGACCTGTTCGACCGGATGTCTATTGATGCAGTCGAAGCGGCCCGATGCTTTAAGGAATTTGTGACGATCAGGCACCTTTGACGATAAGGCGAACGAGAAAATGCATAGTATTGAAGAGCGTTGTGATGAAACAACCCATGAAATCATTGACAAACTGAATAGGACATTTATTACACCCTTTGACCGGGAAGACATCTACTCTTGGCTCATGAATTTGACAGTGTCGTGGACATCATACACGCCATGAACAATCGTTTACGCCTCTACAACCTTAACAATACCATCAATGAAGACCTAATCCAATTTGCGGAGCTTATAGAAAAATCGGTTGACTGTCTTTCAAACGCGGTAAGAGGTTTGCGTGATCTCAAACAGACCAGTCATATTTCAACCTGCTGCATCGAGGTCAATACCTTAGAAAATCAGGGCGATCAACTGAGGGATGCGGTTCTCAGCAAACTTTTTCATAATAGCCTCGACCCTCTTGAAGTCATTAAATGGAAGGATATTTTCATGGATGCGGAAACCGTGCTGGATAAGTGCGAGGATGTGGCTAATATTGTTGCAGCTATTATGATTAAACAAGGGTAATAATGGAGTGGAGCTTAATATTTCTGATCGTCCTGGCGCTGGCCTTTGATTTTCTTAACGGCTTTCATGATTCGCAAACTCAATAGCCACTGTTGTCTCGACCAGGGTCCTGACGCCTCGGCAGGCCGTCATCTGGGCTGCGTTTTTTAATTTTATTGCTGTTTTTTTCTTTCAATTTGCATGTGGCCGGCACGGTCGGTAAGGGAATTATCGATATCTCGGTTATCGATTCCCATATCATTTTTGCGACCCTTATCGGCGCCTGCCTCTGGGACCTGATGACCTGGTATGTGGGGCTCCCGACAAGTTCTTCCCATGCGCTCATGGGAGGAATGATAGGAGCGGCATTGGTGAAGGCAGGCACCTCTCCCCTTATCTGGAAGGGCATTCTAACTATAGTAGCCTTTATATTTATCTCTCCGGTTATGGGGCTATTGCTTGGTCTTATATTTGGTACAGTTGTATATAGGATATTTCAAAAAAAATCTCCGGCCCAAGTTGATCACTGGTTCAGGAAAGGGCAGCTTGTTTCCGCTGCACTCTATAGCCTTGGACATGGCGGAAATGACGCCCAGAAAACCATGGGCATTATTGCCGGACTTCTTTACAGCGCCGGGAGGCTTGGTCTCAATTTTATATCCCTATCTGGGTTAGGGTGGCCTGTAACACGGCCATAGCATTCGGTGTCATGGGCGGGGGATGGCGGATTGTAAAAACCATGGGACACAAAGTTACCAAGCTCAAGCCGGTTGATGGTTTTTGCGCAGAATCCGCAGCAGCCATCAGCCTGTATTTTGCTTCCTTTATGGGAATCCCGGTCAGCACTACCCATACCATAACCGGATCGATCATGGGCGTAGGATCTTTAAGACGATTGACCGCAGTACGCTGGGGATTGGCTGGCAAGATCGCCTGGTCTTGGATTTTGACTATTCCATTCGCGGCCGCGATATCGGCGCTGACCTACGCCATAAGTATACGCTTCTAAAAGCCTATCGAGGCCTCTCGTCCTATTTTTATCCTTGACCGTGCCTTTTTCATTCCTTATAAATCTTTCCATCAAAAAACAAGTTCTTGCTATCGAAATCCTTTTTCCCCTTAGAGTCCTTGCCAAAGTTATCCACAGGAACAACACTTAAAGAAGACCTCTTGCTGTCCTACGAATATTATCAAAATCCGGCTAAACTATAGGTGCATTAAATTAATTAAAGGCCCAGAGCTTACTGCCCAGGAAGTTGCTCAAGGTGGTTATAGCAATGGCTACCAATTGGGCCAGGACCTTGTGCCAAGTCCAGAAATCGACCAGGATCCACAGAACAACGATGTTAATGATATAACTCATCAAGGTGACCAGGGCATATTTCAGATACTGATCGCGGACGGCCTTGATTCCCTGGTTGTGAGTTTTAAAAGTCCAGCGGAGGTTCAGGAAAAAATTGCTGGACATGGCAATTAGAAAAGAAAAGGTGGCTGAAAGCAGGTAGTGGACATGAAGCAAATAAATAGAACCCGAATAAACAGCCAGATTAACCAATACCCCGCTGCTGCCCACCAGAGCGAAACGGATAAACTGATTTCCGGTGTGGCCGCTGGTCATCAGGCTGTTGACCATATAGGTCCAATTGAGTTTCGCCAAGTGTCCCTTGAATCGATTCACCGGCCCTCCAAAAACGGCGCCAGATGGGCCTGCAGCCGTTCCTTGTTTTTTTCCAGGGAAAGATCTTTAAGCCTTTCCTTTTGACGGGCAATAATATTTTCTCGAAGGTCCTGATCCTCCAGGACCAGGGCCATCAGTTCAGCAATGGCTTCGAAGTTTTTATCGGCAATGCCCAAGCCGGCTCTCCCCAAAGTTTCCGGGATACCGCCGGTTAAATAAGCAATCACCGGCAAACCAAAAAACATGCTTTCCACCAGAGGGACACAAAACCCTTCGTGCTCACTCAAACAAAGATAGAGATGAGAGGCCGCATAATAGGTGATGAGTTCCCGAAAAGAGGCGAATCCGGCAAACAGGACTTTTTCAGTTAACTCCAACTCTTCAACCATCCTCTTGACAGCCCCGCTGTAATTGCGAACTCCGCTGTCCGTGCCGACTAAAATCAAACGGCTTTCGGGAAAAAGGCGTTTCTGAAACAGGTAAAAAACCTTGATCAGGTCTTCGATCTTTTTCTGAGGAACCAGCCGGCCGACATGAAGGATGTTGACCTTGCCATCCTGAAGACTTTTTTTAAGGGCTACCTCTTGGGCCAGATGATAATTTTTGAAATCCAAAAAAATGGGCAAAACACCGGTCTTCCGAAATCCCGCCCGTTCCAGGTCCTGACGGTTAAAATCGGACACCCCTAAACCCAGGTCAAAATAAGGAGCCAGTTTTTTTAATTCTTCATAGCCCCAAGCGCAGCGCCTTTCCACTTCGGCATTGATCCCTTTGAAGAAGTGCGGAGGGGTGATATTGTGATAAATCAGGATTTTTCGATCCGGAAGTCGTTTGACAAACTCCGAGAGTTCGGAACCGATGGAGAAATGAAAGATCAAGATTTTTTTAGGAGAGCCGATTTGTTGATATTCTTGAAAAGGACGGGCTATGCCGGCTAATCTGGAATGGACGTGTTGGGCGTAAATTTCAGAATCATAACCCCAATCTTTCAGGACCTTCTGGATGCCCAAGACATCGTTGCCAATAGCATCACCGTAACTGAAATCGGGAAGCATCTGGTGAATAGAGATTTCTGACAGCCTTTGATGGCTTTTCATGGGTTTCTCCTTCTGCTCGGATTCCCCGCTGCCTTCCAGGTCCTGCCAGGTTTTTCTGATCAATTGGATATACCGCCCGCTGATCAAACCCCAATGAAAATGGGAGAGGACATATTCCTTCCCGTTTCGGGCCATGGCCTTGGCCAAATCAGGGTTGTCTCTCATCTCCTGTAGGCATCCTTCAAATTCCAGGTAATCTTTAAAAAACAATCCTCCCTGACTGTTCTGGCAGTGTTCTACGGTTACCGGACAATGGGCGTTGACCAGGACCGGGGTCCCGCACAGCCAGGCTTCCATGATGACAATGGAAAAACTTTCCATCACCGAAGGTTGGCAAAAAACCTCGGCCCCGCCATAGGCATCATATTTATCCTGTCTGGAGACAAAGCCCAGATCTAATATGTCTTCCTGACTGTCGATGGGAATTTGTACCGGAAGATTCCCGATTAAAAGAAGCTTTAGGTTGGAAGGGTTGCGTTTTTTAAACAGGGCGAAATAATTCATCAACAAAGGGGTGTTTTTCCCAGCATCCCTTCTGCCGGCATAAAGCAGGTAAGGATCTTTGATTTGAAATTTTTGGCGAAATCTTTCAGGATCGGAGCTTACTTCCGTATCAATCCCTTCGCCGAAAAGATGGGTTTGCGTCTCAGTTAAGCCATATAAACGCCGACCCAGATCCCGCTCAAACTGGGTATGAAAAACCATTCCCCGCACCCGGTGGAACAACTCACCCAGGATTTCGAGATGAGCATAACCTTCATCATGAAGGCAGGGGATAATGAAAGAATGATTCGGGTATATCCCTGCCCCATAATAAGTGGTACTGAAAAGGTAAGGGATAAAAAATAAAAGAGTTCCCAGGCCATGAAGTCGGATGTGCTGATAAAGCAAGGGGCTATTGATCATGTGCTGGAAAAAGAGGTCTTCCTCCTGGTAGGAAAGTTTCTCTCCGGTCATGATGCGGCGATTCAGGGCACTGAAAAGTTCCCCGTTTCGCGGGCTGACCGGGAACCTTGTGACCGGTACGCCGTTGGCTTGGGTCTCTCCGGCCGGATAATAATTTCGCGACCAGTTCCCTTCAAAGTCCTTAACACAGGTCGTCCAGACCTCCACCGAAATTCCCCGCTGATGGAGGTTCTCTATGGTTCTCCGGGCCTCGGCTTCAGCCCCTCCAGGGATATCCAGCCCATACCAGGGGCAGATAAAGGCAATTTTCATTTCGATTCTTCTGGTCTGTTTGGTCTATTTTGATTGTTTTGTTAATGTGAGGTGGGAGTCACTGGCCCTAAGTATTTTTTTTGCACCTATGGCCTAAAACCTTTTGCCTTATGCCTCCTGCCTATTTATATCCCAACACCGCATAATCCTGAAATCCATACAACAGGACATTGAGACCCCGGACGTTTTCGTTTAAGACCCGGGCCAGTTCATCCTCATAGGAATCATCCTCCCGGCGAACCATTTCTTTAAGCTTCATTTCCTCGGGAAAAGGAGAAACATAGAGAAGTTCCACCTGGCGAAATCCGAGAGATTCCCAGAGATAGCGGGCCGCCTCGGGATGGATCGGATTTTTATGGGAAAGGTCCAAATAGAAGGCCCCGCTGAAGATGGTCAGACACTGGGGATTAATCGTCTCAGCCAAAAGGAGTCCTCCGGGACGCAGCTTGGCAAAACCGACCCTGACCAATTCCCGGAGCGTTTCAGGATCCAGGTGTTCAATAACCTGGGACAAAAATATCCCGCCTAAACTTTGATCCGACAAACCCTTTAAATAGACCAGTCCGTCATTATGAACTGCCTCCAGACCTTTGGCCCGGCATTGGCGGACCATTTCCTGATTGGTATCCACTCCTGAGGCCGGGATTCGGGCCTCTTTTAAGAGTTCTAAAAACTCCCCCCGGCCGCAGCCGATATCCAGAACAGGCCCTTTTTCTTGGAAATAGGGCAGATAATTCTTCTGCTTCCATTTGACGGCTTCTTCGCTGCCCCGATGCAGGTCTTCAAAACGCACATATTCCGGCTCTCTGACTCTTGATTTCAAATCATCCACTCGGCTGTCTATTCCAACCGATGGGTTTTTCATTTCTTTAATTCTTGACAATACATCTTCAAATACATTTTTTTGGGCTTTAAGTTCCTGAGGGATGGCTTCTAAGGATTGGGTTGTCTGTTCCCCCTTTTTTTCCAAAAGGGCCAGTTGTTTTTCCAGGGCGGACCAGTGAAAACGAAAATCCAAAACCATTTGATTTAACAGACGCACCAGTTCCACATTAAATTCCACCTGGCGTTTGAGCACCACCTGAATATAAGGTTCGGTAAGTTTGCGGATCACCTTTTTGAATCCGGTGATCAGGGGCCCCAGGGCCTTACGATGCGAGGAGAGTTCCGGAGGTTTTCGGGTGTCGCACAGATAATTAATCTGTGATAAACGATATTGAATATCCCCTTCCTGAAAATCCGAATCTTCAGATTGGATCTGTAGGGTCATTCGGTCAATTTTTTCCAAATCCTCAGGAGAATATCTGCCGCTTTGCTTTTTCTCTTCAATCCGATGTAGGACGCTCTCCATGATACGGTCAACGTCCACTTTTTCTTTTTGTTGGTTGTTGTTTTCCATTTAAATTCCTTCACCCGATATCTTGAGGAGTTAATTCTACTTTAATCCCTCTTACGTGTTGCGAGTTGTTGCTAAAAAGGGTTTGATTTCCCAGCCCGTATCCCGTAACTCGAAATGATATTTTTTATCTATTTTGTTGTGCCCTATTCCACAATCCAGCGATGGGGGATTCGATAAATCCCGGCATCTTTTTTGGCTGAACGGACGGAAAAGGAGATACAGCCGCTTTGATAATCGTAATTATGTCCGTCCCGGGCATGAACCGCCACATCCAACAAATAGTTACCTTCTATCAAATGGACCTGCTCGAGCTTAATCCCGATTCGGCCAGTTTTTTGAAGGGGCGGAAGCACCATTTCATCCAGATCGGTGTTGGTCCCATAGCAGCAGGCCCCTTTGTCATCAACAACGGCTATACCGAAAACGACATCCGGGGTGGGGCGATGAACCTGAAAATGCATTTCTATGAGTATGTCTTCTCCGTCCTGAAAAACGTGTCTATCCCGGCCTTGGCTGTCCAATATCCGGAGTCCGGGTAATTTCGATGTCCCCATTCCCCCACCGATCTCTGGAAACATATCTTTCCGCCTCGCTTAAGGACGCCTGGGCTTGTTCTTCCTTATAACGTTCATCATCCCTTCGGGCCACTTCCTGCCGGTAGGCGTCTATCACCTGACGAGGGTCTCCCTGGGCCCGGATACATCCCGAGTCCAGCCACAAGGCCTGATCGCAAAACCGTTCCACGGTCGGCAGGTCATGGGTCACCAGGACAATGGTCTTCCCGGCTTTCTTGAAGGCCGTCATCCGGTCAATACATTTTCGGGAAAAGGATTCATCCCCCACGGCCAGGACTTCATCCACCAGCAAAATATCCGGGTCCACATTGACGGCCACGGAAAACCCTAAACGCACATACATACCCGAGGAATAGGTCCGGACCGGAACATCAATAAAGGATTCCAATTCGGCAAAACGAACGATCCGGTCAAACCGTTTTTCAATTTCTTTGCGGCTTAATCCCAGAATGGTCCCGTTAATAAAAACATTTTCCCGGCCGGTGAATTCCGGATGAAATCCCGCTCCCAATTCAATCAGGGAGGAGACCCGCCCGTTCATCCGAACCGTCCCGGAATCCGGTTTATAAATTCCGGTCATAATCTTGAGAAGCGTGCTTTTTCCGGACCCGTTCCGCCCGATGACCCCCAGGCTGATTCCCTGGGGAATTTCCAGATCCAGATTTTGAAAAACAACCCTGGTTTCTTCTTTGGCTTCTGCCTTTTCCGGAAAAGGGATTCAGGAGCAGGGATTTCAAAGTAATATAATCCCGCCGCAGATTGGTTTGTTTAAATCCTTTGGAAATCCCTTTTAAGACAACGGCTGGGGGCATAGATGGATTATACCTTCTCGGCAAAGGTTTCTTTATACCGTTCAAAAAAGAACATGCCGATCCCTAATAGAATGAGTGACAGGACCAGAAAGGCCAGGAGAATTCGCAGGTCCGGGTTTCGGTTATAAAAAAAAATGTCCTGGTAGGACAATGTGATTTGGGTCATGGGAACGAGCTTCACCCATTTATTAAAAGGGGCCGGTACCTGGGAAAGGGGATAGAGAATGGGGGTTAAAAAAAACAAAAGGGTTAAAAAATTAGCCAGGATATGTTGGACATCCCTGAAAAAGACATTGATAGTAGCCAGTATCAAAACCAATCCTTCGATAAACAACAAATGGAGAAAAAGGATCAACGGCAGCCAGAGCAGGGGCCACCCTTGATAGACCCCCATGACCCATAGGAATGCGAAGAGAATCGGCAGACTCAATAAATAGTTTAACAAGTTGGCCAAAATCTTAACGACCGGCAGGACCTGACTGGGAAAGAGGACCTTGGTAACCAGGCTGCCGCCGGCGGTAATCGAGCTGGTCCCCTCCAGCAAAGAAGAGGAAAACCAGATCCAGGGGAGTAACCCGACAAACATGAATCCGGCATAATGTTCTATCCGAATTCTAAGGTAAAAATTAAACACCAGGGCATAGACCGCTAACAGTAAAAGTGGATTCAGGAAAGTCCACAAGAAGCCTAAAAAAGAACCTCGATAGCGGGCCTTGAGTTCTCGGACCACGAGACTGTTCACCAGACTCCGGTAACGGATCAATTCCTGGATATGTTGTCGGATCAATGAGAACATTCTTAATCTAAGAAGCCAGGAGTCAGAATTCAGAAGCCAGAATAAAAAAACACCGACAGGGTTGAATGATTGGAGCACTTGGAAGCCATTTTCTATCCTCTATTCTGGATTCTGACTTCTGTCTGCTGGCTTCTGTTTCAATAGGCTTCTTTGCTGAATACCCCCTTCCAAAGGGTCTTGATCAAAATCTTGGAGTCCAAGGGGAGAGACCAGTTTTCAATATAATACAGGTCGAATTCGACCCGTTTTTCCAAGGAGGTGTTGCCCCGCCAGCCGTGAATCTGGGCCCAGCCGGTCATGCCAGCTTTCATCTTATGGCGCAACATATATTTGGGGATCTTGTCTTTGAAACTTTGGATCAGCTCCGGACGCTCCGGTCTCGGTCCGACCAGACTCATCTCTCCTCTTAAAACGTTAATAAGCTGCGGCAGTTCATCCAAGCTGAATTTTCTTATTATGCGACCCACAAGAGTCCGCCTGGGATCTTCCTTCTGGGCCCAAATCGGTCCGCTTTCCTTTTCCGCTCCAACTACCATGGAACGGAATTTCAACATTTCAAAAATGCGACCGTCCAGACCCATCCTTGTCTGACGATAGAATACCGGGCCTGGAGAGGTGGCCTTGACGGCCAAGGCAATCAACAACAGCAAGGGAGAAAACAAAATCAGAACCAGACCGGCCAGGAGAATATCGAAAGACCTTTTCAGGATTCGATTCCAGCCGACCATGGGGGATTCCCTTAAATTAATAAAGGGCAGACCTTCAAATTCTTCCACTCCGCCCCGCAGGCTGATAAACCGATATAAATCAGGAACGATTTTGATATCTACCAGTTCGTTGCGAATCCGGTTCAGAAGTTCTTCCAGATTCTGATGGGCGGTTAAGGACAAGGCAAAGATGACCAGATTAATTCCCTGGTTTTGGATCACCTGATCAATTTCTTCATACAATCCCAGCACCTCGATCCCCTGGATATATGTCCCTACCTTTTGAGACACCCGAGTTAAAAAACCATTGATTGTAAGGCCTAATTCAGGATGCTTCCTGATGGTTTCGGCTACATCTTGGGCCAATTTCCGGGTTCCAACAATCAAGACCCTTTCCGAACGGAGATGTTTTTTTTGCAGATCGAGGTAATAGCCTTTTAAAAACATCCGGCTCAAAGATAAGAACAGAAGACTCAGGAGACTAAAATAGAGAAAGACCAAGCGGGAAAATTCGGTTCTTTGAAAGAAAAAGGTAATAAAAACCAGGACCATCAAGGCGATGAAATTGGCTCTAAACAGGGCCATGACTTCCTGAGTTCGATTAAAAAAATATCTGTAAACCCCGGTGAGATGAAGGGTTACTATCCAGATGATGAGGGTAAAAAAAAGCAGGATCAAATAATCTCTAAGCAAAGGGATGCCTTTGGTCACCGGGATAAAGGGGGTATAAAATCGAATATAAAAAGCTGAAATCCAACAAACCGTGAGGATAAAGAGATCGTTAAAAAGAAATAAGGATTGAAATAACTGCATTCTTTTTTTAAACATGTTTTAACGGCCTCTTCATGGCTTAAGGGAGAAGGGAAGATCTGGCAGGAGAAAAAGAAAGGGCATTCAGTCCCCGCGGGCCTTTTCCATAGCTTCTTCTTTTTTCTTGCAGTCGATACATTGGGTTGTGACCGGTCTGGCTTTTAAACGCTGCTCGGAAATATCCTCACCGCATTTTTCGCAGATCCCAAAACTTCCATCCTCAATACGCTCCAGGGCTTCCTCAATCTTTAATATGAGCTTCCGTTCCCGCCCCCTTATCCTGAGGAGAAAGTTGCGATCCGATTCCAAAGTGGCCCGGTCGGTCGGGTCGGGAAAATTTTCTTTGGTGTCAGTCATTCCGCTAACTGTTTTTTGAGCTTCCTGAATCAAGACCTTCCTTTGTTCCTGCAGGAGTTTTTTGAAAAAAGCAGTTTTTTTGGCGTTCATTATTCTTCTCCTATCCCTTTACCCGATGATTGGCTTGAGAAAATTCTCTCCTTAGGTAAAGTCCGCTCTTCCCTCCTGATTTTCTAATCAAACCGAGCTCTGTAATCTGAATCCCTCGATCAATGGCCTTACACATATCATAAATCGTCAGGGCTGCTACGGCCACGGCTGTCAAGGCCTCCATTTCTACCCCGGTTCTGTCGCTGGCCTGAACTTTAGCCAGTATAACGACCCGGGGTGGATTTTTTGCCAGCGTAAAGGAGATTTCCACTCCGGTAATCTGAAGCGGATGACACATAGGAATAAGATCGTGGGTCTTCTTGGCGGCCATAATGGCCGAAACCTTAGCCACACTCAGCACATCCCCTTTTCGAAGGGAATTATTTTCAATCTTTTTTAAGGTTTCAGCTTTAATCCGGACGGTCCCCGAAGCTATGGCCTCCCGTCGGGTTATCTTCTTGGCACTGACATTCACCATCCGGGCCCGGCCTTTAGGATCTACATGACTCCAATCCTTTAAGTCAGGGAGAGGATTCCGATTCTCAAGCTTGTCAGGGGAGAGCTTTCCCGCCTTTTTTTCCACTATCCTTTCCTATCTCTCTTCTTCCAATACTTAACTCTTTCTCGAAAGGAAAATCCACTTTCCCGGCAGCAATTTCCCTGAGGGCCACAACCACTTCTTTATTTTTTGACTGGATTCCAGGAGAATCCCCCGATCGTAATTGTTTAACCCTTTGAAATGCAAGATGAATCAGCGAAAACCGATTGGGAACTTGCTCAAGGCAATCTTCAATGGTAACTCTGGCCACGATAGCTCCTTCCTGAAAGTATCTTTCTGGATTAAATTACTATTTATAATTCATTTCCTCCTAAATGTAAACGCTTTTCTTTAAAACATAACTGTTTTATTGGAAGAACTTCCTTGGCAAAGATTTCTTCTTTTTTTCTATAAATTATGTTAAAAAAACTAATGCTACGGATTGACCAAAGCCGATGATTGCCAAAATTTTCAGCAGTGCCATTGCCGGGATTGATGCTTATATCGTTCAGGTTGAGGTCGATATTGCCAGAGGATTACCGTCCTTTTCCACGGTTGGATTGCCGGAAGGCGCTGTTCGGGAAAGTAAGGACCGGGTCAAATCGGCCATTAAAAATTCTGGCTTTGAATTTCCCAGCCACCGGATTACCGTCAATCTGGCTCCGGCCGATATCAAAAAAGAAGGGTCGGCTTTTGACCTTCCTATAGCCATAGGTATTCTTGCGGCCACAGAATTACTTTCTTCCTCCATCGTGTCGTCGTACTTGATCTTAGGAGAACTTTCCCTGAATGGAGAAATCAAACCGATTCGGGGGACATTACCGACGGCTTTATCCGTTAAAGATAACGGTTTTCGCGGATTGATTGTTCCAGAGGCCAATGCTTTGGAAGCCTCGGTCGTAGAAGGCATTGAGATCATTCCGGCCCAGACCTTAGGGCAGGTGGCTGAATTTCTAAAAGGCATTCCATCTATCGGCCCCTTGCATCGGGATCAAAGCCGGCCTTTTTCTTTTCTTCAGGATTATCCTTTTGATTTTAATGAGGTGAAAGGGCAGGAGCATGTCAAACGAGCCTTGGAAATTGCAGCTGCCGGAGGCCATAACATTATTATGGTTGGCCCTCCCGGTTCAGGAAAAACCATGCTGGCCCAAAGGCTTCCTTCTATCTTACCTGATCTGACATTTGAAGAGGCCCTGGAAACCTCAAAAATTTACAGCGTAATAGGCCTGATGCCGGAAGATCAGGCCCTGATCACCTCCAGGCCTTTCAGGTCTCCTCATCATACGGTCTCCGATGCCGGCTTGATCGGAGGCGGTCAAATACCCCGACCTGGTGAAGTCAGCCTGGCACATAACGGGGTGCTCTTTTTAGACGAATTACCTGAATTCAAAAAAAACGTCCTGGAAGTCCTTCGGCAGCCCCTTGAGGACGGTCGGGTGACCATTTCCCGGGCGATCACCTCGCTGACCTATCCAGCTCGTTTTATGCTGGTGGCGGCCATGAATCCCTGCCCTTGCGGATTTCTCTCCGATCCCCTGCGGGAATGTCATTGCACCTATCCACAAATCCGACGCTATAAATCAAAAATATCCGGGCCCCTGTTGGATCGTATTGATCTCCATGTAGAGGTTCCCTCGGTTAAGTTCAAAGAATTGGCCGGTCAATCTGATGGAGAACCATCGGAAACCATCCGGAATCGTGTCAAGGCCGCCAGAGAAAGGCAAAAAAGCCGTTTTTCAAATAAAAGCCTATTTTGCAACGCCCAGATGGGACCGAGATTGATAAAAAAGTATTGTGCCCTTTCTCCTGATTCCCAAAGTCTTCTGGAACAGGCCATGGAATATCTGGGATTGAGTGCCCGGGCCTATCATCGCATCTTAAAAATCTCCCGGACCATTGCCGATTTGGAAAATGAGGAAAACATAAGTCCAAATCATGTCTCAGAAGCCATCCAATACCGGAATTTAGACCGCCGACTCCTTTAGAAAATGCCTTCACCTTCCTCTAACTCCCATATTCATTCCAAGCCCAAAAAACGCTGGAACCTATTAAGTAAGTTCATTCTATTTCTATTGGCCTTTATTTTTATCACCTCCTGCCTGGCAGGTGTTTTTTACCTGATCCTGCTGTTCCAGTTGCCGAACATAAAAACTTTGGACGATTACAACCCTCCTCTGACCACCCGGATTCTATCAACCGATGGGACTATTATCGGTTACCTTTTCAAAGAAAAAAGAATCCTGGTCTCTCTTTCCGACTTGCCTCCTCATTTGATTCAGGCCTTTGTCGCTTCAGAAGATGCCCGTTTTTTTAAGCATGGAGGGTTAGATTTTTTGAGCATTATACGTGCCCTGTGGAAAAATATCTGGGCCGGTGAGATCGTTCAGGGCGGAAGCACTATTACGCAACAGGTTACCAGATCTCTCCTGCTTTCTCCTCAAAAAAACCTTTCTAGGAAAATCAAGGAGGCCGTCCTGGCCTATCGCTTAGATCGAAATCTGTCCAAGGAGGATATCCTTTATATTTATCTAAACCAGATCTATTTGGGTCATGGGGCTTATGGGGTGGAAGCAGCGGCCCAGACCTATTTCGGGAAAAAAGCCCGGGATCTCACCTTATCCGAAAGTGCCCTCCTGGCCGGTCTTCCACAAGCCCCCAGCCGGTATTCTCCTTTGCTTCATCCCCAAAGGGCCAAGGAAAGACAGCTATATGTTCTCAAGAGGATGGCCGAGGAGGGCTTTATTTCCGAAAGCGAATCCCAAGCCGTTGCCGAAACCCCTGTGTTCTATGCCAATGCCCAAGATCCTACTTTGACCATAGCCCCCCATTTTACAGATCTGGTTCGAAAATATTTATTTCAGACCTGGGGTTCGGAATTTGTATTGAAAGCCGGTCTGGTGGTCCAAACCACCTTGGACCTCTCCTTCCAGAAGGCAGCCCAGGAAGCCGTACTCAATGGGACACAGGCTATCCAGAGTCGCCATATTTACACCAAAGCCATCAAAAGTGTCCCCCTGGATAAAATAGACGAATATTGTCCTAAACTGGACCAGCCCATCCCTAAAGAAAACAGGAAGCGACCTGGATTTATCGACGGAGTAGTAGTTAAAATAGATCTATTCGCCCAGACCGCCAAAGTCTGTCTGGGCCAGGAATGGACGGTCTTACCCCTGCCCCAGACAAAGGCCTCATCCTCCCAGGTCAAGGGCCAAGGGGATGATGAAGGGCCGGTTAAAAAAGAAACCCCTCCTCCGGCACCTGCACTGAAGGTCGGAGACGTCGTTCGTCTGCGCTGGGATCCGGTCCGTTATTCTTTGACGATGTTGGATCAGAATCAAGTGGAGGGCGCCCTCCTTTGTATCGAAACCCGGACCGGGTCAGTCAAGGCCCTGGTCGGGGGTAAAAATTATGAACAGACGGAATTTAATCGAGCGGTACAATCCAGACGTCAGCCGGGTTCTTCTTTTAAACCCATTATTTATGCCGCTGCCCTTGAAAAAGGTCTTACCCCGGCTACGGTCATCATGGACAGTCCGATCTATTTTAGAGGGCCGCCTGCTTGGGTCCCGCATAATTTCGATCACAAGTTTCTTGGTCCAACGACCTTAAGGACAGGCTTAATTCAGTCCCGGAATATTATTTCTATCAAAATCCTCCAGCGAATCGGGATTTCCTATGCGATTCAATTCGCCCAACGGTTAGGGATTTCCTCTCCTTTATACCCCAATCTTTCTCTGGCCCTGGGTACTTCCGGGGTTTCCCTTTGGGAGATGGTTACGGCTTATAATTGTTTTCCCAACTTAGGGCAACGAGTGCCCCCTTATTTTATTCAACAAATATCCGATCGCCATGGACGTTCTATCTATGTTTATCCCCCCAAGGCAGAACAGGTCATGAAAACCCCTACCGCCTATACCATGAACCAGCTTCTTGAAGCCGTCGTTAAAGAAGGAACCGGCTGGAGATTAAAGGCCCTTGGAAAACCAGTGGCCGGCAAGACCGGAACCACCAACGACTTCCGTGATGCCTGGTTTATCGGATTCACCCCCCAATATACGGCCGGTGTCTGGGTAGGCCTTGATGATTTTACTCCTTTAGGACCTGGGGAAACCGGGGCCCAAGCGGCCAGTCCTATTGTTTTGGAATTTTTTCAGAAAGCCCTTGCCCAAATACCGGCTCAAGAATTTCCAGTTCTAAAAATCCAAGAAAAAGATTCAGGGGCATTTCAGGACGTGTCGGAGGAACATAAAGGAGTTCGAGAAGGGCCTTTCCTTAAGGAGGAAGAGAAAAATTAAAAACCCCTTTCCCTCTGCTCCAGAGGTCAAAGAGCTCTTATGAGTGCCTTGAAAAATGTTCAATTTTGTTCAAGGTCAAGGAAGACGAAGATTTTAACCAGAGGAATACATTTAGTATTTTGAGGATTAAAATTTGAGTCTGACACAGAGATTGGGCAAAAGGGGACGTTTTTCAAAGCTCTCATTCGACGAGTAGGGTTAGGAAAGGTTAAACGTCTTTAAGCGAATCTTTGACCATGTAAAGGAGAATGAAGTTCTTGTCCAACTCTTGAGTTAAAGATTTTATTCTGTCTTCAGGAAGTTCTTTGATTCGGATATACACATTACGGCAATTTTCCTCACCTTTATCATAGGAGGTCAGGATACTAACCATTTGGCCGCCATGTTCTCTTATCATGTCGGCCACCTCTTTTATGGAGCCGGGTCGATCTTCCAAGTTAAAGGCTAACTGGATTCCTCCTCGGTAAATGCCGGACAGGGAGACCAAGACCTTAGAGATATCTCTCTGGGTGATGATCCCGACCACACTTCCTGAATCGTCAACTACCGGCAATCCAGATATTCGATACTTCAGCATCTTGACGGTCGCCTTTTCCACCGTTTCTTCCGGGCCTATAGTAATAATCTCTTTTTTAATAATATCTTTGATTTTTAATTCCGAAAGCAAATAATATAATTCGTGAATATCTAAGGTGGTGGCTTTGGAAGGAGAGGCGTCCTTAATGTCCCGATCTGTCACTATTCCAATCAATTTCCCCTGGCGCATGACCGGAAGACGTCGGATACTGTTTTCTTTCATAATCTGAAAAGCTTTCATCATAGAAGTATCTTCCTCTATGGTCATGACATCGCTGGTCATCCATTCTTTAACTAACATGGGTTTGTCCTCCGTTGTTTGGAATTAGAAACCCCGATATCCCCGCTTCAGATTAGAAAATTTGAAAATCTATTTCTCTTAATATGTTATAATAATTGCAAACCTTGTCAAGTTTTTATTGGATTAAGGATGGTCCTATTTCAATCAGTTTCCGGACAGTCTCCTTCCCCTTATCCATGATTAAAAAATTTAAGATTGAAGACCTTGTACTGGGTATCTTCCTGAATTTTTTTTATGAGGAAACTATAGAGAAGAAAGGTTAAGACTCTTTTTCTCCCCAGATTCGCATCCCTAATATGCCGATTTCGAAGAGCAGATAAAGAGGAACGGCCATCAGCATCATATTGAAAGCGTCGGGGGTAGGGGTCAAAACCGCCGCCAGAATGGCGATGATTAAAATAGAATAGCTTCGGTACCTGGTTAACAAACCCACCTTCACCAGACCGATTCGGCCTAAAAGGATCATGGTCAAAGGCAGTTCAAAGATGATCCCGAAAGCGAAGATAAAAAGGAGACAAAAAGAGATAAACTTTTTTACGGAAATAAGGGCCTCTATATGAGCCCCCTGATAGCTTAAAAGAAATTTAACCCCAAAAGGAAGAGTAATAAAAAGACAGAAACCAGATCCCAGATAGAACAGGAAGACTGCTCCGAGCCAGAAGCCGATCATGATCTTCCGGGAAAAAGAAGGGAAGACAGTCCGCAGGGCCGCCAGAATCTTAAACAGCAAAAACGGCATGGTCACAAACAAAGACGAAAATAAGGCGATGTTGAGTAAGGCGAAGAAAGTTTCTGAAAGCCCGTAGTAGGCCAGAGTAACTCCGGTATGCATTTGTAAAAAATTCAGAATCGTTTTGGCAAAGGCGTATCCGGCAATGGAAAATATCAGGACCACTACGCCGATTTGTATCAGGGACCTTCTTAAGGCCACAAAAAACAAGATGAGTCGATCTGGGTGTCCGATATATTCTGCCAAGGGGCGCATTATGATGATTTATCTCTTAATGCTTTTTTAATTTCCGAACGATGGGTTTGGAAGGTTTGGTCGATGAGACGATTCAAAGGCTCTTGAATCTCGGTTACGTTGGGCAAGGCCCGAAGAACAAGCACTTTTTCTCTGGAAAAATCGAGCGGTCTCAGGAGTAATTTCTCCTCTAACAAGGGTACGGACCGAGGATCGGTATTCTCGCCCAACACCCCTTTCAAGCCATCCGCGCCTTCAATGGATTTAATTAAAGACAAAATATCGGGCAAACTGTAACTGGATTTGAATTTAGTCAGATCCTCATTAAAAAGGGCTGCCTGCTTTTGCAGGATATTAAATTCCTCCAAAAGTTCATCTATTTTGGCTTTGGCCATATGATATAAGGTAAAAATCAGGCTTTTATATTTCCCTTTAGCCGTAAAGGCAAAGGGAAAGTCAGACGGTATCGGAGAAGGATTGATGCCTCGGTCTTGGATGGCCTGTTTTGCCGATTCGATTAAATCCCCTCTTTGTAGCAGGTCTAAAAAAGATTGGCCTTCCTCTTCCCCCATAAATAGGTGATGAATCCTGATCAGTATCGGCAGGACCTCTTGCTGACTGGCCTTTTCTAATTTTTTCTCCTGACGGATGAGGTCATTACGTTCTTCCTCCAGGATTTTACGGGTACCAAAATAATTTTCGGCAATTTCTTTTTTAACCTGATAGGCCAAGGCCGAAGCTATGTCTCCAACTTGACGGGGCAAATCCGATACTCCTTATTTCTCCGATCTTTGTAATACATTGAAAGATAACCCTTCTTTCCAGAGTAATAGAAGTCCTAATGCGGTAACTGGTAAAAAATTGCATATCCACAAGACCAGAGAAAAACTTTTAGCCTGATTGGCCTCTACGCCTAATAGGATCAACCCGGCGGCACAAGCCCAATGAAAGGTCCCAACATATCCCGGTGCCGAGGGCAGGGTTACTCCAAAAACCAAAACCACCTCTAAAAAGACGGACGCCCAGAGGGATAAGGGCAAATGAAAACCGACAAAAAGGAGATAGAGGGAAAAAGACAGCATCAGCCAAAGAAAAAAGGAATAAAAAATGATAATCAAGATATCTTTGGCCTCTTTCAAGACATCCAAACCGGAAACAAAGGAATTAATTTGTTTTGTAATTTTATTGGAGATTTTTTCAGGCAGTTTTTTTAAAAAAAAGGAAATGACTTGATTGGCCCTTCGGTTCTGAAAACGCAGCAACAGTAAAAAGATAAGGACCGAGGTATAAAAGAAAAAACTCAATAACCCGATTGTCTTAATAGCACCCTGGGTAAAAACGGAAGAACGATCCGGAGGAAAAGACATAAAAAAAATGACGACCAAAAACAAAAAAAGAACCGTAAAGCCGTCAAACAACCGCTCAACAACAATGGTGGCAAAGGAAGCGGTTTTGCTGATCTTGGCCCGATGACCCAAGACAATGGCCCGGACAAATTCTCCCACTCGAGCCGGAAAAATATTATTAGCCATAAGACCAATAGTCGTGGCATTGAACAATTCCCACATCCGGATTTTTTTTAGGGGACGTAATAGATACTCCCATCGTTTAGCTCGGATCCAAAGAGAAAATAAATTAATTAGCATGAGAGGGACGGTATAAATATACTCCACGTTTTTGAAGGTTTCCCAAACTCCTCTGAGATCAATTTTTCTTAGGAACAACCACAAGAAGAAAATACTGATCACCAAGCCTATCCAATAACTTCTTTTTTTCATAGTCACCTGAGTTGAAACTTGTTGAGATTTAAAGGGGAAAGGAGTCGAGGGTTCAAATCAATGGGTTAGAAATTCAATCCCCTAATCCTCAAATTCTAAATTATATATAAAATCAGAAAAAAACCTCAACTGGTTATGAGGCCATTCTTTTGATTTGATCGCCGATATACCGAATTTGGTCCAGAGAAATCGTTAGTCCAGAGGGAAGGTAGCGTCCTCTATATCCGACCCAGCATTGAGGAGTAATCATTATCTACCCCAAGCATATCCAGCAAAACGGAGATCTGACCCCTGTGGTGCGTTTGATGATTAAACCACTGAAGAAGAATCTTCCATAAGATGTTCTCCATATCTTCTCCTTTAAAATTTTTATATTTAAAAACAGACTTCAGTTTGTTTTCATCGAGTTCTTCAATAAATTGTAGGATCACCTTATCGATTTGTTTCCTATAGGCAAATAATTTTGTATAATTGGCCTCAATTTCTTTTCGCAAACTCTTGCCTTCCAAGGCAAGGAGGTTGCTGACGGTTAAGGCATTGCTTTCTTTAAAGGCGTCCCTAAGCCGTTTTAACCAAAAAAGATCAGAGAAGAAGACATGAAACAAAGTGTCAAAGATCGACGGGAAAAAAGCCTTCGTTTTGGCCATGATCATTTCTTCTTTTAAAGACTCAAGTAATTCTATTATACTCTGATCAACGCTGCTGTTGTACTTGGCCAAGGCCTGAAAAATGGTTTTCATATTTTCTCCTTTCCAAGAAAGTTTCAAGAAATTAATTTTTCAAACTTTTCCCCATGGTAACGTTACGAATGCTTGAGAAGGGCGAAACCTTTGGGTGTTAACCTCAAGTCCTCCGTTTTCTTCCGGGGCGGGCATGCTTTGATGAAAAATATGGAAAGTGTCCCTCGTTCTCCTCCCAGTTCCCTCTTTAGGTAAAGTAATTTTTGAATAAAGTGGCCAACGTCTCTTTCCTTCAGGGTCTCCTATTTCCCCGATGGGACCATCTCAGTCATCCGTTTCATTCCTAATGATCGTAAACTGGATATCTTGGGTGAATATTTAAAATACTCCAGAATTTGGTTTACTCGTATGTTCGTACAAAAATCATTACCCAGTTACACGAGATTCAGAGCTTTTATGGAGAGAATCTGGCGGTCACTTTCTCTTATCATCTCCCTCTTTGGATCGACCCTAATCCCTAAAATGGGTAACCGATGCAGGCTATTTAGAAATGAGCCCCCTTCCCAGGCAATCGTATTAACACGGATGTTCCCCCTCCTATCGCACTAACTATCCGAATAGTTCCTTTGTGGGCTTCTATGATATTTTTGACAATGGCCAGTCCCAATCCGCTGCCTTTTTCCTTGGTGGTATAAAAAGGATGAAAGGCCCTGGCCAGCTCTTCCTCGGACAGACCCGACCCCGAGTCCTTGATCTCTATTTCCACTCCCAGGGAATCATACCGGACCTTGATCCCGATGGCCCCGCTCTCGGGTGTTGCCTGAATGGCGTTCAATAAGATATTAAAAAAGGCCCGATAGAGCAAATCCTGGTCCCCTGGAATGGTCTGAGTCCCTGGGAGATAATCTTTCTGAACCGTTATCTGTCGGTGGGTCAATTCCGTTTCCAAAAAATGTAAATTTTTTTCCAGGATGGTTTCTATCCGAACCGGGGTCATCCGGGGAATCAGAGGCCGGGCGAAGTCCAGAAAATCAGTCACGATGCGATTCAACCGATCGGCTTCTTCCCGGATGACCGAGGCCAATTGGTTTTGAGGATCAAACTGAATCACCTTTTTTTCCAACAGATCAGCCGTACTGCGGATAATCCCCAGGGGATTTTTGATTTCATGGGAAACCGAAGCGATCATCTCGCCCAGTGTGGCCATTCGTTCGGACTGGTGCAATTTGTCAACCAGTTGCTTTTTTTCTTCGGCCCTTCTTTCTATGATCACTTCTCCCCGTTTGACAATAAATAGAAGAATCAGATATAGGAGAACCATAAGGCCAATCGAAAATAAAACCATCAGGTATTGATCCCAGATAATGTCTTCATAATCTTGAGAAATATCCTGGGTGATCTCAAAGACCCCCAGAATCTGACTATCAGGCCTTGAGGTAGGTTCTACCCTAAAAGGAATGGTGGTGATTAATTTGCGGATCGGAGCCCCGCTCCCAGGTCGAATCATTAATAAACTCTTTTCGGAAACAAATCGGGAACTGCTTTTGCCAGTCATGGCTTTTTTGTAATCCGTTCCTCCCAGATCCTTCTTGCCGACCAGAGTTCGGTCGGTACTGTAGGCAATAATATTTTTCGGGTCATACATGTTGACTTTTTCAATTTTAAAACTATGGATCGTATTGAGAATGATCAGATCCAATTGCCTAAATTGCTGGGGTTCTCTAAGATGTACCTCTTTTCTTTGCAGGGCCATTGGCAGGACAAAGTAAAAAAATGCCTGATGATTGAGGTTCTCAGCCAGAAGGACGGCAAAGGCTTCGGTTTTTTTCAGCAAAGCATCCTTGGACCGCTGGGTAATCAATAAACTTAGGGATACAGCAAAAATCAGCATAACAATAAAACTGCTCAAAAAGAAATATTTGACCAGCTTAAAGGGCTTTGTGGTTTCTGGCAAAACTTTCATAGTTCTCTTTATAGAATAAATTTTTTATTTGGTTTTGAGGAGAGGTCCGCATCTTTGCCTTCTCTTTCAAATCCTTTTCTTCCCAAGAGGGCGTAGGTCAACCTTTTTCCTTCTTCCACCCCGGGCTGGCTTAAGGGATCGATGCCCATCAACCGACCGCAGACGAAGGTCTCCAATTCCCATAAGAAAATTAGTTGTCCAATAGTAAAAGGATTGATTTTAGGCAGGGTAATGGTTAAACTCGGTCGCCCATTTCGGGCCAGGGATAAACGGGTGGCCAACATCTCAGTTTGAATCAACCGGTTCAGGGAATGCCCTCCCAAATAAGCCAATTCTTCCGCCTTGGGGTACAGTTTAGGCAAGTGAATCAGTCCGGCATAATTTTTGACCCCGAGAAAAGAAAAAACCTTGTCTGCGGGTCCTTCCATGTATAACTGTAATTGGGAATGCTGATCCGTGGCCCCCAGGGCTGTCACCGGAGTTTGACCGTTATAAACTTCCCGACCTTTGATATTAAACCGCTTCCCTAAACTTTCGGCCCATAATTGGCAAAACCATTCCCCCATCCCTTTTAAAGCATCTCCATAGGGCATGATCACCCTGATGTTTTTTTTCATCTGCTTGTAACTCAGGAAAGACAAACAGGCACACCAATAAGCCGGATTTTCCCGTAAGGAAAGATTCTGGCAGCGTCCAGCCATTTCCCTGGCCCCGGCCTGCAGTTCCTCGATATCGATTCCACACATGGCAGCCGGCAGCAAGCCCACGGCTGACAGGACTGAGAATCTTCCACCCAGCAATGAGGGAATTTCGAAACTCCTGAATTGTTCTTCTTCGGCTATTTTTCTAAGCACTCCCTGTAGCGGATCGGTGGTAATAACCAGGTGATCTTTTCCCTTACGGTTACCCAGCTTTTTTTTAAGCAGATCCCTGATAATCAGAAATTGGCTCATGGTTTCAGCCGTTCCGCCGGACTTGCTGATTACATTAAAGACAGTCCTTCGAGGTTCCAGTACATCCAGTAAGGCCTTAAACCCATCAGGGTCCACATTGTCGGCCACAAAGAGCCGGGGGAATCCTTTCCGCATGGTTTTGGACAACAAGTTATAGTGGGGATGGGAAAGGGCCGTATGGAGGGCCTTAGCCCCCAATGCCGATCCGCCAATGCCCAGAACCACAAAATTTTCCGCCCAGGTTTTGGTCCCCTGAACGAATTTTTTTATTTTTTGGATTAGAGGCAGATTAAAGGGAATCGTTAAAAAAGGAAGATGATCTTGGGTTCTTTCTTCCTCAAGCTGTTCGTTTATGTTGTGAATCACTGGACTCAGCTTTTCTACCTCTTCCTCGGCAATCCCTTCCTTTTCACCCAGGATTGGGGTCATCATCAGGTTGGCATCGATCTCTATTTGCATTTCCTGAATCCAGGACGAATCCTGCCATCTTTTCATGAGGTATTCCCTTCGGCCTTCAGTCTTCTGTCTCTCTACCTGAGTTGCTGTCTTATTTACTTTAACACTATGTTTTTTCTAAATTCAACCTTTTCCGCCAGTATTCCAGGCGGGTTTTAATGGTTTTTTCATAGCCTCGTTCCGTTGGATGATAAAATCGGTGACCTTTTAATTCCTCCGGCAGATTTTCCTGGGCCACTAAGCCTTCCGGATAGTCATGGGCATAACGGTATCCTTGTCCATATCCCAAACCTTTCATCAAGGCAGTCGGGGCATTCCGGAGGTGTAGGGGAACCGGCAAAGACCCCGTTTTATTAATAGCTTTTTTAATGACGCCGTCGGCCAGATAAAGGGTATTGCTCTTGGGAGCAGTGGCCAGATAGACAGCAGCTTGAACCAAAGCAAGTTCACCTTCCGGGGATCCTAAAAAATGATAGGCCTCCTTGGCTGCCAAAGCCTGGAGCAAGGCCTGGGGATCAGCCAGACCGATATCTTCCGAAGCGAACCGAATCATTCTCCGGGCGATAAAAAGGGGGTCCTCACCGGCATCCAGCATCCGGGCCAGCCAGTATAACGCCCCGTCGGGATCACTGCCCCGCAGGCTTTTATGGAGGGCGGAGATCAGGTTGTAATGCTCTTCTCCCGCCTTGTCGTATCGCAAGGCCTTTTTTTGCAGGGCCTCTTCCACTATGGCCCGGCTGATCAGACAGGTGCCGTCGGCCTCGGGTTGAGTCAAGGCCAAGGCCTGTTCCAAGGTGTTCAGGGCTATTCGGGCGTCGCCGTCGGCCAGGATTTTGATCAGTTCCAGGGCATCTGGGGCCAGACTCGTCTGATTCTTTCCCAGTCCTCTTTCCGAATCCTTTAAGGCCCTTTGAATAATCTTCTCCAAATCCGGCCTAGTTAAGGTTTTTAAAACCAGAACTTTGGTCCGGGAGAGCAAGGGGGCGATGACCTCAAAAGAAGGATTTTCAGTGGTGGCTCCGATCAGGATAATGCTTCCCTTTTCCACATGGGGCAAAAAAGCATCTTGCTGAGCCTTATTAAAACGATGAATTTCATCGACAAATAAAATGGTCCTTTGGCCCTTCTCCTTTAATCGTTCTTCGGCTTCCTTGACCACTTCTCGGATATCTTTGACCCCTGAAAGGACGGCCGAAAATTGGATGAAATGGGCCTTGGTATAACGGGCCATCATCTGGGCCAGGGTGGTCTTCCCTGAGCCCGGAGGCCCCCAGAAGATCAAAGGAAAGATCTTTCCCGACTCCAACATGCGCCGTAACAATCTGCCCTCTCCCAGCAGGTGCTCCTGCCCCACAAATTCTTCCAGATTTCGGGGACGCATTCTATCAGCCAGGGGAGAGAGGTTTTCCGAGTGAAAAGTTTTTAATAATTCTGAAGTCATTTAACGCTCAAAGGAATTCAATAGAAATTTGGATACCGATGAATTCAATTCCGCCTTTCGAGGCCCCAGATGATCTCCCCACCAAGAACAAAAATGAGACAGGAGTAATAAATCCAGAAAATAAAGACCACCAAAAGCCCGAAAGAACCGTAAACGGCGGTAAAATTATTGATAAGATCCACATACAGACGAAAGAGGTGTTTAGCTATCTCCCATAATCCGGCAATCAACAAAGAGGTGAGCAAAGCGGATCGGTTGCCGGGCCTTCGACTGGGAAGAAATCGAAACAAGATAAAAAACATCAAAACAGAAAAAAAATACCCCACGCCCACCCCAACCAGGTTGGCCCCAACCGGCTTCTGAAATATTTCAGGCAAAACGACCCCGATTCGATCAGGAAAAGTTTTTATCAGATCGAAAATGTTGGTCAGGAAAATGGAAAGCAAAAAAAAGAGTCCGGAAATAAAAACCATGACCAGGTCATACAGCTTTTCTTTAAAATACCCATGTCGTATAGTTGATTCCAAGGTTTGATCCAACACCGTTCGGATGGAACTAAAAAGACGTGTAGCTGTCCATAATAAACCCAGAAATCCTATCAGCCCTACTATTTTTCTGTTCTTGATTAAATTCAGGATATTCGAGGTCATCTTGTGGGAGGCATTAGGGAGCATCTTTTCCAAATTCATCTGGACATACCCGTGAATATCCTGTGAAGAGTAGAGGAAAAAGCCGAGGATGGACAAAATAACCAGGAGGAGAGGGATAAAACAAATCAACAAATTAAAGGCCAGGCCTGAGGCCAGGAAAAAAATATCATCCTCTTCCATTTTTTTATAGAACCCTATGGACTTCTTGGAAGAAGGCTGCTTCCGACTCAAGGGTTTTCCTTCCGGTCAATGGCCTCGATCTTTTCCTGGGCCTTTAGAATTCGGTTGACGGCTTCATCAGTTTTCTCCGAGGCTTTTTCCACTTTTTTTAAGGCTTCTTCGGCTTTCCGCTGGGTCTCTAAAAGTCGTTGTTCAGTTTCTTCCAACTGCCTATTCAATTTTTCCAACCTGAGTTGTTCTTCTGAAGGAGCTTGTCTTTCCGGTTCGATTTTTCCGGACGGATCCGTCATAGGAGCTTCCGGAAGGGCAATGACCATTTTCGTCGGCAAACATCCCCCCAAGACCAGAGAGACAACAAAACTCAGAATCATTATGAATTTTCTATAGATCATCTTATCCTCCTTATAAATTTGCTTAAGAGTCCATATCTTTCAAAGGACAAACATCACATCGAGGCTCCTTTTTTTTGCAATACTCTTTTCCCAGGCGAACCAGAAGGGCATGGTATTCATTATACAGTTGGGGGTCTGAAGGTAAATAATCCATAAAAAACGCCTGGAGTTCCTCGTAGCCGATATCGTCATCAATGAACCGATGCCGGGAGAAGATCCGATGGGTGTAGGTATCAACCACAAAGGTGGGCATGTTAAGGGCGTAAAGCAAAATACTGTCTGCCGTCTCAGGTCCGATACCCTTTACCGCCAACAACTCCGTGCGAAGAGATTCCAGGGGCTGATTCTGCATTTTTTGGATTTTACCTTGATATTCATGTAAAAAGAAGTTAAAAAAATTTTTTAACCTCCTGGCCTTGGTGCGATAATAACCGGCCGGCCGGATCCAATCCGATAAAACCGTCTCGTCCACCCGATGTAAAAAAGAAGGGGAAAGGGCTCCTTCCGCCTTTAATCGTTTGATGGCCTGCTCGACATTTCCCCAGGCCGTATTCTGAGTCAGGATGGCGCCTACCATCACTTCTAAGGGACTGTCTCCCGGCCACCAGCGGCTGGGACCCAAATGATTATACATCCGGTCATAGATATCCATCAGTTTTGAATTGTTTTTCGATCTCATAAAAAAATTATAACAAACCCTCCCCATTTAAACAATCTCTTTTCCTTACTTGACGAAGCCATGAAAATAGCCTAAAATCCTACCACTTTTAAAGGAAACGACAAAAAATGGCTGGGGAATCCCGTTTACGCAAAACCAGAAATATCGGCATCATGGCTCATATCGATGCCGGTAAGACCACGCTAACCGAGCGAGTCCTTTATTACACCGGCCGTTCTCACAAGATGGGGGAGGTCCATGATGGGGAGGCCGTTATGGACTGGATGCCCGAGGAACAGGAAAGGGGAATCACCATCACTTCAGCCGTAACCACCTGTCAGTGGCTTCATCATACCATAAATCTTATTGACACCCCTGGTCATGTTGATTTTACCATTGAAGTCGAGCGTTCCCTGCGGGTCCTGGACGGGGTCGTGGCTGTGTTTTGTGCCGTCGGCGGGGTGGAACCCCAATCGGAAACCGTCTGGCATCAGGCCGATAAGTACCAGGTACCCAAGATCGCCTTCATCAATAAAATGGACCGTATTGGAGCGGACTTCAAAAACACCGTGGAACAAATGATAGAGAAACTGGGGGCCCGGCCCTTGATTCTCCACTTGCCATGGGGACGGGAAGATGAATTTCAAGGGACCATCGATTTGTTGAGCATGCAGGGGATTCGCTGGCGGGAAGAATCTCTGGGCATGGAATACGATACAGTCGATATTCCGGGAACTTTACGGAATGAGGCGATTTTTTATCGGGAACAGTTAGTGGAGACCTTGGCGGATCTGGACGATCACATCATGGAATTGTATTTGGGCGGCCAGCAAATTCCCCAAGCTGATCTCCTGGCGGTTATTCGCCAAGGCACCATTGACCTGAAGATCGTCCCCATTTTCTGCGGTGCGGCTCTGCGCAACAAAGGGGTTCAGCCCCTGTTGGACGGGATCGTTCACTTTCTTCCCAATCCCATGGACATCCCTCCGGTCAGCGGTCGAAATCCGATCAATCAAAAAATGGAAACCCGTCCGCCTTCAGACCAGGCCCCCTTTGCCGGCCTGGCCTTTAAGATCATTATGGACCAGGGAAGAAAATTGACCTATCTGCGCATCTATTCCGGGATCCTGAATGTTGGTCAGGAGGTTTTCAATCCGACCAAAAATGTCCGCGAACGGGTTGCCCGGATTCTGCGCATCCATGCCAACAAGAGAGAGCGGATTGAACAGGCCAGGGCCGGGGATATTATCGGTCTGATGGGGCTTAAGGATACCACAACAGGAGACAGTCTGACCGATCTCGAGCATCCGATCATCCTGGAAGCCATTGATGTTTACGAACCGGTCATCTCCCTGGCCATCGAGCCTAAAACTGTCGGCCAGCAGGATAAGATTATCCAGGTCTTGGAAAAAATCTCCCAGGAGGACCCTACCTTTCGTTTTAAATATGATGAAGATTCGGGGCAAACGGTCATCTCCGGGATGGGGGAATTGCATCTTGAGGTTTTACTGCACCGCATGGAACGGGAGTATAATTTGTCGGTGAACATCGGCAAACCCCAGGTGGTCTATCGGGAGACCATTTCCGAAACGGTGGAAGTTGAAGAAACCTTTGATCGTGAACTGGGAGGTGCCCATCATCAGGCCCGGGTTCGATTACGTCTGATCCCCAACGACCGAGGGAAAGGGAATATGTTCCTCCATCTGATTCCGGAGGATATCGTACCTCAGCCCCCGATTGAGGCTATTAAATCTTCCATTGATGAATCCTTCACCTCCGGGGTCCTGTCCGGTTATCCGGCCATTGACATCAAAGTCATCCTTGAATCCGCTCAGACTACTGAAAGCCAATCTTCTGAAATGGCCTTCCGGGTGGCGGCTTCCATGGCCTTTCGAAACGGCTGCCTTAAAGCCAAGCCGGTGCTTCTTGAGCCGGTTATGAAATTGGAAATTATTGTACCTGACGAATTCCTGGGTGAAGTCATCGGAGATATCAACGCCCGGAAAGGAAAGATAGAACAAATTTTACCCCGGAAAAAGGTTCAACAGGTTCAAGCCATTGCTCCCCTGTCCCAATTGTTCGGCTATTCCACGGTCCTTCGTTCCGCCAGTCAAGGACGGGCCACCTTTACCATGCAATTTTCCCATTACAGCAACGTCGGTGTTTCGCAAAAATAACTATTGACAAGTCCTTTCAATTTATATATAAAAATAGGTTTTGTGTAGGTTTTATTGCAGGCTGATGAAAGAATGCCCATCTGTCCGCCGCGGCGAGCCTCATTCCTCGGAACTTTTTCGCCTTCAAAGTAATGCAAAAGTCCCATGCCCTTTGGGATGGGTGCCGACTTCGAGCGTCTTGTCCGCCTTGAGTAGAAATCTTTTTGATCAGCCTGGGTAAATAATTTTTTCTCGTCAAATTTAGGAATAAGGGATGAAATTCTGGAGACTGCCGCTGGATGCCGGTTCCCACTCCATTCCGATCGGGGAACTGCATATTATTAAGGACCGCTGTAAAGGCTGCGGGTTTTGCATCGAATTCTGCCCCAACCAGGTCCTTAAAGAAGCCCCGGAATTTAATAAAAAAGGGTATCATCCGCCGCTGGTCACCAAACAGGGGGAATGTGTCAATTGCAATCTCTGCGAAATCATTTGTCCGGAATTTGCCATCTACAGTGTCCTCAAAGAATATAAAGAACTTACGGCTGAGGATATTGCCGGTTCTTCAAAAGCATAGGAAGTCCAAACACGCATGTCTGATTCAGGAATCTTGACCGGCGAATATTTTATCAACGGCGACGAGGCCTGCGCCGAAGGGGCTATCGCCGCCGGCTGCCGTTTTTTTGCCGGCTATCCCATCACTCCGGCCACGGAAATCGCCGAACGGATGGCCAGACGCCTGCCCCAGGTGCAGGGAATCTGTATTCAGATGGAAGATGAAATTGCCTCCATGGCCGCTATCCTCGGGGCCTCCTGGGGCGGAACCAAGTCCATGACCGCCACTTCTGGTCCAGGCTTTTCTTTAATGATGGAAAACATCGGCTTGGGCATGATGACCGAAACCCCCTGCGTCATCGTCAATATCATGCGCGGCGGGCCTTCCACCGGACTTCCCACTCTGGTAGGCCAGGCCGATGTCATGCAGGCCCGTTGGGGATCTCATGGCGACTATGAGGTTATTGCCCTTTCGCCGTCTTCGCCCCAAGAGATGTTTGACCTGACGATTGAAGCCTTTAATTTGTCCGAGATCTATCGCTTGCCGGTTTTGGTCATGGGGGATGAACTGGTGGGGCACATGTCTGAAAAGGTGACTATCCCTTCTCCCGAGCAAATCCATCGGGTCTCCAGGGTCTGTCCCGTTCAGAACCCGGAAAGGTATCTGCCGTTTATGGCCGGCGCCGATCTCGTCCCGCCCATGGCCTGTGCCGGAAAGGGATATCATGTCCATGTCACCGGTTTGACCCATGATGAGCAGGGATATCCGCAGACTATTGCCACGGTGCATGAAAGGATGGTCCGACGCCTGGTCGATAAAATCCGCCTCAATGCCCCAAAAATTATTCAAACGGAAGAGATTGAAATAGCCGATGCCCAAGTGGTGGTGGTGGCTTATGGCTGCACCTCCCGGACGGCCCGGGAAGTCGTTCAACAACTTCGTTCCGAAGGGAAAAAAGTGGGGCTCCTTCGCCTGATCACCTTATGGCCCTTCCCGGAAGAAAAGATTCGCCGGGCAGCCAAAGGGCTAAGGGCTTTCATCGTACCCGAGATCAACTACGGCCAGATGGCCTATGAAGTGGAACGTTGTGCCCAGGGTCAGGCCGAGACGGTCCTTCTGCCTTTAATGGGCGGTGCCATTCATACCCCAGAGAACATTATAGAAGCGGTCAAGGATTATCTGCCATGAAGATACGGTACCAACCTGTTGTCCCTTTTGATCAAAAGGCTATGACTCGTCTCATAGACGAACAACATGGCCTCCATCCTGATGACCAGTATCTGAAGCCGGGCAGAATCCCTCATATCTGGTGTCCAGGCTGCGGGTTGGGCGTGGTCTTAAACACCTATATCAACGGATTGAAGATGACCGGTATTCCCATTGACCGATCGGTTGTTGTTTCCGGTATCGGCTGTACCGGGCGGGTGGCCGGGTATTTGAATATGGATACTTATCATACCACCCACGGCCGGGCCATCCCTTTTGCCACCGGATTGTCCTTGACCCGTCCGGATCTGTCGATCACCGTTTTCAGCGGAGACGGCGATCTCTTTGCCATTGGGGGGAACCACTTTATTCATGCGGCCAGAAGAAATGTCAACCTCAAGGTCATCTGTGTCAATAATTTCAATTATGGGATGACCGGGGGACAGGTGGCCCCGACCACACCGGTCACAGCCAAGACCACAACCACGCCCTACGGCAATTCAGAAGCCTCTTTCAATCTACCCTACCTGGCCCATGCCAGTGGAGCGGTTTATGTAGCCCGCTGGACCACTTTCCACGCCCGGCAGTTGGTGAACTCCATTGCCGAGACTCTGGCTATTAATGGATTTACTTTTATTGAAGTTATCGCCCCCTGCCCTATAGGGTACGGACGACCTAATAAAATGGGTAGCGGCCTGGATGAGATGATCTATTACAAAGAAAACAGTATAGTCCAGAATGGGGCCGATCCAAGGGACGTAGATATTGTCCTTAAGGGGAAAATCGTGGTGGGGAAATTTTCCGAAGAAAAGCGCCCCACCTTTCTGGGAGAATACGAGGAAAATATTCTGAAAAAATTCAGGAGAACGGAAACCTGACAATTTCGGATTGCAGATTGCGGAATTGCCGAAAAGGAAAGTACGAAACAAATTCAAAAGGACAAAATTCAAAATAAGCATAGCTATTTTTTAGATATTTGATATTTAAATTTTAAATTTGTTTCGGATTTCGATATTCGAATTTTGGATTTAATCTGATCCCCGTGAGGTTTCACAATAGTAAAATTAAGGTTGCATCATAGATAAAAACCATGATCAAAAACAATAAAACCGAGATTCGTCTGGCCGGATTTGGGGGCCAGGGAATCGTTCTGGCCGGGCATATCTTGGGAAAGGCGGCGGCCCTTTATGAACAGCTCCAGGCCGTCTTCACCCAAAGCTACGGCCCTGAGGCCCGGGGCGGGGCCTGCAGTGCCGATGTGATTATCTCCAATGCGAAAATTTTTTATCCTAAAGTTTCCAGTCCTCGAATCCTGGTCTTGATGTCTGAAGAGGCCAAACATACTTACGGCCGACAGATGTCCGATCAGGCTATGATCCTGATCGATGAAGATCTGGTGCAAATGGAAACCGCTCCGAAAGGATGCCGTCTCTATAAAATACCGGCGACCCGTCTGGCTGAAAAGTTGGGCCGCAATATCGTAGCCAATATCGTCATGCTCGGATTTCTTACCTCGGTGGCCGAAGTGGTCGGCTATGAGGCCATGAAACAGGCCCTTTTTGATTCCATCCCCAGCGGGACCGAAGATCTGAACCTCAGGGCCTTTGAAAAAGGCTATGAGTATGGGAAAAAGCAGAAGTCAGAAGACAGAAGTCAGGAAACAGAAGTTGGAGAATAAAATCTCGGGTTGTTTTTATTCTGGATTCTAAATTCTGACTTCTAACTCCTGAATTCTGTATTTCTGAAGGAGTAATCGGGTTGACCCCCAAAAAAATACAACGAAAAGAAAAAGAAGAACTTCGGATCGGGGTCTATGTTTGTCATTGCGGATTAAATATCGGCGGGGTGGTGGACTGTGCCCAGGTGGCCGAGTTTGCCGCTGGTCTGCCGGGAGTGGTTTTGGCCAAAGATAATCTTTATACCTGCTCCGAACCGGGGCAGGAATTGATCAAGGCCGATATTAAAGAACAGCGACTGAATCGGGTGGTAGTGGCCTCCTGCACCCCACGCCTGCACGAGCCGACCTTTCGGGCCGCCTGCGAAGATGCCGGGTTAAATCCCTATCTTTTTGAGATGGCTAATATTCGGGAACACTGCTCCTGGGTTCACCTCCACGAGAAGGAAGCCGCCACTGAAAAGGCCAAAGACCTGGTCCGTATGGCTGTGGCCCGTTCCAGATTATTGGCCGCCCAGGAAACCTTTGAAGTCCCCGTTACCCGCAAGGCCCTGGTTATCGGAGGCGGGGTGGCCGGCATTCAGGCCGCTCTGGACCTGGCAGACAGCGGCTACAAGGTCTATCTGGTGGAAAAAGATCCCAGTATCGGCGGCCGCATGGCCCAGATCGACAAGACCTTCCCGACCATGGATTGCTCCATCTGCATCCTGGCCCCCAAGATGTCCGAGGCCGGAAGGCATCCCAACATCGAGCTTTTGACCATGAGCGAGATCGAAGGCGTTGAAGGTTATGTGGGTAATTTTACCGTTCAGGTCCGAAAGAAAGCCCGTTTCGTCACCAATTCCTGTACGGCCTGCGGCGACTGCGTCAAGGTCTGCCCGCAGGTGGCCCCTGATGAATTCAACGCCGGACTCTCCATGCGCCGGGCCATCTACATGTCTTTTGCCCAGGCCGTTCCCTCCACCTATCAGATCGATATGGAACTGTGTCTCAACAAACACGGCATGGTGGCCTGTGACAAATGTTTCCAGGCCTGTGAACGACAGTGCGTGGATTATTCCCAGAAGGATGAAACCCTGACCTTGGATGTGGGGACCATCGTCGTGGCCACCGGAGTGGATGTTTATGATCCAACGCCCTTGACTGAATTCGGCTACCGCAAGTTCCCCAATGTCATCACCAGCCTGGAATTCGAGCGTCTGATCAATGCTGGCGGGCCTTCCGGAGGGAATCTTATCCGGCCGTCGGATCAACAACTCCCCAAGACCGTGGCCTTTCTTCAATGCATAGGTTCCCGTTCCAAGCGATCTAATATTTATTGCAGTAACATCTGCTGCATGAATACCATCAAGGACGCCCTGCTGATCAAGGAACACTGGCCGGAAACCAAAATCTTGGTCTTTTACATCGATATCCGGGCCTTTGGAAAAGGTTTTGAAGACCTGTTCCAGCGGGCCCGCAGGGAAGGGGTCTCTTTTATCCGCGGGGTCCCCGGAGAGATCATCGAGGACCCAGAGACCAACGGTCTGACCTTGATCGGTGAGGATACGCTCCTTTCCCAGCTCTACCGCTATGAAGTGGATATGGCCATCCTTTCCGTGGGAATCGAACCGAGGAAAGACAGTCCGGTCATCCAGCGGCTTTTAAATATCTCCTGTGCAGCCGATGGTTTTTTCCTTGAGGCTCATCCCAAACTCCGCCCGGTGGATACCCCTACCAGTGGGATCTTTCTGGCCGGTTGTGCCGAAGGCCCAAAAGACATCAAGGATTCGGTCACCCAGGCCAGTGCGGCCGCTTCCCGGGCCAATATTTTGATGGCCCAGGGGAAGGTCAATGTGGAGGCTATTACCGCTGTCGTTGATGAAACGCTCTGTCAAGGATGCGGTCTGTGTGTTAAGGTCTGTCCTTTTTCGGCCATTCGGGAGGACCCGGAAACCAAGATCGTCCAAGTGACCCAGGCCTCCTGCGCCGGATGCGGAACCTGTGTGGCTGAGTGCCCCTTTTCGGCCATCACGCAAAGGCATTTTACCGATCAACAGATCTATGCCCAGATCGATGCCGTCACAGAAGAAGCACCGGAGACCAAAGCCGTAGCCTTTTGCTGCAACTGGTGCTCTTATGCCGGGGCGGATTTTGCCGGCGTCAGCCGTGTGCAATATCCTACCCCCATTCGGATCATCCGCACCATGTGCTCCGGAAGGATCAGTACCGATTTTATTGAATACGCTTTCCGCAAGGGTGCGGCTGCGGTCCTGGTTTCCGGTTGTCACATCGGAGACTGCCATTATATCAACGCCAATCACCAGACCGAAAAAAGGGTGAATCGTGTCTGGAAAAAAATGGAACGTTTAGGATTGGACAAAAACCGTCTCCAACTTGCTTGGATCAGTGCAGCCGAAGGCAATCTTTTCGCCAGGAAGATGAAGGAAATGGATGAGATCATAAAAGGAGTCAGGGCCGAGGAGATTGAAAAGACCAAACAGGTCCTGGTCCCGAAGAAAAAAGGAAAAGGGGAAAAGCCGGAACCTAAAGATTAAATCATTGGGAATCCTTTAAATGATCAAAAGTATATGGGAACTTTTTAATAAGGAAGACCTTTTTGAATGTTACCAGTGCGCCCGCTGTACAGGCAGTTGCCCGGCGGCCATGGTGCTGAAATGCTATGGGCCCCGGGAAACCCTGCTTCGCTGCCTGAATTTGGGTCAGGAAGCGGTTATTACCGACGAACGGATCTGGTACTGTACCACCTGCCAGGTCTGTGAAGACCGCTGTCCCCAGGAAATCAATATCTCCGAATTATTGACGGCCATTTTTAACCTGGCGGCTCAGCGCGGCAATCTTCCTGAAAAAATAAAATTTAGTGCGGATATGATCGCCAAGACCGGCCGAAGTCTGATTGTCAACGAAAAGGTTATGAAGGACCGAAAGAAACTGGCCTTGCCTCCTTTGGAGCCTTTAAACCTCGAGGAAATAGAAGGGATTTTGAAGAAAACGGGGCTTAATGAAGAAATAGAATTGGGTTAAAGATGACTTCGTAAAAAATCTATCTGCGGTGCTGCGCTTCATCCTTCGTTATTGCGACGTACTTCTATGTACGCTCATTCATCAGGGCTTGTGCACCTTGCATCTGGATCTTTTTTCAAAGTCATCTTGCTTTTAATCTTTAAGAGATATTCGATAATGAAATATGCATTTTTTTTAGGATGTGTCATCCCGGTCAAATATCCGGGATTTGAAAAGGCCACCCGGGAAGTGATGAAGGCCCTGGATATTGAACTGGTGGATATTCCTTTTTCCTGCTGTCCGGCCCCCACCACTATGAAGCTGACCCATTACGATACCTGGTTGGCCCTGGCTGCCCGCAATCTCTGCCTGGCCGAAGAGGCCGGGCTTCCGATATTGGCTATGTGCAACGGCTGTATCAATACCCTGAAGGAAGTCAACCTGATTTTAAAAGAGGACCTTCAAAGACGCAACCAGGTCAATCAGGCCTTGGAAGGGTCCGGCCATTTTTTTAAAGGGACCATTGAGGTGAAACATCTTCTGGATGTACTTTATAAAGAAATCGGATTGGAGCGAATCGCCGAGAAGGTCTGGCATCCTTTGGACGGGATAAGGATCGGATGTCATTACGGCTGTCATCTATACCGTCCTCCCAGACTCATGTATCCTGATGAGCTGTCGGAAGCGGCCAGCTATGTACCGGTCAGTATGGATCAAATCCTGGAGGTGTTGGGGGCCAAGCCGACCCAATATTCCAGAAAATTTCTTTGCTGCGGGTCGGCCTTGGGGACCAACATTGATGCCCAGGCGGCTAATGAGATCACCCGGGAAAAATTGCAACATATGAAAAAACATCGTATAGAGGCCGTGGCCGTGTCCTGTCCATCCTGTTTTTCCCAGTTCGACCGGGGCCAAATGATGCTGGAAAGAAAACATCATGACGGCTTTGGCTTACCCACTTTCTTTATTTCCCAGCTCCTTGGCCTGGCCTTCGGCCTGGACCGGGCCAATCTCGGACTGGGAGACCATCGCATCAGTCTCCAGCCCATTCTGGATCGGATCGGGCGGTCTTCTTGACAAAAGGGAAATAAATTCCTATATTAAAAACCAACCAAAGATATTTGAATGATTTATCCTTAATTCTGAGACGAATTAAAGAGAGAAAATAGGTTGGAGTAATGGAGCGATGGAATAATGGTTTAAAAACAAATACTCCATCACTCCAATGGATTATAAATAAGAATCTCTATAAAAATTTTTAATATTATCGAAAGGAAATTTAATGTTAACCATAACCGAACCCGCACAAGCGGCCATCAAGGATCATTTTGAAAAACAAAAAATCAGCTCGGCCATCAGGATTTTTTTAAGCCACGGCGGCTGATCGGGGGCGTCGCTGGCCCTGGCTCTGGATGAGTCGAAAGAAAGCGATAACGTATATGATATCAATGGAATTACTTATCTAATAGACAAAGCGTTGTCTGAACAGGCCAAAGAGGTTAAGGTGGATTTCATAAATTCTAATGGACGATCCGGATTTTCCGTCACTTCGGCCTTGAATTTGGGCGGAAGTTCCTGCGGCAGTTCGTGCAGTTGTTAAAAAAATGTCGGTGAATTTTCTTGGGGAGGGGCAGGGTTAATAACCCGCCCCTTTGTTTTTTATTTGAACCCTTGAATCCTCGAATCCTTGACCCCTACTCCGTTACAATTCCAACGGCTGGGCCTTTTTTACTGAAGGCAGGGCGATAAGTTCTTTAAGGGCCGGGTCTGTAACGGGCTGACCCGTGGTCAAAAGGATAATATTTTCTCCCTTTTCTTTTTCCTGTCCCACCTGCATCTGTTCAATATTGACTTGATGTTTTCCCAGGGTTGTTCCGATACTCCCGATCACCCCGGGCTTGTCTTCATTGTAGATCAGGAGCATGTGCCCCTCGGGAACAGCCTCTAAGCGAAACTTGTTCAAGCGAACAATCCGAGGTTCATATTTACCGAAAAGGGTGCCGGAGATGGAACTTTCCATCTTCTGGGTCTTTACCCTCAAGGTAATCAGATTTAAGAAATCAGCAGACGTGTCGGTTTTGGATTCGATCACCTTTATTCCTCGATCGCGGGCCAAAATCGGGGCATTGACAAAATTAACCACATCCTTCAGGGCCGGAGTCAAAAGTCCTTTAAGCACGGAAACGGTCAACGGCTTGGTATCGAATCCGGCCACCTCTCCCAGATATTCGATACAGACCTCGGTCATCGCGCCCTGAATGATCTGAGACTGGAAAGCCCCCAATCGTTCGGCCAACACCAGATAGGGTTTGACCCGTTCCAGGAGATTGGCGCTGACCGAGGGGACATTGACCGCATTTTTAATGACCCCATGCAGTAGATAATCCACTATCTGCTCGGCCACAGCCACAGCCACATTCTCCTGGGCTTCATCCGTCGAGGCACCCAGATGAGGGGTACAGACAAAGTTTTCCAGAGAAAACAACGGGCATGCTCCGGGAGGCTCGGTCTCAAAGACATCTAAAGCCGCTCCCCCCACCTTGCCGCTCTTTAATCCCTCATAAAGGGCCTTTTCATCAACGATGCCCCCTCGGGAGGCGTTGACGATCATCACCCCGTCTTTCATCTTGGCAATAGCCTGGGCGTTGATCAGCCCCAGGGTATCCTTGGTCTTGGGCGTATGGATGGTGATGAAATCCGCCCGTTGAAAGAGTTCTTCCAAGGTGACCGGTTCAATACCTTGGGTTAATAAAATTTCCGGCTGTATAAAGGGATCGTAGGCGATCACCTGCATTTTGAGTCCCTTGGCCCGGTCGGCCACTATACTGCCGATTTTCCCCAAGCCGATGATCCCCAAGGTCTTGTTGAATATTTCCTTGCCCTGGAATTTTTTCTTTTCCCATTTCTGATCTTTAAGGGAGGCTGTGGCCTGAGGGATCTTCCGGGCCAAGGCCAGAAGCAGCGAAATGGCATGTTCGGCCGTGGTTATGGTGTTGCCTTCCGGGGTGTTCATGACCACGATGCCCCGTTGGGAAGCAGCCGGGATATCCACATTATCCAGACCGATCCCGGCCCGGCCCACTACCTTAAGCTTATCGGCCGCCTTGATAATTTCAGCCGTAACCTTGGTGGCGCTGCGAATGACCAGACCGTCATATTCCTTGATAGTAGCCTTCAATTCATCGGGGCTCAGGCCGGTTTTGACGTCCACTTGGATTCCTTTGGCTTTCTTAAAGATCTCCACTCCTTTTTCCGATAAATTATCACTGACCAGTATCTTCATGATGACCTCTTTTTAGCCGACTGCTTTAAACTAGTGTATTTTGTCTCAATAACAGGTTTACAATTGTTCTCAGGCCGTCATTCCCGCGAAGCTTATCCTGGACCTGCTTGGGGAGCGGGAATCCGGGTTGAAAAGACCGGATTCAGGATTCAGCTTGTCCTCGAAGGTCGTAATCGGGTGTCCGGAATGACAAGACTGCCAAGTAATTACCGATACCCTAACCTAATCAACGTGATTGAAAAATGATTAGCCCATTTTTATCAAATGATGATTTTTTTGTCAACAGATTAAAGCCAATATGAAAATAAAAAAACCCTGGAAGGTTGCCCCTCCAGGGTTTTGAGGTTGATTATTTTAAGTTGAATTAGAAACTAAACTGGAACTCAATACCGCCCACCACGTCTTGTCCAAGTTCGAGTTTTGAGTTTAACGGGTAGGGATAAGCCGCCGCAATGGGAAATCCCGGAGCATAACCCAAATCAGAGGCAAAAAGTTCCGGAATTATGGTAAAATTTTTGTTTATCTTGATATAGCAGTTGATACCATAGATAGTCCTGGTGTTTGAGGTTTCCCCGGTTGTATATGCACCGGTTGGAGTCGTGGAAATATCTATGCCGCCAAAGATATGCGGAGTTACCATACCGAATGTCCAGGATAGATCAGCCCAAAACGCGGTGGTGTTGGCATTCTGGATCTTCCCCAAGGCGTTTCTTGTAAAGAGGGCAAATTCAGCTTCCCCTTGGCACATATTGACATCATATCCAGTTGAACCACCGAGGTTCTGGCCATACGTACCTTCCAACATACCTGTAAACGGTCCGACGTGTACCAAGACCGGTAAACGAACCAACCAGGAAGTCATAGAGGTATCCCAGCCGGCGGGCAATCCATCCCATTGGACTTGCTGAATTGCACCAGCCGGAAAGAGCATGACAGGGCCGAAATTCAGTTCTAACTTGACGGCGAGCATGGGCAACGTGTAATAAGAATTTCTGCCATAGGTTGGCTGTGCCACATAAGCCCCCGCAACATAGGCCGGTGTGCCAAAAGCATCATAGGCTCCCGGTTCTACAAGAGAAATCTGGTAACCGAACATTTTGCTGATATGCTGTTCGAAACGTACTTGGGGAGCCTTTAGGTCATAAACACACCCGAAGCCAAGGCCGGCGACATGACCGGCCTGCAACACCATGGGCTCGTACCCAAGTCTTTGAGACATAGCCAAAGTAATGGTGCTGCCTTCCATTTTACCGGCTGAAAGCACGCAGTTTCCGAATTTATAGCTTCCATACCATACATCTATACCAGCAAAATATTGTTCTTGCGTATATAGAGTGGGTCCATAACCTCCTGATTGAACCCCAGGTGTGTTTATCGAATGGGGATTTTGTGAATTGTCACCAAAGGTGTAGAATCTCGCAAACATCGAGGCCGGACCAGCGTCCACTTTAAACCATAGGTTGGTCCAATATGGAACTGCATCGATCAACATGGTTTTGGAAGGGCCCGGCTTCCAAGGAAATACAGTCCCCCCACCAGTGTTATTGACCCCACTAGGAAAGGCAACGGTATTCGTCCATTGATCGGTATTATAGAAACCGATATCCCAATCCACTTCGCCGCCTACGGTCAGCCTTTCCCCTTTGGCGCCTTCAATACTAATGGCGAAGGCCGGCAGGGCAAGCGCTACCATCAAGAGCATCACAAAAGCAATCATCCCTAATTTTTTCATCATCTCTTTTTCTCCTTGTTGAAGTTGACGTTTTAAAATAGTCTTCTCTTCTACAAATCAAATCTCCTAACTTGTTTTTTTAATTATAAAATTCGCAAACCACCCCCTTTTGTTTTCTAAGATTATTCCTATATTTCATTTTTTCATAACAGGTTAAATTTACGATGTCAAGGTTTTTTTATTGGAAAGCGATCCCCCTTAGGCCCTGGCCAGGTCCTTCAGGGCTTGAACCGTTTTCCAGGAAAAAGGATTCAAACCAGGGACCAGGGAATTGTTATGAAATATCGGATCATCCGCCAGAAGAAATCGGGAGGATTGGCAGGCCTCGGGCCAAAGTGCTGTTTGGGGTAAGGGGGAATATTCCGCCAGTCTGGGACGGATCCCCAGGGTCTTCACCTCCCGGATCGTCTGCTCGATTTCCGAAAGGGTCTGACCAGGCAGACCGATCAGCAGATAGGCCTCAATCTGATTAGGTGCAAATCCGGCTTTTCGTAACGAGGTTATGGCCCGCTGTAGATCCTCCTTATCCATCTTGCCTCCCCAGGCCTTTTGCCGCTCCCAATTGGTCGTTTCCAGGCCCAAATGCAAGGTTTTGAACCCGGCCTTATAAAGGAGCCGTGCCCGTTCCAAATTAATTTCCCTAACATGAATGGCATTGGGGGTATGAAACCGGAAGCCCATATTTTGCTTAAGTACTTCCTCCAGTACCAGCCCCAGATGATTCTCAAAGCCGATCAACAAGGCGTCATCATAAAAAGCGAAATCCAAAATACCTTTCGTCCGCTGCCAATAAACAATTTCATCGCTCACCCCTTCGGCCGACCGCCGGCGAACCCTGGTTGCAGGATGTTAGAGGCGCAATAAGGGCAGGAAAAAGGACACCCCCGGGAAGTCAGGAGACAGATATAATTAAGTGAGGGATACAAATCAAAGGCCGGTAAAGGATAGTTGTCCAAGTTATCAAGGTTCGGGATATTGGGCGAAGCATGTCCAGTAATCGAGTCCACTAACTTTAAAATTGCCCCCTCTCCCGGTCCAATGATAAGATGATCCGGTCGTACCATCTTTCGGGCATGGTCAGGCATCAAGGTGGCGTAGATACCGCCCAGAATAATAGGCACCTGCGGATACACGGATTTGACTAAACGTATTGTTTCCTGTAATCCCGGATACCAATAGGTCATGGAAGAAGTGACCAAAACGGCCTGGGGGCGGGGGAGTTCTCTCAAGGCTTGAAGGAAAACCGCCGGAGGAACTCCATACCAGTAATAATACCTGGCGATATCCTGTAAACCGGGCGGTTTGGAAAGACGCTGGCGGAAGTATTTGCCTTGGCCAAAGGCCCGACGGGGCGGTAAAGGGGACAGAACTGTCGCGCCTTTAAAATGGACATCCAGCAATCCAAAAGATGCACCTGATAACCATTGTTCCGGAGAATTCCGGCCAGATAGAGCAACCCCAGGGGTTTGGCCCAGAGGTCAAAAGCGGTAAAGTCCCAGATATAGGGATTTGGAATTTCGGGATCCGGGATATAAGATTTGATGATTCCCCTTGCACCCCTGACCTTGCTCCTTATACCCTAATTTTTTTATACCTGAACCTATGGAATCAGAGCAAATAAAAAAGCTGCGTCAGTGGGTGGTCGATCAACCCGAATTCAATCTTCTTCTTAACATTGCTCAGGAAGTCGGGGCGGATATCTTTCTGGTCGGAGGGCTGGTTCGCGACCGGCTGCTCAACATGGAAACCCAGGATTGGGACTTGACCCTTTCTCATCAAGCCCTGAAAGCAGCCGGAATTTTTGCCGATCGAACAGGCGGGCATTTCGTTTTGTTTCGGGAAGAAGGGGAGATGGCCCGGGTAGTCCTACCTGACCGGACCTTCGATTTTGCTGTATTCCGAGGTCCTGACCTGAAAGCCGACCTGAGGGGCAGGGATTTTACGATTAACGCTATCAGTATTTCTCTAGCCCAGGCCTTTTCCCAAGGGGACTGGCTCCCCTATGATCCCTTAAACGGGATACAGGACCTGCAGGATAGGGTCCTGCGCATGACCTCCTCGGATTGTTTTCAACAGGACCCTTTGCGGATGCTTCGGACCTTTCGATTATCGGCCCAACTGGGTTTGACTATCGATTCTGAGACAATGCTGGCCATTGAGGAATCAGCGCCAATCCTGATCCGAAGCGCCCCGGAACGCATCCATTATGAATGGATGACCTTGCTTTCTCAGCCTGTCAGTTTTCATGCTGTCCAGGCCATAGAAGAAGCCGGGTTGTTTAAAGTGTTTTTCCCGGAGATGTATCCTTTAAAAGGAATCCTTCAAGATCGATATCATCACCTCGCTGTTTTTCAGCACAGTCTGCTGACCTTCCGATGTCTGGAAGAATTGATACAAAGGGAAATCCCCCTTCCGGGAGACCTGGCAGCAGAAACAGCTTCTTATTTAAAGCAGAACAGGAAAGCGGCCTGGCTGAAATGGGCGGCCCTGTTTCACGATCTGGGAAAGGCGGCAACGGAAGGTGAAAAGGCAGGACACAAGACCTTTTATGGACATGCTGAGACCTCACAGAAGCAGTTCAGCCTAATAGCCAGGCGGTATCGGGTAAGTAACCGCGAAAAAAATTTTATTGAACAAATGATCGGATGGCACATGAAGCCCTTTTATCTGGTTCAAGAAGGATACAAGAAGGCCCTTACCCATAGGGCCGTGATCCGATTCGTCCGAGAACTAGGGGACGAATTAAACGGGATCTTTTTACTAGCCCTGGCTGATAGCCTGGCGGCTCAGGGAAAAGAAAAATCAGAAGATCAAGAAGACCGACTTGTTGATTTGTGGCGTCAATCCATTTCCGTCAGAGACGAAATCATCCGTCCCTGGCAGGGGAATCCCCCTCTTGTTTCGGGAAACGATCTGATCGAACTGGGCTTGACCCCCAGCCCTTTGTTCAAAACCATCTTGTTGAAAATCCAGGAGGCGCAATGGGAAGGAAAGGTTTCAAGCCGGGAAGAGGCGTTGGAGTGGATTAAAAGAGATTAGGCCTCTGATAAATATAGTTGGGGATGAATGGTCTTGTTTGAAAAATTATCCAAAAGTTGATTATGAGTCTGCAATCCGGCCCAATGGCTAAGTTTGCTCAGGAGACGTATGCCTTCCTCTCAGCCTATTTCGGGCTTTGGGGTAGGCCTGCTTCTAAAAAATATTTTAAGTTTGGGCCTGTCAGATTGCTTTTGGCTTAAGGGTGGATAATTCCCCAAACAAGACCCCTCATCCCTGGGGTACAGAGCGTCTGTAAAATTCTCAGTCCATAGGATGCTGAAATGGAACGTATATGAAATCCACAATCCGAAATCTATGGTTTGATGGGGGAGGTATAATTGGGATTGACCAGATACCCGATGGTGACGATCAAGACAAAGACAATCCAAAAGACAATGGAAATAATCATCCAATCCTGTGAGGTATCGGGTTTAGTTTTTTGATCTTGGTCTTCCATTGGTAAAAATTTAGGGTATTTTGTTTCCCCTGTCAAGAAGATATTGGCACCCCTTCAGGTTGCCGACCCTTTTACAGCCAATCCCATTCTTTTAGTAGACCAAAGACCTCATCGGCCGCTGCCAAGGTTCTTTCCAGATCTTCCTGAGAATGGGCTGAAGAAATAAAAAGGGCCTCAAAGGCCGAAGGGGCCAGATAGACTCCTCTGGAACGCATTTCTCGGTAGAAGCGGGCATAGATTTCCGAAGAGGCCTTTTGAACCGTTTCATAGTCCCGAATTTCACCCTCGGTAAAAAAGAGGCTGCCCATGGACCCCATACGGGTCGTGACCAAAGGAATCCCTCTGGATCGAGCCAGGGCATTCAGTTTTTCAAAAAAGAAGGCGGCCTTTTCTTCCAATTGCGCATAGATCCCTTTTTGAGAAAGGACGTTCAAAGTGGCCAGTCCGGCGGCCGTGGCCAGAGGATTGCCGGAAAGGGTTCCGGCCTGATAGACCGGACCTTCCGGGGCAATGAAGGACATGATCTTTTTATTTCCGCCAAAAGCCCCGACCGGCAGACCGCCGCCGATGATCTTTCCCAGGCAGGTCAAATCAGGCATGATTTGAAAGCGTTCCTGTGCTCCGCCGAGGGCCACCCGAAACCCGGTTATGACCTCATCAAAAATCAATAGAGATTGATACCGGCGGGTTTCTTCTCGCAGCCCTTCTAAAAAACCAGGTCTGGGTAAGACTACGCCCATATTGCCGGCCACCGGTTCCACAATCACTGCCGCCACTTGATCTCCCCTTGTCTTTAAGGTCTGACGAACTTTTTCCAAATCATTATAGGGCAGGGAAAGGGTCAAGGAGGCAATTGCTTTGGGGACGCCGGGACTGCCGGGAATGCCCAAGGTGGCTATCCCTGAACCGGCCTTGATCAAAAAACCGTCTCCATGTCCGTGATAACAGCCGTCGAACTTGATGATCAAAGAACGTTTGGTATAGGCCCGGGCCAGCCTGACGGCACTCATGGTCGCCTCAGTGCCGGAAGTGACCAATCGGACCATTTCTATGGAAGGGACACAAGCCACGATCCGTTCCGCCAGTTCGACTTCTGCCTCGGTCGGGGCCCCGAAGCTTGTTCCCTTATCGGCTGCCTGCTTGACGGCTTCCTTCACCTGAGGATGGGCATGACCCAGGATGAGTGGTCCCCAGGATCCTACATAATCAATATAAGAGCGTCCATCTACATCAAAGATCTTCGAGCCTTCGGCCCGGCTGATAAACAAAGGGATGGTGCCGACGGATTTAGCGGCCCGGACCGGACTGTTAACCCCACCGGGAATTACAGCTTGGCCCCGTGTAAACAGGGTTTCTGATTTCGGTGAGGGATTATTCATTAAAATACCTCATAGTAGTTTTTTTCAGTTCTTTTCGGCTGAAGAGCAATTGATAGTCGTTCATGTCCGTGGCCCGTGAGATCTTTTCGGCTATCTGCCGACATTTTTCTTCGCTGGCCCCATAGATCATGGTGAAGAGATTATACTTCCATTCGCCTTGAGCACGGCGATGATAACAATGGGTCACTTCTCTGTAAGAGGCCATGGTCCGGCCCACTTCATCTATTTTCCCCTCGGGAATCCTCCAGACCACCATAGCGTTGGCCGAAAATCCTGAATTCCTGTGCCTGAGCGTAGCCCCAAAACGGCGGATGAATCCTTCGTCCTTCAATTTTTTTATTATTTGCAAGAGGTGCTTTTGAGAAATCCCCAATTGTCGCGCGATTGGGGCAAAGGGTTGAGCGCTGGCAGGAAGATCCCCGGTGAGTTCCCGGATAATTCTTTTTTCCAGGTCCGACAGGCCGTTTCCCATCTTCTGCTTCAAAAATATTTCCGTTCCAATTCTCCCACCAGTGATTCCATGGACTGATGGATGTTTTTATATCGATCCAAGAGGGCCTTCCCTTGAGGGGTCAAACGCAGACCCCCCTTTTTCCCTTGTTCGGTATCCTTTTCAGCCAAGAGGAAGCCCAGTCGCTCCTCAGAGGCCTTTAACCGCCCCCAGGCCGCTCGATAGGACATATTCATCTTTTTGGCCGCCTGGGCCAGGGACCCATAGTCTTCAATAGCCTGGAGAAGCTGATTTCGACCTTCTCCAAAAAGAACCCGTTTATCCTTTTCCAACCAGATCTTGAATTGGATCTTCATTGGAAATTTTCTCCCGGTCAATAGGCCAAAATTGTATAAATTTTTTTAGGTTTTATAGCCTATCATGGCAGTTTTGAAAAAGAATTGCAAGCCCCCTCAATTCTCTTTTTATGGTCCTTGAATTCCATTTTCCTTGACCCTTGAAAGCCTTTTCTTATATTTTTCGAGGCAGGAAATACTTAAATATGATAAGCAATATGGGTTTCAAATATAAATGGCTAAAGTCACTGGATTCCGGGTCAAGCCCGGAATGACGACAGAAATTTTCCGAAAGTCAGTCACTCCGGCGAAAGCCGGGTCCAGGAATAAGAATTATTCAGATAAGGCAGAATGTTATTTCAATTATGAGACTCTTTATAATATGGCCCAATTAACTCAAAATGCCCCCTTTTTAAGCCTTATCAGAAAGCTCGAAGAGATCGCCTCCCAAGGCTATTCGGAAATCGCTTCTCATCTTCCTTTAGGTCGAATGCCTATTGGTTATTTCTGCCCATACGTCCCAGAAGAACTCCTTCAGGCCGGGGGGGCTATCCCCATCCGGCTGATGGACGTGCCGGTTAAAATATCCCACGCCCAGGCCCATCTGCCGGCCTTTTGCTGTCATCTGGTTAAATCCTCTTTGGAAAGCTACCTTCGAGGGGATTTGGATTTTTTGCAGGGGATCGTTTTCAGCCAGAGCTGCGATTCCATGAAGGGGTTGGCCGATATCTGGGCCCTTCAAGGACGCCTCTCCTTCCAATTCAACCTGATGGTCCCAACCCGTTTGGATTCTCCTTTAGCCAGGGACTATTTTAAAAAAGAATTGGAAGGCCTTAAAACGGCCCTGGAAAATAAACTGGGGAAGATTTCCCAGGAAAGCCTGCAAGGGGCCATCCGGCTTTTTAATCGCCTTCGGGGACAATGGCGGACCTTGTATGGCAAAATGTGTCTTGAGCCCGTCCGAATTTCCGGAAAGGTTCTGGCCCAGATTGTTCGGGCCGGGTACCTGATGGATCGAGAGCAATATCTGCTGATGCTGACCCGATTGTTGGAAGTCTGGCCCGAACAGTCTGAGGGTAAATCCCAAGGGGTGCCTCTTTACTTGTCCGGGAACATAGTCCATTCTGGAGATTGGTTTTCTTTGATCGAAGAGGCTGGGGGCAGGATCGTTTATGATGACCTTTGCAGCGGAGGACGAACCCTGCGCCTGACCGTGCAGGAAGACGGCGACCCTTTAGACGCCCTGATCGACCGCTATTTTACTGCCTATTTCTGCCCAACGAAACACCAAGGCATCCTGGACCATCAAGAGATTCTTTATCAAGAGATCAAGGATTCAGGGGCCAAAGGGGTCATTTTCCTTTTCTATAAATACTGTGAACCCTATTATTTCGACTATCCGGATTTGAAAAAATTTCTGGAAGCTAAGGGTTATCCTACATTGCTATTAGAGATCGAAGATCCTTCCCAGGCCAGGGAACAAATGAAAATCAGGTTGCAGGCTTTTGTGGAAATGCTGACCTGACAAACATAAGGCATGAGGTAAGAGGCATAAGGTACAAGGGAAAGCATGGCAGCAAAAGCAACAGCCCAAAAATCCTACCGGGGAATTGAGTCCGTCAATGCCTATCGTCGTCTGATGAAAGGCTATTATTTGATGGCCAAGAATCCCAAATGGTTTGGGAAGAAAGTGGCCTGGATCACCAGCGGTGGACCGGTGGAACCCCTCTATGCCATGGGAGTCCTTCCTTTTTATCCAGAGAATTACGGAGCTATGTGCGGCGCCGGTAGAATGGCGGTATCTCTGTGTGAAACAGCCGAATCTCAGGGCTATTCCCGGGACCTCTGCTCTTATGCCCGTTTGGATATAGGAAGCTCTCTGAGCGGTAAAGGCCCTCTCGGTGTTCTGCCCAAACCCGATTTCCTGGTCTGCGGCAATAACATTTGCGGGACGGTTATCAAGTGGTATGAAGTCCAGGCCAGAAATTTCCAGGTGCCGCTTTTTTTCATGGACACCCCTTTTATTTATGAAGAACTTACAGAGCACACCTTAAAATATGTCCGAAGGCAGATGGAAGAATATATCTCCTTCCTCGAAAGGATAATGAAACGTTCTTTTTCAGAAAAACGTTTTCTTAAAATTTCGGCCAGATCCGTAGAGGCCGTCGGTTTGTGGAAGGAGATCCTGAAACTTTCCCGCATCCACCCAGCTCCATTTGCCGCCTTTGATGCCTTTATCCATATGGCCCCTATTGTCACCTTGCGAGGGACCGGCTGGGCCGTCCGGTATTATCGAAAACTGAAAAAAGAACTCGAAGAGAGGGTGAAAAAAGGGCAAGGGGCCTTTGCCCGGGAAGATATCCGGTTGATCTGGGATAATATCCCCATCTGGTACGACATCCGAAACCTATCCCAACTCCTGGCCAAACACGGGGCTGTCCTGGTGGCCGATACCTATACCTCTGCCTGGACCTTAAAGCCTTTGGATCTGGATAATCCTTTGGAAAGTCTTTCCCGCACCTATGCCAGTGTTCTCCTTAATTTGGGGTTTGAACACAAGGTAGCCAACATGGTGGATTTGATGAAACAGTATCAGGCCAATGGATTTATCATGCATTCCAACCGGAGCTGCAAGACTTATTCCCTCGGTCAGTACGATCTTAAAAAAAAGGTTTCCGAGCTGACCGGCAAACCGGGCCTGATCATCGAGGCCGATCATACCGATTCCCGCAGCTATGCCCCGAGTCAAGTTGAAAAACAGATTGAAGCCTTTGTGGAAATGGCCCGAAAGGGGTAAAATTTTTTGGCTTCCCCAAAAAGGAGAAAAATATGGTTCGTTTTACGCGGCTTTTTATTATTCCTCTCGTTTCCATAACATTGACTTTATGGGGATGCTCAGCCTTCACTGCTTCGGTTTCGAGCCGATGTCCTCAGAAAGAAAAACTACAGCAGGGAATCCAGAAGACTTTTCCGAAATTACAGTTTGAGATCACCAAAATCAGTCCGAGTGAAGTGCCGGGTCTCTGTCAGTTTCAAGTAAAAATAGGGGCCCAGATGCACCTCCTTTATGCCGATTCACAGGGCGATTTCGTATTGACCGGCGATCTGCATGAATTAAAAACCGGGAGGAACTTGACCCAGGAAACCGTTCAATATTTAAACCGGTTGACTCCCGAAGAACTTCTCCAAATAGAACCCCTGACAGCCTTCACTCTGGGCCAGGGGAAAAAGCTGATCTATCTGGTAACCGACCCTCAATGTCCTTATTGCAAGCGAGCTGAAATCCTTATAAATAAATTGTTGGTTGAAAAAGAGGATCTGCAGGTTCGTTTTTTATTTTTCCCATTGGACTCACACCAAGGGGCCAAAGAACAATGTATCTCCATCCTCTGCGACAATAAAGGGATCGAAGGCTTTGACAACGGTTATCAATCGGGTAACCAATGCCCGGAGGGAATCAAAAAAGTGAATAATACGATAGCCTTCCTCCAGAAGAAAGGGATTGATTCTACCCCGAGTCTTATTTTTATGGATGGGATTTATTTGGTTGGGCTGCCTTCTGAAGAGGTGTTACGAAGCAGACTGGGACTGTCAAGGCCCCTTCCCAAATAGCCCTCATCTTCGAGAAACAATATGGATGCATACAAAATGGGTTCAAGGGATCTTAAGTCCCGGGTTTAAGATTCAAGGTTCAAGAAAAAACCATATCCTTTTACCGTCAACTTCCTCCACCCCTTGAATCCTCGAATCCTATTTTCGTGACAGACTAACACCAACGAACTATCCTCGATTAATTTCCTTTTATAACACACTGGGATCAGAGAAAAAAGAAGAGGGGCAGGTTGAAGAAGTTCGACAAACTGCCCCTCTTGATGAAAGATCCAATAAAGACAAGAATTTATTTTTGTGCTGGAGCTGGAGCCGGGGCCGGAGCTGGGGCTTCAGGAGCCTTTTGCTCTGCACCAGGAGCTGGAGCCGGAGCTGGTTCCGGGGCTTTTTGTTCAGCCGCAGGCGGGGTGGCCGGTGGCGCCTCCTCCTTTTTCTTGCATCCCAAGGCAAAAGAAAAAACCACGAACAACATTACAACAAGCACCAAGGAAATTATTTTCCGCATATTGATTCACCTCCTTTGCTTAATTTAAAATGCTTAAGTCAGTCGAAGATTAATCAAAAAACTAAAAATCTATCTTTTTTCAAGAGGATAGATAACTTATGTTTTTATATAATGAGAGATAATAGGCGATCTAAAAGCCCATGTCAAGATAATTTTTACTTAATTACTTCAAGGTCAATAAGCTTCAATTTCCCCTTTTCTCTAATAAATTCCCCCATGATCCAGTAACCCACTTGCAGGTCGGACAACTCAAAATCTGAGGCATCCAGGACTTGGTCGTTTATGGTAATGGTTCCTCGTTTTTCATTAATCTCGGTTATGCGTCCTTCAACGGGTTCAGGTTCTTTGGCCCAAACTTCAAGGCACAGGGAAGCCAAAAGCAATATGGAAATGAAAAGATAAAACGAATTTTTCTTTCTGGAATTCATTTAGTCGATCCTTTCTTTTTTAGGATCTTTTGTAGAACCCCGGCCATCAAAACAGGCCAGGCAATCGTGGCATCGCACAAAACCTCGGCATAACACCCTCCTTCCTCAAGGGAATTAAATTTCCCCCAGGAAGCCCCCTTCGAATAGGTACAACCGCTTAAGCCGTCCCAATGTGCAGGTTCGGGACAGATAAGAATTCCACAAGAAAAACGTTTCAAGAGAAGGACTTCTTTTAATTGGTCTTGAAGAATTTCCAAAAAAGACCCGACCTGTTGGGCCCGATTTCTCGGCACCACGCCGCCGATAGTAAAAATCCCCAGTTTGGAGGCCTTTAGAATACGTCGTGTATAAGAACCCAGCTCATTGTACGAGTTAAAATTCAAGGCCATTTTGTCAAGGGTTCCCACCTTTAAGCAAGTACGCTATTTTTCATTAAGAAATGCTCTTTACCTTTAGGTTATGATAAAAACCCAGAAAAGTAAATAATTTCTTAATAATTTATAGAAAAAATAAATAATCCCGTGGTTTCACACAATACATGATAATGAAATTTTAATAACCACCAAAGTTTTCCTCCCATTGTATCATAATTGGCCTGGATTTTCTACCCAAGCCTCATATGAAATCAAATCCTCAAAAAGTAATACCCGTATCCTCTCAATAGTTCCATGAGAGGAATTCAAAGTTTTTGATATAAAATGTAAAAACAAAACAAATGCCAACTAAAAATGTCATGAATAAGTAAAACTTAAAGAACATTTTAATAATACTTTATTTAAATTGTTGTTTTATGAATTTAGGCTTTATTTCAGGTGGAAAAATTGAATTATTCCTAACTTATTGTTAAATAATATATAATAAAGTACTAAAAAAATAATTGACAAATAATAAAAATGGTGATAATAAGCATTACTTAAAAAACGTTTTAATACTACTTTATATAAACGAGGTCGGGTGAATTTAGGAAAACGAATAAAAGAGCTCCGATTGGCCAATCAGTTAACCCAAGATGAATTGGCCGCACGATCTGATCTTACCGCTGCTTTTATCTCTCTGTTAGAGAGTAATAAAAGTTCAGTATCCATTGAATATTTAACAAAGGTCCTTGCTGTCTTTGGTGAAACTCTAAGCGATTTTTTTTCCACGGAGGATAAAAAACCATTTGTATTTGGTAAAAAAGATAGGGTGGAGATTAAAGAACAGGGGATTGATAAGTTTGAGCTTCTTAGTCCTCATTCAACAACAATGGCCATGGAGCCATCTAAACTGGTGATTGCGCAGAATCAAAAATTAGGGCCAATTAAACCTCATAGTGGTGAGGTAGTAGGTTACATATTAAAGGGAAGGCTAGTAATTTTCTTAGGTAAAAGAAAATGGATCGCAAAAGCAGGCTGCTGCTTTCAGTTTAAAGCAGACCAAGAGCATTCATTCGAAAATAATAGTAAATCTGATGCAGAGCTACTGTTAATTACTTGGCCTCCACAATTCTAATAATAGTTTTTATGAAAGAAAATTAGTTTGAGGACTACAAAAACAAAAAAGTGAGGTGTACCGAAAAATGAAAAACAAAATAATTTCCTTCAAGTCAAGCCTTACAAATAACTCTCTTGAGCAGCCGGTCATCAACTTTTCTCAAACAGAACACCTCTTGAAAAAATATCCAACTCCATTTTTAATATTTTCACCAATAAAAGTAATTAATAGCATTAATACCCTCAGGGAACATCTCCCTGGAGTTAAGATTTTCTATGCAATGAAATCAAATCCCAATAAGGCTCTTTTAAAGATAATAGCAAATCTTGTTGATGGTATAGACGTAGCTTCATGTGGAGAAATTTCTATTTGTCAAGAAATTGGGGTTTCTGCAGATAATATGATCCATACCAATCCCATAAAAAAAGAATCCGACATAGAAAGTTCGGTAAAACAAGGAATTAAATGGTTTGTTTTTGACAATAGGGAGGAAATAAAAAAGCTAAAAAGATTAGCGCCAGGCTCAAATTTGCTTCTTAGGGTAGCCATTACTAACCCACATTGTGTAGTAAACCTATCTTCTAAATTCGGAGCTCATGAGCCTGACATACTTCCCTTACTTAAAAAAGCCAGATCCGAGGGATTAAAAATACGAGGCATAGCGTTCCATGTTGGATCACAGTGTACTGATCCTATCATCTATTATAATGCAGTGAGATATGTCCGAAAAATATTTGATGAGGCTATTTCTGAAGGTTTCACTTTCGACACCCTAGATGTTGGAGGAGGTTTCCCTATATCCTACAAAGATGTTCTGCCGAGCTTATCTCAATATTGTACTGTTTTGAGAAATAGCCTTCGAGAATTTTTCCCTGATGACTTAAATATTATTGCAGAGCCGGGAAGATGTATTTCTGGAAGTTGTATCACTCTCGTCACTAAAGTCATAGGCCGTACCATACGAAATGGTGCTCCGTGGTATTATATTGATGATGGAGTTTATGGCGCTTTTTCAGGGAAAATATTCGATAAGTGTGATTATAGATTAATTTCTAATCGTTCTGGATCGTTAGAAGAATGCGTTGTTGCTGGGCCGAGTTGTGATTCGATTGATATTGTCGCTCGTGACCAGAAACTCCCCCGACTTGCGGTTGGTGATTTGCTTCTTGTCCCTGGAATGGGGGCCTATACAAGCGCTAGCGCTACCTCTTTTAATGGCTTCGCACCTCCAAGCACAATTGTTGCCCCCGATGAAGAGCAAATTGTTGAGGAGGATATGAACAGCGAAATGTTAAATAGATACCCGAAGCGATATGCTTCGATCCAGATGCAATAGGTTCCTATTAAGGGCCTCCTATTTGAAACGACATTCTTCCTTCTCTTAAAAGAAATTCATTTCTGGACCCCGATTTTCGACGGGGTGACGAGTACAGAGAAAATTCCCTTCGTCATTCCGATATGTTGATCTGGTTCGGATAGAGAACTCTTGGCCCTCTATGTGATACCATGTTTAATACGGCTTATTCAGGTCAGAAATCATTAATTAGGCATAAGGGATAACTCACTCGGAATTTGTGCTTACGACACGGAGGTTATAAATTTGTCCAACTTTAAAAGAACATGTTTCGACGGTAAAATTCTTGTAATGGGTTGTGGTTCGGTTTCACAATGCACCCTCCCTCTTTTCGCGCGCCACTTAGATATGACGTTGGGAAAAATAACCATAGTTGATTTTATTGATCAAAGAGAAAAAATTATAGAAATATTAAAGGCAGGGGCCAAGTTTGAGCAGGTCAAAGTCAGCCAAGAGAATATTATTGATGTATTAAAGAAACAGGTTGGCCCTGGGGACCTAATTGTGGATTTAGCTTGGAATATAGAAACCCTGACACTACTTAGATGGTGCTATGAGAATGAAGTTAAGTATATCAATACATCTGTTGAAGAATGGGACCCATCCAAAGATATTGAACGTAAATCCCCTTATGAAAGAAGTTTGTATTTCCGTCAAATGCAGCTCAGGAAACTAAAAATAGAAATGGAATCGAAAAATAATTCGAGTCCTACCATGATAGTAGATCATGGAGCAAATCCAGGGCTTGTGAGTCATTTTACTAAACGCGCTCTCTTAGAAATTGGATCTGAAATGTTAAGGCGAAATATTCGCAGTGAATTAAAACTCGACATTAAAGAATTTGAAAGAATTATCGCGGATGCCGATGGGGGAGAAAAAGGGGCGTTTGCTCGACTTTCTTATGCAACAGGAACCAAAGTGATACATATTTCCGAGCGCGACACACAAATTACTGACAAACCAAAAGAGGTTGCTGAATTTGTAAATACATGGTCGATCGATGGCTTTTATGAGGAAGGGACTGCACCAGCGGAGCTTGGTTGGGGCACACATGAACGGCGAATGCCAAAATATGCCTATTCCCCGGACGGTGGGCCTGGAAATCAAATATTTATTGCTCAACCCGGTATAAGAACTTTTGTCCACTCGTGGGTACCATTAGGCGGGAAATTTATAGGCTGTCTTGTGCGTCATGCAGAGGCATTTACGATTAGTGACTATCTTACGGTATGGGAGGATGCTCCAGGGGAAATAAAGCGGCCCATTTATAGGCCGACGGTTCATTATGCCTATATGCCATGCGATAATGCTATCCTCAGTCTCTATGAGCTTGCGATGCATAGTTACCAGCTCCAAAATAGATTGAGGATAATGACAGATGAAATCACGGATGGAAGGGATGAGTTAGGCGTGCTCCTGTTGGGCCATGGCCTAAACGGTTGGTGGACCGGCTCGCAGTTAGATATTCATGAGGCTCGCAAGCTTGTTCCAGGACAAAATGCGACCACGTTACAAGTGGCTGCCGCCGTACTGAGTGGAGTAATATGGATGATAAATAATCCTAATAAGGGTCTATTAGTACCCGATGATTTACCTTATCGTGAAATTCTCGAAACAGCTCTCCCTTATCTTGGACCATGCCCGTCTGTACAAACCGATTGGACCCCTTTAAAAAACAGATCTGTATTATTTGATATGTGGGGGAAACCGCTACCAAAGGAAGAAGATGTCTGGCAATTCAATAGTTTTCTTGTTGATTAGTTTTTGCTTTAACTTTTTTTAGCAAATCGGGCACCTATTAAAAACAGGATAAAAGTCTTTTTTTCATTTCCCTTGCGCTGAATTCCATTAAAGGTTTGAGCTGAACAATATCCATAGTGTTGTATAAAATTAAGCGCCCCAAGGCCGTTTGATCCCCCCATTCATAAGCCTTCCAGAGAAGAACGGCGTCAAACCCATTCAACCCTTCTACCTGAGGGTCTCGGGGCATTCCCAACTGTTTTTCAATGGACTTTAACCCGCCATGAAGCCCCAGTTTTTTTAAGAGAAAACGCAGATCAATATGAGCCGGGGGAAGAGAAATATGTCTGAACCACCTCTTAATATAAGGCAGATCAAAACAAGATCCGTTAAAGGTGATGACCAGCGAATAAGAGGCGATGGCCTGTTCAAAATCGTCTAAATTGCGGCCATTGACAAAGGTTTGTACCTTTCGGCCATCAAAGAGGCCGATGAGCGTGATTTCGTCTAATCCTTGATACCCCCCGCTGGTTTCTATGTCCAGAAAAACAGCCTCTTCTTTGAAGGACTCAAAGACCCTCCAGAGATCAGACGGAGGAAGACGGTTGGCGAAAAAAAGAAGTTCTTTTCTGTTTTTAAGGGAAATCTCAAGTTCTCGGCGTATGACGGCATCCCTATCCGAGGAAAGGATTGGATCCTTATGATCCAGGAAGTCTTCCCAAGTCAAAATCCCTCGCTTCCAAAGAAGCCGTTCGGTTTTTGTCCCGATCCCGGGAATATGGATAAAAGTATGTTCTAACAAGAGGGATACTGCCTATCCATTAGTACGAAAATACCGTTCATCGTTTAGAGTTCGTCGTTCAGAGAAACCTATTTTCATATTTCGTGGCTCTCCAGAGAGGCATGAGAGTTTATTAAAACAAGTAAGTTGAATTTGATAGCTGATAACTCAAAGTGAAAGCTTTTTCTTCCAGCTTTAAGCTATCAACCTTAAGACATTTCAGGTCTGTTGGACTCGTAAAAAGTCATCAAATAAGACGGCACTATAAAAAGCTCTCCCGCCAAAAGCGGGACTAGGCGTGCATTAAAGGACGCCGCAATAAGCCTGCCCCGGCGAAGAAGGTCGGGGGAATGGTGCAGCGCAATCCCCGCGAAACGCGGGACTGATGGACTCTTTACGAAGCCGTCAGGCCTGTTGCTTTCCCTTTTCCATCAAGGCCTGAATCGGTTTTAATAGATAAGGGGTCCCCTCTTCAATGGCGGTCAGAACCGTTCCCCCACCGGTAAAAAAATAATATTGGAGGTTGTCAATAGCCTTCAGGTAAAGGCCGGGGTTCTGGTCCTTAAATTCCTGGAGGGTATCTCCTCCGCCAAACATTTTATAAGCGGCCTGGTTCATATCAATAGTCAGATCCAGGGCCTTGGTCCCTTCAGTAAAATAGGGGGAATACCCCATAACGGCATTGACAAAGATCGTTCTGGCCTGGTCAATGACCTCCTTGATCTGAGGGTCTTCAAAGGATTGAGGGGCAACATCTAAAAGGAAACCATAACGGTTCCCAGTCTTGAAATCCTTGATGCCGATGGTTCGAAATTTTCCTTCAAAGGGTTCATTCATGGTTTCTGATTCAACCACACTGGGAAGTTCAACGATCTTTCTGGATTGCTGATCTCTGGCCACTAATTCTTTGGCTGCCAACACGTCACTTTCTGAAACGCCGGCGATTTCAATCCCCAATTTGGCGGCCAAGTATGCATTATACATGACCCCACCCAAAATCAGATGATCCACCTTTTCATAAATTTTATTCAGAGGACCGATCTTGGTGTCATATTTGGATCCGGCCACTATGGCCAGAAAAGGACGTTCTGGGTTTAAAACGCGGTCCAGATTGGCAAGTTCTTTTTGCATCAAGAAACCGGCATAGGAGGGCAAATATTTGGTAATGTCATAGGTGGAGGCATGGGGTTGCCAGGAACCAAAGGCATCGTTAACAAAGACGTCGGCCAAACCGGCCAGTTGTCTGGCAAAGACCTCCCGATCCGGTCCCTGGCTTTCCTCTCCTTGAAACCAGCGGGTATTGGGGAGATATATCCCTCCTATTTTACGCTGCCGTAGGTCGTTGACGACCGTGTTGATTGAATCGTCGATTTGAGTGATCCCTTTGGAACCATCGGCAGGAAAATTAGGGACAAAAAAGTTAGTGTGAAGTTTCTGCTCTAGATAGCTGACAATGGGTTCCACTCCGCTTTTCGGATCGCAGTTAATGGCCCCCGTCTTTTTGTCTCGAGGACGGCCAACATGGGTCATTAGAATCGGGCGCCCTCCGCGTTCAACGATATTATAAAGGGTGCCGAAGGTCTGTTCAATTCGATAAGGGTCCTGAATGGCCCCCTTTTTAACCACATTATGGTCCACCCGGACCAGGACGATTTTGTCTTCCAGATCGGCTTCCTGGATGACCGGGAGGCCGGAGGCCAGGTTTTGCGTAGTCATATTTTTCCTCCTTTGTTCCTTGTTCTCATCCCTCGTCTGCCCGGCGAACTTCTATATACGCCTCTACCCTCGGAATTTTGTACGCCTGGCATCTGAGGGTTTTTGGGCCTCTTGTAAAATGCAAATTTTATTCAACCCATTGTTTATGATTCTTTTCACATCCTCATGGCCCGGGTCAGCAAATTCATCTCATTGGGGTAGTTGAGGGCATCCCAGGGGAAAATTTCCCCTTCTTGCCATCGCTGCCAACGCCTAAGGTCCTCTTCAACCATAATCCGGACCAATTCTTTAAACCGCACCTCCGGGCTTCCATCCTAATTTTTTCCGGGCTTTGGTATAATCTCCATGCAAAAGACTCACATCAATAGGTCGGAAAAAGCGTTTATCTTTTTTGACATATTTTTTCCAGTTAAGGCCGACCACGTCAAAGGCCTGCTGAACAAATTCTTCCACCGAATGACATTCATTGAGTGGCCACTACATAATCGTCGGGTTTTGAATGTTGGAGCATCAACCACATGGATTTTACATAATCCCGGGCATACCCCCAATCCCTTTTGGCCGACAGGTTACCCAGATGCAGTTCTTTTTCCAGACCCATGGCAATCTTGGCAACAGCATTGGTGATCTTCCGGGTAACAAACTCCAAACCCCGCAGAGGGGATTCATGATTGAAAAGGATGCCGTTGACGGCAAAAATACCATACCCTTCCCGATAAATCTTGGTTATCCAATAACCGTATATTTTGGCAGCGGCATAAGGGCTGGCCGGACAAAAAGGTGAAGTTTCATTGAGAAGCATTTGACCGTGATTACCGTATAATTCACTGGTTGAGGCTTGATAGAATTTGATTTTGGGATTGACCTGACGGATCACCTCCAGGATACGGGGCACGGCCAAACCTGAAACATTGGCCGTACCGATGGGTTCTTCAAAAGAGGCCCCCACAAAACTCTGGGCCGCCAGGTTATAAATCTCATCGGGCTTTGAGCTGATGATTGCTTCGGTAATGGAGGCGGTATCAATCAATTCCACAGGGATCAGACTTATTTTATCAAAAATATTGAGATACTGAATTCTCCAAAAATTGGGAGTGGAAAGCCTTCGAAAAGTTCCAAATACCTGGTACCCTTTTTCCAAAAGAAATTGGGCCAGATAGGCCCCGTCCTGCCCGGTCACTCCGGTGATTAAGGCTCGTTTTTTTACAGTTTTAGCCATAACGAATACCTCTCTTTGTTGAAATAATTTTCCCTATCCGGCAGCTTTTTTGAATCCTTGGCCCCCTACTTTCATCCTAATATTTTCAGCTTCCAAATCGCAGGGCCAGCGTGGACTTAGCGTAACTCACCAAATATTTAACAAAGTCGGTCTTACTTTCTCCGCCCATGCGGAACTCATAGATTACCGGAACTTCCCGGATGACAAAGCCTGCCTTAAGGGCATAATGGATCAAGCGAATGCAATAATCGCCGTACCCATAAAAAATGGCCTTGTTTTTTACCTGATCCACTACCTTTCTTTTAAGGACTAAAAAGCCGCTCAGGTTGTCTTTTATCGGGGACCCCAAAACCAGACGAATAAAAATATTAAAGACCCAACTTCCCAGATAACGCAAGCAGGAGGTCTTCATCCCCCCGCCGGAAATGTAACGGGACCCAATGACCATATCCGCTTCAGGAATTTGTTCCAGAAGCCTGGGTAGGTCCTTGGGGTGGTGGTTAAAATCCGTATCCATAACGGCGATAATATCGGCTTGTGACTGCTCGATCCCTTTGGCTATGGCCGTGGCCAAACCCCGTTCTTCTTTTCTAAGAATTAGAAAGACCTCCGGTTGAGAAGAAAACCTTTTCCGTACTAGATCCGCCGTTCCATCCGGGCTGTTATCATCAACTACAATAATCTGTGATTTGACCGGCAAAGGGGCCAAAACATCCAAAATCGTCTGGATTAAATCTCCGATGTTTTCTTTTTCATTATAGGTCGGCAAAATAACTGAGAGTTTGATGGGTCGGTTCCTTTATTTATCTAAAAATATTTGGATCATCTCCGCGATATGGTCTTGTTCGGAGCGAGTCAGATTAAATCCCGATGGAAGGGAAATTCCACCTTTTGAAATTCGAGAGGCAACCGGGAAAGTCCCGTAATCCTGGTAGGGAGGCATGTCGGGTATCGGATAAAAAACAGGACGGCTTTCTACCTGGGCTTGAGCGAGAAAGTCTATCAGATCATCTCGATTCTTCTGTGTTTCAGGTTTTATTAATAGGCTATAGAGCCAAAAAATGGACTTGGCCCAGACCTCTTCAGATGGCAGGATCAGACCGGCATTTTTCTTAAGACCTTGAGTGTAATGGTTGGCTATTTCTCTTTTTCGTTCAATCAACCGATCCAGTTTAGTCATTTGCCCCATGCCGATTGCGGCCTGGATGTTGGTCATTCTGAAATTATAGCCCACTACCGGATGCCAATATTTCTTCTCTTTGGACATCCCATGATCGCGGAGCATACGGGCCTTTTCCACCCACTCGGAATTGTCGGTGGTGATCATCCCTCCTTCACCGGTGGAAATGATCTTGTTTCCATAAAAGCTGAAGCACCCCATATGCCCTAACGATCCCACTTTCTCCCCTTGATATTCTGCGCCGTGGGCCTCGGCTGCATCCTCTATGACCCAAAGACGGTATTCCTCAGCCAATTTCATAATTGGCCCCATATCGGCTGGGTGTCCATAGAGATGGACCGGTATAATGGCCTTGGTATGCTCGGTGATCAAGGGCCTGATCAGAGAAGGATTTATGGTCCAGGTTTTTTCATCCACATCAGCGAAGACGGGCTTGGCCCCGACATAAACCACCACATTGGCGCTGGCAACAAAGCTTAAAGCCGGAACGATCACCTCATCGCCTGGACCGATCCCCAAGGTGAGTAAAGCCAAATGCAATGCTGTGGTTCCGTTTGAAGTGGCCACCCCGAATCGGGAGCCGCAAAAGCCGGAAAAGGCCTTTTCAAATTCGGCAATATATTTCCCCTGGGAGGAGATCCAGCCGGTTTTTAAACAATCCATGACTAAGTCGATCTCTTGCTGATCAAGCCAGGGCTCCATAATGGGAATCATAATAATCCTTTACTGAACAGAAGCCATCGATAGCCTCAAAAAATAATATAGCTTAGTCTAACCAAAATGGGGGATAAAGTCAAAACGTTTCCTAGAAAGTCCCTTGAAGAAGGCATAAAAACTGCTATAGTCTGGCATTACGAAGAAATCACTTTTCTTCACTCACAATGACTTTCTTGGAGACATTTTACTAATGGATCATCTCTTGAAAAACCAAATCATGGATGAAGGGCCTGAAGGATTTGATTTTTTCATTGGCCCGGGTGGGATGAATACGGTTAGCCAAAAGAATAACCAGAAAATCTCTTTCCAGATCCAGCCAAAAGGAAGTTCCTGTAAACCCAAGGTGACCTACACTTTTTTGAGAAAAATATCGGCCGGCACTGGAATCCGTCTCCGTTGGGGTATCAAAGCCGAGGGCCCTGGTTGTCCCTCTGGGCTCTTCCTGCCTTTGCCAAAAGATACGAACCCAATCCCCGTTAAAAAAATTCGGATTCTTGGGCTGGTCATAGGCCCTTTTTAAGGCTCTAATGAGTTGAAAAACTTCAAGGGCTGTTCCAAATAGACCAGCCTGTCCGGAAATCCCCCCCACTACATAGGTATTATCGTCATGGACTTCTCCCCGCAGGACTTTTTTACGCCACGGGCAGTCTTCGGTGGCGGCATAGGCCTCCGGATCAGGAACCCCGGACTGGGTTAATGGCCTGAATCCCAAATGGATTAGGCCCAGGGGAGTATAGACATTTTTTCGAATCCAGGCGTCCAATCCTTCTACGGCGGTCTCTTCAAAAATCCATTCCAGAAGAATAAAGCCAAGGTCGCTATAGAGGGTTTGGCTGCCAGATGGATATAATAAAGGTTCTTTTATAACCCAATTCCGAAGTATTGCTTTTTTGTCCCCCGATTGACGGATTAGATCCAAATAATAGGGTTGATAAGCCGGGAATCCGGCCGAATGGGCCAAAAGGCGCCTAAGGGTGATCCCTTGTTTTTCGGGAGACTTGGTGCTGTCCCACCAAAATCCCAAGGGTTGATCCAATGATAACCGGCCTCTTTCGACCAGAGACATAATCCCCAAGGAAGTGGCCAAGGGTTTGGTCAAAGAGGCCAGGTCAAAAATGGTTTCTGTGTTAAGGAGTTGCTTCTCTGGAATCACCGATGCATAACCATAAGCCTGATGAAGAAGTATTTCCTCTGCCCGGGCCGCCAATAAAACCGCCCCGGGGAATACTCCTTCCTTGACTGCGGAGTACATGACTTGGTGGATTTTTAAAAAAGATGACATAACAGGACAAATAAAATCCGTTTTGCTGGCGAAAGTTCAAAGCTGAAAGCTGAAAGGGAAAGCTATTATTTTTGAACCTTGAGCTTTTAGGTTTCAGCTAAAAATGAATTGACAACAAACCTTTTTCGGCATCTAAGGCGGCAGGGGCTCCAATCGGAAAAGGGAAATTCCAGGAACCGTGGCCGATAGGTAATCCGGTCCAGACCGGAATATTCAGATCTCTTAAAATATCTTTGACCGCATCCTTGGGCAGTTCTTTTTGATTAGGCCCGGTAAACTTTCCCAGGAGGATGGCGGAAACCTTTCCCAAACAACCTCTTAATCTCAGATGGGTTAGAAGGCGATCCAGCCGGTAAGATTCTTCCCCGCAATCCTCAAGAAACAGGATGGCATCATCCCAGACAGGCTCGTAAGGGGTACCTATCAAGTGAACCAGCAAGCTCAGGTTCCCGCCCATAAGTATACCCTTGGCGCTTCCCGGTAAAACAGCCCGATTTATGCTCAGGGGAAGTTGAATTTGGTAATGCCCCATCAACATTGCCTGTACTCTAACAAGGGTGGAATGATTTACTTTAGATAAGGTAGTCATCATAGGGCCGTGAAAAGTCATTAGATCGGCTTTTTTCCAAAAGGCCACCAGTAAGACGGTGACATCACTAAAGCCCATAAAGAGTTTTGGATGGGCTTTGATAATATTAAAATCCAGATAATCCAATATTCGCAGGGTCCCATAGCCGCCGCGAGAGCACAGAATGGCTTTTACTTCTGGATCGACAAAGAGTCGCATCAATTCTCCGGCCCGTTCCCGGTCGGTTCCGGCCAGATATCCTTTTCGGATGATCCTTTTCCTGCCCAAGGCCACCTGAAATCCCCATTGTTTTAAAAGATGAATCCCTTCCTCAAGGGCCTTGGCCTGATAAGGGCTGGCCGGAGTAGCAATTCCAATGGTATCTCCGGATTTAAGAAAAGGGGGGACGGTTAGCTTCTTTTTTTTTAGAGCTGACATTTTACTGTTACTCTCTATAATTTGTAACCGAATTTACGAAGGATATCCTTTCTCCAAAGCTGGCCTTCTTCCCCTTCCACACCCTGGGGAGAAAAGCCGTCTACAACACCCAGAACCCCTCGGCCTTGATCGGTTTGAGCCAGGACAACCTCTGTCGGATTGGCTGTGGCGCAATAGATGGAACAGACTTCCGGACAGTTTTTGACGGCATTCAAGACATTGATGGGAAAGGCCTGGCGAAGAAGGATATTGAAGGTATGGCCGGCCGCGATATTTCTGGCGTTGTTGACGGCCGCTGTCTCTAATTCCGGATCGTTGCCTATAGTTCGAACCAGGCAATCACCCGAGGCCTCACAAAAAGCCAATCCGAACTTGATCCCCGGCACGGATCCGATGAGGATTTCATAGAGGTCTTCCACGGTTTTAATAAAATGGGTCTGCCCAAAAATAATATTGGCCCCTTCCGGGATTTCCAGCTTTTGAACAATCAATTCCATGGTCTCCCTCCTATTAGTCGCTCATAGTCTATAGATCATAGAAAATGTCTTGCCTTGTCTCTTATCACCCTTCACCCCCATTACGGCATCTCCAAGACTTCCTGACCTTTTTTGACAATTCAATAACCGGGTAAGGCTTTTGAATAAAGGCTTTACAACCTTTATCGATAAGTTGTGCAGCCTGCCCATCGATGATGTACCCGCTGGACAGGAGAACCTTCAGCTTGGATTCAATTTCCTTAAGCTGCTCGTAGGTCTGACTTCCTTATAAGTCAGGATGGATCTTGTCCCGGATAAGCAAAGAGATTTCCTAATGTTTTTTCCGGAACAGGGAAATCGCCGCTTGACCGCTACTGGCCGGCAATACGATATACCCCAAGTTCTCCAGGATTTCCCTGGTTACTGTCAGGACCTCATCATCATCATCTACTAAACTTATGTTCTCAATCAGCTCCTTTTATTCCACTATTGCAAGGCTATTTTTCTTTGAACTCGATATTAGCCAGATATCGGGTGATGGCTCCATCATAATGATGGGTCAGGGCATAGACCTTCTTGGCCAGATAAAACCGGGTCGCCTTGGAAGTATTCCCGCTGGATTTTATTTCCAAAAGGACCTGGGGATAATCAGCCGGATCGGTTAGAACCGTCACATCCTGAAAGTTTTTAGCAGCCGCCCGAAGCAAGGCCGGGCCGCCGATATCAATATTTTCTATGGCCTCTTCCAGGGTGCATCCGGGTTTGGCCACGGTTTTTTCGAAGGCATAGAGGTTGACGATCAACAGATCAATCGGTTCGATGCCCAGAGCGTTCATCTGTTCCTGGTGTTTGGGGTCGTTCCTGCGGCCTAAAAGTCCACCATGAATTTTGGGCTGAAGGGTTTTGACCCGGCCGTCCAAAATTTCCGGAAAACCCGTATAGGCTGAAACTTCGGTCACCGGTATGGCCGCTGCTTTTAAGGCCTTGGCTGTTCCGCCGGTGGATAAGATTTCAAAGCCGAGGTTTACTAACTCCTGGGCCAAGGGAACGATTCCAGTCTTGTCCGTAACGCTGATCAAGGCACGTTTTTTTTTTGCCATATTAAATCCCTCTTTCTTAAATTGAAGTGGAAGTGAAATACGTTTGGACTTCAGATTGGTGAATTTTTACACTAAATTCCAAACTCAAATCGTATTCAATCCTCATGTCTGCCTGGTTCGAGCACCACGAAACATGTAAATGATTTTAAAGGTTCAATCCCGCCAGAGGCGGGACAAGATCCTCGAACCCTATGTTCGTTTAAAATATTAACTCTCCAAGGCCTGAGAGACTTCATTCAATAACGTATTGAAGGTTTCTAAGGCTTCCGACAACTCGACTTCCAGTTTTTGAATCCGCTCTTTGGAGTCGGTTAACTCAGACTGCATCCGGTCCATTTCTTGGGAGAGGGCCTCTTTTTCCTGATTGGCCTGCTCTAAATTTTCCCTCAAGTATTGAATCTTATCGATGACCTCTTTTTTCCATCGAACGACGGTTTCTTTTACCGGCGGGTTTTTCAACACAACTCCCACCTTAGAATCCTCCACAATGTCGGGCTGTTCTTTGGGGGTGGGGAACTTTATCGGGGCGTTAGTCTCATAAATATCATCCATGAACGGTCTCCTTGATTATTTACGCTTTAGGGTTTTAGACTGTAATAAGATACTTTCTAAAAATTGGACCACTTTCCTCAGGTCACGGGCCGCTGTCGATTGGGGTGCAAGGGTCGTTACGGGCATCTGAAGTTTGATGGCCTGAGAAAATTTCTGGTCTTCTCGCACCATAACCGGCATCAAAAATTTATGATAATACTTTTCTAAAGCAGCCCGGTTCTCCCGATCTAATGGGCGGTGGTTATTCAGCTTATTCATCAAGATCCAAATCATTTTTAAATTATACCGAAAATCTTTGCAGGTTTTTTCTAAAAAAGCAAAAAGGTTTTTCAGACTTAGGTATGAAAAGACATCAGGTAATACCGGTATAATAAGAGTCTGTGCAGCAAATAAGGCATTGTAGGTAATTAAATTCAAACTGGCCCCGACATCCATAATAACCAAATCATAAGGAAAGGGAACCATGGCCGATAAGGCGTCTTTTAATTTCCATTCCCTCCAGGGTTTGGACATCAAGGCATTATTTAAATATAGATGGTCCTCCGTGGCCGGAATCAAAGAAAGCCTTGGATGGGAGGTGGGGACTATCGACCCTGCCAGGGGGCGCTCATGGATCAAGGAATAATACAATGAAGTTTGATTTTTAGCGGGTTTGCCTTGGAGCGATTGGGTCAAATGACCTTGAGGATCCAGGTCGATCATCAATACAAAATGCCCTTCTTCGGCCAGAAGCCAACCCAAAGAACTGCTTAGGGTTGTTTTCCCGGTTCCTCCTTTTAAACTAAAAAAGGTGATCGGATTCATGGAGTTCCTATCCCCTTGGCCTGCTTTAAAGCCGCTCCGCGAACGGATTCCCTGGCCACCGCGGTTGCCTTCAAGGAGTTTCTTTTTAATCTATCGACCGCTGGAAGATCAAGATCCTTCAAACAGACTTCCTTGGAATTCCTGGGGGACTTTTTTCCCAAAATGACCATAGGCCAAAGGGGTAGCCACCCTCCCCCTGGAGGTACGATTCAGGAATCCGCATTGAATCAAAAAAGGCTCATAGACATCCTCCAAGGTGTCTCTTTCCTCGCCCAAGGCCACGGAGAGAGCCTCGACTCCTACCGGGCCTCCATTAAATTTTTCGATGATAGTCAGTAAAATTTTTCGGTCCATCTTGTCCAAACCCAATTGGTCCACTTCCAGCATCCTTAAGGCCTCCTGAGCAACTTTCAAGGTGATACAGCCGTTGGCCTTGACTTGGGCAAAATCCCTGACCCGCTTGAGGATCCGATTAGCCACCCGTGGGGTTCCCCTGGAGCGCTTGGCAATCTCCAAAATTCCACCCTCTTCTACCGGGATATCCAGAATCTCCGCCGACCGGAAGAGGATAATCTTTAACTCTTCTGCAGAGTAAAAATCAACCCTCAGGACCACCCCAAACCGGTCCCGCAATGGTGGGGTGAGCAGACCAGCCCGGGTCGTAGCCCCTATCAGAGTGAATTTGGGCAGATCCAACTTGATGGAGCGGGCACTGGGCCCCTGTCCGATCATGATATCCAACTGAAAGTCTTCCATGGCTGGATAGAGGATTTCTTCCACGACATGATTTAGACGATGGATTTCATCAATAAACAGACAATCATTATGAGATGAAATTGGTCAACAGGGCTGCCAAGTCCCCAGGTCTCTCGACCACCGGACCTGAAGTGCCCTTTAGGTTGACATTCAGCTCATGGGCAATAATATTAGCCAGAGTGGTCTTGCCCAGTCCTGGGAATCCGTAGAGAAGCACATGATCCAAGGCCTCTCCCCGTTCCAGGGTCGCCTGGATAAAGACCTTCAGATTGTTCTTGACCTCTTCCTGGCCGACAAATTCAGAAAGACCTTTAGGTCTCAGACCGACTTCCAAACGCCTTTCTTCTTCGGTAAGTTCAGGATTGATAATTCGTTCTGGCTTCATCTCGACAATGACTTTAAGGCCTTTCGAAGGAGATCTTCAAGAGAAATCGGTCCATCGGTTTCATTTTTTATCCGATCCAAGGTCTTCTCGGCAACGGCTCTGGGATATCCCAGGTTTACTAAGGCCGAAACAGCATCCTCGAACGGTATTCCTTCTTCAACTCCCCGGACCAAAGACGGCAAGGGGCCGGAACTCATTTTCTTGATCTTGTCTTTTAATTCCAAAACAATCCGTTCAGCGGTTTTCCTGCCCACCCCTGGAATTCTTTGAATCCGACCACTGTCTTCCGTCAGCAGGGCCTGGCAGAATTCCTGGACAGAAATACCGGAAAGGATGTTCAAGGCCACCTTGGGGCCGATGCCGGAGACCCCAATAAGCAGCAGGAAAATCTCCTTTTCTTTAGGGGTCATAAAACCAAAGAGTTGAAAGGTATCCTGGCGGACATGGGTGTAAATATGAAGCTGGACTGCTTGCTCTACGGAAGGCAGGTCATAAAAAGAAGAGAGAGGAACCGCCACCTGATAGCCGATCCCCTGGGCTAAGACGATGATCCCTTCAGGTGATTTGGATAATAGGCGGCCTTCGAGAAAAGCGATCATCCTTGTTCCTTACCAGGTTGATGAAAAATGCCCGTCAGTTCCGCATTTCGCGGGATTGTGCTGCACCCTTCCCCGGCCTTAATCGGAGCAGGCTTATTGCAGCGAACTTTTATGTACACTTCATTCCTCAGGATTTGCACGCCTTGTATCTGGTCATTTTTGATCAACCCATACTTCAAGACTTTTTCATTATTCGGTTAGCAGGATAAAACCAATTTAAATGACAAATTCCCGCGGCTAAGGCATCGGAAACATCTTGATTTTGGATGGATGGGATCCCCAACAAGACCTTGACCATCTCCTGGACTTGCTTTTTCTCGGCCCGCCCGTATCCGGTGACCGCCTGTTTGATCTCCAGGGGGCTGTATTCAAAAATCTCCAACCCCGACTCTATCGCACTTAGCAGAACCACACCGCGAACATGGCCCAGGGTCAGGGCGCTCTGGACGTTCTTGGCAAAAAAGACCTTTTCTACCGCCAGATCGGTGGGCCGGTATTCTTCAATGACCTGTTTCAGGGTTTGATGCAAAAGCTTGAGCCGCAAAGAAAGTGAAGGGGAAGGGGTCAGGCGGACAAAACCGCTGTGTATATGACTGATCCTTGCCCCGTTTTTCTCTAAAATCCCAAATCCAGTTATTTGAGACCCCGGATCAATCCCCAGGGTGCGGCCGGGCTGCCGATAGGCCATTCCTTAACCCAGGGCCTCCATGACCTTATCCGGGATGTCGAAGTTGGCATAGACGTTCTGGACATCCTCATTTTCCTCCAGGGCTTCCATCATGCGGAGCATTTGCTCAGCGTTTTTTCCTTCGAGGGTAACCGTATTTTTCGGAAGCATGGTCAATTCCGCCACCTGCGGGATCCATTTTTTTTCCTCCAGGGCGGCCCGGATCTTTTCCAGGTTTTCCAGAGAGGTAATCACCTCCCATTCGTTTTCCTGTTCCCTAATATCATCTACGCCAGCCTCCAATCCCCACTCCATCAAGGCCCCTTCATCGATTTTGTTCTTTTCAAAGACAAGATACCCCTTCTTTTCAAACATCCAGGCCACACATCCGGTCTCCCCCATGCTGCCCCCGTTCTTGGTAAAGATATGCCGGATGTCGGCGACGGTCCGATTTTTATTGTCAGTCAACACCTGGGCCAATATAGCCACACCTCCCGGACCGTAACCTTCGTAAAAAATCTCTTCATAGGCTGCCCCATCCTGCCCCCCGGTCCCTTTTTTAATGGCCCGGTCAATATTATCCTTGGGCATGTTTTCACTCTTGGCCAGGGCAATCGCTGCCCGCAACCTTGGATTTCCCTCCGGGTCTCCTCCACCTGTTCGAGCAGCCACAGTAATCTCTTTGATGACTTTTGAGAAGATCTTCCCCCGTTTGGCATCGGCTGCGCCTTTTTTTCGTTTTATGGTACTCCACTTGGAATGCCCGGACATACCTTCCTCCTTATATCTTTTGTTAATCCCGTATTAAGCCTCAGGCCCGTCTGGTCTCGTCAAAATAAAAACTAATCAAAGGATTCAATCCCGCCAGAAGCGGGACTAGAATCCTCAAACCCTATTTTTTTTAAACCCTTGACCGACCAGATAGATCTCAGAGCTTTCCCGGCGCGAGCTTCCGGGTTTATGAATATGTACCTGCTTAAAACGACCATTCATTTTTTTTATAAAATCCTTAGTCCCTTCCCCATCGAAAATCTTCAAGACCACAGCCCCTTCTTTTTTTAGAATAAGAAAAACGAGTTCAAGGGCCCTGAGATTTAAATCCAGAGAGCGCTGGTGATCCAGCCATTTTATACCGCTTGTTTTGGGGGAGAGGTCGCTTAAAACCAGTTCCACCTGACCGGCCCATTCTTTGACGGTTTCATCCGGGACCGTTGTTAGGTCGGCTTTAAAAAAAAAAGTGTTTGGGGACAAGCGAATGGTCGGATTTTTTAAGTCTATCCCCAATACCTGACCTTCAGGCCCCACGGTCTGAGAACAAAACTTGAGCCAGGAACCGGGATGACAACCTAAATCGATGATGCGCTGCCCTGGTCGAATCAGTTTAAACTCATCTTGGATCTCTTTTAATTTGTAAACCGACCGGGCGGGATATCCCTCTTCCTTGGCTTTGACCCTGAATGGGTCTTTTTGACCAGGATGGGCCATGTCCATAAATTCCAAAAACCAGGATATCTTTGAAAAACTCGTCAAGAATAAGACTCATTCTAATCACAAGTTTTTCTCTTTTGCAATCAGAAAAAATTCCGTAGAATATAATTGGAGGTAGAAAAAGGGGGAAAGACTTAAGAGGTTTTCTTTTGCCAGTATTCCCTGAATTCATGGGCATACTTTTGAACCCAATCCCAAACCGCTTTGTCACCCAGGTCGTATCCGGCCTTTTCCGATTCAATCCATTTGTGTTTTAAAATCTCTACCAATTCTTCACGTAAGATATCAACTTGATTCATTTTTTTATCTTCATCCTTCATGTGCGCTGTTTTATAAAAGATTATTTTCCAAAAAACTGAAGTGGCCTTCCCGCCCAATAATTAAATGATCGTGGACCTTAATCTGAAAATTATTGGCAGCGCGGGCTAACGTACGGGTTAGTTCCCGATCCTCCGGAGAAGGACGGGGGGAGCCTCCGGGATGGTTGTGGACCAGAATCAGGGCCGTTGCTTTCAACCGTATAGCACTCTCCATGACCTTTCGGGGATAGACAACGGTTTGATCCACCGTTCCCTCTTGTAAAACTTCTTCTTCAATAACTTGATTTCGGGTATTCAGGTAGATCATCCGAAACTGTTCGTCCTTCAGCCATCCCATCTTAGACTGACAATAGGTTATCAGATCTCCGGGAGAGGTGATAACATTTTGAGAATTAAGGAAACGATCGCGAAGATACCGCTCTGAGGCGGCTTTAACTAATTTAAAGAGTAAGGCGCTATGCTTCCCTACTCCTTTGACTTCCTTTAATTCTTCCAGAGGGGCCTCTACGATCCCTCGTAACGAACCAAACCTCTTTATTAAATCCTTGGCCAGGGGTTTGGTATCCTTCCTGGCTTGGGCATAGTTCAAAATAAATTCCACTACTTCGTAATCTTGAAATGAATCCAACCCCGCCCGCAGAAAGCGGTCTTTTACTCGCCTTCGATGACCCACATAATGGGGAACTTCTTCACCCTGAGGAATAAAAAACCCTCCTTGGCATGAAGTGCTATGCCCAAAGACTTAAGTTAATAAAAAGCGCTGCCGCAATCCAAGGTCTTATAAAGTCTATTATTTTATCATAGCTGTTTTAAAAAAAACAATTATTTTTTTAGCGACACCAGACCTCTTTTTTCGTTCTAAACCCTCACACCCCAGAGGTGCACCAGGAAACATGAAAATTATTCTAAGGATTCAAGTCCCACCATCGGCGGGATCGAACTCTATTTTCGTGTTAACTTACTAAAGAGGTTAACCATCCATTACCAAAATCCTTGTTTCCTTTTAAATACTTTGGTATATTTAATTATCTCGTAAACGGCAATCAGGGGGACTTATGAAAGCTTCAAAAAAAGGAAAAGGTGCAGGCGGCCGGATAGAAACCTTGAAAGATTATGCCCACACAGCCGAGTCGGATTTCTTAGAGGGTATTTCCCGTATGGCCGCTCATGAGGAAGAGGCTTCCATGTCTCTTTCGGTGGGGGCTAGGATCAAAGCCGTCCGGGAAACAAAAGCCCTTTCTCTTAAAGATATTGCCCAGAGAACCGGTTTCCTGGAATCGACCATCGCCCAAATTGAAACCGGCGAGATTCTGCCTCCCTTAGGGGATATGGTCAAATTGGCCAGAGCTTTGGAAATGAAAATGGGTTATTTGTTGGTCCAAGGCGAGTCCAAGCCCTATACCGTGGTCCATAAGAAAAATCGTAAAACGGTCTCCAGGTACGGTTTCCAGAAAACCCAGCGTTATGGATATACCTATGAAACCCTGGCCCCGGAAAAGAAGGATCGAAACATGGAGCCTTTTCTGGTCACTTTGGAGCCGACTTCCCAGGATGAACCAACTTCTACTCATGATGGGGAGGAATTTATTTTTGTGCTGGAAGGGGAGGTTGAGGTTGTCTTGGGGGAAAAAAGAGAAGTTCTTGCTCCGGAAGATTCCATTTACTACGATTCCACCGTGGCTCACCGGGTGCGGGCCCTGGGAGATCGAATGGCCAGGATAGTGGCTGTGCTTTACACCCAGGCAAAGTAGCGGAAAAAAGTCAAGGTCCAGGAAGGCCACGGGAACCTTTGGGAAATCATCCTGGGGTAGAATTTTCCCTCCCCTTAGACCTTTATCAATAGCCGTAGATTTCCTTTAAAATAAAATATTAAAAAATCTCTTGACTGAAGAAGGAGGCCGAGATTATAGTAGCACTTATTTTTTAAAGGTGCTACTATGGGAGTATTCAGGTTCGGCATATCACTTGAGAAAGCTTTGATTGAGAGATTTGATCTTCTCATAAAGAAGAAAGGTTATGCCAACCGGAGCGAGGCGATCAGGGACCTAATCAGAGACAGTCTTGTTACTGAGGAATGGGAATCGTTAAACACCGAAACCGCCGGAACCATAACCCTTGTTTATTCTCATGAGACCAGAGAGCTCACAGATAACCTTACCGAATTGCAGCATCATTACCATAATTCGATCATCTCGGCAATGCATATACATCTCGACGAGCATAACTGCCTTGAGGTCGTTGTGGTGAAAGGCAAGGCCAAGGATATCAAGAAAATCGCCGACAGGCTGATCGGGACAAAAGGAGTGAAACACGGAAAGCTCACGGTGACAACGACCGGTAAGTACTTAAAATAATTTTTTTTCTTCTTTAGTGGCACGATTATGATAATGGTAACACCGCAAAGAAGGACAAGTGAGTTCGTATGAAAAATCTATTGCGCTGATGTTTTCTGTATTTATGATTTTGGTTTATTGTTCCAAGTCGTTTGCCGCCATTCCTCTCATCACTGATGATACGGGGACACAGGACAAGGGAAAGTTTCAATTGGAATTCTTAGGAGAATACGCCCATGACCGGGAAGAAATCGTCAATAATAAAGGGGCCTTTTCGTCCACTTTGACTTACGGGATTGCTGACCCGGTTGACATCGCTATCTCCATACCCTATCAGTTTTGGCGTTCGTCCGATTCAGGTTTGGAGTCGACAGGGAGCGGCCTTTCTGGTCTGGCGATCGAAATAAAGTGACGGTTTTATGAGAAGGAAGGATTAAGCCTTGCATTGGAGCCGGGCTTCACCATCCCCATGGGGGATGACAAAAAAGATCTCGGCGCAGGGATGATGCCTTATTATCTTTATTTTATAACTTCGAAAGAGATGGATCCATGGTCTTTTCACCTTAATCTCGTCTATATCAGGAATAATAACACAGAGGATGATCGTACGGACCTATGGCATGCTTCTTTTGCTTCAACCGTAGATGTGCTAAAGAAACTGAAGCTTGTGGCCGATATCGGTGTGGAGTCCAACCCCGATCAGTCATCGAGCAACCCCCCGGCCTATATTCTTGGCGGGCTGATCTGGTCACCCAAAGAGAATCTCGATATTGCCTGGGTGTCAAGGGCGGATTAACCTATTACGAAACGGATATCGCCATACGTGGCAGCATAACCTGGAGGTTCTAAATGCATATACCTGACGGCTACCTGAGTCCTCAAACCTATGTACCCCTCTACGGGGCGTCTTTCGTCTTCTGGTCTATCGCCCTTAGGAAGATGAAGAAAGAGCTTTCTATTAAACATATCCCCTATCTGGCTATGTCGGCGGCTTTTTCCTTTCTCATCATGATGTTTAATGTGCCTATTCCGGGAGGCACCACGGGCCATGCGGTCGGCGCCGGGATTATCGCCATTCTGCTTGGGCCGTGGACGGCAGTTATAGCCGTGTCCGTCAGCCTGATCATTCAGGCGATAGTTTTTGGCGACGGCGGAATAACCACGATAGGTGCAAACTGTTTCAATATGGCGGTGGTGATGCCCTTCGTCTCTTATTGGATATTCAGACTTATAAGAGGAAATGCCAATGGCGGAGTGAGATTATCCATCGCAGCCTTTCTCTCCGGTTATGTCGGTCTTTCTGTTGCCGCGGCCTTCACCGGAATTGAATTCGGGATCCAGCCTATGCTGGCGATCGGACCTGGCGGAAGACCTCTCTATGCGCCTTACCCGTTGTCTGTGGCTCTGCCGGCCATGGTATTGGAGCATATGCTGTTATTCAGCATTGTTGAGGGAATAGTCACCGTATTGTTATTCAGGTATTTTGCTAAGCACGAGCCCGATTTGATCTATGCCTTGAGGGCAAAGGAGGCATGAAATGACAAAACTTCATAAGAAACTCTGGATAGGCCTGCTCATTCTGACACTACTTACCCCGTTGGGGGTCATCCTCCCCGAAAAATTCAAAGCCGAGGGAGCATGGGGTGAATGGGGCCCGGAAGAACTCCAGAAACTTATTGGTTATGTGCCGGAAGGATTAAAGAGATTGGCCGATCTCTGGAAAGCCCCGGTCCCCGACTATAACTTCGGTGGAGAAGGGGCTTCCCTGACCGTTCAGGTTCTCTCCTATATCGTTTCAGGACTTATCGGAATCCTGGCCATCGGTCTTGTTATCTACGTAATTTCAAAGGTTATCGTGAGGAATGGAAAATAAAGTCCCCTCATTCCTGCTGGAAAGGCCATCCTCTAATTCTTTTATTCGGGGGAAGGGCTCACTGAAAAGTTCTTTTATCGACAAGGGCATTCATCAGCTGGCAGAGGTCGTCAAGACCGTGTATGTCCAGGGAGAAATGGTATCGAGCGATAATTTTTTTCAGAAGATCGATGCCAGGGTAAAAGTCCTCTTCCTCCTTTATTATATAATTATCGTGAGCCTAAAAAAAGACATTCCATCGGAATTTTTGATTGGCGTCTTTGTTTTCATGTTGACGTTGCTATCAGGCCTGGATATTTTCAACCTTTATAAGCGCGTCCTCTTCTTTACTTTCCTCTTCGGTTTTTGCATCGCCTTTCCCTCTGCTCTCAGCATCATTACCAAAGGCGAAATCGTTCTTCCGATACTGCACTTTACAAAAACCCATCGCTTATGGATATATCAGATACCTGAAGAAATCGGCCTTACCAGGGAAGGATTGTATGGCGTTCTGATGCTTACCTTGAGGGTTATGAACTCTCTAGCCCTTTCATTCTTTGTATTATATACAACGTCCTTCACCGAGATCATAAAAGCTCTTAAGGTGTTGAAGGTTCCAGACAGCTTTCTTATGATCTTGACCCTTTCTTATAAGTATGTGTTCATTTTCGCCAATACGATTGAAAATATGCACCTGGCCAAGAAAAGCAGATTGGCTGGGAAAGTGAGTAATGCAGAAGCCAGGGGATGGATCGCGGGAAGACTGGCCTTCCTGTTCAAAAAGAGTGCGCGGCGGGGTGAAGATATTTTCAAGGCCATGCTCGGCAGAGGCTATTCGAACCACATAAATATTTACGGGGTCAAGAAGCTCCAGGCACGTGATTGGATTGCGGGGGCTGTCCTTTTTCTGGTTGGGGTTCTATTTCTATGGATGTGAGGTGATTGTGAAAGACATTATATGCCTTGAAGGGATAAGTTACAGCTATTACGACAGGATTCCGGCCGTATGTGATATCGGTCTTTCAATTGGCGAGGGAGAAAGATTTGCTATTATCGGCGCGAACGGGAGCGGAAAGTCAACCCTTTTGCAGATCATGAACGGCCTCATAAATCAATCAAGGGGAAAATATTTTTTCAGAGGAAATGAGGTATCAGAAGAGACATTAAAAAATAAAAGATTTTTGCGGTTTTTCAGGGAGCGGGTGGGCTATGTTTTCCAGGATTCTGACGTGCAATTGTTCTGTCCGACCGTTCTGGATGAGCTTCTTTATGGTCCTCTCCAGTTGGGAATCGAAGAAAAAGAGGCAGTGAATAGGGCTTTCGAGGTGATGCAGATTCTGAACATCGAGAATCTGAAGGACAGGCCTTCCTACATGCTTTCCGGGGGGGAGAAAAAAAGGGTCACCATTGGTTCGATTCTCACGATGAATCCGGAGATATTGCTTCTTGATGAGCCGACAACCGGCCTTGACCCGAGGACTCAGGTTTTTCTCGTCGAGTTGATGCTGGCCCTAAGCGATGCCGGTAAGACTCTGGTGATGGCCACACATGACCTTTCATTGGTCGATGAATTGCATATGCAGGTCGCCCTTCTGTCTGAAGAACACAGGATGGTGAAGATCGGCTCTTCTGACGAAATACTGAAAGATGAAGATTTACTGCTAAATGCAAACCTCATTCACGAACATGTTCACTATCATGGTCAAGCAATCCATAAACACAGACATTCTCATTTCTTATTTCACAAGCATTGAGAAAGGAATTTCGCCTTCCGCACCTCTCTTTTGGGAAATGGGATTTATCCCTTCTTCCTGCTTCCACAAACAAAAATATCGATTACGGTTCGAACTCTTTTGATTTTTTCAAAATGAAACGATGCCAAGAAAATTATGGGTTCAGGGTGGAAGCTATTCAATCTGTACTGTTTTTTTCTCCTCGCTCTTCAAGAATAAATTGGGTCCGGGTTCCAATCTTTCCGGGGCCAGAAAATAGGAGCCGAACTCGATTTTATCAATTATTTCTGGCTTCCGCCCTGCCCTTTTCATTTCGAACCTTCTCCCTAATAATTTTTCATTTTTCTCCTTTTCATTTTTCTCCTTTACTCTGACTATCTCTTGTGTTATATAAATTCATTTACTCATTTTCGAGGAGTCATTTAATTTCATTATGCCGAATTCGATAATCACCGGGACGGGCAGTTATATTCCGACTCGAAATATTGAAAATACTTATTTCCTGGACCATGAATTCCTGGGGGCCGACGGGAAAAAGAATCCAAAATCCAATGCGGATATTGTCCAAAAATTCAAGGAAATTACTTGTATCAATGAAAGAAGATATGTGACCGATGAACTTAACACATCGGATATAGCCTCCATGGCCGCCGAACGGGCGCTGGAAGGTAGGGACCGGGAAAGTCTGGATTACATCATCGTCGGGCATAATTTTGGCGAGTTGAGGTCCGATAACCCCAGATGCGATATGGTCCCTTCGATCGCTGCCAGGGTAAAGCATAACCTGAGGATAAAGAATCCTTATACTGTGGTCTACGATATCCTCTTCGGCTGTCCCGGCTGGCTGCAAGGGATGATCCAGTCCGATTATTATATCAAATCGGGTGAGGCTAAAAAGATACTGGTGATTGGAGCGGAGACCCTGTCAAGGATTTCAGATCCCCACGACATAGACAGTATGATCTATTCCGATGGGGCCGGTGCCGTCTTGGTTGAAGCCACCAATCAAGAGGTGGGCATTATTTCCCATATCACCCGTTCCGACACTTTTAACGAAGCTTATCTTTTGCGGCTTGGGCAAGCCTATGGACCTGATTCTTACGGCGGCCGGCTGTTTCTCAAGATGGACGGTCACGAGATCTTTAAATATGCCGTCCGAACCGTGGCCGAAGTCGTAAAACAAAGTCTTGATAAAGCCGGCCTTTCCTTGTCCGACGTTAAGAAGGTTTTGATTCACCAGGCCAACCAGAAGATGGATGAAGCGATTTTAAAAAGACTATTTAACTTATATCAAACAGAAAAAAAACTGGAAGACTTAATGCCCATGACGATTTCCTGGCTGGGTAACAGCTCGGTGGCTACTTTGCCCACCCTGTTTGATCTTTTGCAGAGAGGAACGCTGAACAACCACATACTTCATTCTGGAGACATTGCTGTTTTTTCATCGGTAGGCGCGGGTATGAACAGTAATGCTATGGTCTACAAAATGCCTTAAAGTGAAAAGGAATTAATCAATGACTAATAAATCAAAAGCCACTTTCAGGAAAATGGAAAAGGAAAAGGCCCGACAGGCCAAGCAAAGAGATAAAGAAGCCCGCCGCCATCAATCCAAAACAACGAACTCCGGCCCATCTCTGAAAACAGGCGATGAAGACCCGGACATTGCGGGTATCATTCCGGGTCCTCAACCCTTGCCCGAGCAGTGGGATGATGTGAAGAAAGAATAAAGGTATTAATTTTATTCGGTTCGGGATATTTCCTCTTTTTCTTTTTTCATGGCCTCCTTGCCGGCATCAAAGGCGGAGGAAAGCATACCCCTTTTTTGTTCTACAAATTCTTTCCCTTTTTCAATAAAAGTAGCGGCCTTTTCTTTCCATTCTTCGGACAGGGTACCTGATTTTTCCTTCATATCTTCGGTCAAGTCCTTCAGCTTTCCCCGGGCCTGCGTTCCTTCCCAGGGGGCATAAAGGATGGCCAGGGCGGCTCCCACCGCTCCGCCTAAGATAAAAGATAGAACTACAGCACTTCCGGCAAAACCTCTGTTTCCTTCTGACATATTATTTCCCTCCTTTTGCTTTTCGTCTAATTAGAAATTTCCCGGCGGTTTTAGCTCCAATCGCCAAACCAGCCAGATTCACCAAGGTTGGATTGATCCCTCTGCTCATGATCCGATTAATAACGGAAAAGACTTTTGCTGATTCCTTTAAAGTTTGAAACAGGCCCTCTAATTGATTTAACCGTTCCTGGGTCTGAGACAGGATACGATTGGTACTTTCCGAGGTTTCTTTAAGGTTTCGGACCATGGGGGTAATTTCCTTTTCCAGGGAATTCAAAAAGGCTTCCAGGTTACGTACTGTTCGGGAAATCTGTATCAGGGTCCTGATGAGAAAAAAGGCAACCGCCGCTGTCACAACTAAGAATCCCAAACTGATCCAATGCCAATCCAAAAGGAATCCCCCCTTCCAAAAAAGAATATTTATAAGCAATTTATCATTTTTTATTGCGAAAAGCAATGGATTTAACAAGTTAATGAAATGAAGAAAGTAGCGAAGCGATTATTATCTCCTTGGGTGAGGCTTATTTGTTTTTATCTCTTTAGCTTACGGTTTCTCAATAAATCTCGCTATAGCTATGCGATTCTTGTGCTCTCAAATCTGGAAATTCTCTCCGGCATTGATGGACTGGACAGCCGGGCCTATCTGTCTCTTTCCTGCATAAAAATAAAAGATTGGAAATTTCATTTTAAAAATCATACCCACTAGTTCAGGCGTAATAGACCAAAGATTTCTCCATCTGCCAAGGATAAAAATAGATTGATTTATCCTTATTAGAAAGATAAATTAGGATTGACGGAAATTAAAAACTTATAAAGGAATATTTTTATATCAGCCTTGGTAAAAATTCTTGAGCAACTTAATAAAAAATTGGATCTTATCTGTTACCATCACTCTGGGGTTGATTTTGTTTGGCACATTTGGATTCGGAGCCGATCACCAGGGCCTGAAGGCCGATGGAAAGACCAATGTCATGCCGATTCGCTGGGATCAGGCCTTTTTAAGACTCATTTCCCCACCTGACAAGGCCAAGCTCGAACAGGGAGAAATCCTGTGTGAAATTAAAAAATGGGATAGCAACACCATAACCGCTCAAAGCATGGGCTTGATTAAAGCCAAGGCCGAAGATTGCTTCAAGGTGGTCCGGAACTATAATCAATATATCAACCTGATGCCTTATACGAAGGAAAACAAGGTGGTCAGGTCTTTTCAATTGGAGGGAGAGCCTACCGGGGTCGAGGCAGTGGATTTTTGGACCCGGGTCAGGGTGCTGGGCATCAGCACCCGCTATCTGCTTCGTATCGCCCACCTTCCAGAGCCTGCAAAACAGCGGTTTCGCAGTTTCTGGACCCTGGTGGACAAACCGGAACACCTGCCGGCCTGCCAGGATTCTGAAAGAAGGCCTTGCCAAAACGATCTGGCCGTTAATTTGGGCTCGCACCAGTTCGAGTCTTTTCCAGGAAATTCAAATTATACCTTGCACACCTATACCTTGACGGTTTCAGGAAAAAGCTGGCTTCAACAACCAGCCTTCCAGCTTGGAGGGACAAAATCCATGGGCGAGGTAACCCAGGCTATTCGAAATGTTTTAGAAAAATAGGAACGTCCCGCCAGCGGAATAAGAGAAGAAATTCATTAGGCGGTTTAAAAGCCCGCACTTCGACTACCCGCGTTGCTGTATCAATGGACACGTAAGGCATATAATCACCGGAACAGGCCCCGGAGTTGACGTAAATCCCTTTTCCGAATGGGCGGCAGGCCATCTGGTGGGAGTGGCCCATGACGATAATATTACTTTTCCCATGGAGTAAGGCCTGTCGGGCGGCCTTATCCAGCCTTTCAAAGATCCGCTGCCCAAAGTCATAAAAAGGCCCTTCCAAAAAATCAGCTAGCCGGCTCAAGCCCTTCCGCCGCATGCCGCCGACTATCCAGGTGATGAGATAAGGTACCTGCCCTTTCTCACCGATGAAGGGATCGAATTGATGACCGTGGATAAACCACAACCGCCAGCCGTCCTTTTTCAGACGGATCTGTTTCAAGGTGCCTAAAATTTTTTGGGTGATCTGATCGTGATTTCCAAAAATACTTTCGTAGTGAGAAGAATTCCAGCGTTGGACAATCCGTGAATAGCGTTTCAGGATGGCTTCCAGCACATCCGATCTGGAGCCGGGATATGGCCCATAATCGGTTTGAAAAATATCCCCCATGAGAATAATCCGGTCATGGGTCCGTGAAAGATGGTCATCAAACCTAAGCAGACCTTCTTCTTTTCCCCGGAATTTATCCAAAACCGGGATATGGCCCAGATGGAGATCACCAAAACTTGCAATGCGCATTAGTTGATTTCAGCTTGGGTTTTTAGACGTAACACCAACTATCTTAAGTAGGTACGGTTTTTATCACAATGCTTAGAATTCAGGAGTCAGGAGCCGGAATCCAGAATAAGAAGCCCATCAAGCATAACGGAATTATAGCATTAAATTTATTTTTTCTTCTGAATTCTGACTCCTGGATTCTGAATTCTCTTCTTAATGTTTAAACGCCCTCTGACCGGTAAAGACCATGGTGGCCAGCGGAACGGCCTGGTTGCAGGCCTCAATCACCTCAAAATCCCTTATGGATCCTCCGGGCTGAACAACAGCGATTACCCCCTGGCGCAGTCCTACATCCACTCCGTCACGGAAAGGGAAGAAGGCATCGGAAATCATCACCGATCCGGGCAGACCGGCCTTATCTCCTTTGGTCTTTTGATCGATCTCCTCCTTTTCCCCAGCCTCCCTCTTGCCCTGCTCGACTTCTAATTCCAATTCATTATAGGAAATCCCATGCTGATCAAAGCAAAGGGCATCGGCATATTTGGTGTAAGCCTTATAAACCGCGATCTCGGCCACACCCACCCGATCCTGTTCTCCTGTGCCGATACCTACCGTGCATTCATCCTTGACATAAAGGACGGAATTGGAGGTGACCCCCTGTTCCACGGACCAGCCGAAGTACATGTCCTCCAATTCCTTTTGCGTTGGTTGCCGAGAAATTCGGTACTCACGCCCTTGATAGGTACAGGCCGCCGGCATAAAATCTTCTTTTTTTTGTATAGCATTGATCGGTGACTGCTGGAGAACCAGACCCCCGTCCTGTAGACTTTTAAAGTCTATGAACCGAACCTGACGAAGGTTTTCCAAAAGATCCATTCGGGGCACCTTTAGAATCCTTAGATTCCCGCGTGTGGCCAAAATGGGGATTGAACTTTCTTCAAAATCCGGGGCAGCCACGACTTCCAGATAATTTTGGGAAATGAGTTCAGCCGTGGTTTTGTCCATAGGGCGATTGAAAACAGCTGCGCCACCAAAGGCGGCGATCCGGTCGGCCCGGTTGGCCCGAAAGTAGGCCTCCGATAATCCGGCCCCATAAGCGACCCCGCAAGGGTTATTGTGCTTGACGATCACGGCCGCTGGTTTGGCTGAAAGGAATTTGAGAATGTTCAAGGCATTATCCACATCGGTCAGATTGGTCTTGCCGGGATGTTTTCCTTCTTGAATCATTTCGGCCTCGGTTATGGCTGAAACCATCCCCAGTCCCGTCCGAATGAATTGACATTCCCCCAGGATGAGATTTCCATTGACTAATTCATACAGAGCCGCTTCCTGTCCTGGGTTTTCCCCGTAGCGCAGTCCTTTTTCTTCTAGGACCCCATCAGCTTGGGGCAGCTTCCAGGTCCTTTTGCGGTACGTCAGGGCTTGATCCCCCAGGGTGATGGTTAAGGTCAAAGGAAAATGATCGGCCATAACTGTTCGGTACATTTTTTTTAGGTCGTCCATAGAACCTCCAGGTGTAAGGTGCAAGGCATAAGGGGTAAGGTTTATCCGTGGGTATTTTGCGTGTAGGCTTTATTGCCGTGAACCGTGAATCGTAAACCTTAGATTTTTTCTCTTTCAATAAAAGCATAAGCGCTGTGGTTGTGAATGGATTCGAAATTTTCTGTATCCACGGAAAACCAGGTGATATTAGGATCGGACTCCAGTTTCCTGGCAACCTCCCGGACCACGTCTTCAACAAACATGGGATTCTCGTAACTTTTTTCAGTCACGAATTTTTCATCTTCGCGCTTCAAAACAGAAAAGACTTCCGAAGAGGCAGACTCTTCAACCAAACGGATAATATCCTCAATCCAAATAAATTTTTTAAACCGCAGGTTGACCCGAACTTCACCTCTTTGGTTATGAGCACCGTGGGCACTGATTTCTTTGGAACAAGGACAGACCGTGGCGATGGGAATTTTTAATTCAAGGACCAAGTCCCGAGCTTTTACCTGACTGGTAGATCCCTTTATCGTACAGATATATTCCATGAGACCTTCGGCCTGGGTGACCGGGGCCTTTTTAGTTATGAAATAGGGAAAAGTGACTTCTAGATGGGCTGATTCGGCATTTAGCCTGGTTTTAAGGGCCTCCAATATGGAACCAATATTTTCCATGGTGATCTGACGACGGTATTCACTCAAGACCTCGATAAAGCGGCTCATATGAGTCCCTTTGTGATCATGGGGAAGATTGACGTACATATTGATGCTAGCTACTGTTTGTTGGTGGCCGTTCTCTTTATCCCGGACTGTTATCGGGTATCGAATATTTTTTACCCCAACCTTATCGATCGGAATGTGCCGGTCGTCTTTTTGATCTTGAATATCTATCATAAGAGTTGCGAGTTGCGAATTGCGGGTTGCGGGTTAAAACCATTTCAACACGCAACCCGAAACCCGTAACAGGTTTTTCTCACCATCCTATCATCAAATACTCATGAATGGAGTTGGCGGCGATACGTCCGGCCCCCATGGCCAGGATGACCGTAGCCGAGCCGGTTACGATATCCCCTCCGGCCCAGACCCCTTTCTTATAGGTTTTCCCGGTCTTGGGATCGGCCACGATATAGCCCCTCTTGTTAGTTTGCAATCCTGGGGTCGTTGCCGTTATTAAAGGATTTGCCCCGGCCCCGATGGCTATGACCACCAGATCGGTCTGCATGGTGAATTCCGACCCTTTGATGGGAATGGGTCTTCTTCGACCTGAATCATCGGGCTCGCCCAGTTCCATTTTAATACATTCCATGGATGTCACCCGGCCTTTATCATTTCCAATAAAGCGGGTGGGATTGGTCAGAAGGTGTAATTCTACCCCTTCTTCTTCTGCATGGTGAATTTCTTCCTTCCGGGCGGGCATTTCATCCCGGGAACGACGATAAACGATCTTTACACTGTCTGCGCCCAGCCGCAAGGCGGTCCGGGCCGAATCCATAGCCACATTGCCTGCTCCCAAGACAACCACATCTTTCCCGAGAACAATTGGGGTGTCGTATTCGGGAAACTTATAGGCCTTCATCAAATTGGACCTGGTCAGATATTCATTGGCCGAATAAATACCGATCAAATTCTCCCCTGGGATATTCATAAATATCGGCAGTCCGGCCCCGACCCCGATGTAGACGGCATCAAAACCCTCGGCGAAAAGTTCGTCAATGGTCGAGGTCCGGCCGATGACGGCATTGCAGACGATCTTGGCCCCCAGTTTTTCCAGGATATCCACTTCGGCTTGAACAATGGCCTTGGGGAGACGGAATTCCGGAATCCCATAGATCAAGACCCCGCCGGTTTTATGAAAGGCCTCGAAGATGGTCACCTCATGTCCTTTAAGGATCAAGTCTCCGGCCACCGTAAGACCGGATGGCCCGGAGCCTATCACAGCTACCTTTTTCCCTGTTGGCGCTGCTTTTTGTGGGAGCTTGAATTCCCCTTGGGTCCGCTGCCGATCGGCGGCGAAGCGTTCCAGACGTCCGACAGCCACCGGTTCTTCCCTTTTGCCCAGGATACACAAGGACTCACATTGACTTTCCTGGGGACAGACCCGACCACAGACGGCCGGCAGACTGGTCTTTTCCCAAAGTTTCATAATGGCCCCGGGAAAATCCCCTTCTTTGATAAGCTTGACAAATCCCGGGATGTCGATTCCAACCGGGCATCCTTCCACACAGGAAGGCTTCTTACACTGCAGACATCGACTCGCTTCCAACTGAGCCGTCTCCGGGGAATACCCCAAAGGGACCTCATTAAAATTCCTGGCCCTGACCTTTGGATCTTGTTCCGGCATTTTCTGCCTGGATATTTTTTCTTTCTTCTTTATTTCTTCGACCACGTTAATTCCTCCGTATAAGTTCGGAGTTCAGAGTTCAGAGTTCGGAGTAAAAATACTTACCGTTGTTTGACTCTGAACTCTTAACTCTTAACTCGGTTATTTACTGCATTGACAGCCTGATTTTTCAAACCTTTCCATGGCCTGTTTTTCCTGTTCCAAATAGGCCTGCTGTCTTTGAATCAGTTCATCAAAATTGACCTTGTGGCCGTCAAATTCCGGCCCGTCGACACAGGCAAAGCGGGGCACACCATCGACAGTCACCCGGCAGCAGCCGCACATCCCGGTTCCATCCACCATGATGGGATTCAAGCTGACCATGGTTTTCACGCCATATCCAGCGGTCAGTTTGCTGGTGAATTTCATCATCGGAACCGGTCCGATGGCCACAATTAAAGCAATAGAATCTTTTTTATCCAAATATTCTTTTACAACATCAGTCACAAATCCATGATGACCGTAAGAGCCGTCATCGGTACAGACCCGAAGTTCATGGGAAGCCCGGGCCATCTGGTCTTCGAGGATCAAGCAGGTCCTTGGTCCTGGCACCGATGATGGCCACTACCTGGTTCCCGGCCTCTTTCATGCCCTTAGTAATGGGATGCAAAACCGCCACCCCGGTTCCTCCCCCCACACAGATCACGGTCCCCAATTTTTCGATGTGGGTCGGTTGACCCAAGGGACCGCAAATATCTTGAAAGGCATCCCCGGGATTAAGGCTCTTCATCAAAGCGGTCGACTTTCCAACCACTTGATAAATTAAAGTAATGGTGCCCTTCTCAGGATCCGTATCGGCCATCGTCAAAGGAATCCGTTCCCCAGTTTCATTGACCCGAATGATGACAAACTGGCCGGGTCTGGCTTTTCGGGCAATTAAGGGGGCCTTGATTACATTACTGATAACAGTACCTTGAGCCAGTTCCTCTTTTTCTAAGATCTCAAACACGATTGCCACTCCTTCTTATATTGTATTTTGGAGAATTTTTTAAAAATAAGATTTAAATTATTAACATAATAACTCCTCTTCTGTCAAAAAAATGTTGGGATTTTTTAAGGCTTGTCGATAGTTACTCGCTACAGTTAGAGGGGGTGTCTGGAATATAAAATTTCAAACCCTAAAACCGCTAATGGAAACGAGAAGATAATTTCATTAAAGGCCGAATATCGCCTGACACTCTAAAGAAAAAAATCTTATTTATCCTTATAAAGATCCGAAACGATGAAAAGAAGCGGCGGGTAAAAATAGGCAGAGCAAGAAACCCATAATGGGCATGAACGTCATGGTCTGCAAGGCTGTCGGTACTCCCCAGTTATCGGCCACCAGATCCAACAGGGTTACCCCTAATCCACCGGTCCCCATGGCAAACCCGATCATCAAACCCGAGGCCACCCCCAGCTTGCCGGGCAAAAGATCCTAGGCCATAGGAAAAAGGTGCGGGTCTTGCAATTATACATTTTCATACATGCTCCACCCGATTTATTGCTCGACACACATCAGCATAGTTGAAACCCAGATATTCGGCAATTTTCTTTAATGCGCTGTTGCAAAACCCCAACAACCATTCAGACAGATAGGCATTTCTAAATCAAGAGTAGGGTCTGAGGGAGAGGCGAGCCCTATAAATCTTAACCTATAAAAAACAGTAACTGATTCGAACACCCGAATCTTACCTGCTTTTACTTAAGCTCTTCCTCAATAGGCACGGTTAACGGGTATAGGTGGCTGTTCCCCCAGTAGAAGTGGTCAAAAGCATAGGACTTACCACCGTACCGACCATAGGTGCGGTGAGCCAAAAAAGTGGCGTCGTGGATGTGCTGCTGTGGTAGAAATATAACGTGGTACCCTGATAGACCCAGTAAAAAGTGGGGTCCGCAGTCGCATAGACACCGGAACCTCCCGAGGCACTTCCAGATGAGTTTGCATTGAAAGTCAATTGTTCCGGCAAAGCCGTACCGTCTCCTGTAGAAAGACTATCAGACTTGGTCCAGGTACTACCCGTAATTGTTAAATAAGTGGGATTCCCACCGTAAGTCCCGCCACATCCCATAAGAAAGACAAAAAGCAATCCAATGACTACCAGGAAAGAAACTTTTGATTTCATCAATCTTCTCCTTTACGAAAAAGAAAATGTGCGTGCTTAGACATGAACGCCCACACATAACAGATTGTCTGCGTTTCAGTACATAGAGTCTCAAGTCGTTCGATAAAATTTTCACGATCTTTATCAATACGGAATATCTTCCTGCGTTCTATTCCCCGAATCATAACATGGTGCAAAATGCCGGGAGCATCAAGTCGTGTTGTTCTGGGCATTTTTCTTTATTATTATCACCAGACTACAATGTCAATTGAATTATTATAGAGAGTCCCGCCTGCCATGATTGTTGACTTTAAAAAGGATTACCCCGGCGACCCTTTAGACCGATGAAAAGAAGCGGAGGTTAAAAATAAACAGAGTAAGAAACCCATAATGGGCATGACAGTTATGGTTTTCAAGGCTGTCGGTACCCCCCAGGTATCGGCCAACAGACCCAACAGGGTTACCCCCATGCCACCGGTCCCGATGGCAAACCCGACCATCAACCCCGAGGCCATCCCCAGCTTGCCGGGCAAAAGATCCTGGGCCATGACCACCGTGACGGAAAAACTGGCGATCAAAACAAATCCCGAAAGGGCCAGGACGACAAAGGCCCCCCATCCTTGGACTTGAAGAAAGAGGATAAGCAGGGGAATCATCAGGAGCATGGTCAAGGTTAGGAAGAACTTGTGCCCCCATCGGTCAGCCAGGCGGGCTCCCAAAAGGGTTCCTATCGTTCCTGAGATCAGAAAAGTGGTAACCATCTTGCCGGCCAGCAAGGGATCTCCTTTTAAGTAATTGATATAATAAAAAGGAATAAAGGTTACCAGTCCCATTTGTATCCAAGATCTCATGGTGACAATCAGGATCAGTAGGGTCAATTTACCGTAAGAGGCGATGGATTTGGGGTTGATGGAGGCGGTCTCTTTTTGCTTCATAGGGGCAGGATAGCGTAAGGCCGGCAAAAGGAAGAGGAGGAAACAGGCCATAAAGAAGCCCGGTAAGCAATAAAAAAGGGTTCCAGCCAGGGAAAAATGGGTAACCACAAGGGCAAGCGTAAATGGCCCTAAAGCAAATCCCAGGTTTCCTCCAACGGCAAATATGGACATTCCCGAGGCCTTCTTTTGGCCGATAAAAAAATGGGCGGTTTTAAATCCTTCTGGATGAAAAGCAGCCACCCCTAAACCTCCCAGAACGACCAATAAAAGAAGGATCCAATAGTTCGGAGATAAGCCGGAGAGACCGATGCCCAATCCGGCCACCAAAACCCCCATGGGAATCAACCAGACTTTGGGTCGAAGGTCCGAAAAAAAACCGAATATCGGCTGAATAATCGAAGAAGTCAGATTTGAGGCCAGGAGTATTATCCCCGCGGAGGTGTAAGATAGGCCCAAAGATTCTTTCATAAAAGGCAGGAGGGCGGGGACGGCCCCCTGATTGATATCAGTTATCAGGTGGGTCAAACTCAACAGGAATAATATTTTAAGATCCATGGGCGGTTGTTCATTCCCTTAAAAATGATCAGGGGTTTACCCTTGACTAATTATGGAAAATAATTTAATATTTAATATTTATTTTCTTGTCCCCTGATTTTTGGATGATAGTAACGAATTTATAGGGCTTAGTCAATGGATGAAGAAAACCAGTTAAGACAACAGCGGTTGAAAAAAACGGATGAGCTGAAAATACTCGGCATTGACCCTTATCCCAGTTTCAACCGGATCAGCCATAAGATCGAAGAAATTCATGCCCAGTTTGGTTCCCTGGAGGTAGCGAAGCCTGAGGAAACTTCACCAACCATCCTGACTGCGGGGAGATTAATGACCCAACGGGATTTTGGGAAAAGTGTCTTTTTCCATATTCAAGATGGGACAGGACGTCTTCAGGGGTATCTGAAAAAAGACTTGATCGGGGAGGAACAGTTCCTCTTGTTTAAAAAAATCGATCTGGGGGATTTCCTGGGTCTTGAGGGTAGTCTTTTTAGGACTAAAACCGGAGAACTGACCCTTTTAGTAAAAAAAATCCAATTATTGGCTAAATCTTTACGCTCCTTGCCGGAAAAATTTCACGGTCTGATAGACGTGGAACAACGATATCGCCAGCGTTACCTGGACCTGCTGGTTAATTCCAAGGTTCGGGAAATTTTTCAGATTCGTTCCCGAATGATTCATTTGATCCGGGAATTTATGACCGAAAGAGGGTTCTTAGAGGTCGAGACCCCTATGATGCAACCCATCCCTGGCGGGGCTGCGGCCAAACCTTTTGAGACTTTTCATAATGCCTTAAACCTTCCTCTATTTTTAAGGATCGCCCCGGAACTGTATTTGAAGCGTCTGGTTATTGGAGGGATGGACAAGGTTTTTGAAATCAACCGGAATTTTAGAAATGAAGGGATCTCCATACAACATAACCCGGAATTCACCATGATCGAATTCTATCAGGCTTACGCTAACTACCAGGATTTGATGGCCTTAACCGAAGAATTATTTTCTTTCCTGGCCCAAAATCTCAAAAGGAAGTTTAACCTTGATCTACCAGGAGGAGTCTGTTGATTTAACACCTCCCTGGCGACGCATTCCTTTTTTGCAGTCCCTGGTCGAGATTGGAAATATTGAACCCCGGGTCTTGAAAGATCCCCGGCGGGCCATTGAAATGGCCCGCTCCCTGGGAGCGGATCTAAAATCCGCTGACGGCCTAGGAAAGGCCCTGACCAAAATTTTTGAACAAGTGGTGGAACCCAAATTGCGGCAACCGACTTTTGTCTACGGCTATCCTATAGAAGTATCCCCTTTGGCTAAGAGGAAGTATAAGAAGACCCGGAATTGACCGATCGCTTCGAGTTGTTTATCTGCGGTCGTGAGATGGCCAATGGTTTTACGGAGCTTAATGACCCTTTGGATCAAAAAGAACGGTTTCTTAATCAGATGAAGGCCAAAGAGGCCGGCGATGAAGAAGCCCAAGACATTGATTGGGATTATTTAACGGCCTTGGAATACGGCTTGCCGCCGACAGCCGGGGAAGGGATCGGTATCGATCGCCTGGTCATGCTTTTCACCGATGCCCCTTCTATTCGGGAGGTGATTTTGTTTCCTCTATTAAAACCGGAGAAGGTACAAGGGGCCTGATACTGGATACTGGATAAAAACAAAAAGTTTTTTTAAAGATCAACCTGGAATTTTTTCCAGCATCCAGTATCCAGCATCGGGTGTTTAAGGGTAAGAATGTCTTTTGAATTATTTGTCAGTTACACGCTATCTCAAGGCCAAAAGGAAACAGACCTTTATTTCCATCATCACTTTTATCTCCATAGGCGGAGTCACTCTGGGGGTTATGGCCCTGATTGTTGTTATAGCGGTAATGAGCGGTTTTGAAAATGACTTGAAAAATAAAATCCTGGGGCTGAATTCCCATGCCCTGGTTTTAAGCTGGGACAATGCCATAGAAAATTATGCTCAGGTGGCCCGGCGGGTCGAATCGGTTTCCGGGGTAACCGCGGCCACTCCATTCATCCTGACCCAGGTCATGGTAAGCACCGGGAGTCAGGTGACCGGGGCCGTTCTTCGAGGGATCGATATCCATAGCGCTCCAAAGGTGATTTCCCTGGATCGCATATTAAAGAAAGGGACCTGGCAGGCCTTGGAAGACCCTTCTCTGACTGAAGGACAAAAAGGTCAAGAATTGCGGGGTATCATTTTAGGCCAGGAGTTGGCCAAGAGCCTAGGCCTTTCTTTAAACGATACCTTGTCCCTCATTTCCCCTCTGGGGGAAATGACGCCCTTAGGGAGAATCCCCAAGATGAGACCTTTCAGGCTGGTAGGGATTTTTGAGTCAGGGATGTTTGAATACGACTCCACCATAGCCTTTGTTTCCCTTTCTCAAGCCCAGTCTTTTTTGGGACTGGGCAGTAAAGTGACCGGTCTGGAACTCAAAACCCGGGATGTCTATAAAGCGGCTGAGATCGCCCGGGACATTCAGACCAAACTGGGTTTTCCCTTTTGGACCAAAGACTGGATGCGGATGAACAAAAATCTGTTCTCGGCTTTAAAATTGGAAAAACTGGTCATGTTTATCATCCTGACCCTGATTATCCTGGTGGCGGCCTTTAATATCGTGGCCTCTTTAATCATGGTGGTCATGGAAAAAACCAAGGATATCGCCATCCTCAAATCCATGGGGGCAACGTCCGGAAGCATCATGAAGATCTTTATGCTGGAAGGGATGATTATTGGAACAGTGGGCACGGCTCTGGGACTGCTGGGCGGCGTGGGTTTATGCTGGATTCTTGAAAAATATCAGTTTATCAAATTACCCAGTGACGTTTATTATATCTCCTCCTTGCCGGTATTGATGAAGGGGTGGGATATATTGATAATCGTGGCTTCCGCTTTGGGGATCAGCTTGCTGGCTACCCTGTATCCGGCCTGGCAGGCCTCCCGTCTTGATCCGGCCGAAGCCATAAGGTATGAATAAAGAAATATGTCTCAACCATTGATCACGATCAAAAATTTGGAAAAATATTTTATCAACAACCAGCATCGAGTGGAGGTACTTAAAGGACTTGACCTTGAGCTTCACAGCCTGGATACCCTGGCTGTGGTAGGGGCCTCGGGAACCGGGAAATCCACTTTATTACATATCATGGGGACCCTGGACCGACCATCCGCAGGGCAGGTCCTGTTTGAAGGACAAAATATCTTTGAACAATCTGAAAAGGATCAGGCCCGGTTCCGCAATCAGAAAATCGGTTTTGTTTTCCAGTTTCATCATTTACTGCCGGAATTCACGGCCCTGGAAAACACCATGATGCCTCAATTGATCGCCGGTGAAAGCAAACCGGAAGCGCGGGAAAGAGCCAAAGAAATTCTGACCCAACTGGGTCTGAAAGAGCGTTTGTTCCACCGGATCGGAGAGCTTTCGGGCGGTGAACAGCAACGAGTGGCTATTGCCCGATCTTTAATTCGATCTCCCCAGCTAATCCTGGCCGATGAACCGACGGGAAATCTGGATCGAAAAACCGGGACCCAGATCATCGAACTGTTCAATCAACTCAATCAAGAAAAAGGGATAACCTTTTTGATGGTTACTCATAATCAGGATTTATCCAGACGATTCAAAAGAAATGTGAAAATCGTGGACGGCAAGGCCATAGAAGTGGCTATTAACTAGCTAAGCTGTCGGAACTATCTCTAATGAAAGGATCTATAGGGAATCTCCTATGCCGAAGAAAATCATTTTCATCTTGATGGTTTTTTCAATGATTCAATTTCTGAATAGGCCAAACGTCCAGGCTGCTTCAGAGGGCACAGTGGCCCTGATGCCTTTTACCATATACAGCCAGATCAACTTGGACTATCTGCAACAAAATATTTTGGAGGCCCTTTCCAACGGATTAAGCCAACAAAATATCCCCGTCCTGCCCCTTTCCAAAACCCAACCTTGGCTGACCAAAAAGATCCCCAGTGACCGGAAAGAACTGCGGGCCATAGGAAAACAACTGGAAGCGGATTTCCTGATCTATGGCAGCCTGACCAAGATCGGTCAACGACTGACCCTGAACGGAAATCTCCTGGAGATTAAGACCGAAAAACCCCCTCTGACCTTTTCCTTGACGGAAGAAGGATTGGAAAATATTCTGAAGTTAATGGAGAGATTTTCAAAAGAATTAGGGTTAAGGATTTTAGGTCAGGAAAAGATTGCCGGGATCTCCATTAAGGGGAATCAAAGGATTGAGGCCCAAGCCATAGAGAAAGAACTCAAATCAAAAATCGGTGAGGCCTATAGGCCGGAACTCCTGGATCAGGACCTTCGGGCCATTTTCAAAATGGGTTATTTTTCCGATGTAAAATTGGAGGTGAATCAAACCCCACAGGGGAAAGCGATCACCTTTGTGGTTGAGGAACGTCCTTTTGTTAAAAGAATCGATTTCAAAGGATACAAAGAAATCAAAGAGGATGACCTCAAAGAGCAGCTGACCATCAAGCCTTATACTATTTTAAATTTAAACACGGTTAATGAAACTTTGGAGAAGCTGACGGTCTATTACCAGTCAAAAGGATATTATAATGTCCAGATTACTTATTCGGTTACTTACGAGGAAAAAGGGCAAGGTGCTGTAATCGTCTATACTATCGTGGAAGGGAAAAAAGTCTATATCAAAACTATTGCCTTCCAAGGGAACAAAAGTTTTTCTGAAAAAAAACTGAAAGCCATCATGGAAACCAATGAGAAGGGGATTTTTTCCTGGATCACATCCTCCGGTGTTTATAAAAAGGAGTTGCTGGAACAGGACCTGGAAAAATTATCTTCCTTTTATTACAACCATGGATACTTAAAGGCCAAAGTGGGGGAACCAACCGTCCGGCACGAAGGAAACTGGTTGTATTTAACCATCCCTATCGAGGAAGGGCAGCCTTATCACATGGGTCAGGTGGGCGTCAGCGGGGATTTGATTCAACCTCAAGACAAATTAATGACCTCCTTGGCCATTACCAAAGAAAATTTTTATAATCGAGAGGTGATCCGCAAGGATATTTTGATGCTTAATGATCTTTATGCCTCTGAAGGGTATGCCTTTGTCGAAATCAACCCTCAAATCAAGGAAGATCCGTCCGGTTTCAAGGTTGATCTCGTTTATGATATCAAAAAAGGGTCCAAGGTTTATTTCGAACACATTGACATTGTCGGAAACGTAAAAACCCGGGATAAAGTCATTCGAAGGGAATTCAAGATGTCAGAAAAAGACCTTTTTGATCCCACGGCCCTCAGGAAAACCAATGAAAACCTACACCGCTTGGATTTTTTCGAAGAGATCAATCTTTCGACTTCTCCGGGCAGCCAGGAAGATCGCATGAAATTGAAGGTGGAAGTCAAGGAAAAGATGACCGGCTCCTTTTCCGTGGGGGCGGGATACAGTGCCGTAGAACAGGTTTTGCTTATGGGGCAGATTGCTGAAAAGAATCTTTTTGGGACCGGAAACCGTATAAGCCTGGATGCCCAACTCGGGGCCGTGACCACCCTTTATAGACTGAGTTTTTTCCAGCCCTACCTATTTGATACCCAGATTTCATGTGATAGCAGTATTTATAAATGGATCTATCTCTATGATCAATACGAGAAAGACAGTTACGGAGGATCGTTGACTTTCGGCTATCCTATCCCGATAGAATACACCAGGGCGTTTCTTACCTATGCTTACGAGGACGCCAGCGTGACTCAGGTTCATGATGACGCCGCTCAGGTTATCAAGGATATGGCCGGCGAACATCAAACCAGCAGTGTTACTTTAACCCTTAAAAGGGATACGAGGGATTCGATCTTTAATACCACCAAGGGTTCGATTAATAGTGTTTCTGTGACATATGCCGGCGGCCCTCTCGGAGGAAGCAATTATTTTACCAGGTATGTCGCCACTTCAGGTTGGTATTTCCCCCTTTTTTGGGACACTACTTTTTTTGTTGGCGGCAAAGGGGGGTATATTACCCAAAATTCCGGGGGAGATTTGCCCCTGTATGAAAAATTTTATTTAGGCGGCATCAATTCGCTTCGGGGATTTAAAGTTTTCTCCGTCAGCCCTTTGGATCCAAGAACTTACGACCCGATCGGCGGCGAGCAGATGGTGCAATTTAATGTGGAATATATATTTCCCTTGGTTCCAAAGATCGGGATTAAGGGACTTGTTTTCTTTGATGCTGGCAATGTTTTTAGCAAAGACCAGACGTTTGATTTAGGGTCCTTACGACAAAGCGTGGGGGTGGGAATCCGTTGGTACTCCCCGATGGGGCCTCTGCGCCTGGAATTTGGCTGGGATTTTAATCCCCAGCCCCACGATCAGACCGACCCCATAGAATTCAGTATAGGGGGATCTTTTTAACACGAAAGTAGGGTTCGAGGATTCCAGGATTCGAGTCCCGTCTGTGGCGGGATTGGCCCCGGGACCCCAGGAATCCTTTTAATTAATATCAGTCAGGAGACCAAATATGATCAAATTTTTTTTAAAAAGTACTGTTTTTGTGTCTGGTATTATTCTTCTATGGGTTGCCGTTCCTTCCTGGGCCGCCGAGTCTGTTAAAGTCGGAATTATTGATTTACAGAAATGCATCCAGCAATCCGAGGCCGGCAAAAGGGCTTCGAAAATTCTGCAAGACAAAGCGGATCACATCAAAAAGGATTTGGAAGCCAAACGGGAAGAATTGAAGAAACTGAGCGAGGATTTCAATAAAAAAAGCCAAGTCCTGAGTGCAGATGCCAAGAGAGAAAGAGAACAGGAACTGATCCAGAAAGATGCAGATTTAAGGGAACTGGTTCGTAAAAAAGAAGAAGAAATGCACAAAGATGAATATAACGCCATGCAGCCTCTTTTAAATGAGTTGTTTGAGATTACCAAAAAAATGGCCAAAGATGAAGGTTTTACCCTGATCCTGGAGTCCAAAACCGGGGTGGTTTATTTCAATAAACCCGTCGAGGAAATAACCGATAAAGTCATCAAAATCGCCAACGAAACCAAAAAGGAAAAAAAGAAATAAGCATGAAGACGCCGGCGGCATCCCCTTCTGGGGTATCTTTGGAGCAACTGGCCCGGCTGGTTGGAGGAGAGGTCCGAGGGGTCTGTGAGAATTTGGTTGTCGGTATTACCGGGATCCGGGAGGCCCAAAAGGGTCAGATCACTTTTTTGAGTAATCCCAAATACGGCAAAGACCTGGAAACGACCCAGGCTTCGGCCGTTATTGTGGGATCGCCAATTTCCTCAAACCTCCAAAGCCTTTATTAATAACCTCCAATCCTTATCTGGCCTATGCCAGGATCGCCCAGTTTTTTGCCCCCAACCCGATCACCCATGGGCATCAGTTCCTTGGCCCATTGCGGTGAGGATTGCCGAATCGGGGAAAAGGTCTCCATTTATCCCTTTGTCTATCTGGGAAACCGGGTGGAGATTGAAGACGGTGTTATTCTTTATCCCGGGGTTTATGTGGGGGATTCGGTCCGGATCGGGAAGGATTCCATTATTTATCCCAACGTTTCCATCCTTTCGGGAACCATCATCGGGCAACGGGTTATCATTCACAGCGGGACGGTGATCGGTAGTGACGGTTTTGGTTTTGCCCAGGACGGGATGATCCATGTCAAGATTCCTCAAACGGGCATCGTCCAGATTGACGATGACTGCGAAATCGGGGCCAATAATACCATCGACCGGGCGGCCTTGGGCAAGACCTGGATCAAGACCGGGGTTAAAACAGACAACTTGGTTCATGTGGCCCATAATGTGGTGGTCGGTGAACACTCTCTTCTGATCGCCCAGGTGGGTATCTCTGGGAGTACCACCTTGGGTAAAGGGGTCATTCTGGCCGGCCAGGTCGGTGTGGTCGGGCATATCACCATCGGGGATGGGGTTATGGTGGGGGCCAAATCGGGGGTGGCTAAATCCATTCCAGCCGGTGAAGTGGTTTCGGGAATACCGACAATGCCACATCAGACCTTTTTACGCACCCGATTTCTCATTCAACGATTGCCTAAGATGGACAAAATAAATACGGGCCTTGGAAGATCGGGTTCGTCTCTTGGAGGCTGAGATCACAAAAGAGAGAAAGAAAGACTATGGAAATAAGTCATGAGGAAATCCAAAAGATTCTGCCCCATCGATATCCCTTTTTACTGCTGGATCGGATATTGGAATTCACTCTAAATGAGAAGGTGATCGGTTTGAAAAATGTGACGATCAATGAACCTTTTTTCCAGGGTCATTTCCCGGGAAAACCGATCATGCCCGGAGTATTGATTATTGAGGCTATGGCCCAGGCCGGAGGGATCCTGGCTGTTAAATCCAACTTCCAACAACTGGGAAACAAACTAGCCTATTTCCTGGCCATCGATAAAGTTAAGTTCAGAAAACCGGTGGTTCCGGGAGATCAACTAATTTTGGAATTGACGGCCTTACGCCGGGGGCAAAAGGTCTGGAAGATGCAGGGCAAGGCCTTTGTCCGGGAAAGTTTAGTGGCTGAGGCGGAACTAACCGCCTCTTTTTCTGATGATAAAGATACGCCGCCCGGTGAGGAGGTTTAATGTCTAAATATGCCATTCATCCAACAGCTATCATAGGCCCTCAAACCAAACTGGGAGAAAATGTCTCTATCGGACCGTACTCGATAATCGAAGAAGAAGTTTTTATTGATTCCGGGACTCAAATCGGGGCTCATGTATTTATCGATCGCTACACCCGAATCGGAAAGAATTGCCTGATTTCCCCTTTTGCCTCTATCGGCGGCCCGCCTCAGGATTTAAAATTCAAAGGGGAAAAAACCAACTTGATTATTGGCGATGAAAACAACATTCGCGAATATGTCACGATCAACCGAGGAACTGCAGGAGGAGGAGGTTCAACCACCATAGGTAATCAGAACCTGTTAATGGCCTATTGTCATGTGGGGCATGATTGCCAATTGGGTAATGGAATTATTATGGGTAATTTAACCACGTTGGCCGGTCATGTGGTCCTCGAAGATTATTCCCGTCTTTATGCCCTGGTAGCTGTCCAACAATTCGTCCGGGTGGGTGCCTATGCCATGGTAGGAGGAAAAACAGGGGTATTAAAGGATATTCCTCCTTATGTTATTGTCTCTGGGGATAGGGCCAAATTATTCGGCCTGAACACCATTGGATTGAAACGCCATAATTTTTCCAATGAAACGATTGAGGCGCTTAAAAAGGCTTACCAGATTATGATTCGCTCCCATTTGATCCTCAAAGAGGCCCTGAAGCGGGTTGAAAAGGAGGTCCCTGCCTTTCCGGAGGTAACCCGGTTTTTGGACTTTATTAGAAATTCACAACAAGGAATAACCCGCTGATGATGAAACAAGCTCCCATTGGGCTTATCGCCGGTAATGGAAATTTCCCCCTGTTGATCGCCAAAGCGGCCCGGCAGGAAGGAAAAAAAATTGTGGCCATAGCTCATGTGGGAGAAACGCTTCCGGAACTGGAGCCCCTGGTGGATAAAATTTTTTGGATCCGTCTCGGGGAATTCGGGAAATTAGTCCGCACACTGCAAAAGGAAGGGGTTAAAGAAGTCCTGATGGCTGGCCGGGTGGATAAAAAAAAGATGTTTTCCAAAGCCCAACCAGATACGGAAGGGCGAGATCTCCTTAGTAGGCTGGTGCATCGGAAGGACGACTTAGTCTTGCGAATGGTTGCCGCCGAATTAGAAAAAAAAGGATTTCACGTTTGTTCTTCTACTGCATTTCTACCCTCTTTATTGGCCCCTCAGGGGGTCTTGACCAGGCGTCATCCTACTGCCGAGGAAGAAAAGGACATTGAATTCGGGTGGCCCCTGGCCAAGGAACTCGGTAAGCTCGATATCGGACAGTGCTTGGTGGTTCGAAACAGGGCTGTAGTGTCTGTGGAAGCCATTGAAGGAACCGATGAGACCATAAGGAGAGGGGGTAAACTGGCCCAAGAAAAGGCAGTGGTCATTAAGGTCAGTAAGCCGATACAAGACCTTCGCTTTGATCTGCCGGCTGTTGGAGAGAAGACCATTCTGACTATGCATGAAGTCCAAGCCGGGGTTTTGGCCATAGAGGCTCATAAAACTATTATCTTTAACCGGGAGGAGACTGTTCGATTGGCAAATAGGTATAGGATGGTAATTGTTTCGAGGGAGTAAAAATAAAAAACGTTCGTCGTTCGGCGACCCCAGTTTTTATGGTTTTACTGTTCGCCGCAAGCAGGCATGAGAGCTTACTAAAAACGAATGAATAAAGTCAAAGTCGGCATAGCCGGGGTCGGACACCTAGGGAAATACCATTGGGAAAAATCTGCCCAAATGCCGGATGTGGCATTGGTGGGTATGGCCGAGATTCTCCTAGAGCGACGGAAAGCCATTTCAAGGCAATATGATATCTCCTGGTATGAAGATTATCATCGACTGATTCCCAAAATTGCAGCTGTCAGTATCGTTGTGCCGACCATCCTACACGCCCGGGTGGCTAAGGATTTTTTACACCACCGAATCGATGCCTTGATTGAAAAGCCCATCAGTCGATCCCCAGTTGAGGCGGAAGAATTGATTTCTCTGGCCAAAACGAAGGAGCTAAGCGATTAAAAAAATATGTGTCATCGCCGGGGAAGCCTCTGGAGACCTCCATGGGGCTTCACTAGTTAAGGCCTTAATCCAATTGGGCGATCCCGTTTCCTTTTTCGGGTTAGGGGGCCCGCTCATGAAGGAGATGGGGGTCAAGATGGTCTATCCCCCCCCCTTTGAATGTAATAGGTTTTACCGAGGTGATTTTTAAGATTTCTCATTTATTCAAGGCCTATCAAAAGATCAAGGGGGTATTGCGGAAAACAAAACCTGATTTACTGATACTGATCGATTATCCCGACATGAATCTTCGACTGGCCAAAGCGGCTCACAAGGAAAAGATACCGGTTTTGTATTATATCAGTCCCCAGGTCTGGGCTTGGCGGTCCAGGCGAGTCAAAAGCATTGCTCGTTTTGTCGATCGGTTGGCGGTTATCCTCCCCTTTGAAGTGGAGTTTTATAAATCCTTTGGCGTCGATGTTGAATTTGTAGGTCACCCGCTTTTGGATAGGATGAAAATAGGGACCCGGCAAGAAGGGGCACCTTCGCCGGGTCATTTTCAGGATCAAACCCTGATCGGCCTCTTTCCCGGAAGCCGGCCTACGGAAATAAAGGCCATACTACCCTTGCTGTTAGAGACTGCCGCTCGATTGACCAGGAAATACGGACACAGGATTCGATTTGTCCTCCCGGTAGCCAGCACCCTGGATTCCAAACCTATCCGAGAAAAAATTCGGCCGTATCAGGACAAAGGGGTTTTGCTGGAATTGGCCTCTGAGGATTCTCAGAAGACCATGGGCCAGTGCCAGCTGGCCATAATGGCTTCCGGCACGGTTACCCTGGAGGCGGCTATCTTAGGTATCCCGATGCTTATTGTTTATAAGACCTCTCCGGTCAATTACTGGATTGCCCGGCAGCTGATTGATGTGCCTTATGTGGGACTGGTCAATTGGGTGGCCGGGAAAAAAATTATCCCCGAATATATTCAAAATGAGGCCTCGCCGGAAGCGCTTACGGAGGGGGCCAAGTGTTATCTGGAGGACCCTAGGTATTATCAAAATATTCGCAGTGCCCTTTTAAGGGTGAGAGAGAAATTAGGCAAGCCCGGGGCATCTATGCGGGTAGCCCAACTGGCCAGGGAGATGATGAAGTGAAAGCAATGCAGGGTTCAAGGACTCAAGGGGTCCAGGATTCGAGGGAATGGCTAAGAAACAAATTTTTGAACCCTCGCATTCTTGAATCCTGATTTATAACAACGGTTACTATGATTACCCAACGAATTATTCAACTCATTAAACCTTACTGGCTCCGGTTAGCGGCCGCCATGTTCTGCATGCTGGTGGTGGCCGGGGCCACCTCTTTGATGGCCTATATGCTTAAACCGGTTATTGATGAGATCTTTATTCAAAAGAACATATCGAGACTTTCTTTTTTACCTCCTTTTATTATCCTTCTATTTTTTATTAAAGGCTTCTTTAATTACTGGCAGTCTTTTCTGATGAGTTTTGTGGGAGAAAAGATTATTGCCAATTTGAGGGAGGGGCTCTATGCCCACTTGCAAAAACTTTCCCTGTCCTATTTTGACCGCACCGCAACCGGTCTGCTCATGTCCCGAATTACCAACGATGTCACCTTAATTCAGGGGGCGGTTTCCAGTGCAGTAACTGGCATCCTCAAAGATTCCTTTACCATCCTGGGTCTGATCGGGGTTATCTTTTATCAGGATTGGCAGTTGGCCATCCTGGCCATGTTGGTGTTCCCGATTGCAGTGTTCCCTATTGTTAAATTCGGCCGGATGCTTCGGAAGATCAGTACCCAAAGTCAAAAGACTATGGCCGATATTTCCATTCACCTGCATGAAACCTTGTTTGGAAATCGGATCATCAAGGCCTTCAATACCGAAAACCATGAGATTGAACGCTTCAATCAGAAGGTCCGGAAATATTTTCAATTAACCATGAAGGATGTTTCCATCAAGTCCATAACTCCTCCGATTATGGAATTTCTAGGAGGTATCGGTATTGCTGCCATTATCTGGTATGGGGGATACCAGGTCATTAAAGGTTATTCCACCCCGGGAACTTTCTTTTCATTTTTAACGGCCCTGTTGATGCTCTATGAGCCGATAAAACATTTAAGCGGGGTCAACAGTACGATTCAACAAGGGATGGCAGCAGGCATCAGGGTTTTTGAAGTCATGGACATCCCCGAGGAAATTCGTGATCATGAGGGGGCCAAAGCCATCAATGGAATCCGAGAGGGAATTATTTTTAATAACGTGTCTTTTGGATATGGAAACGATTGGGTACTCAAAGGAATTGATCTTGAAGTAAAGGTCGGGGAAATTATTGCTATAGTCGGCACCAGCGGCGGCGGCAAAACAACCCTGGTCAACCTGATCCCCAGGTTTTATGAGGCCAGTGAAGGTGACATTTTAATTGACAACCGGTCCATTAAAGCCATCACTCAGGCCTCTTTGCGCCGGCAGATCGGCATGGTTACCCAGCAGACCATCCTGTTTAACGATACGGTCCATAACAATATCGCCTATGGCTCTCCGGAGAAAACGGAAGACGAAATCATCCGAGCGGCTCAAGCCGCTTATGCCTATGATTTCATCCAGCGGCTTCCGGAAAAAATAGACACGATGATCGGTGAACATGGGGTTCGCCTTTCCGGAGGGGAAAGGCAGCGTATTGCTATCGCCCGGGCATTACTCAAGGATGCCCCCATCTTGATCCTGGATGAAGCCACTTCTTCCCTGGATTCGGATTCGGAAGCGGAAGTCCAGCGGGCCCTGGAAAACCTGATGAAAGGACGGACTACATTTATTATAGCTCACCGCTTTTCCACCATTCGGAATGTGGATCGGATTATCGTCCTGGCCGATGGAAGGATTGTTGAGGAGGGCAACCACGACCGTCTGATGGCCTTAAACGGAGAATACAAAAGACTCTATGAAATCCAGTTTAGGGAAAATGGAACTATGGAGTGATTGAGGATTTCAGGTTATCTGATTCTTATTAGTGATGAAGACGACATTGATTATAGTTCCGGCTTTTCAGGAAGAAGCCAATATCCTTCAAGTCATCGAGGATATCCGAACGCATATTTCAGAAGCGGATATCCTGGTAGTCAACGACGGCTCTATGGATCAAACCTCTCTTTTAGCTCGAAAGGCAGGAGTCAAGGTGATCGACCATCCCTATAATATGGGGATCGGGGCTGCAATCCAAACGGGATTTAAATATGCCGGTGAACGTAATTATTCAAAGGCCTTGCAGATTGACGGCGATTATCAACATCCGGCCATGGAAGGGCCCCGGCTGCTTCAGATCCTTACGAAAGAAAAAGCCGATCTGGTGATCGGCTCCCGGTTTATAGAACAAACTGACTATCGTGGTTCATGGCTCCGGCGAACGGGGAATCGCCTTTTCCAATGGGTGAATGCCCTGGCGGTGGGGCAGAAGATAGTCGATAATACTTCAGGGTTCAGGGCCTATTCACATCGGGCCATTCGGCTTTTGTCTCAAACCTATCTGGGAGAGTTTCCTGAACCGGAATCCATCAGCTATCTTAAAAGTCAAGGTTGTAAGATTATCGAAGTCCCGGTTCAGATGCGGAATCGGCCGGGGGGAAAATCTTCCATAACCCCGCTGAGAAGTGTTTATTACATGGTCAGGGTTTTGACCTCGATTATTTCCTTTAATCAGCATTCTCGGAGGTGATTCATGAATTTTTTAGCACTGAAAATCAGCACCTTCTTTTTATCGGTATTTTTATTGGTCTGGATTTTTTCCCTGGTCCGCCGAAGGCTTTTGATGGAAGAATATTCCTTTTTGTGGGTCTGCATCGCCGGGGTTTTTCTGGTCCTCTCCTTTTTTCACCCGATCATGGACAAGGTCGCTCACTTCCTGGGAATCGAGTATGGTCCTTCGGCCCTCTTTCTGTTTTTTAATGTAATGACCTTATTTATCCTAATCCATGTTTCCATCCAGCTTTCCGATTATAAGTCCAAGAAAAGGATTCTGGCTCAGGAAATAGCCTTATTACGAGACAAGGTCGAAGAACTTTCCCGAAAGATGAGCGTTCATGAATCTGCTGACCTTTGATATCGAAGACTGGTACCATGTCAATTATCCCGTTGTTGACTTTACGATCTTTGATCAGCAAGGAAGACCATCAAGCGCTTTTTGATAAAATCAGGAAGTTGACGGATTATTTGAACGGCCGGAGCATTCAAGGGACTTTTTTCGTATTGGGCCGTCTTTTGGAAAAAAGACCCGAGATCGGAGAATGGATTATTGGCCAGGGACAGGAACTGGCCTTACACGGCTTTGAGCATGATTTATTGACCGGGAAAAATCCTGACCAATTCAAAAGCGAACTGGAAAATTCTCTGCGGGTCTTTCGACAGATCACCGGAAATCATCCCTTGGGTTTTCGAGCCCCCTCCTGGTCTATTAACGAAAAAAATTGCTGGGTCCTGGAAATCCTAGAATCTTTCGGATTTGCCTACGACACCTCGGTTTTTCCTATTAAGAATTTCCTCTACGGGTTCCCCTCCGCTCCATCGGAGCCCTTTTTCCCCATCATCCGGGGACGGCAGTTGAAGATTTTAGAAGTCCCGGTTCCCATCCTCAAACTGGGGCCAAGCCGGATTGCCTATTCGGGGGGGGTTTTTTTTAATTTCTGGCCCTATACGGTGATCCGGAGAATTGTGAATCGACAAAACCGCCAGGGCCAAGCCATCCTTTTTTATTTCCATCCCTGGGATCTCTGGAAACGCTCTCCACAGCAAAACCGTCAGTTGAAAGCCCGCTGGGTAACCCTTCATCTGGGAGATACCCTACAAAAATTTGAAAAACTCCTGGAGGCCTATCCGATGGGAAGTTTATCTGCCAATCTCGATGCGCTTAAGGACCAGGCCAAGCCGGTTCGGATAGGAGGACTTCAAAATGAATCCTGAGAACGATCGCTTCTACCTGAAAGCCTTTTATGGGCTATTGCTCTTTCATTTCCTGATCTGGTTTTCTTTGGGTATGGTTTTTGATCTTCACCCCGATACAGCCGACCATTGGGTTTGGTCCCGATATCTCTCCTGGGGATATTATGAACACCCGCCCATGGTGGCTTGGGGAATACGCTTCTTCACCATATTTCTGGGCAATACCCAGTGGGCCGTGGAAATATGTGCCCAGGTTATTACCTTGCTTTCTTTCCTTGGCCTTTTTCTTTTGGCCCAAGAGACTTTTGGGACAAAGGTAGCCTTTTTTAGCCTCTTGACCTTGGAGGCGACCCCTTTATTTTCTGCAGGAAGCATGATCTTACATATCAATAACTTCTGCGTCCTGTTTTATATTTGGGCGGCCTTGGCTTTTTTGAAAGGATTTGAGCAGGGAGAAAAAAAATACTACTATTTTACCGGGCTGGCTTTGGGACTGTCTTTAATGTCTAAGGTCTCGGCTATATTCTTTCCCTTTATCGGTCTTCTCTTTTTGCTGGTTTCCCAGGAAAGAAGAAAGTTGCTCCGGTCGATTCATCTATATTTAGCTCTGTTGTTGGCCCTGGTGATCTTTTCCCCTTTCATTTACTGGAATATGAATCATGGCTGGATTTCCTTCAAGGCCCAATTAGAAAAAGGACTGATCTTCGGAAGTGGGGATTGGAATTCGGTGCTCGGTTTTTGGTTCGGACAACCCGTGCTCCTGGGGCCGGTGCTCTTTATCTTTTTTTTAATGGGGCTTTGGTCCGGAATAAAAAAATTTAAGCAGGATCATCGTTTTGCTTACCTGGTCCTTTTAACCGTCGTCCCTATACTGGTTTTTGGACTGGCGGCTTTTAGAGGAAAATATTCGGATCCGGTCTGGGCTGACATCGGCTGGCCTTTTGGGGCCATTTTAGTCGGCAAATACTTTTCAGACTGGCTTTCAAGAGTTTCATTAAAAAAGGGAATCCTGGTCGGAGGGCTGGTATTCCTGATCGGATGGCTGCCCATAGGTCTGGTGGCCGTTCACGCTTTTTATCCTTTTATCGATCTTGGAAATCTGGGCGATCGCACCCTGGAGATGAGAGGATGGCGTGAGTTGGGGGAAGCGGTGGGAAAAGAATACCAGCACTATTTCCCGAGCCAGAAAAAGGTCTACATCCTTGCTGATGACTACCAACTGGCCAGTGCTGTCTCCTTTTACACCCCACAGCAACCCATCCCCTATTCTTTTGGGAAATCGAAAAGGAACATTTGGGTCACGGTAGAAGAAATAGAGCAAAACGGGGCTCTACTCGTTTGTGAACCCAAAACTTGTGAAAGGGACCAGGGAAAAACCAGAATCCTTTTTGAAAAAATTGAGTTTGTTTCCGAAGTGCCGATTTATAGACAAGGGCAAGTGGCAAAAAAGTTCAAGCTTTACTATTGTTCCAATTAGGCCGATGCGAATCATTTCCAGATATATTTTTAAAGAAATCCTGACCCCCTTTGGGGTTACCCTTCTGGTTTTCACCTTGATTTTTCTGCTCGGTAATTTGATGCAGTTGATTGAGATGATCGTCCAGAAAGGGGTGGGGCTTGGGGATATTTTCCGGTTACTGGGTTACACCCTTCCCTTTCTCTTTGTCTATATTATACCCATGACTTTTTTTATTTCCATCCTCTTGGGATTCTTAAGATTGTCCAGCGACAACGAAGTAACCGCCCTAAAGGCCTCGGGGATAGGGTTTTTCCAGTTTCTACCGCCGGTATTGATTTTGAGTGTGGCCTGTTATGCCTTGACCAGTTTTACGGCCATGGTGGCCCAACCCTGGGGAGAATACTCTCTGAAAAACTTGATCTTTAATATTGCCGTGGTTCAGGCCAAGGTGACCTTAAAAGAACGGGTGTTTAACGATCAGTTTAAGGACTTGGTTTTTTATATTCAAAAGGTGAGCTCCGAAGGTGAAATGGAGGATGTCTTTATCTTCGATCAGCGCCAGAAAGATGTCCCCCAAACCATCGTGGCCAAGAAGGGCTGGTTGATTCCCAATCCCCGGGATCGGTCTCTCAACCTGAGGCTGGAAAACGGAACCATTTATAATGTTTCCCTCGGTTCCAAGAGTGCTCAAAATATCAATTTTAAAACCTACAACCTGATATTGCCCTTAGAGCAGATGTTGTCGACCCAGGGGAAAAGGGAAAAATCAGAGACCGAATTATATCCTCTCGAACTAAAAGAAAAAATCCGTCAAACTTCACCGGGGGAAAAAAAATATTACATTTATCAAATAGAATACTACAAAAAATTCAGTCTTCCATTCTCCTGTCTCGTCTTTGGTATGATCGCCTTCCCTTTAGGACTGCAATCTCGGCTGGCCGGAAGGTCCTGGGCCGTGGTTTTTGGGGGGATTGTTTTTTTCATATATTACCTGATTCTGTCTTTGGCCTTCGGCTTGGGGGAAAAAGGGAGCTTAAGCCCTCTGATTGGTTTATGGCTTCCTAATGTGATTGTGGGGGTCATGGGAGGATATTTATTCTGGGTTACCTGGAAAGAAAAAGAAATCAGGTGGCTGACCGGGCTGAACAACTTTCTGGAATGGGTAAAAGAGGCCATGAAAAAAGGAAATCAGTAGACTGTGAAGATGTCCGGGACAAAACGATGGTTGTTTCCTCTAAGCCGATTGGCTGCCGGTTTATACGGATTTGGGGTTCGGCTTCGTCTTTGGCTGTATGGTTCGCATCTTTTGCCGATCCGACGCCTACCATTAAAGGTGATCAGTATCGGAAATCTGGCGGCCGGTGGAACTGGGAAAACGCCCCATGCCGCTCTAGTGGCCAACTATTTTAAAAAAAAGGGGATTAAAACAGCGGTCTTAAGCCGCGGCTACCGTGGGACAAAGATGAAACAAGGGGCGATTATCTCCGATGGCATTTCTATATCCGGTACCCTCGAAGAAGGCGGGGAAGAACCTTTTTGGCTGGCCCAAAAACTCACAGGAATCCCTGTGGTAGTGGGGAAAGATCGTTATCGATCAGGATTGCTTTGTTTTCAGAAATGGCAAACTGAATGGGTGGTTTTGGATGATGGTTTTCAACACCTCAGTCTGGAGCGGGAAATTGATATTTTGCTTCTACCGGGTCATCTGCCCTTTGATTCCGAAAGGCTCCTGCCCTTGGGATTTCTCCGGGAACCGATCAAAGAAATGCGCAGGGCCGATATGGTTTTAATCACCCATGCGGAAAGGCTTAATTTTTCCCAACGGGAGGAGGTGGCCAAAGAAATTCGTTCCCGGATTCCTTCCACCCCGATTTTTTTCTCCGAACACAAACCGATGTCCCTCTGGTTTTATTCAAATAAAAAAGAGGTTCCTCTTTCATGGTTGGCCGGGAAACAGGTGGTCGGTTTTTGCGGCCTGGCCGACCCTGAATCCCTGGCCTTCAGTTTGAAACAAATCGGGGCGGATATGGTCAAGCTGGTCGAATTTCCGGATCATCACTTTTACCGGGAAAAAGATAAAAGATCCTTGGAAACCTTAAGCCGGTCCTTAAAGATCAACTTTCTGGTCACTACCGAGAAGGATGCTTTGAAGTTGGGGAAATGGGAAACGGCTGATTTGCATATCTTGGTATTAGGGATTGAAGCCGAAGTCTTGGATAGGGGTTTTTGGGAATTACTGGATCAGAATATAAGGCAAGCGGCAAGGGGTTCACAGCATGAGGCTTAAGGAATCCATTAGGGGGCTGGACAAGATTCTAATAAGGTCTCCCAATTGGGTGGGCGATGCCCTGTTGATTACACCAGCAGTTCATCGTCTTAGAACTTATTTTCCCAAGGCTCATATCACCGTCTTGGCCAAGCCCTGGGTAAACCCTGTATTTACGGCCAGTCCTGATGTGGACCAAGTGATTCTATACCAAAAACCAGGTGTTCATCAGGGGATAGGTGGCCAGTGGCGGTTGGCGCAGGAATTAAAAAAATCAGGATTTGAGGTGGTAATCCATTTCCCTCATTCTTTTGAAGCGGCCTGGATATCTTTTTTAAGTCATATTCCTATTAGGATCGGTTATGCCACGGAAGGGCGGGGCTTATTATTGTCCAACCGTCTTCGATCCACTCCAGTAAGACAAAAGGAGCATCAAGTCCCCTTCTTTTTCCACCTCCTGGAGCCCCTGGGAATCCGGGAAGATCCTTCCATAGAAAAAAATCCTTTGGGTCTGAATGTCGATCAAAAAAGCCTTCAACAGGCCGAGGCTCGATTAGCTGCCCTGGGGATCGGCCCCTCTGATTTTTTAGTGGGTCTGGCCCCCGGGGCTGTTTATGGCTCAGCCAAGTGTTGGCCTTTTGCCCGCTTTGCTCAATTAGCCGAACGTCTAAAGAAGGAGTGGCAGGCCGAAGTGCTCTTTCTGGGAACGGATGACGACACCCTATCCGGAACTATGTTAGAAAGTAACCATTATTATAACCTGTTGGGGAAGACTACTCTGGGAGAGGCTTTGGCCTTGATAAAGAGATGTCGAGTGATGATCTGCAATGATTCGGGATTGATGCACGCTGCCTCTGCCCTGAATATTCCTTTAGTGGCCCTTTTCGGTTCAACCGATCTTCATCGAACCGGTCCCTGGGGGAGGATCAACAGGGTGATAAAAAAAGATTTTGTTTGCAGTCCCTGTCTCAAAAAAGTTTGCCCAAAAACTCCAACCTGCATGGAAGCCATATCAGTTGATGAGGTTTGGGAAACCTTATTAAGTTTGAAAGGACAGGGTGTTTTGAAAGAAATACCGGAGGATTTAAGCAGCGATACAGCTGTTCTATAAAAGTATTGGAAAACCTTATGGCTCAATATGATATTTCGCCACGTTCTTTAGTCTCAAAAATAAATCCTTCCGATCGGATTGCCTTCCTTACCTCCCATCGTCTGGGAGATACCTTACTGGGGATGATCGTTGTTAATAATTTGCGTCGCGAGGGATTGACTGTGGAGGTTTTTAGTCAGGTTGTTTTTGAGTTGAAAGAATGGTTCCCCGGAGTTAGTGTTTTCCCATTTTCTGAATTCAAAAATAGAGCCTCGACCTATCAACATATTTGGTTTGAACGCCCTAATCGATGGATTAAAAAAGCCCCCTGTCCTCAGGCTAAATCCAATGTAGTGTTGAAAGAGTCACCACTCTATCGCTTGGCCTTACCGATGAGTACTATCTTTCAATTAATTTGTCAGTATGAACTGGGAATTTCTCATCCGGTTTTGGAAAACGGACTGGTTATTCCTGCTTCGGCCAGGGAGACAAAAGACTCCAATAAAATTATTATACATCCAACGAGCAGCAGTTGGATAAAAAATTGGAAAATAAAAGGCTTTATTCAAGTAGGACGGCTTTTGTGGGACCAAGGTTTTAACCCCGAGTTTATCGTCGATTCTCAGGAGATTAAGGTCGCCCTTCAATTGCGTGAAGCCGGGATGATTTGTTTTACTCATTCAGACCTTGTTGCTGTAGCCAGGCATTTGGGTACTGGTTCCTGTTTTATAGGTAATGATTCGGGTCTTGGGCAGTTAGCTTCTAATGTAGGTACGCCGACCATCACGCTTTTTACCTTGCCTCGTAGAGCCATGCGATGGCAACCCTGCTGGGCACCGGCCATGGCTGTCTTGCCCGCCCTACCGGAAAAAATTCCTGAATTATTGCAGCATATCATCTGGAAACGTTGGATTACACCTAAAGAAGTGTTTGACACCTTTCAAAACTTCAGAAAGACCGTAAAAGAAGGCAGGAAGGGTCTTGGGATCTCCGATGTCTTATAGACAGGTCAGTCAGGCTGGAAAATACATTGAAACCCACCAAATTGAACGGATACTTGTCATCAAGTTGACTTCGCTCGGGGATGTGGTTCATGCCTTACCGGTGGCCGCCGCATTAAAGAGGACCTTCCCTTTTATCAAGCTTTATTGGGTGGTCGAAGATCGATGTGCCCCTTTATTGGAAAACCATCCTCTTTTGGATTCGGTCATTGTCTATCCCCGGCAGGAAATCCAAGGATTGATCTCGGAAAGAAAATGGGGTCAGGTCCTAAAAATATTTAAAAATCTCAGGCGGTCTCTAAGGGATTTGAATATTGATCTTTCCATTGATCTGCAAGGCTTGGCCAAATCGGGATTAATGGTCTTGATGGCCTGGGCACCCTATCGGATCGGTTGTTTTGGACTTAAGGAAATCAGTTATTTGGTATCAAAAAGCCTGCCGGAGGGGCGAGACCTCCACGCCGTGGATCGAAACTTGAAGGTGGCTGAATTCTTAGGGGCCGAGATTGAGGCCCCCAAATGCGTCATCAGTATTCAGGAAGATGAAAAGAACTGGGCCAAAGCCTTTTTAGGAAAATGCGAGGTGTCTGAAAAGGAGGTGCTTATCGGGCTTCAAATCGGGGCCTCATTTCCACAAAAGAGATGGCCTATCCTTAAGACAATAGCCTTTATTGAACAGGTCTCCCAAATCCAAAATGTCCGGGTCATCCTTTTTGGAGATCAAACCGATCAGGAAAGGCTGCTTCCTCATCTTTCTAAGATTCCTCCAAAAGTGATCAATACCGTCGGAGACCTTTCTTTACGCCGATTATTGGTCTTGATTGAGCACTGCCGGCTGTTTGTCGGGGCAGACACCGGGCCTCTTCACCTGGCCGTCGGCCTGGGACTGCCGGTCATTGCCCTGTATGGGCCCGATGACCCCAAAAAGACCGGACCATACGGGCTTATTCACCGGCTCCATTATAAAAAGTTTCCCTGTAGTCCTTGTAATAAAACCCCGTCCTGTCAGGGCCGTTATGACTGCATGGAAGCCATTGAGGTCGATGAGGTTTTGGATTCCGTTCAGGCCTTTTTGGAAAGTTCGGGTCGTTGAATTGAGAGTTTAAAGAAAAATATTTTTTCAAATGGAATTTTCTTTTCGCCGGGGACTTGGGATGGATTGGAAAAGGAGAGAATAAATACCCTCGACAATCCAAGAAGAACTGAAACCCCTTTTTGAACCTGAATCCATAGCAGTTATTGGAGCCTCAACTGCCTCCAATAAATGGGATAATTGGATGGTGACCAGACCGATCCATGCCGGTTCCCGTGGCCGGATATTTCCGGTTAATCCAAAAGAAGAGGAGGTATTCGGCCTCAAAGCTTTTCCATATATTGGACCTGAAAGTTTAGTATTCAACATCGGGATGCGCTTTCCTCTCTGATTTCAAAACAACGGGAAGACTCCTAAAAGTCTGATTTTAACCAAAAGAAAGGATTTGGGAAGGAGGTATGATTATGGTGATCAGTCAAGAACTTTTGGAAATCCTGGCTTGCCCCAAGTGCAAAGGGGATATTCATTTAAATGAAACCAAAGACGGCTTGATCTGTGAAAAATGCCGGCTGATCTATGAAATCAAAGACGATATTCCGATCATGTTAATTGAAGAGGCCAAACCCTATAACCACGATCCATGATATAAATGGCCCCTGGTTCTTTCCATAGCTGGTCAAGGATTTGTATGTTGTGAACTTTTTCATGAGTAAATAAAATCAAGGTTGGGGTTCAGGGTGGCCATTTTGAAGTGCGCCCAGGTCCTCAGCCTGCAGGACCACAACTTTGTCCGTAAAGACCAAGGAAGCTAACGAGTAAGGAAATCTAGGGCTTCCACCTGCGGTGGATCCAGGTCCACTGTGAAGGATGTTTCCGTACGAAGGCTTCTATTAAATCGTTGTATTTTTGAGTATTGGTGAGGATGGTTTCCTCGGCGTCGCCTAGAATATCAAGAGGTATTTCTTCCGAGACTTCTATCTGGTGGCAATAATTCTCGTCCCGGTAGTTGTAAGCTATGACAATTGGAGTGTCTGTCTTCATGGCGATGAGAGCAGGTGCTCTCATCGTATAACAGGGAAGTCCAAAAAAATTTGCCTTTATTCCTTGATGCCCGCCTACGTGCTGATCAAAAGCAATCCCTATGACTTCATTTTTCTTTAGTAACCTTAAAATACTAAAAATAGATTTTGTATCTGGTAAAAATTTAACACCTTTGTCTTCCCTGATTTTCTGCCAATATAGATTTACGGTCTTATGCGTAGCTTGCCTGGTAATAATATGAGCCCCTACGTTATATAACGCCTGTCCAGTACTTAAATAATCCCAGTTTCCGTAATGCCCGACAAGGACCATGAGCCCTTTACCTTTCAAGAGCGCTTTTTTAGCGTTCTCCAGGTTCTTTATTTTTATTTTGGTTTTTAATTTTTCATTTGATTCTTTAGGTAATCTCAAAAACTCGGCCATACATGTGCCGTAATGGACGAAGTTGTCTTTAGCAATCTTATATATCTCATCCTCATTTTTTTCTTCTTTAAACGATTTTTTTAGATTGGCTATGACTAGTTTTCTTCTAAAGCGTATAATATAAAACCAAAATAAACCGAACCCCCTACCGATCTTAAGAGCTAAGCTTTCAGGGAATATATTAAAAAAATTGATAAATAATTTAATTAAAAATATGGACATCTTTTCCGTGGGTCCGGCGTCCCAGGGCAACGGCAGCGGGATTCTTCTCTTCTTGGGTAGGTTGTTCGACTTCTGGTGCAGGGTTCTTAACTGTTTCCTGCACCATGAATTTAGCAAGTTGGTTAATATCGGCAGGAGCTTCCTTTTTAGTCATGCTTTATCCTATAGCATGACCGCTCAAGGAAATCAAGAAGGAGAAAAATCAAACTGACCCACTACCATTTTTACACACATAATGACATGACTCCTTCAGTAAGGATGGCCTCTTAAAATGAGTGGATTGCCAGAAAAAAGGGAGGGACAAGACCTCAGGCGTAAAGTAAATATTTTTGCCGTAGTTCTAAAAAGTCGTTCAATCCAACCATCCAAGAGGCCTCCAGTTCTTTAGTAGACTTTCCGACCTCCAGGGCCTGCCGGAGTTCCTGATCACCAATCAATAAATCAATGGGCAATCGCCTGGTTTCATATTCATAGGGAGGGGGTTTCCATTGAAAGGCATCTTTATTAAGGGCACGGACGGCTTGGAGCAACGTTAACGAGGTTAAATAGGGTTTAAACACCTGCCGATCAAACACCCACAAAAAAAATCCCCGGCATTCCTGGCCCTGCCATTTTTGAAAGGTGGGGCGAAAGGCCATCTCGATCAACCGAACTCCCGGTAAAGAAACATCTTTAAGATACTCTTTGATTTCCTTGGGGTTGATAAAAGGGGCCCCGAAGACCTCAAAGGGGCGGGTAGTGCCCCGGCCTTCGGAGATATTGGTCCCTTCCCAAAGGACCTGGCCGGGGTAGACCAGGGCCGTTGATAAGGTCGGCATGTTGGGTGAGGGCATAATCCAGGGGCAATCGGTTTGATCAAAATATTGGGATCGCTGCCACCCATTCATGGAAATCACCCTAAGCTCGGCCCCGATGTCCAATTCCTGATTAAACATTTGGGCCAATTCACCCATGGTCATGCCGTGGCGCATGGGCAGGGGATAGACCCCGACAAAGGAAGTCCAGGCTGGTTGAAGCCTATTTCCTTCCACGGCAGTTCCTGTAACCGGATTGGGGCGATCGAGGACTACGACTTCTTTCCCCTGCCTTCGGGCTTCCTGAAGACAATAGGTCAGGGTGGTGATAAAAGTATAGACCCGGGTCCCCACATCCTGGAGGTCAATCAAAAGAACATCGATGGCCTCCATCATCTGAACCGTGGGGCGTCGTGTCTGGCTGTAAAGACTGTAAATGGGCAGTCCCGTGGCCGAATCCAGGCCATCCGGAGATTCAATCATATTGTCCTGTTCGGTGCCCCAGAATCCGTGCTGGGGGGAAAAAAGACATTGCATATTATTTTGAAATTTACTCCAGAGAAGATCTTTGGTATAAAATCCTATTTTAGAAACCGAGGCTTGGTTGGACAGCAGACCCCAGCGTTTCTTTTGCATGTCCGCCGGCGGATGAGATAAAAAAGAATCAATCCCAAGGAGCATGATACAAATCCTTCATGCAAAAACCGTTCGGCGATCAGTGTTCAGTGTTCGTCGAAGAATGACTAATGATCTTTTCGTACTCAAAATCGAATGTCGAAGGAGAAAAATTTCTTAATTCCATCTTCTTAGCCCAATATTCATCATGCTATTTTCATGCTGACTGATTATAAGAAGATAAGCATAAAAGTCAAGGAAAGCCGACTTCATGAAAAAAATCCTTCTCGTGACCATCGCCCTACTGGTTCTCCAGACGACCATTTTATTGGTTGAGGCCGCAGAAGGCAGCCTTTCCCGTCTTTCAACAGAAAAAAGCAAGTTCATGACCTGGGGCTGGCCATCGAACATGGTTGATATCGGCCTTGGATATCTTTTTCCCATGAGTACTTGTTCCTGGGAGATCAGCTTTCCGGATCAATACGGCCGAAACAGATCGGCCTTTTTTTACAAATCATTTGGAGGTTTTGAAAATGTCTCTTAAACCCTATCAGCAGGAATTCGCCCGTTTTTTAGCGGAAACAGGTAGTCTTTTTTTTAGAAAGGGCTTGGTTCTAAAAGATGGCCGCCCCAGTCCCTATTTTGTCAATATGGGACGCCTGTGCACCGGCAAACTGAGTTTTTCCCTCGGCTCTTTTTTTGTCCGCCGTCTCCTGGAGTTGAAACGATTATCGGAAGTGGATATCATTTTAGGACCTTCCTATAAAGGCAGTGCCATTGCCCAGGCCATGACTATAAACTTTTGGACCGAGCACCGGAAAGAATTATTTTTTGAATATGATCGAAAAGAAATCAAGAATTACGGCGAATCCTCCGGGCAAAAAAACCTGATGGTCAATAATAGTTTTTTCGATGGCTGCGGTCTCTGGATCGTGGATGATGTTGGCACTTCTATGGCTACCAAATATGATCTCCTGGAGAAGATCGTTCTGGAAGGGGAGCAGAAAAAGATCTCGGTTCGTATTGTAGGGTTATGCCTGGGTATCGACCGCCAACAAACCATGCCTTGTTATGATTCGGCGGGACAGATCATCCTCGGGAAAAAGGGGGAAGATGCTTTAAAACAATTTACCGAAACGACCGGGGTGGCGGTTTATTCGATAGCCCCTATCTCCGAGGTAATCGATTATCTTTTCAGAGAGCAGGTTCCGGTTCAAGTCGAGGGCGCCTGGCAGCCGATCTCCGAAACCCTTAAAAAGGTGTTTGATGATTATCTTAAAGAATACGGGGCCATTTAATCTGAATAAGCAGGAAATATCAGTAGGACAGGATTTATGGAATTTAAAAGAGATGAAAAAAGAAAAAATCAGACAATTACTCCATAATAAAGGAAAGCCGATAACCGATCGCCCTGACCTTAAACTGGCCGCTGTTCTGGTTCCTTTATTTCAGAAAAACCGGAAAACCCATATCCTTTTGACTAAACGAACGGACCGGGTGGAACATCATAAAGGACAGGTCTCTTTTCCAGGAGGGGCCTTTCGTTATGAAGACCTGGATCTTCTGACTACGGCCTTACGGGAGACCGAGGAAGAGGTCGGGGTCGAAAGGGACTCGGTCGAGATTTTAGGGGAATTGGACCATGTGGTTACTCTCTCCAATTTCCGCATCTGCCCTTATGTAGGGGTCATTCCCTATTCGTATCCTTTTAAACTGAGTGCCTTCGAAGTGGAACGTCTGATCGAACTTCCGCTGAAATATCTCTTGGAAGAGGCCGAATTTAAGGAGGCCCTCTTTACCTACGAAGGGCGATCTAACATCAACCTTCATATCGATTTTCAGGGAGAAATCATCTGGGGAGCCACCGCCAGGATCTTGAAAAATTTTATGGACATCCTGCTCAAATCATCCTGAAATTTTTACTTACTCAAACCTCTTTACAATTATTTTTCCCGATGGTATATCTTAATAGTCGGGACGTGGCTCAGTCTGGTAGAGCACAGCGTTCGGGACGCTGGGGTCGCTGGTTCAAATCCAGTCGTCCCGACCATTCTCCGCCCTTATTGATCATCAAAACAATCTCTGGCCGGTGTTGGACAAGCGGTTGGCTTATGAGCGGGTGGCCAGGCACGGCCAGATGGCGGAAATGGGAACCGGCCGTTTCTGAATATTCCCTTGCCTCTTTGATCGTCAAAGAGCTTCTTTTTTTTCTGTTTTTCTCCTTGACTTTCATTTCATCCCTATTTTATATTCTTAACATCAATAAAAGATCCTACGTCTTGGTTCCGGAAAAGCCAAAGGACCGAAACGTTTATCCACAAGGGAAGAAAGGAGGAAGAAGATCTCTCTATCACCTCGTCCTTGGTCGTTCTAAAGTGACCTGCCAAAAAAGAGGTAATCCTGCTAAAGCATTTCGATCCCAACGGTAGCTTAATAGGAACAAGACATCATGTTAAAATGGGTTTTTAAGGTGTAATTGAAAAACAAGAGGAGGAATCTATGGATTTTAAATTAACCGAGGAACAGTTGGCGCTGAAAAAAACGTATGACGATTTTTTCAGAGAGGAAATGAAAAAGGCTCCTCCAAGCGTTATCAAGGGCGGCTTGGAAGGTTCATACTCGGACGACGGCTTTGAGTTCAGCAGATATATAAGAAAAAAGCTGGTTGAAAAAGGCTGGTATGTCCAACATTGGCCGAAGGAATACGGCGGCCGGTCTGCGCCTCTCATTGAACAGTTGATCTTTAATGAATCGATGGGCTATTTCGGCGTGCCCGGAATCGACGGCTTTGGAGTGGGGATGTTCGGCCCGACCATTCTTCTTCATGGTACCGAAGAGCAGAAAAAAAGAATTCTTCTTCCCATTGCCCGCGGTGAGGTTCAGTATTCCCAGGGGTGGAGTGAACCGAATGCCGGTTCCGATCTGGCTTCACTCAAAATGACGGCTATTAAAGACGGGGAATATTACATCGTCAACGGACAAAAAACATGGTCAACCGGGGCACACAAGGCCGATCATATGTTTCTGCTGGCCCGGACCAATCCGGCCGAAAAGCGTGGCCGGGGCTTATCGGTTTTTAATTGTGATTTTGCCTGGCCGGGTATTGAAGTCAGGCCCATCAAATATATGGACGGTGCCCATATTTATAACGAGGTCTGGTTTACCGATGTGAAGATCCATGAATCCGAGCGGATCGGGGCGGAGAATCAGGGCTGGGGCATTACCCGGGACACCATGAACTTTGAAAGATCGGGCATAGGAACTTTTTCCCGGGTCAGAAGACATTTGGAACAAGTTGTCGAATATGTCAAAACAACCAAACGGAACGGCAAATATCTCTATGAAGATCCCCTCGTTCGTCAAAAAATAGGAAGGATTTATGCCGATATGGAGGCCGGACGGGCCCAGGCCTATCGGATCGCCTGGCTGCAGGAAAAGGGGAACCTGCGTTTTTCACCGGCCGCTGCCTCTGAATCGAAAGTATTCGGCACGGAATTAACCCAGCGCGTGGCTGATTTTACATTGGAAATCATCGGATTGCCTGGGAATCTGGAGGGTTCGAGTTGGGCGCCCTTACATGGCAGCATGATCACCATGTATCAGTCGATTATCGGCAGCATTATCTGCGCGGGTTCAAATGAAATTCAACGAAATATTATTGCCTGGGTCGGCTGCGGTCTGCCAAGGTTAAAAGGACAAGGATAAGGGGGTATAGATTATGGATCTTGATTTCACTTCAGAACAAACAATGCTCAGAGACTCCGCAGCCAAATTTTTTGTTAACGAATGTAATTTTGAAAAGGTTAAACATATCGAAGAGACCAAAGAAGGGTACTCTCCGGAATTGTGGCAGAAGGTAGCCGAACTGGGTTGGACGGGTATGTACTTCCCTGAAGAATATGGCGGGTATGGCGGGACGTTCATGGATATGACCATTATCCAGGAGGAAATCGGCAAAGCTGTTTTCCCCAGCCCCTTTTTTTCTACCGTTATTCAGTGTGGGCTGCTGGTATTGGAAGGCGGTACCAAGGAGCAAAAAGAGGATCTTTTGGGCCGCATTGCCGAGGGTAGTCTGATCATGTCTTTGGCCCAATATGAGCCGGAAACCGATTTCAGTTATGAGAGTATCCAGATGACTGCGGAACCCAAAGGGAATGACTATATCTTGAATGGGACCAAATTATTCGCTATGGATGCTAATATCGCCCAAAAGCTCATCGTAGCGGCCAAGGCGGGAAGCGCGGGCTTAAGTCTATTTCTCGTTGACGCCAAGGCTCCGGGGGTAAAAATAACCAAACTACCCTATGTGTCATCGGAAAATGCCTGTGAGGTCATTTTTAAGGATGTCAAGGTGGCCAAAGCGGACATGCTCGGGGCACCGGGTCAAGGAGCGACGCTGCTGGAGAAGATGTATGCCAAAGCGACGGTGGCCAAGGCGGCCGAGATGTCCGGGGGCTGCAAGGCTTCCATCGATATGACCGCCAAATATGCCAGGGAAAGGGAACAGTACGGCAATCCCATCGGCGGCTATCAGGCCATCCAGCATTTCATGGCCAATATGCTGCTGGCCTCTGATACCTGTAATAATTACCTGTATCGGGTTGCCTGTATGGTTGATGAAGGAGATGACTTCAGCCGAGATGCCTCTGCTCTGAAAGCTGTGGCCAATGAGGCTTACCGCTTTGTAACGGAAAGAGCCGTCAAGATATTTGGAGCCATTGGAACCACCAGAGAGGGCGACATCGCTCTATACTATCGAAGAGCCCATCCCTTCTCCATGATATGCGGAAGTACTTCTTACCATTATGAAAATGTTGCTCAAAAACTCCTAAAAGAAGGCATGGGGGCTTTTTAAGGCCCTTTTTACCCGTTCCCGGTATCTCTTTGGATATCCGGGAACGGGAAGAACTTTCAAAGTATCTTTCCCTCAGTTTTCGTTCTAAGTCATCATGCACCGTTAGGTCGCCACTAAATATGAAAATTATTCTAAGGATTCAATGGGAAGGCCTGGAAGCTAAAACCCTTGAACCCTCGAATCCTGGAATCCTCAAACCCTACCTTTGTTTTAAAGTGAAAAACCTGACATGACCGAATTTTCCATACTTGATCAGATAGCCAAAATTCGTGAATTCGAAAAAGGTCATCGGGCCACCCAGGTTATTAATACCGGTTTCAGGTGTGGAATACTGGGTGCCCTGGCCGAATTCCCTGAAGGCCTCACAGTTAATGAACTGTCCTTAAAATTAATGCTCTATGCGCCCTTTTTAAAGATCTGGTGCCAAACCGCCTATCATTTTGAAATCCTTGACTGTGATGAACAGGGCCGATTTCGATTGCAGCCTTTTCTTGAAGAGGTTTTGGGCCTCAACATGGCCTATCAGAATTATCCGGCCAGGGCGGAGAACAATATGGGTGGAGTTCAGCCAATAGGTGCAGACGACCCGCTTTGGGAATATATTCGAACCGGAAGATCAGCCTATTCACTCGAATCAAAAGGTGCCTCCTTGGCAGCCTGCCGGGCAACTCAGAGTATGCCTACGATTTTTATGTCCATGGTTTTTCCGGAAAAGGATCATCTCAAAAAGAAGCTGGAGGAGGGTTGCCGATATTTAGATATCGGCTGCGGGAGCGGCAGTTTGATTATTGAATTCGCTCAGATTTTCAAAAGAAGTTCCTTCGTCGGGATTGATCCTGATCCCTACGGAATTGAAACCGCCGGGCAATCGATTTCCAAATTCGGGTTGGGTGATAGGGTAAGTGTGGAAAATTTGGGCGGTGAGGAAATCAATTTTAATGAAGCATTCGAGATGTCCGGTATGGTCCTGACCCTCCATGAAATTCTGCCGGAAGTCCGTCAGGAGGCTATGACCAAAAGTTTTCGGGCCTTGAAGAAAGACGGACAGCTTTTAATTCTCGACTATCCTTATCCGAGCCGCTTGGAGGATTTCCGAAATCCAAGATATGAGTATGGGATTGTCGAACAGTATTTCGAAGCCGTGAGTGGTATCGTCCATATCCCCCAAGAAGAACAGGATGAACTGCTTTACCAAGCCGGCTTCAAAACCATCGAACGTATGCCCGTTGGTGACGGCGGCATGCTGGATTTTATTACAGCAGAGAAATGAAAGGTGATTTTATCCAGGTTTTATTGATAACGGATCACAATCCCGCCAAACACACTTGTTCCTTCAATAACTAAATAATTCTGATTCTCATTGAAATTATTACTTTGATAAGTGGAGATACCAAAAGCGCCAGTCATATTCTCCGGTAATTTTACCCCGCCAAAAACAGCTTCAGCTTTAATGCGCACCGGCGTCGCTTTACTCAAAATGACCTCCGCCCCACCAAAAACGGCATTGATCTTTATTTTGGTTACTTTTTCTTTGAGTTCAATCCCTCGTAAATCAACCACTACTTTCCCGAATACGGCATTATACTCTTTTGAGTCTCCGGGAAGGCCTCGGTAAGTCCTCTCTTGAAATATCACCTTTCCGGAGTTTCCCTGACAAGAGGGGAAAGAAATCCAACTACCAAAGATGATTTTCAGACCTATAAAAATGAGAATCAATCCGAAAAGAACTTTAAAAATCGGAATATGGATATGGAAAATAACATTCACAATGATTCCCAAACCTAAAAGAATAATTAAAACTCCTAGGAACAGCCCTATTCCCATTTTCATAACCTCCTCCTTATTTTTAATAACGGTTTTCTTTTTTAATGGAAAGAGTATAAAATAAGCTCACTGAGGGATCAAGGAGAAAAAGCAGGTTCGAGAATAGAATTAGTAATCGATGGAGTATTCATTTGGGTGCTGGAGGAGCCATATTGATCAGTCCATTGGCAATTTTTTTATAGGCATTGCGCCCTTGATTGTGGATTATAGCGCTGTAAGACGGGATGTTGGTTCTACAACTTATTCCCCCATACAAGGAGGTTAATTAAAATGGAAGTTAAGGATAAAGTAATTGTTGTTACGGGCGGCGCCAGCGGCATCGGCAGGGCTTTTTGCCGTCGGTTCGCGCAGGAAGGCGCAAAAGGTGTCACCGTGGTTGATATTAACGAAGTAGGCGCTAAGGCCGTTGCCGATGAAATCAAGGGATTGGCGCTGAAATGTGATGTCAGCAATGAAGATGATATTATCAACGTGGTCAAGCGGACCGAAGAAAAATACGGTCCTGTTGATCTGTTTTGCTCCAATGCCGGAATATCGGTTAGAGGAGGCCTTGAGCTTTCCAATGAAATCTGGCAAAAAATGTGGGAAGTCCATGTGATGGCCCATGTATACGCCGCGAGGGCGGTTATTCCCCGAATGGTTGAACGAGGCGGCGGCTATCTTCTTAGTGTCGCCTCCGCAGGTGGCTTGCTGAATACGACCGGATCCTCTTCCTATGCTACAACCAAACACGCAGCCGTGGGTTTAGCGGAAAATATCGCCATTATGTACGGCGATCAGGGGATCAAAGTTTCAGTGGTCTGTCCACAAGCTGTTCGCTCCGGGATGACCCGGGAAGAAGTCAGTGTGGCGGCTCTCGACGGCAGGTTAGAACCGGAGGCGGTCGCCGATTTGGTGATCGAAGCTTTGGCTGAGGAAAGATTTCTGATTCTGCCCCACCCTGAGGTTAAGACCTATTTGGAAAGAAAGACCTCCGACTACGACCGGTGGCTTGTCGGTATGCGCAGACTCCGGTCGAAACACCTCAAAGGAGAGTCTTTAAAGTCCAATTGATCCATAGCATTTGATTAATAGCTGCAAAGTTAGTTCGCTTTTGGCGAACCATTTGGGAACCAAACTCATTCCCAGGAATCTTTAAGAATGAAAACACGCAACAACAGGGATACAGCCGATTGTACCTATCTACCCAAGACAGACGCCAAGCCCAACAACTCCTGGCGCACCGTCCACTACAAAGTAATTAATAAGAACTTTGTTTATTGATAGGAGACAAAAAAGGCAAGAAAAATGCAGGGCCAAGGGAATAAACAGGGCTGAAGGCAAGGAGACTAAGGGCGTCTTCTTCTCCATTTATGCAGGAATCGAAAGATCTTCTTTTGGCCATTGGTTGCATGCCCTAACAGTTCGATGTCTTCGTGGTCTATTCAAACCATAAAATACCAATTCAACTAACTCAACAATGTCCCGGAATACGATTTTTAAGATCAACAGCCCGCCCAGGTGTTCTGCTTTGGTTTACCGCAATGTGCAAGATTATAGACCTGCTCCCGACCCACTATTCGTTTCTGATGGTATATATACTTATGAAGATTATCGTTTCAATTCTTTACCCTGAATACGTGCGGAACTGAGAACCTGACGATTAGCAGTAAAAACTTGGATTCCTGGGATAGTAGCGTAATCGCCATCGTCGGTGATGATTTGGATGACGCCATGCTTGGCCATTGTTTCAAGGATGAAAAGGTCGTATCCATCTACAAGCTGGGTCTGAAGACGGTTTAAGGCGGCATCCGTTGTCACCTCGTCGATCGACATGGGTAATGGTGCAGCCAAGGATTTTACCTGTCCCCAGGAGGCCTGGATTTCTGAAACGATACGTGCGTGATCGGCTGGTAAGTTATGACGATATTCCTTTGTAGGAATGGAACCATTGATTTGCACATAAATTTGGCGTTCAGTCCTCTCGATCAGGTGAGAAAGTTCCGCCAACTGATAGCCCCGACCAATAGAGCCGGGCTCCCGATATAAGTGCCTGGTTTACATAGGTCGGGTAATCAGAGAGTTGGTAAGGAATCGCGGACTGACTGGCATTCGGATAAGTCATCCAGTACCAGACATTGGAATCAACTAGGAAAATGTCAGTGTTTTGTGGAGAATCCTTCTGAATATCGACCACATCTGACTGGATATTATAATTAATTGCCATTATTCCGGTCCCATGGCCTGCTGTTCGAGGATGTCATCCACGATTTTACGATAGTCCCTATCGCCGTGATATTTAGCGGCATTCTCGATCACCCGTTCGACGACCAGCTTGCCGGTTTCATTCAGATTCTCGATCTGGAGCAAACGGTGCAGGTCGGACTCCCGCATATCCTTCAACAGTTGCCCGATGGCAAAGTTAAAGAATGGCGATGCGAACTGAGTTACCCCGTTAAAATCGAGCGTGACCGTCTCACCATTTTTTAGTGGACCGTGTATCTCATCGTAAATCTTCTGCCCGTCTTCCTTGATGATACAGCGTGGGCCGATCTTGTCCTTGATTGATAGTTTCATGATCCTGTTCTCCTTTAGAACGGCGGTTCAACTTCATCACGGAACCGGTAAAGATTTTCGTCACAACGCAGGGTGATATGCACCATCGTACCTTCAAATGAAATTTCCCGATTCTCGTAGCGCTCGCCATCTTTATCGATAATGGCATAGCCGTCGTTGCTGTAAACTTCCAGCTTGCCTTGATTGGTTCGTATAAATTCCTTCAGCAGATCGAGGCCAATGCCCCGCGCAACACCTTCGGTACTGGTGCTCTTTCCCCTTGTAAAAGCCCACCGCAAACAGGCCTCAGCCGATAAGTCCTGAGCGCGAGGATCGTTACTTAAAAAATTACGAATCTTTGCCGGAATCCCTTGGCCAAAATCTACAACCGAAAGGATGAGATTATTTTTCCGCCAAAAGTGCTGACCACACGAAAAAACACCTATTTGGGTACCGCTATGCTCGAAGGCGTTATCATATATCTCCCACATTCTTTCACTGATTGCATCTCGGAGCCTTTCGCTGATATGCATCCAGCCCTTGCCAATCCAGTTGTAAGTCAGGTAATCCATAATCCCGTTCATATTGAGTGACTTGTCTTCCCGATACGGAATTGAGTTGCCATCCCAAGCGGATGACGGAAAACCGAAACTACCGGCAAATCCGTTCTGTCTTAAGTTCATCATAATGGCATTATTCTGAATTGAATTCCAATCAAAAATCGCTGTTCCAAATCTTGATTCGATCAAACGAGCCAAACCACCTAAAAAGGCAATGGCATTTGGACGAAGGAATTGGCAGTTAGAAAAAGTGAATACAAAATCCTCAAAATAAGTATCAGCCTGACTCCAGATATTAAAAAGCCGCAGGAAATCTCTGGCTTCATCGTTCAAGGTGGGAATCTCGATGACCTTTGGCGACATTCCTAAAGTTCTCCACGAAATGCTTTGGCGATCAAAGCCGCAGAAAAGGCCTTTATATCTTCTTCGATTTTCGCTGCTTCCAATTGGATCAGCTGCCGCCGTTTGACAATTTCAGAAAAACGTTTTTGGGCCTCGTATTCTGGCACTGGGACCAAAATATTTTCCAACTTCTTCAGACCAAGGGTCCGGTTTCTCCCTGCTGATCCTGGGGAGGCCACGCGAATGTCTTCTATTCCATGCTCACTGAGAAAATGGTGGCAAAGGAACTCGGATGTGGCCTTTTTCTCATGGGGCACATAGGTAATGAAACGATGGGAACCAACCCGGCCTTGATCTTCTGACTTGGCAACGGCAATTGCTTTTTCCCAGGCAAAAACATTGTTAAAAACCAAATCCCCCTCATGAATACGGTAGATGCGTTTGTTGCCGATCTGTTTGCCTGTCAAAACCGGCTTCTTGAAAGTGCCTTTGCCGAAACTGCGTATCCCCATCTCCTCATACTCTTGGTCGGGCTTTGTTTTGATCGCTCGGCGTACCAAACAAGCAAGTTCTTTTAAAGGCATCCAGTCAGCTCCCTCGATCATTTTACTATAAAGTGCCTGAAGCAGAATATCCAATTCTGTTTCCCTTTCAGCGGCTGCTTTCTGTGCTTCCTCAGCGCGACGGGTCAGTGCCTCGATATACGCGACGATCCGGCGTTGCTCCTTGATGTTATCAGGGATTGGAATTGCGATGGAGTAAAGAAGATCTCTCTTAATTCCGGGTTTTGGTCCTTGGGCGTGGATACCAAGCTGAAGATTGGTCAAACAATAGAATAACCACTTCGGCTCAAGATCTTTGGGATATTCTTCGATATAGAATGATGTATCAATCGGCCAGCAAGGGGTACTGGAGAAGTTTACCTCACCAACAGAGCCTTTCCGACCAATAACGATCGTTGGTGACTTTGTTAGACTTTCTGAGTGGAAACCGATGATCCCATTTGAACCGTATACTGGTAGTTTCCCATTCGGATCACGTTGCTTTGCTGAAAGACCCTTTCCATAATTGATTTTCACTAATTTTTCGACGAGCTTAAGCGGGAAAGGAGATGATTCAAATTGTGAATTCATTCCCCATTCCCCCCCGCAAGCAGTTTCTGCATCTCCTGAATGAGCTTGAGAATCCGTTCTTCTTTGGCCGCGACGGAAGAGAGGATTTCTTGCGGTTCCATGTGTTCGATGGTTTCCGCTTCAATCAAACCGAGGCTGGAAAGGGTCATATTATAATTGTTGGCTATAATCTTCTGGGCTGGGACCAGCCAGGCACGGCCCTCTTCGGCTTTTCGCTTGGGCCACATGCGCAGCAAGTCGGGAAAGTCATTGCGGTACTGCGATCCAAACTTACGGGCTTTAGAAAGCGAGGAGCCGTCTCCGTCCACCTTGAAGAACCAGACATTCTTAGTGGGTTTTCCGGTATTTCGAAAGATAAAGAAACAGGTCGGGTTGGGGGTGTAGGGTTCAAACATTCCCTTGGGGAGGATCACCACAGCTTGGAGATCGAATTCTCTGAGAAGCCGTTCCTTAACAGTGACATGACTGCCCGTGTCGCCGAATAGAATGCCGTTGGGGAAGATAATTCCCGCTGTGCCGCCCCGGTCCAAACAACGCAGGGCATGGGCCAGAAAGAGGACATATTTATCCCCTTTTTCGATACGAAGCGACCGCTTGGCGTCACCACGCGATCCTGAGAACGGCGGATTCTCCAGGATATAATCAAATTTGATCTCATCCCACTTATCCTCGCTACCGCAGATGGAGTCCCGCTGTACTAAAGGACATTGGTCGAATCCGTGGAGCATGGCATTCATGGCGGCCATGCGCAGGATATCCTGGTCGCCGTCGAAACCATAGAAAGCGCCTGTCTGTAAAAAATTCCACTGGGCGCGGGAGAGTTTATCACCAATACCTATCTTTCGGGTGGTTCCATCAGGAGAGACCTTCTCACGGATAAATTCCGGGCTGGTATTGGCCAGCAAAATGTACTCGTAAGCGGCAATTAAAAATCCACCTGAGCCGCAGGCCGGATCGCAGACCGTGCCGTCCATCTTTGGATCAACCATCTGGGTGATGACCCGAATCAGATGGCGTGGGGTTCGGAATTGGGCCGCCTTCTTCTGCCCTCCCAATTCACTGGCCAGGTATTCGAACAGATCGCCCTTGATATCGGCATCCATCCCGAGAAAGGAGATGGGAGCAATGATATCCACTGCCCGCCGTAAGGTCGCACCGGTGGGGATGACAATGGCGGCGTTTCGAAAAATGGCCCGTGCGCCCTGGGATAATTTGGGGTGTCGGGCAAGCTTTGGCAATGTGTCTCGTAGGGTGCGGAGCATGGCTTCATTGTCCGGATTGGCAGTGAGCAAGCTCCAGCGTAAAGGATCGTAGTTCAGTTCTTCGGGGCCATCCTTGAACTTGCCGAATAAAGAACGGTGGTTGCCGTTGCCTGCTTCCTTCTGCTCGTAATCCATTTCTTCAAGCATTTTAAGGAACAGGAGATAGGAAATCTGGGTTACATAGGTAATGGGGTTGGTGACATTGCTATCCCACATGACCTTACAAAGCGCTTTGAGCGTGTTCTGAATCTGTCCGCTGTCCATATTTCAGTTATTCCCTTATTGTTTACGCCGCCAGAAGGGTATTGAGCTCATCGATCATCTGTAGAAGTTTTTCTTTGCCGAAAAGTTGCTCCATACGCGTCAACCCGCCCCAGAGAGAAAATGGAGGTTGACTGAAGAGACGCATGGTAATCTCTTCACCGGTCATGACCCGTGCCTTAAGCAGTCGGAGCATTTGGGCCTGACCCGGATCAATACTGCTGGAATGTTCGGTCACCCAGGTATTAAAGGCCTTTTCAATGCGTTCCTCTCTCGTCAGAAACCGTTTCAATCCAAGAGCGACCCGGATGAAGTCGGTCAACGATCCGGTAGGCTGCTCAAAGGCCTGTCGTAAAGTGTCTTCGTTGAAATAGTGGGTGGGAGAATTCAAACGATGAGCCAGGTCTTCCCATTCTTCGTCAGCGAGTTCCTCGCCCCGGAAGATCTTCTCCACGGTGGGATCGGTCCGCCTGAATTCGACGACCTTCTTTTCCCATTCTTCACGATAGGTTTTCCGGTCTATGGCCAATCCTTCGGGGCCAACCAGAATGATTTCGCGGGCACGGATTTCATCCTCTAGTGATCCTTCGGCGAGTAATAAAAATTCACGGGAGCCGCCTTCGGGATATTTGGTTAAAGGTTGGGCTTGTTGTGCATCACCTTCTACAATTTCGCCTGTTTCGGTTGTCCTGGAACCTGGAGCGGCACCGACCAGTTTTGGCTTTTGATAAGCCTCACCAGGATCGTTGAAGCGCTTGGAGTTGCCGACAAAATCATAAATGATAAATTCATTCTTCCCGATCTTGGGACAAAGGCGGCTGCCACGGCCTCGCATCTGAGCGTATTTGATCGGCGACAGAGTGGGGCGCAACATGATCAGATTTTCAATGTCTTTCTGGTCATAACCGGTATCCAGCATGTCCACCGATACGGCGATCAGAGGGAGCGGATCATACTTGAATTCATCGATTACCGGTTTGGGATTGCCGTTATTGGTATAGCAGGTAATTTTTTTAGCAAAATCCTGCCGGACCTGGGCTGGGGAACGGTTGATTTGTCCGGCAATGCGCAGACAATCCTCATCAGTTAATAATCGGTTGAACAAACGGGCCAGGACTGAGGCCTGTTTCTCAGAGACGGAAAAGACGACGGTTTTGCGTGGACGTTCCCGGATACGCTCGGAATCTGCCGAATAATACTCTTGAAGGATGGTTATCAATCGGTCTTCGGATTCCACATCACGTCCCCAGGCACCGGGTTTGATCTCTTCGCCTTCCCACTCCGCGCCTTCATAGGTCAAAACACTTTCAGCATGATAAATTCGGTATTTGCTCAGATAACCTTCATTAATCCCTTTCTGGATGCCATATTCAAAGGTAGGACGGCCTTCCTTCCTGACGGCATCCCAACAGTCGAAAAAGATATAGGTATTACGAACCAGACGGCGTTCATGTTCACTGATGTACTGTAGTTCTCCGGGATTCGGCGTAGCGGTCAAGCCGATGTGGATGGCATCGAAATGTCCAAGAGTAGTTCGGTGTGTATTATAAATAGAACGGTGGCATTCGTCAGTTACGACGAGATCAAAGTAACCATGTCCAAAACCGTTAGCACCGAGTTGGGAAGCAATGGTGTCGAGAGTGCCGACAACAATCTGACCTTCGAGGCTATGCTTTCCCCCATAGAGAATGACGGTAGGCCAGTCGGAAAGGTATTCATCGAAAGTCTCTTTGGCTTGTTTGGCCAGTTCGATGCGGTCAACCAGGAAAAGGACACGCGAGATGATGGCCGCCTGAAACCAACGCTTCATGAGCATGGCGATGGTCAGGGTCTTTCCGGTTCCGGTGGCCATTTCAAAAAGCATACGCCTGCGACCGGCAATCAAGGCCTCATCGGCTTTTTGTAAACAGTTAATCTGGTAGGGACGGGCCTCAATTTCTTCCCCCTTGAAACTAAACCGATGAGGAAATGGCAGGAGTTCAAGACATTGCTTAATATCACCCTTGCGATGCAGTTTAATATTCGCCCTTCGCTCCAGGTCGGCCTGACCCGGGAAACCCATAATCGGGCGAGCGTCGCCGTCCGCATAATCCCAGAAATAATGATCTTGCCCATTGCTGAGGATGACGAAGGGAGCGGAGAGCGATTGCGCATAATCACGTGCCTGTTCCTTGGCCGAGTATGGATCGATGGAAAAACGCTTTGCTTCAATGACAGCCAGAGGCCGCGTACGAGAATCCCTCAGAAGGTAGTCTGCGCGGCCATCGGCGGATGGTTCTTCCGTAGATACCTGAGCTTTGTTGGTGATCTTCCAGGAGGCGGCCTCCAGTAGCTTGTCAATCACCATTCTGGCATCGGCTTCAGTAGGCATCGGTATTTTTAGCTTTCCTTGATGTTAAATGACCTGGAGATTAGGTTGAAGGAATCGTGGTCATGGGGTCGCATCTTAAATGTACACATTTCTTAATCTGTGAACTTGATGTTGATTCTGAATCAAATTATTTTCTACCCTTGTCCGATTGTTATTGATTTAATCCAAATATTCTACTCCCTTTTATCACACACCCCAAACAAAAACCCCATCTCCTATTAGAAAAAATGGGGGCTTGTCGGACTGCTTTATGTAAGGCCTTTCAAGGTGGGATGTTGTCGGAATCCGGAAGAATTATACCAACCTCTTGAAAAATAATCAAATTGTTCTATTATCCAGAATAAAGTCTAGGATGGAGAAAAGAGCAGATGGATAAATGGATAAATGGAGGGCAAGAGAGATTGAATTAAAAACACTCCCTGATGACCAATGGAAATGGGGTTGCAAAAGATTTTTTTACTTGATATGAAAGAAAACGAATAATGAATTCAATCTGAAAAGTTTCAGAAAAGGAGGATATGGGATGCAGATACTGGCTTTCAACGGGAGCCCGCGTAAAAACGGAAATACCTCGACCATCATCGAGGCCATGCTGAAAGGGGCAAGATCAGCCGGTGCGAAAACCACCGAGATTCGATTGCACGACATCAATCTGAAAGGATGTCAAGGATGTCTGTCCTGCCGCAGGAGACCGGGAAAATGCAAGCAACGGGACGACCTGAGTCCTTATCTGGAAGCGATCAAGACCTGTGACGGGGCTATCTTCGGCACGCCGATCTATATGTATCACGTGACCGGTCAAATGAAGATCTTTATTGATCGATGTTATTCTTTATACATCAGCAGTCCTGAGGGAACAGGCTATCTTTCCGCCGTACCGGCGGGAAAGACCTTCGCTCTGGTGACCTCTCAAGGACATCCTGATGTAGAGCGCTTTCAAAGACCCATCCGCTGGCTGGCCGCCATGACCGGCACCGGTCTGGGGATGGAGGAAGTCGGCAGGATCATTCAGGGGGATAGCCATGTGACACCTGCCAAAATGGATAAGGCTCTTCTCGAAAAGGCTTTTAAAATCGGACAGAAGCTGGTGAAAAGGGATAAAACTTGAGATGGACTCACTTAAATAACATTTTTGGGTACTTTCCAGTTACCAAAACTGTATTTGAGATATTCCTTCGGTTTCCCTGATGTGCCGTCGCACATCTTCTCTGATCTCCGGGTCCATAACGGGCTCGACCAGGGATATGAATCTTCCTTCCGTATCCTTGGAGCTTTTCCAGGTTACGACCGATCCGGGGACCAAGGCGTAACGAAACCTTCCACTACCGCAGCAGGCGGATTCCGCCGCCCCTTCCCCCAGGAGAAAGAGGATCCGTCTTCCATCCTGCTCGATGGTTTCCTCCTTATAAAGGGTGTACCATCCTGCGATGTTTCTAAATTCTTCATTGAGTGCATGAACAAACGGCCTACTCATGAGATTTCCCCTTTAATTCGATGATTCAAGGGCTCGAGGGGCCAAGAGTTCAAGTGAAAAGCGAAAATTTTAAAACCGCTTTTCCCCCTGGACCCCTCGAATCATCCGCTCATTTTCTCTTCACAAACAGGCTACCTTAAAGAAGGGGGCTCGCCAACTCCGAACTACACACTCTGAACTTGAATTAGGCCCCCTCTAAGCCGACAATACCTACAAAAATAGCACATCCATCAGGGGCCCCGCCAAGATTATGGGTCAAACCCAGTTTCGGGTTTTTTAGTTGTCTTGAAGGGAATCCCGGATTAAGCAGTTCATCGGCCCGGCCCTGAAGCTGGAGATACATCTCATAGATCATCCGCAGCCCGCTGGCCCCGATGGGATGGCCGAAGCATTTCAGTCCGCCGTCAACCTGAACGGGAAGTTTGCCGTCCAGGTCAAAGAAACCGCTTTCAATGTCATCCCTGACCTTTCCTCGGGGACTGAATCTCAGATCTTCCATGGTCACGGCTTCGGTGATGGAAAAACAGTCGTGAACCTCGGCCATACTGATCTCTTCACGTGGATTTTTGATCCCGGCCTCTTGATAGGCCTTTTCTCCGGCCCGGACAGTGGCTTCAACGTGAAGGAAGTCAAAATTCTGGTTAAAATTCCCATCCCTGGGGGCCATGGCAATCTGAAGGGCCTTGACGAATACCGGATCTTTCTTCCTGGCCTTGGCGATTTCAGGCGTCGTTATAATAGCCGCGGCACAGCCGTCACTGACCCCGCAACAATCAAACAGGCCCAGTGGCCAGGAAACCATGGGGGCATTGATAATCTGGTCCATAGTCACATTCCCCTGGAAGTGGGCATTCTTATTCCTCATACCGTTCTGATGACTCTTCCAGGAAACCCTGCCGATCATGTGTTTCCCCTCATCATAGGTCAAGCCATATTTGGCGAAATAAGTGGTGGCCAGCATGGCAAAAGATCTCGGAGGCGTGGATTCGGCGAGCATGGAATGGCTGGGACCAGGTGTTCCTCCATCACCCAGACCGCTGATCCCGCTGTCTTTGAACTTATCTACCCCGATGGCCAATACCATGTCATAAATCCCGGCCGCCACGGAATAACAGGCATTCCGAAAGGCGTCCGAGGCGGTGGCACAGGCGTTTTCAACCCGCGTCACCGGAATATATTGGAGCCTCAATGGTTCTGAGATAGTCATTCCCGTTTGGCCAGTGGCCGTCCCAACCCAGGCGGCTTGAACCTCTTCAGGCCCAATCCCGGCATCATTAAAGGCCTGATAAGCGGCATCAACGATCAGGTCTGCCGCACCGGCATCCCAACGTTCGCCAAACCTGGTACATCCCATTCCCAGGATGGCTACCCTGTTTCTAATACTTCCTGGCATGTTATACCTCCTTTAAACTCAATTTAGTCCCTTACTGGTTTACATTTCCAAAAATAGGTATGGGCTCCGAGTGTGTGTCGCAATTGTCTGAAGGTCATCTCGACGCGCATACCCACTTGACATTCATCCGGTTCACGGTCAACCATAAGAAATTGACCCCGTCCCCCTCCATCAAAATCGACGACCGCGGCCGTGGCCGGAGGATCGATTCCGCCGGCTAAAAAGTCGTGGCTGAAGCTTCTGACCGTTCCCGCCTTGTCGGCAAATCGATAAGGTTCAAAATCATCCCTGGCCTGGCATTGGAGGCAGATATGGGCCCGTGTGGAACTCTGGCTGAGATACAACTGCGGAGTCCCGCATTTTTTGCACTTCACCCCATAGAGCGGCAGGGCCGTTTCATGTTCCCTCCATTGGGCCGACATGGAGGCTGCAGCTGCAGGGGGTCTGGCCGCAGGCGCCAGGGAGATCATTTCCCTCCACCTCAGGTATCGGCCGTAGCTGTTCAGTATTTTTTTGATTTCCAGGTGTTTCTTGATGCCTCTGCGATTTTTGATATTCTTAATCTCTTCCGTCACCCGGAGCAGAATCGCTGCACTTCCGTTGCCATAACTCACCAGTAGAATCCGGTCCCCGGGCTTGGCCACCTCCAGGGCCGCTACCAGGATCATCAGCGGAAGGGCCGTGCCGGTATCCCCCACAGTTCCCAGCAAGGGATCCTGGATCTGTTCTGGTTTAAAGCCCATCTGTTTGCCTAATGTGGCCTGAACTCTGGCGTTGGCGCCATAAAGACAGACCTTGGCGATATCTCCTTTGGCCACGTTGCTTTTTTTCAGTAAACCTTCAACGGCTTCCTTCGGGATTTTCAGATAACCCTGCTCACGTCCGAATCGATCCTCCCAATGACGGACGAATTTATCATCGCTGTCCCGCCAGTAATCGCTCAAATCATCGGATAAGGTATAGGAATCTTCGACTTCAACCGCGACCTTATCCTTTCCAAAAAGCAAGGCGGCACTCCCGTCGCCAAAGGCCATTTCATCCCCACCGGCCGCACCGCCCAAACGCATATCCGCGGCTGTGACTAATACCTTATTCAATGAACCCGCTTTAACGGCATCCAGGGCAGATAGCATGGCGGTTGTCCCGGCCCGGAGGCAGTTGCTAAAGTCCGCATTGCGAGATGCTCTCGGAAGATCAAGGGCACTCGCGACGATGTTCGCGCATTGTCGTTCTCGATAAGGTGAACAGGTTGTTGCCATGAACAGGGCATTGACGGTTTTAGGATCAATGCCTTTCAGGCAGTCCAGGCCGGCGGCGACCGACATGGTTACCGGATCCTCGTCGGATCCTGCGACTGCCTTCTCCCCGCGTCCCCCGGGCTGACCCCACATCTGCCCGATGACACTTTGAGGCAACCTATAATATGGAATGTATGCGCCGAATGATACAATACCTGCCATTTTTCCTCCTTTCAAATCTTCTGTGTTTTTTCTCTTATTTTGTTGCTTAAAAGACCCCTAAGTAATCAGGTCTTTTCCCCATTGTCCTTTGAAGTCAGGACATATATCTCTTCCCATCTCGTGAGATGTTAAAACAAATTTATTTGGGTAAAACTATAATTATTTATAATTTAAACTAAAAAGGCCGTCAAGGAAAAATAAAGGGGGAAAAGAAGAAACAACTTACGGTCGAAAACAGGGCATTCTGTGGGGTGGTTTCATTTGAGGCTCCCTGCACCAAAGTGTTATCATACAAGGCAAATAGCTACCTATTTGAATTTGCTTGCCAATACAGTAAAAAGCTAAACGTGATTGCCATGCAGTCAAATTAACGAGGATGATTTAGATAATCAAACAAAAAGAGGGCTTTGAAAATGGCCCTCTTTTTGTTTGGTATCGTAAAAGTTAATTAAGTGCTTCTATAATAGTTGTAGCTCCTTGACCTCCTCCGATGCACTGTGTGGCCAATCCATAACGCTTACCGCTGCGCCGGAGTTCCTTGGCCACTGTGAAAACGAGCCGATTGCCTGTCGCGCCGATCGGGTGTCCGATACCGAGAGATCCGCCGTTGACGTTCACCTTGTCCTCAGAGATGCCGAGTTCCTTCAATGTGCCAATAACCTGACAGGCGAAGGCCTCATTGAATTCAATCCGATCGATCTGATCAATCGTCAGTCCGGCATGCTTAAGTGCTTTTTTGGTTGATACGACCGGCCCCATGCCCATGATCTGCTGCTTGACCCCACCGTTTCCCCAACCGATGATCCGGGCCAGAGGTTCTAATCGCATTTTAATGGCCATCTCTTCACTCATGATCAGACTGGCCGTGGCACCATAATTGGTCGGGCAGGAATTTCCGGCCGTGATCCTGAGCTCCTGACCGCCGTAACTGACAATATCCTTGACCGGTGGCAACTTAGCCAAAGAGGCCACGTTCGTCTCCGGTCGCAGGCATTCATCGCGGTCAAAGAGGATCATCTTTCCATGGGCATCTTCCACCCATTGTTTTTTGTCATCAAATACCGGTTCTTCGATTTCCAAAGGTATGACCTCGTCCTTATAGACGCCCTTGCCATAAGCGGCAGCCAGCTTTTTATGGCTCCTTTCGGAAAAGGCATCTATCTCCTGCCTGGTCATGTTATACATCTCAACCACATTCTGGGCAGTCTGGACCATCGAAGCGTTTGGAGGGGAATCAAGGAGAAAATCAGGTATGGGCGTAGAAAAATATTCAAAATGGTCATGGGCCATATCCCGCTGGACCTTATTTTTCTCCAAGGTTCTTGGGTTGAAGTTGCCCACCCGTGTCGTATTCTCCGAGAAACCACGCGGACCGAACTGGCGTTCAACACCAAAAGAGATACCGCATTCATATTGACCTAAGGCGATGGCCATGGCAATCCGCAACAGGGCCTCCATGCTGGAGGCGCAGTGCCGGTCGGTATAGAAGTTGGTCACTTCATAGGGGAGGCCGGCCAGACGGGAGATATTGTTCAGCATTGAAAGATCCTGGGCCCTGCGCCCGTTGCCGATCCCGAATTCAGCGATCATGGTCGGTTTAACTTTAGGATTCCGGGCCAATAAGGCCTGGACAATCTTGGCCCCCAATTCATCCATACGCGTTGCTTCCAACTTTCCTTTGCCGCCGCGGGAAAAGGCCGACCGGCATCCATCAACAATGACTACATTCCTTGCGTTCATTTGTTCACCTTTCTTTTATTTAAAAGAAGAGCCTTTATCAAAGTCCTTCTCAATTAACATTCACTGATTGTTTAGTTAAGGGCCTCCAAAATGGTTGTGGCTCCTTGCCCTCCGCCGATACATTGGGTGGCTACGCCGTAACGCTTACCGCTGCGCCGGAGTTCTTTGGCTACGGTGAGCACAAGACGGCAACCTGTGGCTCCAATCGGGTGCCCGATACCCAGAGAGCCGCCGTTGACATTCACCTTTTCCTCCGGGATACCAAGCTCTCTCAAGGTGATGATAACCTGGCAGGCAAAGGCTTCATTAAATTCAATCCGGTCGATCTGATCAAGCGTAATACCGGCGTGTTTGATGGCCTTCTTGGTTGAGACGATGGGACCTATTCCCATGATCTGCTGTTTGACCCCGCCGTTCCCCCAGCCGATGATCCGGGCCAGCGGTTCCAGTTTCATCTTAAGGGCCATTTCTTCACTCATCAATAAAGCGGCTGAAGCCCCGGAATTGGTCGGGCAGGAATTGCCGGCTGTGATCCTAAGCTCCTGATTGCCATAACTGACGATACCCTTGACCGGACCCAATTTAGCCAGACCTTCCATGGAGCAATCCGGACGCACGCATTCATCGCGGTCGAAGAGGACCTTTGGACCATATTCGTTCTCTACCCATTGACGTTTATCATCAAACACAGGTTGTTCTATCTCCACCGGAATGATTTCATCCTTATAAATACCTTTTTCATAAGCCGCAGTCAGCTTTTTATGGCTTCGAACAGCAAAGGCATCCAATTCTTCCCTGGTCATGTCATACATTTCAACCACGTTCTGGGCAGTCTGGACCATGGAGGCATTGGGTGGAGAATCCAGGATAAAATCTGGTATAGGTCTTGAAAAATATTCAAAATGGTCGTGGGCCAGATTCCGTTGGATTTCGTTCTTCTCCAATGTCCTGGGGTTAAAATCGCTGACCCGCGTCGTTACCGGAGCAGCACGGCCGCCAAGGAGTTCTCGAGTCATACGCTCTACGCCGAAGGCGATGCCGCAGTCATACTGGCCGAGGATGATGGCCATGGCAATGCGCAGCAGGGCTTCCATGCTCGAAGCACAATGCCTGTCCGAGTAAAAATTAGTTACTTCGTAGGGCAGGCCGGCCAAACGGGAAATATTATTCAGGGCTGAAAGATCCGCGGCCCTGGCGCCGTTACCGATCCCGAATTCGGCAATCATGGTCGGTTTGACCTTGGGATTCCGTTCCAGCAGTGCCCGGACCACCGTTGCCCCGATTTCATCCATGCGAGTCGCCTCGAACTTCCCCACGCCGCCGCGGGAAAAAGCCGATCGACATCCATCTACAATTACTACATTTCTTGCTTTCATTAAGTCACCTCTCATTTTTTTTAAATTATCCCTTTGACAGAGAATTGAAAAAATTATTGGAAATAGCACAGACAACCGTATTATAATTTTTGTCAACTGTTATATTAAAGTTGGATTTCCGATGTCAAGGGGAAAAAAAGAGGCTGCCTTAAACCAACAGGAAAAATTGACTCGACGTTCAATAGAATGGCTTCAGGAGGGAGCGTTAGTTTTTTTACCGAATAACTGATTCAGACGAAGGAGCAGGGAAAAGTCGCCTATGACTTTGTACTTCTGTTCCATAAACATCTGCTGACCGTCGGCCTTGCGGGTTAAGATATCCATCCAGATCTCAAAAGGGGATTCAATGGTCACCTCCGGGTTTTCGGCCTCACCCATTCCCGTGGTGATGCCGCCGTTTTCAATTTTAAAATAACAAGGCCCCTCAACTTCCCCGGAAAAATTAAATTGCATAACGGCCTTCAAGTCCTGGGCGGCTTCCGGATTGAAGCCCATAGACATGATTATCAGGAAGGTCTCGATGGAGTCTGGTCGCGGCATGATTTCTTTTTCGTCAAATTCCCTGGGGGACATTTTAACTTTGGTAGCACAACCTTGCTTTTTCTCCTTGACCCTTCATCAGGCTTATTTTATGCTTTAACTATTCCCAAAAGTCCTCACTGCATTGACTGCAGGGGAAGAGAGGATAAACCCCCTGGATATTTAGAAGGGACAACAATTCATTCTATTTCAGGGCTTCCTTTTAGTGAATGGTTTTCAATGAAGCCCTGATAATAAACTTAAGAAGGAGAAAGCAGATGGCTGAAGTAAGAGCAGGTAAAATCTTGGTTAAAATACTTAAAGAGGCGGGCGTCAAGTTTTTATCGGGGATTCATGGCGGTCATCTGTGGCCCCTATTGAGTGCCCTTGATGAAGACATGAGAATGATTCATCTTCGCCATGAACAGTCAGGACCTTATATTTCGGATGGGTGGGGCAGGACCACGGGCCGTCCCGGGGTATGCTTCGGGACCGCTGGACCGGGGATGTACAATATGGTACCCGGTATCGCCCACGCCTTTTTATGCAAAAGTCCGGTGGTGGCCATCGCCGGTCAGCATGAGGCCTTTCATGATGGCTGGGCCCCATTCCAGGAAGGATACGGGGAAGAGGTCTGCCGGAGCTTCACCAAGTGGTCTAAAAGGATCGTTGATCCCCGGACTATGACCTTCCATCTCCAGAAGGCCTTGAGGGATGCGGTGGCCTATCCTCCAGGGCCGGTAGTCCTGGAGATCCCGGTGAATGTCCTGGGTAGAAGGGAAGAGGAGGCCAGGCAAATAGGCTATATCCCGACGGATCAATGTGCTGATATGAGTAAATCTGTGGCCGATCCGATCCTGGTTGATAAGATCGTACAAATGTTTCTTGAGGCTAAAAGACCGGCTATCATCGGGGGAGATGGGATCTACTGGTCGGGGGCCTCGGAAGAATTGAGGGAATTTGTTGAACTGCTGAATATTCCGGTCATCACCAGGCGAATGGGAAGAGGGGCGGTTCCCGAGACCCATCCCCTGGCTTTTACCGGTGCTTTCCGGAGACCCATCTTAATGGTGCGGACGTGATCGCCGTCTTTGGGCTGCGGATGAGCAATCTGGAGCACTATGGCCAACCCCCGACTTACAGTCACCAGGCCAAATATATCCTGGTATCGGAGGCCTATGAAGATCTGGATGCCAGGGTCCCCACAGAAATCAGGCTCATGGCCAATCCCAGGCTGGTCCTCAGGCAGATGATCGATTGTGCCAAGGATCTGATCAAAGAAACCCCCGAGCGGACCGAATGGCTTAAACAGGTAGCCACGGCCAAAGAGGCTGCCCGGAAAAAGCGGGTCGAGATGGTCGAAGGGGTACGTGAGCGCCAGGCCCATCAATCCGCATTTTCTGGCCCAGGAGGTCGTGGATTTTCTGGATGACAGCGCCACCATTATCCTTGGATTCCTATTCCATGGCCGGTTTTACCACCGACAAGATCGATGCCAAATTCGCCGGGCAGGTCCTGGATGCGGGCACGGACGGAGGGGTCGGCCACTCGGTGGGGATAGCCATAGGCGCCCAGATGGGCAGACCCGGGAAGCAGGTGCTGGCCTTGCTGGGAGACGGCGGTTTAGGGGTCGCCGGATTCGATATTGAAACCGCCGCCAGGTACAAAATTCCGGCCGTGTACCTCCTTTTCAACAACAGCTCCTGGATAAGCACGGAGTTTCAGAAGACGACTTTACCCAAGGTGGATTCCTGGGGGATGCTGCCCGATATTCGATACGATAAGATGTTTGCCGAGGTGGGCTGCCACACCGAGTTTGTTACCGAACCGGAGCAGATCCGCCCGGCCCTGGAGCGGTCTTTTAATTCCGGGAAGACTTCCCTGATCAATGTTATTCCCGACAATACGATTTTACCTCCACAGATAGGCGTAAGCCAGGCCAGGGCACGCGAGTAGTCCGGAAAGGAGAGGGTTTTATGAGGATCGACGACAAAGAATGCGTAGGGTGCGGACTGTGTCTGGTCTATTGCCCCATGGGGGCTATCAGCATGGATGAGGAAACTGAGGCCGCTATGATCGATGAGGATGAGTGTGTGGAATGCGGCGTCTGTTTCAGATCCAAGGTGTGTCCGGTAGATGCCTTTGAGGAAGAGGTCCATTCCTGGCCCCGTTCCATAAGGGCGGCTTTTTCCAATCCTCTTCTGGTCCACAAAGAAACCCGGGTTCCGGGTCGGGGAACAGAGGAGGCCAAAACCAACGATGTAACCGGGCAGTTCAGAAAGGGCTTTGTCGGTGTAACCACAGAGATGGGCAGACCGGGTCTTGGAGCAAGATTCTATGATGTCGAAAAGGTGGCTCAGGCACTGGCCAGGGCCGGGGTTGACTTCGCTCCCAATAATCCGGTCACCTATTTGATGGTTGATCAGAGAACCGGGAAATTAAATAAGGAGATTATCAACGAGAAGGTTTGTTCGGCCATGATCGAAAGCACCACCCCCATTGAAAATCTCCCTAAAGTGATAAAGGAGCTGAAAGGGGTCGCTCCTCAGATAGAGACCGTTTTTAGTCTGACGATTTCAAGCCGGCTGGAGGATGACGGCACAGCGCCCTGCGAGAAAATATTGAAAGACCTTGAGGTGCCGTTTTACATCAATGGGAAAGACCAATGTGGGCCTGGGCCGTCCCTTGTTTGAGGAGGTATAGTTATGACCCATACATTACACCGGCGAGGATCGGAAAAAAGTTTAGAGAGGGATTATGTCCTGTTGTGCATGGCCGCCAAGGGGATCAATGAAAAAGGCTCTGAGGAGAAGATGCGGGAGTTTCTGAGGATCAATCTGCGTCATAATCCGGTCAATATTGGGGATATGAGAACAGGCAATATGTACAATGTACCCATCGATGAGATCATGAAAAAAGTCACCAGCACGAGCATTGTTCATGGTGTTTTCACCGATCAGGAAACGGTGATGAATGTCCTGAAGGATCTTAAGAAAGCCGATCTGGGACTGTCGGTCGTGGTCAGCGGTCCTTTCGGCTGTGTGGGAGAGCTTTGCCGGGCCGCCGGACTCCGTCCCCATTCTGTGGATTACTCAGGGGATATCTGGGGGAAAAGGGATAAATTGCCGTCGGATGAGATACTGGAAGTGACCACCATGTGCGGTCACGCCATGGTGGCAACTAACTTGGTGAAGTCCCTGATCGATGAAATAAAAGCCGGGGAGAGAAGCGCCGAGGATGCCGGTAAAGAACTGGCCAGGATCTGTGAATGCGGGATATTCAACCCGGTCCGTGCAGCTGAACTTTTGAAGGGAATGGCCTCAAAATAAGGTTAAGGTTCAAGTTCAAGGTGTAAGGTTCAAAGATAAAGACCGAGACCCTATACCCTACCCTTAGACCTTGTACCGGGGTTTTTTAGTTTAGGAGGTCTGAAAATGGGTCTGCCATTGGAAGGAATAAGGGTCGTAGATTTTACCCAGTATCAACAGGGAACGGTCTGCACGGAGATGCTGGCCGACTGGGGAGCGGATGTAATCAAGATAGAGCCCCGCAATATCGGTGAACCGGGCAGGGGAGGAAACGCCTGGGGGCCTAAAGGTGTGCCCGTTTATTTTGAGGCTTATAACCGCAACAAGAGGAGCATGACCATAGACCTTAAGAAAGAGAAGGGCAAGGAGATCGTCTATAAACTGGTAAAAACAGCAGATCTATTTGCCCAGAACTTCCGCCCTGGTGTGGCCGAACGCCTGGGTTTTGGGTATAAAGCCTTGTCCGAGATCAACCCCAGGATTATCTATCTGAGCGGGTCGGGTTTTGGCCTGAAAGGTCCCATGTGGGACCGTCCCGGATTCGATTCCGTGGGCCAGGCCATGGGGGGACTCATGAGCATCAACGCCCAGCCCGGTATGACCGAGCATATGGTAGGGACTGGAATCGGCGACCAGACAGGGGGTTTCCTGCTCAGCTGGGGGGCCTTGCTGGCCTTGATCGATCGTGAACGGACCGGGAAAGGTCAGGAAGTTGATGTTTCTCTGATAGGCAGTGTGATCGCTTTACAAAGTTCGACCTTCCTGGCCCACCTTTTGACCGGCCATGTCCCAGAAAAACGAAGGGGTCGAATCACCACCACGGTCTTTGCCAGCAGCTTCACAGCCAAGGACGGCAAGTCTTTCATCATCCAGACCGTCGGCGCGGAAAAAAGGGACAAGGTCTTTGAACTGGCAGGTCTGGACAAAGACCCCAGGTTTGATACCAAGGAAAAAGGCGCCAAAATGAAGATGAAATGTTTAAGGCCTTTGATGCCGTCTTTGCCACCAAGACCCGTGATGAATGGCTGAAGATTCTGGTGGAGGCTGATATCGTCTGCGCCCCGGTTTACAGCTACCCTGAGGTGGCCAGTGATCCTCAGGTGTTGGCCAATGAATATGTTGTTGAGATAAACCACCCGACAGAGGGTTCAGCCAGAATTATCGGTAATCCTATCCACCTCAGCCGATGTGAGGCCAGGACCGGCGTAGCCCCTCTATTGGGACAGCATACAGAAGAGATATTTAAAGAGGCAGGATATTCCTCGGAAGAGATCGCCGCCTTCAGAAAGGAAGAAGTGATTTGACTGTTCCCTCTTTAGGGAAACATGAAAGAAGAAAATTTCGAATATCAAATAATAAATGATGAATGTCGAAGAGGGAAGGGCATTACTTCATGATCAGAAATTTGATGTTCGATATTCAATATTTCTATTTTTGAATTAAGCCCTCATGCCCCTTGGTACCCCAAGGGGCATGAAATTTGGCTTTTCACCGAACACCGAACTCTTAACTCGAAACTTATCTTCGTATTAAGCCTTCCGTCCTCCGACACCCTTAGTGCTCTTGGTAACGGTTTTGGCCTTCTCTTTGGGCCGCAAGGCTCGAACGGCAGCACCGGTCCGCCACATCTCGGAGTTACGCATTTGGCCTAATTCTTTGGCCAAGAGCGCCTGATAGTTCTTCCCACCGCAGCTCTTAATAACCCGTTCGGCTTCTTGGCCCGATGCAACGCGTTGGTATAGTACCTTGAATATCGGGGCAACGGCCTTTTTAAATTTCGGTTTCCAATCCAAGGCCCCGCGCTGTGCGGTGGCCGAGCAGTTGGAGTACATCCAATCCATGCCGTTTTCATCCACCAGTCGGATGAGACTCTGGGTGAGTTCTTCAACGGTTTCATTGAAGGCCTCGCTGGGGGAGTGACCATGCTTACGAAGTTCGTCGTACTGCGCCTCCATGACACCGGCCAAGCAGCCCATGAGTACACCCCTCGTTCGCCGACCAGATCGCTGTTGGTTTCGTGTGGGAAGGTCGTTGGGAACAGGTAGCCCGATCCAATGGCAATGCCGATGGCCAGGCAGCGTTTTTCGGCATTGCCGGTGGCGTCCTGCCAAACGGCATAGCTGGAGTTGATACCGGCCCCGGAAAGAAAATTTCGGCGGACATTGAGGCCGGAGCCTTTTGGAGCCACCATGATGACATCCACATTCTTCGGAGGCACCACCCCGGATTTCTTTTTATAAGTAATAGAAAACCCATGCGAGAAATAGAGGGCTTTGCCCGCCTTGAGATTGGCCTTGATAATCGGCCAGATCGCTCTTTGGGCGGCATCGGAGACCAGCATCTGGATGATCGTACCCCGTTTCGCCGCTTCTTCAATGGAAAAAAGGGTCTTACCGGGAACCCAGCCGTCGGCGACAGCACGGTCCCAGTCTCTTTTGAACTCACGGGCTTGACCGACGATGACATTGAAGCCGTTGTCTTTCATGTTTAGGGCCTGTGCGGGTCCCTGGACGCCGTAACCGATAACGGCGATAACTTCCTTCTTCAACACCTGGCGGGCCTTGGCCAAGGAAAATTCCTTTCGTGTCACCACGGTCTCCCGGACTCCGCCAAAATTAATCTTTGCCATAGTTTGCTATTCCTCCTTTTTAAATATGTCGAGTTATTACTTCGTCACCTATTCTTTCTGTTTTGAGATTATAGAATCAAACGGCCTATCTGTCAAATCCTTATCGGCACAACAAAGAATACATAAGGATTCAGGGGGCCAAGAAAAGGTTCAAGGTAAACCCTAAACCGTATACCGTCTTCCTTATACCAGCGGTTTATTTGAATCCTGGAATCCTCGAGCCCTATTTTAGTTATAAATACTTATTGACTTCAGGGAAAGAGTTTAGTAACGATTTTCTATAAATCCAAAAAGACAAGCCATGAGAAACCGGAAGGTCATTGTCTTGGCCACTGCCAGAAACTCTTTTTACCGGAAAATAACTAACAAGAATCCACAAACAAATATTGAAAGGATCGGCCTATGAACTTTTCCAATGAATACAATAAGGAACAGAAAGAATTCGCTAAAGAAGTTCGCACCTGGCTGAAGAATAACGTCCCTAAGGGACTCATCAAGCCCAGGAGTATTATGAAGATAAGCCGCGAACAATGGGAGATGCGACGCGATCTGTGCCGCAAACTCGGAGAGAAAGGATGGTTGTATCCATCTTATTCACAGGAATACGGGGGGGGCGGCCTTGACGGAGACAAAGCCGCTGTTCTGTATATTGAGATGGCCAAACAGGAGTTGAGCCTTCCCCCTGTATACGACTCAGGCAAACTGGCGGCACCGACCTTAATGGCCTGTGCAACGGATGAGCAAAAAAAACGTCTGCTTCCGCCCATACTCAAAGGCGAAGCGATCACCTGGCAGCTTTTCACCGAACCGGAGGCCGGTACGGACGAAGCTAACCAGCAGACCAATGCCCTGCGCTCAGTCCAAGAAAAAGATTATTTCATCGTCAACGGCAGTAAAATATTTGTCGGTGGGCTTTACGCCCCACCCGATCAATTTTTGCTTCTAACCCGAAGCAGTCTTGAAGCACCCAGGCATCAGAACCTGGCCATGTTTCTGGCCCCGGCCAATTTGACCGGTATTCAAATTTATCCGCTTGATCTTTTCCCAGAGGGCACGCTTGCCCAGGTCTGTTATCAATCCGCGGACAGCGCGCCGGGGGTCAAACATTCCGTATTTTTTGAAGATGTCAAGGTCCATGAATCCTACCTGATCGGCGGGGATCAGGACGGCTGGAAAGTCACCAACGCTACCTTGACGGTTGAACATGGAGACAGGGATAGCGACCATGCCGGTACCGGCGCCGCCTTTATTCCCCAAAATCACCTGGTGGAAAAATTTCTTGACCAGTGCAAAAACAATCCGGAAATAAAGAGCCGGTTACTGGAAAATCCTCATTTGCAAGGGGACATGGTGGAGGCCTATATTGGCGGTCAGATAGAGAGACTTTTTTATATGCGAAACGCCGGTTTGCCCAGGGCCGGGAGGCGCGCCGCTTATGCGGGACCACAAACCAGCTTGTTTACAAAAAATTTCGGCTTAAACATGACGAGTTACCTGTCCCAGGTTCTCGGTCCCTATACTCTGACCAGCGATGAGGAGTGGGGTCTGGAGGACGGCCTTTTTGAAGTCTGCGCACGAAGCGGCCTTTGTCTGGCACCGGGCGGCACCCCTGAGGCCTTGAAAATCATCATATCCCGGGCCTTGCGTATCGGAAGGTAGACGGTAGCTGGTATCCAAATATTAACAGGATGTGGAAAAACTCTTTTTTACAGGTTGCTCAAAAAGGTTCAAATACAAGGCGTCCCGAAACCGGGAACCCGCCCCGAAGGGGTGGGACTGAGCGTTGCCCTTTAGGCGAAGAAATCCCGAGGAATGAGGACAATCCCGCCATTGGCGGGATTGATGGGCCTTTTTCAGCAACCTGTTGACGGAGCAAACCTTTTCAATAAGAGGAGATGACCTATGAACTTGGATTTTAGGCTTAACGAAATGGAAGAAATACTTAAAACAACAACCGTTAATTTTCTAAAACGGGATATCAATAAACAAACCCTGGAAGCTTTGCATGACTCCGACACCGGATACAACGAGGGTATCTGGCAAAAAGTCTGCGATATGGGCTGGCTGGGGATCATCACCCCTAAGAAGTATGGGGGGACAGGGTATCCCTTGACCACTGCCGGGGTCTTATTCGAAACCCTGGGGACCGCCCCCTTGCCCGGACCTTATTTTTCCTCCGGCATACTGGGGAGTCTGATCATCCAGGAAGCCGGAACAGCAGAACAAAAAAAGGCCATTTTACCCAAGATTGTCACTGGAACCCTGGTCCCAGCCTTGGTCATGACCGAATCCGTAAACGGTTGGGGTGCTGGGCCGGGGAAAATCAGCGCCGAGAAAAAAGGGAAGGATTATTTAATAAAGGGGAATAAATTGTTTACTCCCGAAGCCATGTCGGCCACCCATCTGATTGTGCCGATCCGGACCGGGAAAAAAATCGATTCCGTTTCCCTTTTTCTGGTGGACAAAAAGGCGGCTGGTGTTTCCATACGGCCACTGCCGGGTTATTTGATCGGCAGGGCCTTTGAAGTCAAGTTGGACTCGGTGAAAGTTCCGCCATCGGCTTTGTTGGGGGAAAAGGATAAAGGAGGAGCCGCCTTGATGAAGGCCATCCAGAAATCCATACCCGTGCTTTGCGCCTATCAGGTCGGGGGTTGTCGGGCGGTTTTCGAGATAGCCGTGGAACACAGCCGCGTCAGGGTTCAATTTGGCCAGGCCATTGGTCGTTTTCAACGGGTCCAAGATATGATCATTGAGATCATCAATCAGGTCGAAGCCGCCCGCTGGACCACCTATGAGGCCCTGTGGAAACTGGATACCAAGGGGCTTGTTCCGGAAAGCATTCATCTGGCCAAAGCCGTGGCTAGTGAGGCCTATTGGCAAGCCTGCAATTTTGCCCATCGGGCCATCAGCGGCATCAGTTATTCCATGGAGCATCCCTTGAGCCTGCATACCAGGGCCTCCCGATATCTTTACAATTATCTGGGTGAGCCGGCTTATCACAAACAGCAGTTGGCCAAATTTTTATTACAATGATGAGATCTCCTGGCCGCCAGCCATTGTAAGACATCGAAGCCCTTTTCTTTCCGGTTGTCGGTGAACCGGCAGATTGAAATCGATCCAGGCGACGAGGGGTTGAATCTATTTGTTGAGCATTGCAGAAATTTTGAAGAGGAATTAGTTATTGCCTGGTTCGACGATTTATCCGGTTCACCTCTGCCAACCGGATTCACAAAAGTCCTGTGGGGCCTGCTGCGGTCTTTATAATTTTCAAGATCACTCCCGGGCAGCAGTGACGTCCTTATTGGAAAAAAGGACGCATCTTTTGCATTCATTCCAAGGAGGGATTCCTTTCGAGGAATATGTCCAAAAAGCCGCCTCTCTTGCCCGAAGCCCAAAGCTATTTGAGGTGATCCATAATTGTGATTATCTCGGTTTTTTGGATCTGGACCAGAAAAAAGTAGGTTGCCTTCTCCACCCTTCGGGCCATCAAGGTCAGGACCTCCGCCGGCACTCCTTTTATGGAGCCGAATTATGCGCCGGTCATTATTGCCCGAGCTATTCTTACTTGGATTCTATCGAGCAGAGAGCGGTCATTGCCGTTCTTCAGAATTGGTATTTGTACGGTCTGGTGATCACCGACATCGACCTGGTTAAGGAATTCTTTCACCATACCCAGACTCGTCTTGGGGAAAGTATTCGCCTGGAACGATTTGAGAATGAGGCCGTACGGAATGCTCTTGTGGACTTTTTTAGACTGAAAGAAGATTGGCCCTATGCCTCGGCTGAAAATCGGTTGGGTAAATATTATTTCTCTTATTCGGAATACCAGATTGCCCGAATCGAGTATGAAAAAAAATGGGGGATAAAACCGTCCCGGTTCGACAAGATTCTGGTAAGCCTGTCTTCAGAATTTTCCTCTCTTGAGGATGTCAAGAGAGCCGAGGAAATCCTAGAAGAAAAAATACAAAATTTCGTGAAGGCCTATCAGGAGATGAACCTCTGATTTAAAGGACTCGCTAGATCTTGAGAACGATTTTTCCGAATTGGACATTAGAAGCCATATAAGCGTGCGCATCCGCCGCCTGATCCAAAGAAAATATTCGGTCGATGACTGGTTTCAACCGGCCATCAGCCAGGGACGGGAGCAGATCATCGATGACTTGACGGGCGATTTCGATCCGTTCGGAAAGGGTTCTGGTACGGAAGGTGACACCGATAAGCTCCAGTTGTTTCAGGGCCAGGAGATCCATATTCAGTTGACCGATTTCCCCTCCCAGCCTGCCGACACTGACCAGACGGCCTTTCAAGGCCAGGCATTTCAGATTATCTTTCAAGTGGGGACCGCCCACATGATCGATAATCAAGTTAACGCCTTTTCCTCCCATGGTCGAGAGAACAGCCTCCTTAAAATTATCTAACCGGTAATTGATGCCCACATCCATCCCCAGATTGCTAAGGGCAGCCAGTTTTTCTTGGGAGCCCGCCAGGCCGATAACCGGTTTTGCGCCCCATAATTTGGCAATCTGAACAGCGGCTACCCCAACACCCGATGAGGCTCCATTGATCAACACAGATTCGCCAGCCTGAAGACGGCCGTTGGTGATCAGGGCATTGTATTCGGTCATGTAGGAAACGGGTATCGTTGCGGCTTCTTCCCAGTTTAGCCTCTCCGGCTTAGGCATGGCCAGGTGTTGATGGATAGTGGTGAATTCGGCATATCCTCCATTACACATACCCATAACGCGGTCACCGATGGCGAAACCGGCTACATCCTTTCCAATCTCAGTAACGATCCCGGCGGCTTCTCCTCCGACAATTTCCGGTTGACCTTCTGCCGGTGCCGCTGCCGTTTGGTATGTTCCTTGTACACGAAAAAGGTCAGCACGGTTCAAGGCCGCGGCTTTCACCTCGATTAACAAATCTTGCGGACGCGGCTTTGGCCTTGGGACATCTTGCAAGGCTATGGTCCCACCTTGTTCTCCCCTGATAATGACAATGGCTTTCATGTCTGTCTCCTTTTGGCTGAATACTCGCTTATTTTTATATGAGACTGGAAGTGGCGGATCGAACTGGAAAGAGTATAAAATAACCCTTGAGAGGGAGCAAGGAGAAATAAGCTTCCTGCAAACAATTCAGTGATCGCTAAAAGTCCCTAAATCCTATTTAGAGAATGCTTTATAAAAAGAAAGCCAGGGACCTGATTCTTTTTGACGAAACCCAAAAGAAACGTTATATAGAAGTTACGATAGTGAACCACCTTTTCTATCTATGCGGATAAAACCAACTGTAAATTAAACGGCTCGATGAATACCCATCATCCTTTTCAAGGACAAGTATGAAAGAACACCTACCCCCCGCCATGGATGATTACCAGGATTTAAGGAAGCTCTGCCTGGAGTATTCCCTTTCCATCGGCCCTCCCATATTCTACAAGGAGAAAAGAGATAGTATCGAATTATCCCGTAATACTTTCGAGGATAATGAGATGGTCCAAAAATGTTTAGAGATAGTGGCAAAAGAGGGGTTTTTCGCCGGCCATGCGGAGGAACACATCCGCAACGTCGCCATTGAGGCCGGGGCGATTGTTCTGATTGAAGCGGATGGCCTGCCTCCCAATTGTAGAACCGGCCAGAGGCTTTCTTTCCTGGCCCACATCGCCGGGGTCCTTCATGACATCAAAAGGTCGGAACCCGAACATGCCCGTATCGGTGCCATAGAAGCCGGGAAGATTCTTGAGAATCTCAATTTTAAAGAGACCGAACGCCGTATGATCGTGACGGCCATTGCCAACCACGAGGCCTTTCAGGCACCTGAAGCCCTTGCTTCTCCAGAGGCTCAACTTCTGTCCGATGCCCTTTATGATGCCGATAAATTTAGATGGGGTCCGGAAAACTTCACTGATACCCTCTGGTCCATGCTGGCTTTGCGAAAGAGTGAAAACATCCCCCAGCTTTTCGCCCGATTTCCCAAAAGCATGGAAGGCATTGAACGGATAAAGGAAACCTTTCGTACCCACACCGGTAAGGTCTACGGTCCGGACTTTATTGAACGGGGCATGGAAATAGGCAGGAGGCTTTATGCCCAATATATGGCCAAGGAGGACTAAGGGCTGGGACAATTAGGCTAGATCTTATTTTATTCTGACCAGTAGTTGGGTTGACAGACAGTGTCCAGATAACTCTTCTAAAGCAATCGTTCCGAAAATTAACGATTACGGATTGAAATGTGCATAAAAAAGCAGATCCATTTCTAACTCTGTTTTTCATTTTCTATGAGGCAATGTGAAGTTGTTTTTTTAACTACCTTCCAGAACTTGCAAGGCCATTTAATTAAAATTCAAGCGGAGGGATGGTGACCTCTTGTCCTTGGAACGGTAGATGATATGGGAATCTTCCGGGAGATAGGTCATTCGTTCCTGAGAAAAAGAGGCCCGGATGATAGCTTTTGTGGTCATAATTCACTTGACACACAAACTCTTTTTTCATATAGTCCAGCCGCAAAAAAGGAAGTTTTTAACCATAAGGAGGATTATTTTGGTCATTCTGGATATGCTTCAGGCCATGGCAAAAGGAACGGGACTCGCTAATTTTACTCTCGCTCATATAATCATGATTTGCGTCGGGGCATTGTTTATCTGGCTTGGAATCAAGAATAAATTCGAACCTTTTTTACTGGCGCCACTGGGTATTGGCTGCATTTTAGTCAATGTGCCGGGTACGGGTTTAATGGATCCGGGCGGTTTACTGTATTACAACTACCGAGGCATAACCGAGGTGATTTACCCTCCTCTGATATTTCTTGGAGTAGGTGCAATGACCGATTTTGGACCGTTGATCGCCAATCCCAGTACTATCATTTTGGGAGCGGCGGCTCATTTGGGCATTTTTATTGCCTTGGTTGGAGCAAAACTCATTGGCTTCAATATAGCAGAAGCCTGCGCCATTGGTATTATCGGAGGCGCCGACGGTCCTATGGCCATATATGTGACAACCAAATTGGCGCCCCATCTCTTGGGACCTGTTGCTGTTGCCGCCTATTCCTATATGGCTTTATTACCGGTCATTCAACCGCCGATCATGAAATTACTTGTGCCGGAAAAGGAACGAAAAATAATCATGGCGACCATGAGGCCAGTTTCCAAAAGAGAAAAGGTGATTTTTCCTGTTATGATGATTTTACTTGTGTTGATTGTCTTGCCGCCCATTGCCCCCCTGATCTCCTGCTTTATGCTGGGAAATATGATCAGAGAATCTGGAGTTATGAAGAGAGTGGCCGACACGATGGCCGGAGTTTTTCTGGATATTATCACCGTTTTCATTGCCGTGGCCATCGGCACAACCATGAGCGCAGAAAATTTTGCCAATGTCAAAACATTACAAATTATTATGCTGGGTTTTATTGCCTTCGCCTTCGGCACGGCCAGTGGTCTTTTATGGGGAAGGCTCTTGTGTTGGGTAACCAAAGGAAAGATTAATCCTCTGATTGGTTCGGCAGGCATCGCCGCCGTGCCCATGGCGGCACGCGTTTCACACAGCGTTGGCATGCAGGCTAACAAACACAGTTATCTGATTATGCATGCTATGGGACCGAATTTGGCCGGGGTGCTGGGGACTGCTGTTGCCGGGGGAATTATGTTGACTTTGCTGGGGGTGATTAAATGAGTATCATTCAAGACACCATTACTGGAGCATTAATGCTGAGTATTTTTGATTTTATTGCTTGCTTTTTTGTTCTATATTTTATCGGTATTTTTATTAAGATTCTCCCATTTCTTAAGAGAAAAAAGAAGGATGATGTGCGAGTGTAAATATTTCAGACCATCCTCCTGATCCTGTTTCCAAAGGTCGTCCTTTATCTCCCCAATCTATTGAAATAGAATACAGCAGTATAAGCTTAAAAATTATACCGTCTCGCCGGATCGATCCAATTCCTCTGGCCATTGGAGTACCCGGATAAAGGCTTATCCTATTCTTTTTTATCAGTCGTGTCTTTTTCAATTTCTTTGGGTTTAGGCGGTGGCTCTTCTTCTTGTCCTGAGATACCCTTTTTAAACTCCTGGATTCCTTTCCCCAAGCCTTTCCCAATTTCTGGTAATTTTTTAGCCCCAAAGATAAAAGCGGCTATTATCAAAATAACTATTAAATCTTGATTTATACCGATCATAACTACCTGCCTTCCTTGTTACCCATTTTATTATAAAAAGATTAAGTTAACCCCTTGTTTGTCTTCCAATAAATATACTTATCCTGCTTAGCCCTTAATATGGATTACAAATGGTAGTATACACCATTTTCAAACTTTTTAGAAATGAGAACTTTAGGAAGAAGTCGTTATCAAACTTGACATTGCCTGTATATTCAAATCCTGACTTTCACAGCTAAATAAAACCGAAATAAGATTCAAGACCCGCGATCTCACGACCCTTTACGATTCCCTTTGAAGCTCTACACCCCCTGTTTTCAAGGAGCTTTTGACATAAAACCTTGCTAAGTTTGTTTTCCTAATATCGCCTTTTTCTTCCACCGTCCGCCTTTGTAGTAGAGCCAGTTCAATCCGACGGACAGGGCAGTGCTCGTCAACATGGCCATCCAGATACCGTTCTGTTTGAAACCGACCGGGCCGGCAAGCACATAGGCTAAGGGAACGCGGATGACGATCATGCCGATAAACGAGAGGGCCAGCAAGGCCATCGTGTCGCCGGCGCTGCGGAGAACGCCCTGGATGGCGAAGATGACGGCAAAGCAAGGGTAAATAAAGGCCATCCAATGGTAATAATCGTGGACAATAGCCAGCACTCTGACCTTTTCCGCTGATTCCTTGAGGAAAATACCGCCGATCTGATGAGAGAAAAATATCAGCACGGAGGTGCATACCAGGGCAACGCCCATACCGAAAAGCATGGACATACGCAGGGTCTGGAAAACGCGGTCGATCTTCTGCGCCCCTAAGTTCTGGCCGGAAATGCTGGTCGCCGCCATCCCGATGGACATGAACGGGATCATGGCCAGCATATCGATCTGCATGCCGATGCCGAAGGCCGCCGTAACATCTGTGCCGTATCGATTGACCAGGGAGATGATGATGACTCCGGCCAGGGAGATCACAAGCATCTGCAGCGATGCGGGCAGGCCGATGGCAAAAACCTCCCGGATGATGTGCCAATTCAAACGGTAGTTCCAACTGCGCATGTTGATATAAGGATTGTGCCTCAGCAGGTAAATATAGCCGACGATGCCGGTCGTCGCGGCCGCCAGCGCCGTGCCGCAGGCCGCACCGGCCACGCCAAGAGGCGGCAGAGGGCCGATGCCGCGAATGAAGAACGGGACGAAAATAATATTAAACACCGTAAGCAGAACAAGGATTTTCACCACCGTAACAGCATCACCCAGACCATTCAGCATGCCGTTCATCCAGCTGATAAAAAATTGAAATACCAGCGCGGCCATAACGATGGTCAGATAAGAAAGGGCCATGTCCCGAATTTCCTTGGGAACATGCACCCAGTCAAGCAACCGTTGACGGAGTGCCAGAGCGGTGATAGAGATGATGAGGCAGAACAGTATCGAGGTAAAAAATGAATTCGCCAGGATTTTTCTGAGCAGCTCGGTGTCTTTGCGACCGAAGGCCTGGGCGATAAGGATATTGGTGGCCATGCCCAGGCCGATGAGAATGGCGGGCATCAGCATGATAATCGGCAGGCTGGCGGAGATGGCGGCCACGGCCGTGTGGCCCAAGAGGCGTCCGACCCAGATCATGTTGATGATGCCATAGATGGACATCAACACATTACCGAGCATGATCGGCGTACTAAAATTTATGACCTGTTTTCCAATATGGCCTTCAGTGAAATCCTGCATAAGGTAAGCCCTTGGGTGTCTTAACGATCCCTTTTCCCTTTCCCGGATGCGTCCGAGAAAAAAATGAGGGCCGTCATTTGCCTCTTTGCTTGCGGGTATGGCTCTCCAGATACCGGCGGTATTGGTCCAGCTCGGCCAGTACCCGGGCCGCCTGGGGGAAGGTAGAAAAGGTGGCGAACCCGGCGTCCGTGTACCGGTCCTCCAACTCCTGCCTGAGGATCTCCCCCTCAATGCCCCCGCGGCCCCTGTCCAAAACCACATAGATCGGCTTGCCCATCCGTTTCATAGAATCCTTAACCAACTGAGGGAGGAGGGAAATCATGGAACGCCCAATCACACGAGTGATGAGGTCCACCGGCTGATTGAAGATAAGGGCATCGATGTTCGGATCGTCTCGAAGCAAATCCATGAGCACCTGGAGATTTTCATAGCCTTGACCGAAGAAGGCGCCCATGATGTCCAGCGGATTCTTGGCGCTGCTGCCCTGGATGGGAACGAACTCTTCGATGGCCTTGATGGTTTTATCGGTCAGGTGCGGCACGTAAAGGCCGGCCTCTTCGGCCATATCGGTCATGGTGACCGAGCCGCCGCCGGCACCGCCCAGCACGGCCACATTCCTTCCGGGCGGTAGAGGCAGCCCCATCAAGGCGGTCAGGGTGACGGCCATGTCCTCAAGGGAATGGACGGAGATAAGCCCGGCTTGGCGGCACACGGACTTCCAGAGTTGCATAGATCCGGCCAGAGAGGCGGTATGGGACTGGGTGGCTCGAGATCCGCCCTCGGTCACACCACCTTTAAAGACGACGATCGGTTTTATCAGTGAAATCTTTTTGGCCTGTTCGAAGAAGGCCCGTCCGTCTTTCAGCCCCTCCACATAGGTGGCGATGTATTTGGTTTTGTCGTCCTGGGCCAGGTATTCGAGGAACTCGTGGTTTTGCATGTCGGCGGCGTTGCCGTAACTGACGACCTTGCTGAAACGCACACCTTTTCCCTCGGCCATGGAGATGAACATCCCGGCCAATTGACCGCTCTGGGAGACAAGGCCGACCGGTCCGGACCTGTCCGGGAACTCATTGGTCCAGGCCAGGCCACCCTCCGGACAGTACAGTCCCATGCAGTTCGGGCCGATAACCCGGATACCGGCCTGGCGGGCCATCTGAATCATGTCTTTTTCAAGCCGGGCCAAATCCTCACGGCCGGTTTCGCTAAAGCCGGCTGTAAAGAGATGGACGTATTTTACATTCTTGGCCGCACAATCAGACATGACTTCGAGCACAACTTTGTAGTTCACGCTGAAGATGACCAGGTCAACCTCGTCCGGGATGTCACGAACGCTTTTATAGACCGTAAATCCGAGGATGCTTTTAGCCGTGGGATGAATTGGGAATATTTTTCCTTTGAAATGTTGTTTAATAGAACCTTCGATATAGGTGTTGCCGCCCCACCGGCCGCCGGGCAGCCCGCCTCTGGGTGAGGCGCCGACTACGGCGATGTTTTTGGGGTAAAATAGGGTTTCTAAGGGATGTTCAGACAATTTACTCATTACTCAAACCTCCTCCATACTTCCTTCCCGCTCGACGTTCATCAATATGGGCATGCTGGCTGAAGTCATTCAACACGATCGCGTTCCCGGTATTTCCAGAGAAAATGAGGATGTTACGTGACGACATCGATGTTTTTATTGTCGCGGTGCAACTACAGGCGATAATAAAAATTCTCGCCGCGGCCGAAATCGATGTCCAGCGGGGTCCTTTGATAGGAAATTGTTTTTTGTTAATATAAGAGTATAGGATAAAAAAAACAAGGTCAAGGAGAAAAAGGGACCTTCTTTTTACGAAATTGTTGGAAGGGATACTTGCTTAATATTATGAAAATTTTACCTGTTACCGAATAGGATAAGGTGTTATAATATCGGGCAAGAAATCGGAAAAAGAGAACTTCGTATATTAATTGTTAAATATAGAATAATATGAAATACGAATTAAATACATATCATAGGAACACTCCCGATCAAGAATTATTGGATGACCTTAAAAAAGTCGCTGATCAAATTGGAATGGAGAAAATTACAAGGGAACAGTACGATCAGAAAGGAGAATTTAATTCTGGAACATTAATCAAGCGATTTGGGACTTGGAATAAAACTTTAGAAAAGGCGGGTTTAGCAGTAACAGTAAAACAAAATATTCCAGAAAAAGAACTATTTGATAATATTGAGGCAGTATGGATTGCGCTTGGGCGACAACCTTTATACGTGGAAATGAAGCCTCCTCTTTCAAGATGTTGGCCAAAACCTTATGAGAAAAGATTCGGGTCATGGCGAAAAGCACTTGAAGCCTTTGTTGAGTATGTTAATTCCGATAAGGACGAAAATCAAGAAACGGCAGAAAATAGGCAAGATGAAAAATATTTCGATGCAGTTGAAACAGAATTTAAACATAAAACAAAGAGGAATATTAGTGAAAGATTAAAAGTCAAAGTATTAATGAGGGATGGTAACAAATGCAAGCTTTGTGGCATCTCCGTAACTGGTGAAAACATTCACTTTGATCATATAAAACCTTGGTCTAAAGGAGGCGAAACAGTTTTAGAAAATATTCAAGTATTATGTGCACGACATAATTTAGCCAAAGGTAATATGGAATAATAAAAATATTTAACCAGGCAATCCACCGGGCCCGCCCCGCGTGGCCGAACGAAAAGATCACCGGTCCGCGGAATGCGTGCCCGAATGGCGCGTTGCGCCTGCGCAGGCGCTGTTGGGCAGAGGAGAGAACCTTGAACTGCGAACCGATGGAAGAACGGGTGTGAAAAAGTAGACGGTTGTGATAGTCTTCATTTCCCTGCTTCAATTTGGGTTCGGGACAGCAACACAAGCCGCCGGTATCTCTGGTTAGAAAAGCGCCGAAACAGCCGGCATTGACCTTACCCGAACAGTCAAAGCCCTCAGGCAGATCAGGACTGACAGCTCCGATACAACGATACCGCTTGACCTTATTCTCTTCCCACAGGTTTCGGCCTTTCTTTTTTAAAGGCCACCCAGCCTTCGTTGGCCTCTGGAAAACAATCAAAACGCGGGATATAGGGTTTGATGTCGATAAGAGGCGTTCCATCCAGGACATCGATCCCTCTGACTTCAAGGATATTTTTATGACGGTTTATAAGTTTGACAATGGTTAAACCCAGCCCATTCGGACGGCAGGGATGTCTGGAAGCAAAGACCCCATGGGGTTTATCGTCCAAGAATGTGGGACGTACCAGTTTGACTTCACCGGCTTGGTGAAACTGATAGAAAAGCATGATATGGGAAAAGGTCTCAATATCTTTCAACCCTTTCATATATTCTAAAAACACAACCACCTGCCCGATGCCTTCCGGGGAAAAGATGCCCTGTATCGGGGCCTCTTCTTTGCTGGCATAGGGAGAATGAATAAGGCCAATGGGCGTTAGCGTCATGCTCATAATCAACACCTTTCTGACAGGAGAGCCGAAAATGAGGTTCGCCTGCCTCTGTCCATAATCCAAATATTTATCACAGGAATTTTAAGAAGGTAAGCTTTTTCTCCCCCATCAATGACGGTTGGCGGGATTTTTTTACCAGCCCATCAAAATGAAAGGGAGAGCCAGAGGCCGCGGGATATTGACAGGAGCGGCTTAAATAGGTAAAGTGTCCATGATCAAGTTGTGCCGATTACTGAGGATATATCATGATCAAACACAGAACTCGATGAAGAGATGAGTTCACTGATCATAGAGGAGAGCGGGAATGATTATCATTTTAAAACCCACGGCCCATAAAAAGGATGCCGATGAAATCATCGCCCAGATCGCCAGGCTGGGCCTGAAGCCGCTTTATTTGCCGGGAACGGAACGGACGGTTTTGGGTGCAATCGGTGACGAGAGGGTCCTGGCCGGCCTGCATCTTGAAAGTCATCCGCTGGTCGAGCGCATCACCCCGATCCTGACACCCTACAAAATGGTGAGCCGCGATATCCACCCGGAGAATTCGGTGGTTGAAATCGGTCAGGTTCAGGTGGGTGGAAAACCGTTTGTGGTGATTGCCGGCCCCTGTGCCGTGGAAACAAGAGAACAGATGATGGCCACCGCCCAGGCGGTCAAGAAAGCCGGAGCTCACTGCCTGCGGGGCGGGGCTTTCAAACCGAGGTCCAGTCCATACAGCTTTCAGGGATTGGGGGTCAAAGGCCTACGTATCCTCAAAGAAGCCGGGGAAAAGACCGGGCTGGCCATCACGACCGAGGTTGTTGAGGCAGGGGATGTCCCTATGGTGGAACGCTATGCCGATGCCTTTCAGGTCGGTGCCCGCAACATGCAGAATTTTCGCCTGCTGACCAAGTTGGGCCAATGCCGAAAACCGGTGATCTTAAAACGCGGGATGGCGGCCACCGTGGAAGACCTGCTTCTGGCGGCGGAGTACATCGTTTCTGAAGGAAATCCCAAGGTCATCCTTTGCGAACGAGGCATTCGCACTTTTGAAACCGCCACGCGCAATACGTTGGATTTGAACGCCGTCCCTTTTCTTAAACAGAAAACGCATCTTCCGGTCATCGTGGATCCCTCCCACGGTACAGGTGTTCGAGACTTCGTGGCCCCAATGGCCAAGGCTGCGGCGGCCTGTGGTGCGGACGGACTTTTGATCGAGGTTCATTGCAATCCCAAAGAGGCCCTTTCCGACGGACAGCAATCCCTTTATCCCGAACAGTTTTCACGCTTGATGAAAGAGTTGCGCCCATTTGTTAAAGCAGCGGGGCGTGAACTCAATGTCTAACGGCATGTCGGTTATTACGCTAAGCACGGATTTTGGCTGGGATGATCCTTATGTGGGGGTCATGAAAGGGGTAATCTTGGGGATCAATCCTCGGGTCCATTTGGTGGATCTGACCCATGCCCTGTCCCATCACCACCTCCTGGAAGCGGCCTTTATTCTTAATACGGCTTATCCCTATTTCCCCAGGGGAACCATCCATCTGGCGGTAGTCGATCCGGGGGTCGGAGGAGAGCGGCGGCTTATTGCCATCCAGGCGAAAGATGCTGTTTGGGTCGGGCCGGACAACGGGCTTTTTACCCTGGTGATGAAAAACAGGCCGGAAGCAATCATAGTCCACCTGAATAACACCACTTTTTTTTTGAAAACGATTTCCTCCACCTTTCATGGCCGTGACATTTTAGCTCCGGCAGCGGCTCATCTCAGTTTGGGTGTTCCGATTACCAAATTAGGGAAAACGATATCGGATCCATTTTTACTTACTATTTCGGACCCGGAGATTAAAGACAACCGACTGATCGGCCGGGTCATCTGGAGCGATCACTTCGGCAACCTGATTACCAACATCAGTCGAGAAACCATTCTTCCCTTTTTGTCCGGTCCGGGTTTAAAAATTATTTTAGGATCCCACACTATTAACGAAATACACCAAACCTACTCCCAGGGCCGACCAGGCCAATTGATGGCCTTGATCGGCAGCAGCGGCTATCTGGAAATCGTCTGTAATCTGGGCAGTGCTGCAGAAAAAATGGGGCTACAGTCCGTGGTAGGTTTGAAGGTCGAAGTTCTCGCTTCCTGAAATTTATTGTGGGTGCAGCAAGGAAACGACATTCTGCCTTATGTGAATAGTTTTTATTCCTGGACTCCGGCTGGAGTCTATCCCGCATGGGATGCGGGACCGGAGTGACGAATATTAGGAAGTTTTCTGTCGTCATTCCGGGCTTGACTAAGCCTGCCCCGTACTTGATACGGGGGAATCCAGTGACTTTATGTTAATTCTATTTTGAAAATCTTTTAATAGTATGGTTTTCAGCTTTTCCTTCTTCGATAATAACCGGCGAGTTTTTTGGCTGCCTTGGCCGCGCGGCCGATCGAAGGAAAATAAGGAATGCCCTTGGCCAGAAGCTTGGTCCTGATCTCGTAGATGATTTTCCAGTTCCAATCCGCATAGTGGTCGATGCCTGGGCATCGATCCGGAACGATGGTCATCACCGGCTTTGGTTTGCAGTTCTCGATATGATATTCTCCCAGGTAATCATCGGCCGTCTTTCCCTTATATCTCTCATGATGAGGTTCACCGAACATGACGATCAGCAGATCGAATTGCTCATTTTTGGCCATCAAGGCCAGCAACTCGCTGTGGTCGAATTTGGCATCCTCCCCTCTGATCGAATGGTCTACCGGATTGCCGATCCAGTCCCAGATACTGATCCCCTGGCTTTTAAGCTCCTCCCGAATCTCCGGCGGGATAGGGATCACATCCAGACCTGCTGCCTCACATTGATCCGCCGCCAACACGCTGGCGCCGCCGGCCCCCCCCATCACTCCGACTTGAAGACCTCTGATCGGCGGCAAGTAGTGGAAAGCGACGGCCAGGTCAATGAATTCCTCCATGCTGTCCGCGGAAACTGCCCCGGCTTGCGCCAAAGCAACTTCCAATAAATCGGCGGACCCGGCCAAAGAGGCGGTGTGGGAAGCGACGGCCCTGGCCCCTGATTGTCCCCGACCGCCCTTCAATATCACCACCGGCTTTTGGGCTGCTGCCTGACGAAGGGAATCGAAAAACCGGCGGCCTTCTCTCAGCCCTTCAACATACATCAAGATCAGCTTGGTCTCCGGGTCCTGGGCCAGGTAGTCCAAGAAATCACACTCATTGAAATCCAGGGCGTTTCCATAGCTGATCGCTTTGCTGAAAAAAAGGCCTCTCAGGGCGGCCGAACGAACGATCTCTTCTACCGCTTGACCGCTCTGGGAGATCAGTCCCACGGGACCATAATTTTCATGAGGCATGGCATCACTAAAAGAAATGCCCAATCTCGGGAAAAAGAGACCCATACAATTCGGGCCGATAAGACGTATACCGTATCCCCTGGCCAATTTCAGTACTTCCTGCTCCAGTTGGGCAGCATCCGACCGGCCGGTTTCGCTGAAGCGGGCGGTAAAAAGGTGAATAATTTTTACTCCATTGTGAGAGCAATCCTTGATCATGGCCGGCACCAGCGGTGCCGACACGGCGGAGATCACATAGTCCACCGGATCGGGAATGTCTTTTACGGTAGCATAGGCCTTCAGTCCCAGAATTTCAGAGTACTTGGGGTTCACCGGATAAATATTCCCTCGATAGCCATATTTCAGAAGCGCATCCGTAAAATTATATCCTGCAGTTTGGGGATTGTTGGAGGCGCCGACTACGGCAATGGATCGAGGGTTGAAAAGCTCTTCGATAGGATGTGACAAGAATGGACCTCCTCAATTAATTCCACTTTATCGTTGGGTTGGATATGGAATGTTTTGATGGGATATTTCTTCTGATAAATAAAATATAGGTGAAGGGGATTTTGTAAGTCAAGACAATTTTACCGGACGGAAAGCGGTTTCCCATAGACTCCAGTGGACATCCCAAACGGAATCTCATTTATTTACAGGTAACTTTATGTTATAATTTTAGTATACCGCAAGTGCGGCTTAATCTAACCAATACAGATTGAAATCACTTTGAAAGCAAAAGGGAAATATGTTGGAATAACCTCCACCGTTCCGGTGGAAATCCTCTTTGCGGCCGGCTTAATCCCGGTGGATTTGAATAATATTTTTATCACCTCCCCACAGGCGTCGGTCTGGGTGGATGAAGCCGAAGAAAAGGGCTTCCCCCGAACTCTGTGCAGTTGGATCAAAGGTATTTATTCCGCCCTTCAATATTGGCCTGAAATTAAAACCGTTATCGCCGTTACCCAGGGGGATTGCAGTAATACTCAGGCCCTGACTGAAATCCTGGATCATCAGGGGACCCAGGTTATCCACTTTAATTATCCCTATGATCGGAGCCCCCAGGTCATTAGAAAAAACATTGAGGAACTGATGGCCACCTTCGGGGTATCCTGGCCGAAAGTGATCGGGGCACAAAAACGAATAAAGGGCATTCGGGAAAAACTCCTATGGCTGGATAAGGCAACCTGGGAAGGCAACCGAGTCCACGGCTGGGAAAACCATCTTTTTTTAGTCAACAGTTCAGACTTCAAAGGGAATTTAAATTTTTATGAAGAAGAGTTGACCGACTTTTTAGAAACCCTGGCTCTTCGATCTAAAATAAGGGAATCGGTTCGTCTGGGGTACATCGGTATCCCGCCCATACAATCCGGGCTTTATGAATTTGTTGAACAATGCGGCGGCCGGGTGGTATTCAATGAAATTCAGCGTCAGTTCAGTATGCCCCATTATAAGCAAAACCTGATCAGTCAATATCTGGCCTACACTTATCCCTATGACATCTTCGGGCGGATAAAAGATATTGAAGCAGCGATTCGGGTGCGACAATTGGACGGTTTGATCCACTACACCCAGACCTTTTGCTTTCGGCAGGTTCAAGACCTTTTGATCCGGAAGCATCTTTCCATTCCCATCCTGACTCTGGAGGGAGATAAACCAAGACCTATCGATAACCGCACCAAATTTCGTATCGAGGCCTTTATTGATGTGCTGAGGAAATAATATGCCGATTGGAATAGACCTGGGAAGCCGATTTGTCAAGATCATCCAGACCCATGATTTTAGGGCCTTCCATAAAATCCGTCTCGACACGGTTGGGTTTCTAACTCAAAGAATAAAAACAGGGCCGAAAAAAACCGATCCATTCCTGGCCCTGAAGGATTTGGGATTCCGACCTGAAAAATCCCTGGTGGTAACCGGCTATGGCAAACACCTTGCGGGTAAAAAGATAAAAGCCATCACCGAGATCCGGGCTCATTTTCGCGGCGCCTGTTTCCAAACCGGCTTGACAGATTTTATTTTAGTCGAAATGGGCGGTCAGGACAGCAAGGTCCTTTGGGTTCAGGACAAAAAGGTTATGGATTTTCAGACCAATGATAAATGTGCGGCTGGAACCGGCCGCTATCTGGAGAATATGGGCCGGTTGTTGAACCTGAGCTTAAAAAAGCTTTCTCAGGAAACCGAAGACCCGGTGGCGATCAACAATACCTGTGCGATTTTTGGAGAGAGCGAGATCATCGGATTTCTTATGGAACAGGTGCCGGTAAAAAAGATTTGTGCCGGCATCAATGATTCCATTGCCCGACGGATCATCCAGATGATCCGCCGCTACCCCACCATGCCTCTGGTTCTTTGCGGCGGCGTGGCTTTAAATAAGGGAGTGGTGACCCTGCTTTCCCGCCGCTATGGTCGATCGATCATTACCCCTAAAGAGCCCCAGTTTAATGGGGCCATCGGCTGTTGTCTGGAAGGAATTTCCATAGAAGAAATTTATAAATTGGCTGGGAAAGGTAGGAACTGTGGTCACAATAATGGTTAGTTACTTCGGCCCGATCCAGGGTTCATCGGTTGTATCGTTCAACGGCGTATCTGCTACGGTCTCCTCGTGGTCGGGAGCCACGATTAAGTGCAAAGTTCCAACTGGTGCCTCTACCGGACCTGTGGTGGTGACGACTTCTGTTGGCCCATCCAATAGAAAAAAAATTACCGTGACAAGGTCAATAAAGAATAAGCTATAACAAATCGAGAAGGAATGGCTGTAATGGCTATCCTTTCCCGTGTTTTATTACACAGAAAACTCTTTCACCCAGGTAGTGGTTCTGCTTTTTTTTGCACATTTCAATCCGTAATCGTTAACTTTTGGAATGACCTCTTTAGAATAGTTGTAGATACCTTTAAATCCGGTTCTGCATAGTCCCGTTTTCTTAAAAAGACGCCTTCCACCCCCTTGCCTTTTGCCCTGTTTTTCTCCTTGATCCTTCCTTTTTTTTTATACTCTTTCCTATCAAAAGCAAAGTTTTACAAATTTTTAAAGGAGGCCCAACATGTTTTCACCAAAAAGCATTCTGGTACCCACAGATTTTTCCGTATATTCGGACAAGGCACTACAAAACGCAATAGACATCGCCAAACAATTCACAGGCAAGATCTATCTATTACATGTGGTCGGAACAGTCATTCAGTACATGGCCTATTATGAGATTGATTCACAAACCGTTAATTTGGTGGAAAAGGAAAATATCGCTGCGGCCAAAATTCGATTGACAAACAAGAACGTCCTTCATATACTCCCCCACTAAAAAGCAATGTCTTATCACTACCCTGCCAATTTTTTCGACGGAGAATCAACACTTGAATATTGCAACCCGCATCCATGGAGTCGGTGCCTATATTCCCGAGCGTAAAATTACGAACGAAGATGTAATTGAAATGCTTCGCTTGGCAAGCGCCGCTTATCTGTCCCCCGAGGATCTGGTTAAATTGATCCAAAAAGCAAAATCAAACCTGGACAAAACCGGGAACAGCACACGTTATTGGTGCCGGGAAAACGAGTATTGCACGGATATCGCCCGGATCGCGGCCGAGCGGGCCCTCGATGACGCAGAAATTGATCCAAAAGATGTGGATCTGCTGATTTTTACGGGCATGTCCAAGGCTTTTGTCGAACCGGCCACCGGCCATGTGCTGCGCCACGAAATGGGCCTGGTCAATGCCAATGTGATCGATACCCAGGACGCTTGCACGAGCTTCATCAAATCGATGGAAATCGCCAATAGCCACATCAAATCCGGCGCCTATAAGACAGTATTGATTGCGGCCGGTGAACGCTCTTACGACTGGGCGGATTTCACCTGTAAGACGATCGAAGACCTGGCCTGGAAGTTCGGGTCGCTGACGATTGGCGATGCCGCCGGTGCCATGGTGCTGCAATCCACCGACGATCCGGAGTATACGCAGGAAAACCGCCATATGCGGTTCTATTTTAAAATCGCCGATGGTACTTTCCAGACCTGTCACATCGGCCTCAATTACCGCTTTGGAACGCGCTACCGTCTCAATTCGCATTCATCGCGCTTGATCAATACCGGTTTGCAAATGGTGATGGAACTGTTGTTCGAAATATTGGAACAGGATTTATGGAAGGACATTGAATACGACAACTTGTTCATCCACGACATCGGCAAGATCATTGACGACATGGTGTTGCCGATGATACGTCAGGCCAATATCTGCGTGCCCGACACCTATAAATCCTTCTTCCCCAAATATGGTAACATCGCTTCGGCCACCCTGCCGGTCAGCTTGTATCTGGCCAAGCAGGATGGTCGTCTGAAGCGGGGGAATTTGGTGGTCTACGTCTGTCCGTCGGCGGGCGTACAGGCGGGCGTTTCGGTGTTTCGTTATTGATTTTCGTTCGCCATGGATCTTTGGTATTCCAGGGACATCCATGATAAGTAATGTCAAGGGAAAAATGAAGGTTTCCCCTGACCATCAGGAACAATAGTCTCCCGGTGGTTTATTTACAACAATCTGCCGTCACTTGATCTTTTTTTTCATAGTTTTGGGTCGACCTTGATCGATCAGGCGACCAGACATCTATTTGCTGTATCTGGGTCGGAGAGGGTTTGCTTTACACCCTATCCGCAATGACCTTTACAGAAGATTGTGTTTGGGTCTACCCGCCGGCCTCGAAACATAATAATGGTTACATGACCCTGGGGGCCTATCTTTTGATGATCTTGTTTATTTTACTCTGGACCATCCTGCTTGTTATTTCCGGCATTGTCGCCGCCTTTCCTATTCCCAGATCTTTTTCATATTGGCAGATAACCCTCAGATGACCGGTTCGGACAGCTTACGAAAAAGCAAGGCCATGATGAAAGGAAACCGTTGGAAGTTGTTTTGTCTTTTCTGGAGATTCTTTGGCTGGTTCCTGTTGGGAATCCTGAGCCTGGGAATAGGCTTCCTGTGGATCATGCCTTATCTGCAAACTACTTTAATCCGATTTTATGATGTTCTGAAGGCGGGAGAAGGGCTTCCGGCTACGGAAGGTGTTGTCTCTCAACCGGTCCAACCATAAACGATAAAAAAATGATGTCCGAATATATTTCCCGGGTCAGTGTCTGCCGCTGTCCGGATTATCAACCAACCAACCTGACTATGGCGGTAGAGAAATGTTTATCCGCCCTGGAACCCCTCCCTTTGTCCTATGGTGCCCGGGTCCTGCTCAAACCCAATTGCCTTTCGGCCGACCGGGGTCCTGACCAGCCGGTCAACACCCGGGTTGAGGTGATTGAGGCGGTCGGAGATTACCTGCGTAACCGTCATCAAGTCAACCTGGTTATCGCCGATTCCTGTGGAATGGGATCTTACGGCAAGACCAAACGGGCCTATACACTCATGGGGCTGGATCAGGCGGCGGTGCACCTCAAGGCCGAATTAGTCAATCTGGAAGAACTTGGGCTGATTGAAATCCAAAGTCCTTCGGGCAGGATATTGCCTAAGTTCAAGGCCACGGCCTTGCTGGATCAAATCGACATCATAGTCAACTTGCCCAAGTTAAAAACGCACTTACTGACCGGGATCAACGGAGCAATAAAAAATTATTTAGGTTTACTACCCGGTTCGCTCAAACGGGCCGTCCACTTAGCCGCACCCAGCGGCCCGGCCATGTCCCAAGCCCTGGTCGATATTTTCAGCGGGATAAGGGCTAAAGTCCCTTTGACCTTGAATCTCATGGATGGGATCATCGCCATGGAAGGGATTGGCCCTGGCCACGGCCAGGCCAGGCAAACCGGCTGGCTTCTGGCTTCGACTGACCCAGTGGCCCTGGATGTCACTGCGGCAACTATCATGGGTTTTAATCCCACAAAGGTTAATATGATTATCCGGGCCGCCGAGGCCGGATTAGGAACAGCCGATTCCTCTCGAACCAGGCTTCTGGGCGCTTCCTGGCCTGAGCTGCCGGTCCCCGGTTTTCGACATCCCTTCACCAGGTCCCGTGAATGGGCTGAGAGGATGGTTCCCCCCTGGTTGTTCGGAAAGGTCCTTGAATGGCTGTCCGAAGCCAGACCCAAAATAAGGTCAGAACACTGCCGGCAATGCGGCCTGTGCGTCCAGGCCTGTCCGGCCCAGGCCTTAACGCTCTCCGAACAAGGATTAGCCCTCAATCAGGAACTGTGCATTGAGTGTTATTGTTGTCTAGAACATTGCCCTCATGAAGGGTTATGGGTCCCCCGGGGGTTTTTAGACAAGATACGAGTCAGAAATTGATTTTTTTAACTTTTTTTTATTTGGATAGTGAGGCCGCTAAAAACCGATTTGGGCATTTGATGCGCACCGGAACCCTAAAGAAGGAGAATGCGAGGCTTATCTCTGACACCCATGGGATCCCATTATATTAATTGATTTAGCCTTCCTGCCATAATTTAAGAACTGCTTTTTTTAATCCGGATTTGTGGCAATCTACTTGGCCCTTTCCCCTCCGCAGGCATAAAGTGCCCATAATTCCGGCAATACAGGCCCCCCCATCTTCTCCACCAGAGTGTTGCTGTGGAGCAGGATACTGGAAGATATCAGGAGGGTTTTGCAATCCATCTCCTGGAGTAGATGATCCTTTACCAAACGGTCGCGGGTGGATACGAAATAGGTGTTGGGTTCATGATCCTTCACTATGCCGAGGAACTCGGACCGTTCCTGGATCGTCTTCATGGCAATGTTTGGCTTCTTACCATGCAGGTAGTAGGTGGCCACATTTCGGGCAAAGGGGGTTTCATAAGGTGTTCTTTGGTAGAAGATCACGGTTACGGGTGTATGCTCATTGAAATACTGATTCAACCTCTTGGAAAACTCAATATGCTGAGCCACTGGCACAAAAAGCAGGAGAACCAGAAGGAGGGTATTGATCAAGACGGAAATCAGCACCACCACCTTGACCGCCGAGGAAAGATCGGCTTTCCGAATGCGTACCGGCAGCTTATTAAGATAGTCCCTGAGTCCGTAGCCGAGGATTACCGGTAAAATTCCAAAGATGGGGAAGAGAAAGCGATCCTCTTTATGTGGAATGAGGCAGTGGCCCAAGAGGAAGAAGCCCACGCTCAAGCTGTAAGGATCGCGGAAGGTTTTGATTAAACCTCTCCCCAGGAAAAATAGGAAGATGACGCTCAGGGGAGGGGCGGTGAGGGCTATGGAAAGAACCCCCACATAAATCCAGACCGAGTTTGTACTCATGGCCCTGCCCTGTATCACATTGATCTTCCAGTAGGTATAGGGTGTGAAGGCGAACTGTCCATAGTAGTGGCTGTCAAGTAGAACATTGAAGGCGGTTCCAATGAGGAAACCCAGGGCGATTCCGGAAATCGTCGGTAACGAAGCTTTTTCAAAGAACAGCAGCCAAATGCCCAGTCCGATCATGGCGAATCCCATTTGAAACCGGAAAAAGAAGGCCAGGCTCAGTACAAACCCGACCAGCAGGCCTTTCCACACCGTCATCGAACGGGCACTCAAGTACCTGTAAAGCAGGATCGCTGAAAAGTAAGTAAGACCTCCGAAGATTTCAGAAGAAAAGAGGGTCTTGATGAAAGGGAAAGCCCAGGAGAAGTTGGCGATCAGAAGCAGGAGGTAAAGGGTCAGTCTGCTGTCGTTCCTGAAGGTTCGCAGAATGATGTAGTTAAATAGCGTAAAATTCAGGAGGCTGGTGATTATTCGCAGGATCGTGTGCGCTGTATAAGGATCTCCCAAATGCAAGAATTGCATGGCCTGGTAGAAGCCGAGAAAAAGATAGACCTGAAGGGTCTGACGTACTTGCTCTGGGAGCTCCCGGGCCATCAGATTGAAGGGCGTGATGCCCAATTTGTAGGTGGCAAACTCGATGATCGAATGATGCTGATCCGGGTGATAATATCCAATAGCGTTCAGGGCTGAAATCATTTGAATGATGAATCCCGAGAAGATTATTAGGGAAATATTTCTATCCCAGGTTCCGGATAACCCGTTGTTGCCAAACACGGGAGGGGGTACGTCGTTCAAAAGATTTTGCGAGTCAGTCCTCATATCTTGTCCGATCGCCTTAGGTGAAGTTCCTGGAGCGCTATAGGAGGCTGGTCTTGCTCTCAGGAGATTTTCCTTTTTCATGGTGCGAAACCTACAGCCACCTTCAGGGTATTGCCTGGAAAATCTCCGGGAGGATCATTCCTTCAATTATTTTTAAACACTTGCCCTTAAAATGAAAAGTATAAAAAAAGAAAAAAACACAGTCAAGGAGAAAATAGGGCGGAAAGCGGAGGAGAACCTTTTCGGGAGAAAACGAGAACAATGAGGGAGAGACAACTCCATGTTTTAAGGTTTGAAGACCCTTCAGGACTGTCGATATCTTTTATTTTAAAAGAATATGCAATCTCCAGGTATAGGCCTGTGCCTGCACCCGTATATCGGCCCCGAAATCCCAAACAGACCCCTTACTATCGCTCCGTTGAAGACCAGCTTGAAACCCTGGAGCAAGTCTATGAAGATCGTTTTGAAAGGATATCCGGATTCTTTTGCCCCCATGTCAAACAAGTTATGGAGCGGTATCTGGATTGCGGCAATCTCCTCAAAGGAAAGATCAGGACATCTAAATATTAGAAGCCTGCTCCTATGTTTTCACTTTTTGGCTTCTGTTGGCTCAAGAAGGTCCTTCTATCCTTCAGCTAATCGGCCTAAACCTCCTTAAATCCCTTGGCTACCCCTATTTTTTCTCCTTGACCGCTCTTTCGTTTTATTTTATACTCTTACCATTCAAAAGCAAAGAATTATCAAATGGGCGGTAACGAATTTCATCTGGCTTTTAAGGTGGATGATCTTGCAGCATCGTATGCTCCTCCTGAAACGATGGACTGCATCTGTTTTGAAGACAAGGCAATGGGCATTTACTTCATCCACGATCCGGATGATTATTGGATTGAAATTATCCTTCAAAAGAAATAGAAATATAACCATTGGTGCCGATCACTATGGTCCGTATGCGATCGGATGAATAATAAATAAAGGAGGCAATCCGATGAAGAAGTCAATTTTTAAAATGTTATTTTTGACATTGGTGATTATCACACCTGTTTCAGTAATGGCCCAGGTAAGCGTGAATGTCAATATTCCTCTGCCTCCGCCGATTATCTTTCCGGCGCCACCCGAGATGGTAGTAATACCTGAAACGTATGTCTATGCTGTGCCTGATGTGCAAGAGGAAATATTTTTTTACAACGGCTGGTGGTGGCGTCCATGGGAAGGGCGCTGGTACCGCTCACGGTACTACGACAGAGATTGGGTGTATTTTAATCATGTCCCTCATTTCTATTTGAACATACCCCCGAGCTGGAGGGATGATTATCGACATCATCGCTGGAGAGGGCAACGTTGGGAGCACCAGCGGATACATTATTCCGAACTGCAAAGCAACTGGCGTGATTGGCAAAAAGACAGGCGTTGGGAAAAGCAAAACACCTGGGGTGTCCAGGGCCTGCAGCCAAGACCGCAAGGGCCGCAGTCAAAACCACAGGGCCTGCAGCCAAGGCCACAAGGGCCGCAGTCAAAACCACAGGTCATACAGCCAAAACCACTGGTCAGGCAGCAGCCAAGACCACTGGTCAGGCAGCCAAAACCACTGGGACATAAACCAGAAAAGTAAAAGTTAAGGCACTTACTTGATGGTTTTGGTAGTCCTTCGAGAGATAGCTTTTGTTTTTTAAATAGAAAGGGGAGGCATAGCCTCCCCTTTAAAGGCTGGACCAATTAGTTTTTAGAAAGTTTTAAGCGCAGATTTCAATTGATAACCATTATCAAGTCGGTAAAAGATTTAATCTTTAGCAAACCAACCAGAGACCCCCACCCAAACACAAAGTCCGCGAACTTAAGAGAGACTCCTTGGATTCCCTGCTTCCTTCTACTTGTTGTTCGCTCTATTTTTCTCCTTGACGGTGTTCTTTTTCTTGTTTTATATTCTTCCTATTAAAATTAAAAAGAAAATTCTTATCAAAAAAGACAAGACCTATGGATAAAGTAATGATTGACTCCGGTTGAATATACCGATATTGTTTTTTATTAAAAAAACAAGAAAACCCATCTTCTTTGCCATCCGGCAACCCAAAACAAAATGGTTTTCAGTTCACTTCTTTTCCTTTTTCTATTCTTGCCCATCGTCTTAACCGGCTATTTTCTGTTCAGGAAGAACACCCGCAATTTTTTTCTCCTGGTGGCAAGTCTTTTCTTTTATACCTGGGGAGAGATGCAATTTGTCCCGATAATAATGATTTCCATGATTTTTAATTATTTTTTTGCCATCCTCATCAAAACCTTCCAAAAATCAGAAATTTTGAAATCAAAAGAGGCCAGGATCGTTTTATGGCTGGCTGTTATTTTCAATCTGGGTCTCTTAGGTTTTTACAAGTACGCCCTTTTTTTAGCGGCAAATTTCAATTCGGCCATGCATGTCTTGGGTTTGTCCTATTCGTTGACCTTCCAGGCGATCCACCTGCCTCTTGGCATCTCTTTCTTGACTTTTCGAGCCCTATCATATGTGATCGATGTTTACAACCGTAAAGTGACCAGTTCAAAAAGCTTGGTGACCATATCCCTATACCTGTCCTTTTTCCCTTTGACCATAGCTGGACCCATTGTTCGCTACAGTGAAATGGCCTCCCGGCTGCTGAAAAGGGTTGTGACCCTGGAAATGTTTTCGATGGGAATGAGACGATTTATTTTCGGGCTGGGAAAGAAGTGCCTGATAGCCAATACACTGGCTTCCGTTTCCGACCGGGTGTTTGCCATATCACCCGACCGGATTACTTGCGAACTCGCCTGGCTTGGAATCCTTTGTTACACCCTTCAGATCTATTTCGATTTCTCAGGTTACTCCGATATGGCCATCGGTCTGGGAAAAATGTTCGGATTCGAATTTCTGGAAAACTTCAATTACCCTTATATCTCCCAATCCATCAGAGAATTCTGGAGGAGATGGCACATTTCCTTATCGACCTGGTTTCGGGATTACCTCTATATTCCCTTAGGCGGAAATCGTGTCCAACCCTACCGGACATATGGGAATCTGATCACCGTCTTCTTCCTTTGCGGATTATGGCATGGTGCCGAGTGGACTTTCGTCATCTGGGGACTGTGGCATGGATTTTTTATCATTTTGGAACGGCTTGGATTAGGTAGGCTGCTCGATTCATTCTGGAAACCTTTGAAACATCTATATGTCCTGCTGGTCGTCATCTTTGGTTGGGTATTCTTCCGGTCGGAGTCCTTGTCTTATGCAGCGGCCTATTTCCAGGCTTTGTTGGGGTTGACGAAAGGAAACGGATTGGAATTTCCCCTGTCACTATTTCTGAATAGGGAAATTGCAACAGCCCTCTGTGCCGGTGTGGTCTTTTCAGGACCTGTTCTGGCGTGGGCCGACGGACTGAGGAGAAAAGCCTTCACAAGATCCGGCGCAGTTTCCATCAGGCTTGTGGACCACGGGATTTCGATCGGAAAGGTGATGGTCCTGGGGATTCTTCTTGTTGCCTCGGTCATTTCTTTAGCCGGAGGGACCTATAATCCTTTCATCTATTTCAGGTTTTGATAGCTCTATGATGAAAATCCTCAAATCATTCACCTCAATAAAGTCCTCTTCCCATCAAATCATTAGAAGGCCGTGGGAGGCCTTCCTGAGGATGTTCTGGATCGGCTTGTTTTTCATTTTCCTTTGGGTGCCTCTGATAAACATGTTTTTCCCCCTGCTTCCGAGACCGGAAAATGCCGAAAAAAGAATACTCGCTCAAAGGCCAGAACTCCAGCGGAGGACCATTACCGATTACCCTAAAAATTACGAGCGCTATTTCAATGACCATTTTGGAGGTCGAAATCTCCTTGTTCATTTGAATAGTTACATTCAAGTCCGGTGGTTTAAGGTGTCGCCTCTCAGGAGTGTTCTGATCGGTAAGGAAGGCTGGCTCTTTTATACTCTGGATAATGGCATTAACGACTATAGGGGATTAGCCCCTTTTTCTCAGGAACACCTGGAGGCAATCCGTCGGAATATCCTCAAGCAGACTTCCTGGTTAAGGGAAAAGGGAATCCACTACCTTATTCTGATATGCCCTAATAAACATACGATCTACCCAGAGTATTTACCGGACGGGATTACACGGGTGAACCCAATGACGAGATTGGATCAAATCGTCGAATATTTGAGGGGGAATGAAAAGGCCGTTCTTATCGATGTCCGGAAGGAAATTAAAGAAGCAAAAAATAATCTTTTGGTTTATTCGATGACCGATACCCACTGGAACAGTTATGGGGCCTTTATTGCTTATCAGAAAACCATGGAGGCCCTTTCAAAAAGCTTTCCCTCGGCGGCTCCCCTGGCGGTTTCCGATTTTGCTGTTTCGGTTAAACCCAACCAAGGTCTTGGGGACCTGGCCGTTATGTTATCTCTAAAAGGGAAACTTAAGGATCAGGACGTGAACTTAGAACTGAAAGATGATTCGTCGGCTCAAAAAAAGAAAATCCCCAAGGCCGTCATCCTCCATGACTCTTTTATTTTCTCCATAAACCCTTTCCTGGAACACCATTTCGACCAGATGGTTCTGCAACACTGGGGTGAACATGGATTCGATTACCATTTGATCGAACAGGAAAAACCGTCGGTGGTCATTTTTCAAATAGTCGAACGCCGTCTTGATGCTTTGCTCAAGTAGAAAGGGCGGAAGATGATGTCTCTGAATAACCTTCCAAGGTAACTTCCGGATCACCCCCCCCTTATAGAAAGGAAAGTAACCATAATAGCGAACCATTTGTTCATCCTGGTCGGGGAGATGATTGCATAAGGCAGTCAAAGGTGGGATCAATCATTCTAGGACATCGAAGCTCTTTTCGTGTAGATTATCCTTGGATCGATAGATGATCTAGAACTACTCCGGGAGATCAAATACGGTTCTTCAATTAAGACGCCGGTCGCTTAAGTAAAAATCATGAGGTCGATCCCCTAACCGGCCACAACTGCCGGGGTATGAAGCGGATTAACAGCATTATCGTAGACCAGGAAGTGATCAACAAGATTTTAGGGCACGTGGCCTTTTAGCAAACCAACCAGGGACTTCCCACCCAAACACAAAGTCCGCGAACTTAAGAGAGAGTCATCGGATTCCCTGATTCCTTTCTATGAGGATCCCTGATTAGGATTTCGGGGCTCATGAAGATTACTCGACCGCGAATTACACGAGTCTGCCATCCATCCACCCAACCTTCGAAACCTGAATTCGCGTAAGGTCACTTACACCGAAATGATATTTTTTGTCTGCCTCAGCGATATGGATAGGCGCCACATCGGGAAGGAGTGTGGCCTTAGCGCCAGGTGAAAACAGAAGGAAATTCGGCCAGGCATCACCTGAGGGGTAGCCGCTCCAAGAGTTGACCGACGATGCCATCCCCTTCATTCGGTTCCTTGAGGCCCACGACCCCCACCACAAATGAACCAGACTGGTGCAAGGCCGTACCCTGGTAAAGGGGGTCGATCACCTGGAGAGAGGCGCCCTTTTTATCGCCGGAAATTTGGGGTACAACCTTGGCCTCCTTGAGGTACTTCACGTATTCGTGGAAGGTCCGGCCGGCCGCCTCCTCTGACCCGGCCAGTATGACAATAGCCTTGGCCGGCTTCCCCTTGGTCGTCACCTCTACGGTGAGACCCCTTCCAAAGAAGCTGTAGCCAAGCAACCCCCGGGGATAGTATTTTTCTGTGAGGGCAACGGCGCCGGCCACTTTGAGGAGCTCGAGCTCCCGGGGTTTTTCCCGGCCTTGGGGAAGGTTGTGTGAGACGGCTTCAGCGCACGACAGAAACAGGCTTGGTTCCTGGGTGAGCGTCCCGGAGGTCTCGATCTGAACGAAGTAACGATCCTGGTAAAACATCAATTCCGTTTCATCAAGGAAACCTTCTGCACCCACTTTCATTTGCGGTAGCGTTGCACTACGATAGTTCGAATAGATGCCAAAGGCATCGAGCGGCGATCCCATCTCGAAGATGTTGACTACCAGGCCGTTCTCCTGGGGTCCGCCTGAGGGTGTAGTGACCTTCATGTATCTAACTGTCGTGGCCCTCTTGAAGCCGTACGGCAAATAGAGCTCAGCCTCCCCGTTGATATACCTGTAAAGGTTCTCCGGGGTATAAGTCGCCACCTTGCCCTCCATAGCCCATTCAGGGGCACAACTCGTTGGAAGGAGACCCTCAGGTAGCTTCTCAGCCGCTGATCCCGGAGAGACAAAAGACAGCACGGCCGCCGTGCAAAGAATAAAAACCAGAGCGAAACGGGTCATGCAAATAGGCTCCTGGCTTGACGCATCTTTTCGGCAATATTCAGCCCGTGTACGCATTGGGCAACACATCCGGGGCAGGTCGAGCAAAGGGAGGCCTTAGGCGCCTCATCGAAGGTGGCCTTGGCCAGCGCATATTCTTTATAGCCCTGGGCATACATGAGAGCGCGGTTGACAATGCTGATGCCTACCCCGTTGGGACAGGTGTCTTCGCATTGCCCGCAGAGCCTGCAGTAGTAAGGATCGATGGCCTGTGCAGTAGTTTCGAAGAATGCGCTCATCGGTCTTCGTCAGTTTCATTCCCATGACAGGCACCATTTGGGTGACCTGCTCGATCGTCCTCATCCCCGGAATTGCGGTACTCACGTTCGTATCCTGGAGCACCCACTTCAGATTGGCAGCGGCCTGCTCGGGAGTTATGGCTTTGGCATCTTCCCTCGTCCTGTAACCGCCCATCTGGATCTTCATGGCGATCACGCCGATCCCTGCCGCCTTTGCCCTGGCGATGGCCTCTTTCACGGAGGGTTCCGTCTTGAAGTTATAGGCCACTAGGACAGTATCGAAAAACTTTTCCGGGTCATTTACCACCGCATTGATGACCTCCGCCTGGTTGGTATGGGTGGTGACGCCGAAGAAACGGACCTTCCCCTGTTCTTTAAGTTTGGCATAAGCCTCCCTCACCTCTGGTATAAAGGCCCGCTCACGACTGTCAAGATTGTGGAGTTGGATCACGTCGATACGGTCGGTATGGAGATTCATAAGACTCGTCTCCACATCCTTCATGATGGCTTCCTTGGTGTTCGAGGCTCGGCAGGGTTTTCGTCGCCACATAAACCTTGTCGCGTATTCCCTTGAGGGCCCTCGACACGATCTCTTCGCTCCTTCCGTTCAGATATCGCCGGGCCGTATCCACGTAGTTGATGCCCATATCGAGACCGGCTCTTATCACCTCAGACTCCGGGGTGAGCATGGCACCGAAGCTGAGGGTTGTGACCTTGAGCCCGGTTCGGCCCAGCGTGCGAAAGGCGAGCTGTTGCGGCCAGCTCGGCCCCGAAAAGGTTGCCCACGCCCGTAAGACCAAGGGCGACTGCCCCGGCACCGGCCACCCCGATCTTCAGTAAATCTCTCCTGTTTATTGAACGTTCCTCATCCATCTTCGTATCCTCCAAAGGTTTAAGTGTTGTTACCTAAAATTGCACTCAGTAAAATATTATACCTCTTTCTGAACAGTAGTCAAATGGGGTGACCAGCAAATGAAGCCCCTCGCGCTACCGTCTTTTCTTGGTCTTCTTGAAGACCTCTATCCCGGCCTTCTCTTCAAGAGGGCAGACGTATTCACAAACGCCGCAGCCGGTGCACAATTGGTCGACCACGTACGGTTTCTTAAGGGTGATCCGTTTTCCCATATAGTTGACCTCTTCAACCGACTCGAACCTTATCGCCTTGTCGGGAATGGGGCAGTGTTCCTCGCAGACCATGCAGTTCATCTTCTTAGCATAAGGCAGGCATTGATTTTTATCGAAAACGGCCAGTCCGATGACCGCTTTTTTCTTGACCTCCAGGGGCAGTCTCGGTATCGCGCCCGTGGGACAGACCTGTCCACAGAGGCTACAGTTGTATTCGCAGTAACCGAGGCGGGGATGGAGGACAGGCGAATAGAGACCATACAGACCCGCCTGGAGGGAGGCGGGATAGAGGGCATTCTTCAGGCAGACCTTCATGCACTCGCCGCACCTCACACACCTTTGTAAAAATTCTCCTTCATCCTTGACGCCAGGAGGCCGCAGCAATCGTGTCTCCCTCTCGGCTGACACTACGGTGAAGATCTGCGAGGCAAAAAACCCCGACACAACCCCGGTCAAAAAAACCCGTCGGCCGGGCGAGAAAAGGGGCTCTTTCCCGGTCTTCAGGGAGGGCAGGAAGCTCACGCGCTGAAAGGTGCATTTTCTCTGACAGTCGAGGCAGAGGATGCAATCGGGCTTTTGCAAAATTTCCTCATCGAAAGTAGTGGGACAAAGGGTCCGGCAGTCGCCGCAGTCTGCGCAGAGCCTGGCAGGAAGCCTTCTGAAGATGGAAAAGCGACCGAGAAGCCCCAGGAGCGTGCCGAGGGGACAGAGATTCCGGCACCAGTTTCTCCGCTCGAACCTCTCCAGTACCAAGACCGCTGCAAAGATGATAAGCGACAAGAAAGCGAGTGGGTAGAAGGTCGCTCGAAAAGGGAGCAAGTAGGTCTTGAGAAAACTGTAGCCCGGGTCCAAGTAATCCCTCGAATCTCCGAGGATCCGGTAAATGCCTACCCATCCTTGTCTGGCCAGGAAGCCGATGAGAGGGTAAAGGGAGAAGGTGAGGAAGCGGACGAGGATCGCCATGGGATCGAAGAGACCGGAGAGGTTCATGTTGAAGAGGGCTGCAAAAAGAAGGGTGAAGAGCAGATAATATTTGAGCTTGCCTTTGAGAAAGGAGAGGGGGCGTCCTTTCTTTATCCGTTTGGTCACCAGGTCTATGACCGTACCCAGGGGGCAGATCCAGCCGCAAAAAAACCTGCCCAGGATGAGAGAGAACAGGAGAACTAAAAGGCCGGGCAGGAGAAGGAGGGTGAAGGTCTTGGCCGACAAGAGGTAGCTCAGGGCCACGAGGGCATTGGCCCGGAAGAAGGCGTTGAGGGCTATGGAAATCTCATCCTTGCCCCGGTAGTCGGTGGTAATAAAGAGAAAGAGAAAAAGGGCCAGGAAGAAAAGCTGAAAAATGCGGGACAGACTGATCTTCATCAACGAGTTCCTATCAAGCGAATCTGTAAACTGGGAATTTACACCTAACTTTTTATCAACTCGGGGGCAACAGCTCCTTTGGAGCGATGCCGGATACTGGATTAAATTGCCGATACTGGATGTTGGTTTTTATTTTTATCCAGTATCAAGGATAAAGTATCAAGTATCAGCTAATTTTTGTTAGGCCTTTATTATCCTCACCTTATCCAGATTCATCTCGCCCAGCCCCCTTTTATAGGCGGTGACCGTGATCGGCACGTCCTGAGGCTTGAGCCCAAAAAGGCCCGTCGCATAGGCATCAGCCGCCACGATATCGGTCGAGGCGATCACCTTGTTGACGATTTTCACATCCCGTAGGCTGCCCCCCGTAGGGCCATGGGCCGTGAGGATGCGCGTGGCATCGATCACCACGAGATGGCTTTTGACCGCACTGTTCACATCGGCCAGGGCATCTTCGATCTGTCTGTGGATAAACCCCCGATCGCCCCCCATGATGCCCATCATGTTCTTCAGTCCAAGGGTCAGGCTGGTGAGCGAATGGTGCTTGGCAATAGGGACGTTAATGAAAACATCAGCCGTGAGGGCGTCGCTGTAAAGCTCCCATTCTTTCAGGAATGTCCCCTTGAGGTTTACCTTTTTATAACGTTCCTCCTCCACGTACCTGACGTCCACATTCTTGAGGTCTTTCAAGGCGGCCGGGATGCCGCTGTTTTCGTAGCTCCTTCTCATGTCGTTGCAGGGATTGTCAAAGACCTTCACCCTTTTTACGCCTGCCTTGAGGCACTCCTCCGCAATGGCCCTGACAACGGACGGGTGGGTTGTGGCGGCCTGTTCCGGTTTTCTATCCCAGCCGATATTCGGCTTGACGGCCACTGTATCGCCAACCTTCACGAACCGGCCCATGCCCCCCAGGGCATTGATCGCCTTTCTCGTTATGGCCCCATAGTCCTGGCCCTCGGCCACCGCAACGACGGGCATCTCCTTGGCCCAAAGACTCTTTAGCAACAATGAATGCAAGGAGATGAAGAGCCCTGAAAGTTTGAGAAAATCCCTCCTATTCATGGTGCAACCTCATATCTTTGTTTTTAAGACAGAATAACCGACCATCCTGCGCAAAGCGTACAGCGCGCCGGAACATAGAAGCAAGTATAAGCCCTCATCGCTATGGAGTCAAGACTCCTTCAATAGTCAAGGTCCTTTCCTTGCTTCTCTATCAAGATAAAATCATTCCCGATCATATTAATCTGCTGAAACCCTGGAGGGTCCCAATTTACTAATCTTTTGCTTCATTTAATATGGAGTGACTTGTTGACTTCTTCCTTGTTATCCTCGGCTTGCCATTTTTGGAAAAAGATAAGATTTCAAACAGTAATCGTCAATAAGAGGGCCTTGATATTTATTGGACTTAGAAACGGCAGCGGCATGATTTAGACCAACTTTGGGATATTGAACAAAGGATGTTAAACAGAAACTGGATAACATGACGAAAGGTATATTATCCAGTCTTATAAACACAACAAAATTAAACAGTTGCCTTTTGGAGCATTTTTTACTTTATTGAATATGCTTAAACTTTCTGATATTATCCAGAGAACTGTTCAATAACTTGTTATTTTGAAGATTATACAGAAACTACTCAATCACTGGTTGCCGCACCAAAGGGAAATCATGAACACGTTGCTGAAGAAAGTACTTCTAAGTTTTAAAAAACCGCCCAAATTAATAGAATCAAGGTCCGATACAGAATTCATAGCGCCCGATGTCCCTCTCTCAAAAATTGTTAGCCATCAAAAATGGCAGAAGCACCTATATGAAATCGGCAACAAACCTGGCATGAGAGTGTTAGAAATAGGTAGCCGTGAAGTTACTGGCGCATCAAATGCTCGAAATGAGTTTTCCAAAGCAGAGTATGTGGGGTTTGACTATTACCCCGGTGATAATGTTGATGTTGTAGGAGATGCTCATAAACTATCTTCCTATTTTGAAGGAAATGAGCGGTTTGATATCGTTTATTCAAGCGCTTGCTTTGAACACTTTGCAATGCCTTGGGTTGTCGCCACTGAGATTGCAAAAATACTTAAAGTGGGTGGTTTGGTTTTTGTGGAAACTCATTTTTCGTTTTCATCGCATGAAAGACCATGGCATTTCTTTCAATTTAGCGATATGGCATTAAAAGTCCTGTTTTCCGAGGCGCTTGGGTTCGAATGTGTCGAGGCAGGAATGTCTAACCCAATTGTTGGAAGATTTTCCTCGCTGGCGGATCCCTACTTGAAAAACAAACCCATTGTTGGTCTGTATTGCCACAGTGAGTACCTTGGCAAGAAAGTGAGAGATGTAGAGAGATTTGATTGGGAACAAATTGATTTAGCAAGTGTTGTAGGAGAAATAAAATATCCAAAACCAAAACCGTAATTCATCGCATTTGCCACATCATCCAACGAAGGTAGCGGCTAAACCATCATTGCAGCGGACTCTGCGCCTACAGCCTCCGCCGCTGAACTAAAGTGTTCTCACCGCCGTTTTGCTCGATTTCAATCAGTAATCGTCAATTTTCAGGATTCCCTCTTTAGAAGAGTTGTAGGTGTAAGCTGCAAAAAAGGGTCATCTTGGCACTTTCCGTCAACCCAACTACTGGTCAGGACAGTTACCAGACATACCGAATGAGTTTCTTCATTATTGATTCCTGAGAAGTAACTCACGTTTAAGTGGATCGTCGCAATATGCTGTATCCAATTTCCGGTAAATACTGCAAAATATTTTTATGTAAGCCGTCAGTATTTCAAAAAACCGAGTTACTTCTCACGAATCATTATTTACCAGCGTCCCTATTTTCACGATAGGGTTCCAGGAGGCGTTATTTCCCGCTCACGGCCGGCTCGTAGAAACCTTTAATTCTTTTTCTAAGCTTGGCCCAAGAGTTAGTGATCAAGAAGCTCTCCTCCATATTATCAACCATGCCTCTGAACTTGTTCATTGGAATAGAAAAGCTAAGGATTTCTTTAGGAACATAAGGCCTGGCTGAAACGTCAAACAGGCCCAAAACAGCCCTGGGTCGGTCCAGATCTTTTTCTAAATAGGGGTACAAAACAATGGATCCGCACCCGGCCCCAAAAGGAGCGATGACACTCTCACGCCCTGTTTCTTCAAAACCGGACAAGGTAAAAAGCCCGGACAATACATCCGGGGGTGCATAAAAAATGACCACCTCGACATCGTCCTCCTGAACAAGGTTATCCCATCTTTTAAAGACAATATACTTGCCCGGGGCCTCATACCAGGGAGATTCTTCCATCAGTTGTTTTACTATTTCCGGAGATTTTTTGTACCGTTCTCCTTCCATTTTTCCTTTTATTCCGCAGGAAAGGAAATATTCGAAGCCGGGTCTCAGGTCACGAGCATATCCTAGATACCTTTTCCCACCAGCACAACCGAACGAATCCCCTCCAAAGCATAAAGACTTCCCTTTTCTCGCTTTATTTAAGACCCCGATGAAGCACTGGTGACCTGTTGCCGGACCCTTGACCAACTCCCCCCGTCCTTCCTGATCCGTATAATAGAAGGCTATCGGGAGTTCAGCCCCATTAAAATATTTTTTCCACAAACTGAGAAACTTGTCCTTAAATTCTAAATCCATGGCACCCTCCTATTGTTTTTGTCTTTTCTCATGTTTCTTGCCCCGCTCACATAACCCCTTTTTCTTCAAGAAACGATATGAATTGTAAAAATTAAAGATTTTACCCCGTACCCCCTGGTTCGATAGTCATTCTGTTTTTAATAATTTCTTTTCCTTCAATAGCTTTTCCACCTGGTCGGCATGCTCTACAGTAAATCCGATATCGATCCACTGACCTTTCAGCTTGGCAAAAAAGATTCTATCTCGTTTGGGGCGTTTGAGGTCCAGGGGAAACCAAGTCTTGAAGTTCCCCGTACCGTGGATCCTCCACTTCCCATTCCAAATGGTCGGTGTCTTTACGGTTACCCATTCAATATCGACCAGTTGCACAACCTTTTTCTTACCAGTCGGGAAATAATAGTGATCAAAGACAATTTCATTCTCAGTCATAGAAATCAGATTGTCACGGTATATCATCTCGGGCTCTATTCTCCTCATCGAATATTCGCTTAACTTGCGAACGGGCTTGGTCCCTGAGTCAAGTTGAAGCGGTTATTAGACAACTGGAATATTTTTATCCTGTCGAGAATTACAGGGAACGGTTCTGATTATTTATTATTTCACCTTAAAGAAACCGTCCCATTTATCCTATCTTTCTTCCTGCGGCAAAGCCTTCCTCAACCGCCTCTAAAACTCTTCTGACCTGAACGGCATCGCCTATGGCCATGACTTTATAGGGCTTGCCCTCCAGTTGATGGGTCAGTTTGTTTTCCGGATTAGATCCTACGGCCAGGATAACAGTATCGGCGGGAATTATTTCTTCTCGGCCGTCCCTGGAAACGAGGATGCTTTTATCTAATATTTCTTTAACCGTGGTATTCACATAGATCTTTACTCTCTCCTTTTCCAGCCCTTTCAGGAGCAGCTCTCTTGGAATGGCCTCCACATCCTGAGCAATCTCAGCCAGTTGTTCGACGATGGTTACGGTCCTGCCAAGGCTTGCCAAATGATAAGCCGTTTCTGCACCTACCATACCGCCGCCGATGATTACCGATGTTCGTCCGCATTCTTTTTCGCCGTTAAGTACGGCGTTCGCGAATACCACCTGGCTTTTTTCAACGCCCTTTATTTGAGGCACTATTGGCACACTTCCCGTGGAAAGGATAACTGCATCCGGCTGCTCCGCATCAATCAGTTCTGCGGTCACTTCCGCATTCAGATGAACTTCAACACCCAGTTTATTTATCTGGTTGATCTGCCAGGTCACAAAGGAGCTGAATTCTCCCTTGGCCGGCGGTATGGCCGCCAAATAAAATTGGCCGCCCAGTCTGCCTCCCTTTTCGAACAACTTTACCCGGTGACCTGTCTTGGCAGCAATGATCGCCGCCTCCATTCCGGCCGGTCCCCCGCCAACGACGACCACTTTTTTCTTAACCCATTTTGGTTCAGCGGACAGCTCATATTCCCTTCCCAGTTGGGGGTTAAGAGAACATTTAATCGGCTGGTATCGGCCGAGCATGCCTATACACCCCTGCATACAGCCGATGCAGCGGACAATATCCTCAAAATCACCGGCCGCCGCCTTGATGGGCAGCTCAGGGTCGGCCAGGGAGGCCCGACCCATGGCAATAAAATCCGCTTTCCCGGAGGTCAGGATTGTTTCTGCTACCAGGGGTTCAATAATTCTTCCCACCGTCATTACCGGAATAGTAACCACTTTTTTTACTTCCTCGGCAAAATCCACGATCCAGCCTTGGGAAGTGGCGGCACTGGGCGTAATGGCGGCACTGCTTCCATAAACGCCGGCAGATACCAGGATGACATCAATTCCCGCCTCCTGCAATAAAACAGCGATGGCTTTGGTTTCCTCAATAGTCCTGCCGCCGGGGACATATTCATCCGCGGAGATTTTGAAGCCCAGGGGGAAATCCCTGCCCACCTTTGCCCTGATATTGGAGATAACCTCTAAGGTAAAGCGTACCCGATTGGGCAGGTTACCGCCGTATTGATCGGTTCGTTTATTGGAATAGGGCGATAGAAATTGGGCGATAAGATATCCATGGGCACCGTGTATTTCTATACCGTCAAACCCGGCCTTTTGGGTCCTTAAGGCGCAATCGCCAAATTTTTCTATTGTTTCCTGGATTTCATTTATGGTCATTTCGTGGGGCATGGTTTGATTGATCGGACAGGGTATGGGAGAGGGTGCCCAGGGTTGTCCGCCGATTACCAGGGGATTGGTCTGCCGGCCGGCATGATAAATTTGGGCGAAAATTTTACTGTGGTATTGATGAACTCTCCGGGTAAGCTCGGCATGGCTTTTGATTTGAGCGTCCGCCCATAATCCGGCCAGCCTGGGGAAGCCCCTGCCTTGCGGGTCAATGGCATAATCCTCGGTAATGATCAGCCCCCAACCGCCTTTGGCCTTGGCCTCATGGTAGGCAATATATTTTTCAGTAGCCGTACCGTCATCATGGCAATAGAGGGTTACCATGGCCGATACAACCAGTCGGTTGGTAATTTCCAAATTTCCAATTTTCATTGGGCTAAATAAATTTTTTAACATGCCTAGCCTTCCTAAATTATTTAACAGTTTTCTGAAAAACTTTTTTTTAACAGGTTGCTCAAAAAGGTCCAGATGCGAGGCGCCCGAAAACCCGAGGAATGAGGCGTACATAGCAGTACGCCGCAGTGACGAGGGGTAAGGGCAACAAAGCAGATGGGCCTTTTTCAGCAACCTTTTAAAAGATCATGAATGATTATCTTAGCCGTTGTCATTTCTGAAACTTCGATGGTTTGAGCGCCTCCTGAAGTGTGGAGGCCATGTCCTGCTCCAAGGTTGCGACCCCTTTGATAACCCAAGGGCCGCCATTCTGCCAGTGAGCAGTAAAGTTGGTAATGGTTTGCCCGGTGGAAGGAGAGACGGCGAGAATCTCAAGGACCACGTCGGTTCCCCCCTCAACCAGGGCGAGGGAGGAGAAGAGCTTCACTATCGGTCCGAGTTCGCGGACAGTGACGAAGAGAACCTGACTGAAGGTGCTCCCATAGACAGCGGCGATGGCAGGAACCTCTGTGGGCAGAAGGTCGATGGATTCTCGGTCGCCTATCTTGCGGATGACCCTGACCTGGGCAAAGCACTCAGACGTGGAAAAGAATCGCTCAATCCCGCGCTGGGCAGCGGCCTCGCGGAAGGGAACATTCTTCTGATCGGGGCGCCACTTCGGACCCCAAAAAACAAGGGCCGAAGCCTGTTGGTTGGGCCCTTGACACAGGGGCTGCTGGGGAGCTTGCCCCGTGATTTGAAAATGCGTGCTGGCGCAGCCGGACAGCACAAGACCTAAGAGTAAAATCAATTTAACGGAACAGACGATGCGCATGGAGAGAACCTCAATAACGCACTGGTAAAATTTAAAAAGAATTAAAGGGGACCTCCCCTTTATGCTACACGTTTTAAAAAAATATCATGGCCAGCGCCTGGGCAACACAAGCTGGTTTTTCCTGTCCCTCAATTTCGATGGTGTGGGTCTGTATCATGAGAAGCCGGTTGCCGGGCTTTTCTTCCAGCCCTGTAAGCACAATCCGGTCACGTATTTTTGCACCGGAAACCACAGGGTTGAGAAATCGCACCCTGTCCAGGCCATAGTTGATACTCATCACGACGCCTTCCATTTTCAACGGCACCTGATAGCTGAAAAACGGTAAATGGGAGAGGGTTAGATACCCGTGGGCGATGGTTTGACCGAACGGTCCTTTGGCGGCTTTTTCCAAATCCACATGAATCCATTGATGATCTTTCGTGCTGTCGGCGAATTGATTGATCTGTTCCTGTGTCACCTGTGTCCAATCGGATAGGAAAATTTCTTTCCCGATGGACTTCTCCAGACTTTTTAATACCGATGCTAGTGACATGATTCATTTCCCCTTTCAGTCTTTAACCTAAAGTCATCATAGCTGATTTAAGACATTTGCACAATACCGTATAATTCGAAAGCGGCATTCATTTTGGACTGTGCCACCTGCGCTTATTCACGATTCGATCAAAAAGTTCAGCGATGGTCGAACAGGTCAAAACTCCATTGACACACCATATTGATCTTCATATACTCTCATCATGAAAAAGTAATGCCTTACCAATATATTCTCAGCGCTTTTTAAGAAAACAATTACACCAGGAGGGTTATCATGTCCGCAATCGAAGAGGCCAAAAAGACTATGGAAGATTACTTTGCCGCTTTTAACTCAAGGGATGTGGAGGCTATCCGCAGACACCTGCATTTCCCGTTTAGCTGGATTATTAACACGCGTGTGCGGCCTGTCGCCAAGGCGTCTGAATTCGAATCTCCCACCCAAACACTTATCGAGACCGAGGGTTGGCATCACAGCGCCTTTGATTATATCGAGCCGGTGCAGGTGTGGGAAAATAAGGTTCACTTCAAGCTGGCTTACAGCCGTTTCAAGGCCGACGGCACCAGATACATGACCCATGAAGCACTCTGGATCGTGACCAAAGTTGACGGTCGGTGGGGGATCTGTCTGATGTCCTTGAATATTCCCAAAACCGTCTAATAAATAATTAATTGGGCCGGTTCTGATTACTTAATTATTTCGCCTTAAAGAGAACCGTCCCTTTTATTCTCACAGTTAGGAATCACCTATTCTTTAAAAACTGCTCGATCTCCTGCTTGTGTTGGGCTACGTAACTACAGCTTGGCTCTTGGCCGCACTTTCGACATTTCAGGTCGTAGGTGGAATTGATGGTCTGGCACCGTGGACAGGTATAGTCTTTCCTAATTTCCTTGAGCCATTGTTTGTAACCCTTAGACTTGATTCGCTCAAGATTTTCCCAAAGGTCGATCCGATGAGGCATGGCAGATTGAAACTGCTTCAGTTCATCGCAGGGATACTCTTCACATTGGCTGCAAAAGGCGATGCCTCGTTCCGCTGCGCAAGCAAACATCTTGCATTTCTCGCAATAGGGCAACCTCTTGTCCGACCGGCATCCATAGCACTTGCTCTCTTCCGCTGATAAATGCAATTGTACCGCAAGCTTTTTGAGCCTTTCCTGATCTTCCGTGGTGGCGATAAACCATGAGCAGGCTTCACAGTAAAGGCCGCATACAGCGGCTAATTTTTTGTCCAATTCTTCAAATTGCTTTTCTTCATTTTGCATGACGACCTCCATCCTCATTTTCAAATACCTGCGGAATAAAATAAAGGAGCCGGTCCTGATTATTTATTGTTTCGCCTTAAAGAGAACCTTCCCATCTATCATGCTTCTCCCTATTGCCTTGAATTAAGTAACCTGTCCTCGGGATAGCACGGCACTTTGTTTATTTCTATAAGGTCATCCGTTCGGTCCCTTGGTCACCGGTTTGCCTATGTCCCTGACAATGGCCTTCAATAAGGCCAGGTAAAGCAAACGGTGAAAAGGATACAGGACATACCAATAGAGGATCCCACCCAACCCTCGGGGTAAAAAGCGGGAGATCTGCTCAAGCTCGGTATTGCCATCCGGAAGAGGCCGGATTTTGAATTCCAGGAGGGCTTCGCCGGGCAGCTTCATTTCAGAGACTAATATTAAATGAACCAAAGGTGTTATTTCCAATACTCGCCAAAAATCCAGGGCTTCGCCGGGCAGTAAATCAGTCGGATGGCGTCTTCCTCTCCTGAAACCGACACCCCCGACCAGGCGGTCAACCCAACCCCTGATTTTCCAGAGAATGTTTTCAGAATACCAGGCTTTCCCGCCCCTGCCTTGAATTACAGATTTCCAGACCTCTTCCGGATGGGCTTTAAAGCGAACACGAAAGCTCATTTCCAGAATAGTCCCACCGGCATACTGAGTATCCCCGCAATAGTACCATTCCTGGGGAACAATAGCGCCGGCATCCATCCAGCAGGTATCAATTCGTTGCTGATCAATGCGGTCCAAGGCCAAGCGAATGGTTTGTCGGCAGTCCAGTAATTCTTGGGGGATGATGTCCCGGATCCGCTGGTCCTGGCAAGTAACTGGATTACGCAATCCTTCAGTCAGAGGTCTGGCGATGGAAGAAGGGATCGGGGTGAGGAGATGGATCCAATAAGAACTAAACCTTGGGGAAAGGATTGGGATCGGAATAATCCACCGCTTGTGAAGATGGGCCTCTTGGGCATAGAGCTGAAAAAGTTTCCGATAGGTTACCACATCAGGCCCGCAAATATCAAAGTTCTCACCTAAAACCTCATCATGCTCCAGACACCCCTGCAGATAATTCAAGACGTTTCGGATGGCGATGGGTTGAACCGGAGTATTCACCCAGCGGGGGGCGAGCATAATGGGTAACCGATCCCCAAGATAACGGACCAACTCAAAAGAAGCACTCCCGGATCCCAAAATCATGGCGGCCCGCAGGAAGGTAGCCGGCACCTGGCCGGACTGTAAAATCCGGGCCACCTCCTGCCGGGAGCGCAGGTGTTCACTGAGCCGGCGATCATCGCGACCGCCCAATCCCCCCAGATAGATGATCCGATTTAAACCGGCCTTGGCAGCCGCTTCAACCATATTTTGGGCTGCCCGCCGGTCGGTCTTGGTATACCCTTTAGGGTCGGCATTCATGGAGTGGACCAGATAGAAGGCAGCCCAGCATCCAGCCACAGCCTGATTTAAGGATTCTTGGTTCAAGACATCCCCGGTTGCCAACTCGACTAAGGGATGATTCCCCCAGGGACGCCCTTTTAATTTAGCCGCCGATCGCCCTAGAGCACGAACCTTATAACCGGCTCTTAAAAGTTGGGGAACCAGCCTTCCCCCCACATATCCTGTCGCTCCGGTAACTAATACAGGTTGGGTGTGCACGAAGATCTCCAATAATTTTTGTGGAACATGGGGTCAAGTTTGGTACAGACCGCCATTGACCTGGATGGTTTGTCCGGTCATATATCCATTGCCAACCAGCATAAGGGCCACATCGGCCACCTCTTCCACGGTCCCGAAACGACCGACCGGAATCCGGTCCGGTCTGGCCTTGATGCCATCACTCATCATATCGGTGATGATCAGGGCCGGGCATATGGCATTGACCGTGATCCCCTCCTTGAATAACCGGGAAGCGTAGGAATGGGTGAGGCCCAGGATACCGGCCTTGGAGGCCGCATAATGAGGGCCCACAACCCCGCCGACCTGGGCGGCGGTCGAGGACAGGTTGATGATCCTTCCCCATCGCTGGGACCGAAGGCCCGGCAAAACCGCTTGGGTCACCAGGTAACAGGATTTCAGATTGATCCTGAGCGTTTCGTCCCAGACTTCTTCGGTCATTTCCTCAAGGCCCCGGGGTTTGGCAATCCCGGCATTGTTTATAAGGATGGATATGGGTCCCAGTTCCATCTCGATGGTTTCTGACCAATCGGCTCACCTCTTCCGCCTGGCTGACATCGGCCTGTACGGCCAGACTGCGACGGCCAAGACTTTTGATCTCCGAACTCACCTCCTGGGCCTCGTTTTCATGGGTTTTAAAATTGACCGCCACATCAGCACCGGCTTTGGCCAAGGACACCGCAATGGCCCGGCCGATTCCCCGACTGGCCCCGGTCACTAAAGCGATCCGGCCGCTTATTTCCGAATGTCATCTTTTCATCCCTTCTTTATTGAATTAGGCTTTCGTGAACAGCTCGGGGTTGGCGTATTTGGTAATGTCAATAGCGAAATGGACAAACAAATCCTTTTGGCCCCCGATGGGGAGCCAATAGGAATCCACGAACCGTTTACTGGGGGCATAATAGCCGACGGATCTTTTGCCCACCCCTTCTTCCAAAGCCGAATTTCCCAGACACTGTTTATGAATACAATCATCTCCGGATAATTGATAGCATTTCATTCCCAAGCGAACCCCTCTGTCTCTGGCTGTTTGGTTGAAATCTACAATAGTCCGATCTTTTCTTAAGAGGAAAACAGGAGTAGGAAACATATCCCACATCAAATGAAAGGCTTTTAAAATCTCCGGATTGACCTCAATATTGTCAGGCTCTTGACTCTTTTCCATTTTTGTTCCTTCCAATGCTTACCGACCATATAAAAATTAAAGGGGATGGTTCTGATTATTTATTATTTCGCCTTAAAGAGAACCGTCCCATTTATCCACAAGATCTCAAATAAAAAAATGATAACACTCCAATTTGTTGAAGTCAAATTACCTTGACAGGCCATATTTTCTCCCTCTATACTTCACTCACCCAAAAGAAAATCCAAATCAAAGATAAAGAAAGAGAAAATAACGTGAACCAGATTGATCCAATTTACCAGGAATTAGCGGAAAAAATGGGGAGTCCCGATTCAAAAATATTACCCAGAGTACTCCAGAGGCTGGCTACTCTGGAACAGGCCCAAATCCTGCGCGAAATGCCGGCTTCCTTTGAGGAAATCGCCAAAAAGTTAGGCTTGAGCTTGGAAACAGTGGAAAAGCTAATGCAAGGGCCGTTTGAAAATGGGGTTATTTTCCATGGCAAGCATGGTTGGCGTATGCCGGCAAACTGGTTTTTCTTACACGACATGGCTGGGTCATCCGAGTCCAAGTATGACGATGACGTATTTTTTGATTTGATGATGGATGTGCATAATGAGAACATAGAACGGCTGGTAAAACGATTAAAAGAAGCCAAGGAACCGACTCTGAAGCAAGTGCAGAGAGTAGTTCCCGACTGGAAAGCCATCCAGGGTATACCCGGCGTTCTACCACATGAAAACACATTCGTAGGCTTTAAAGATGTATCACCGGTCGTTTCGATTAATTGCGCCTGCAAGAGGCTCTACCGTGACAGGAAGTGCAAAGATGATATCCCTCTCCGAGTATGCTTTACTGCCGGCAGATCCGGAAAGGTGGCTCTCGAACGCGGACTCGGGAGGGAGATCAACCACGATGAATATTTGGAGATTCAGGAGCGAGCTACCGAATATGGACTCGTTCATCTTTATCCGAATAATTCCAAAATACCCGACGGGATATGTAACTGCCATCATTGCTGTTGCGGTCAATTCTTGATCAGTGCCCATACGAAGCCGAATTTTAATCTGCTCTCGATTGCCAAGAGTCGTTTCATTGCGGAAGTGGACCAGGAGAAGTGCAGGGGTTGCAGGAAGTGCGTGGATAAGAGATGCCCGGTCGGTGCGGCTCAGATGAAATTTTCCCCTGAATATGGTGAGGACCGTGCCTTTATTGATACGGAAGAATGCATTGGCTGCGGACTCTGTGTGCTGACCTGCCCAACTGGGGCCCGTAGGATGGAGTTAGTCAGACCGCCGGACCATATTCCGGAACCCCGTAACTTTTCTTTATCTGAAATAGTTGCTGATTTAGTGTCCTAAATTTGGTGCGAACACGACTTATTTCTTCAAAAATTCGAGGGACCATATTTATTTCCAATTTAAAAATTAAATTAGTATGGATGTCCCCCGATTTAGTCCCGCTTTAAATTAAAGGGGACGGTTCTGATTATTTATTCTTTCGCCTTAAAGACAACCGTCCCCTTTATCTTTTTCCCGATGTCGTGGAATTCAACAATCAATCTTTAAATCCGAATATTGCACTTTGAATGATTCTGGTTGCCATGATCATTTGTTCTGCCTTCATATAGGCACCACTCATTCTATGTGTCTCTTTTCTATATTCTCTTGCATGTTCTTCTGACCAGAAGAAAACACACTCAGTTCAGAATGAATCGATAATACTATCGTCTTTGAGTTTGAATAAATCTATATCCGGTACAAAGATTACCGGTTCGCATCCTCCGTCCTTGACCTTATAGCGAAGATCACTGTCAATCTCGATTTCCATCGGACAAGAGCAGTGGGCACATTCGGTTTCAATTTGTACCATCAGGTGTTCGTTTCGTAATTTCCCTTGCACGAAGGGCGTTGCAAATGCATCTGCCGCTCAGGCGGCATACAATTTTTCACCTGTGCTAAAAGAAATTTTGTGTGGGGTTTTATCAACCGTGACCGGATAGGCCCACACCACATCTCCCTTTCTGTTTCTATAGAGGAAGGTCATGCGCTTTTCCAGATAATCCAATGCGGTTTTAACACCATCAACCGAAAAACCAATCTCGTTCGATATGAATTCCGGGGATAAAGGCTTACTTTGACGCGGGAGTTCTCTTACCACGAAATGATGAATCAGACGATATTCCTCGGATAGAGCGCCTTGTTCTTTTTCAAATTTTCTTCTTCCTTTAGCTATTTGTTTCTGCCATAAAAATGGCGGGACTTTAATTATATACCGCCACATTCCAAGCATGAGTTTATTACTCACAGAAATTTTCCTTTCAATCTATTTGAGGTTTCAAATGTTTAGTCGCATAAAATTTCAGCTAACCTGCCGCGCCAATGACCCACCCTTGGCCCTTTTCCAATTTTAAATGATATCGGAACCTAAAGTAGAACAACGGTCTTGTTTAATTAATTGGGAGGATTCTGATTATTTATTATTTCGCCTTAAAGAGAACCACCCCATTTATTCTATGCCAAATATAATTGGGAATAAAATATCGATTAGCTCCTGGCATCGCTGTTCTGCTTAAACCGTCATACCCTGAATGGAATTTCAATCTGTTGTCCCGGTCCGACCCTTATTTGATTATTGAAATCTCAGTTATGTCAACAGAATTTTCAAGGTAACCTTAAATTGGATTAGGCCTTCGTGAACAGCTCGGGGTTGGCGTATTTGGTAATGTCAATAGCGAAATGGACAAACAAATCCTTTTGGCCCCCGATGGGGAGCCAATAGGAATCCACGAACCGTTTACTGGGGGCATAATAGCCGACGGATCTTTTGCCCACCCCTTCTTCCAAAGCCGAATTTCCCAGACACTGCTTATGAATACAATCATCCCCGGATAATTGATAGCATTTCGTACCCAAACGAACCCCTCTGTCTTTGGCTGTTTGGTTGAAATCTACAATAGTCCGATCTTTTCTTAAGAGGAAAACAGAAGTGGGAAACATATCCCACATCAAATGAAAGGCTTTTAAAATCTCCGGACTGACCTCAATATTGTCCGGCTCTTGACTCTTTTCCATTTTTTTCCTCCCGATGCTACCATATAAGATTTACTATATATGCCGAATGAGTTTCATACTTATTCACCAGCATCCCAAGTTTTCTTAAATTAAGGAAACTGTCCCCCGGATTACAGATTATTTATTTTTTCACCTTAAAGAGAACACCACTTTATTCTTGAATTAAGTAAACTGTCCCCCGAATAGTCTGGCCTGGTACCTCTGCTTATTGGAAGGAGGAGAGAAAGAAAAAATTATTGCTTTGTTCTAAATTCCTTTAACATCGTACACTCAACGAGCTTATCCAGATTCTGTAGTGTAAACACCTTCCCCCGTGTTGCCAAGATTATCCTTTTCATATCTTCCCGCCGGACCCCGAAACCGCGGCCTGCGATGCATGCGATGACTTCGTACTTCGGCTTTCCCTCTGACTGTCCTTCCATACTCAGCGTACCCAGGCGTTGAATGCGGGCGACTTTGTCACGCGCCGTACCATCGTCCTCGGTTATTTTCGCTTCAATGATCGCCTGTGGATTGAATTCACTGGGAATAATGAAATCAGGTGTCTGATCAAAACCTTGAATTTTCTGTGCCCTTTTTGTTTTCCGGTAGGTGATACCTGCCTTGCTTAACACATCCTCAATTGCCGATTCCAGACTGTCTCCGATAAGATCGCTCACGGAGTCCCGGTGACCCGCGAAGGGTCTGCCAAGGAACCGCTCATAGAGCAGCATGGCATAAGGAACCCCGATATCTGCAAGTGATCTTATACCATCCAGACCTGTTCTCGTATCGGCCTTGTCAAGCCGATGTATTTTGTTCCGTGCCACATTCGGTACGTTCTTTTTAAGAAACTCACACGCGGTTACGATCAAGGCATTCAGCCGTTCCGCGCTCAGGCTGCTGATCTTAAGAGGTGTTATCGGTGCCAGCCGGATATCCCGATCAAGCGTACGAACGAAACCTTGGGTGACCACGATTTTTGTATGCTGAGTGGCGATATAAGCCCACTCCGGCGGTGTGAAACCCAAAATGGTACGAATAACAATGACCGATACAGGCACGGCCTTAACGCAATCCATGACCACCTCGGGTGTCAGGGTACGAAAACCGCCTGTTGCCTGTTTCAACGCTTCGTATCCTTTTTCAAACACTGGATATTCGACGAATCCATCACCTTTTGGCATGATAAGAAATTCTGACTCAAGACAAGAAAATATCGCTGTCACATACTGATCAGGATCAGCCTGCACGTCCTCAAAAGGAACTTCAAAAGAAAATTTCATCATCATCCGCTCCATATCGTTTTGACTTTTCCCGTACAACGGAGATCTTGACCTGCTCAAGGTGTTCCGTCTCTTCGCTAACATGCCGTCCGACAGCCTCTAGTCCACCGAATTCCTCGATCTTCGAAACAAGTGCTGCTGTTTTTTCTTGAACCGGTCTTGTATTGTCCCAAGTATGGCGAAGGTGCCACACCGCGAGCCGTGTAAAATGACCATAGATAATGCAGCGAACATCACCGCGTGTTTCCTTTACGCCCGCCTGGCGAAGGTTTCCCACATCATCCCTCACCAGGTCAGCAAAAGCCATGGGAGTATTAGCTAACCATCGGGCCGGTACGGAGCCGGTGCTTCGACAAACGAAGACCGTATCGACAATAGATGAACCAGTGCCGCTGATATGGATCGAAGCCCCCATCTCGGCAGGGCAAGGTAACGATGCGGAACAGACCAAGCTGGAATCGAGCATTGCAATAGCGATCGGATAATAGGCTTCGAGACTATTGTGATGATAGGTAAACACCATCGGATGGCCGGGCTTTAAGGCTTGCGCCATTTTGCGGAACACGACCGAAAGTCCTTCCGTAAAATAATCGAGCCCCCGCTTCATATTAACGTTGCCGGTCAATTCCTGTTTGTCGCGCGTCGTACCTCGCGCAAATGCGGGATCGCCCGTACCCACGAGCTTGCGCAGCCATACATAGCAGAAATCCATCAACTCGGCATACTGCACATTGCTGTAATATGGCGGGTCAGTGAATACCGCATCCACTGACCTAGGTTGAAGGTCCGCTTCCATGGAGCTTTGGCTAAGAAGCCGCACCTGGCGTCTGATAGGTGGGGAGGTTCCGTTTTTCTGGTCCCCGATCCATTCACCACGAACAGGGACCTGAATCTTGCGGCCATGTTCGTGCCGTATCTCAAAAGGCGCATCGCAATAAGCTTTGGCTTTATAATATTTTTCGATAATATTGGCCCAGCCGCCGCTCCCCACGTTCATACCCCCGCCATTTATGATGCCGAGAAAGTTCGACTCGCACTGTACGAGCCCTATAGGGAAACCATGGACTGAAAAGATGTCAAGAGACTTTAGCGCCATTGAATCATACCTGCAGAGCATATTCTGATAACGGAGCAGGTCCGAAAGGTTGGTTGCAAGTGCGTTCCGCACACGCTCATCAGAGACATCCGCGATGGCCCGGCAGCTCAATTCCAGCCCGAGGAGCTGGCGCAAATTGAACATCTCACGATACTTCTGGTACCCCCATCTATGGAGCCGTGCAGTCTCATCGCCACCCAATATAATATCATCCGGCACAAACAAGGTCTTCATGCTATTCAACCTGTTTGTGGCCTCCGTATATTTGGCCAGATCGGTTCGCGAGGGCTTCTTAAAGAACCTGCCCTCGTGCTGTGGTTTGCATTTTTTACAGTGATACTCCATGGCGTACATCCGATGAGTTGGTGGATGCTCGGGCTTGAAGGAGTAAAAGTTTGGCTTGCCGCAGTGTTTGCACTCGTATTTGCTCCTCTTTGCTGGACCATCAACTAGAATTCGTTCGCCGCATGACTTGCACTTGCCCGGTCGATGTCGATCTTTTACTCCGTTCAATTCCCCGCAGGACGCGCACACATATATGTTCTCAGGATGTCGTTTGTCCTCCGCAAGCAGGTACCCAGGAAAAAGATCATTCGCCTTGCCGCAGTTGGCGCAGGTATGCTGTTTTACCCAGAGGAAATATTTTACATGTGCCTTTCTTGATCCGCACTCAAGACAGGTTGTATGATATAAGCTCCCGATATTTTGTTCCAACCCGCTGACAAGCTCATCCGCTGCTTTACGATAGGCCTTTAAGTCCAGGTGTTCAATCTCTTGCCGCACGATCCAGTAGGCCATTGGGTTGATGTCATAGCCGATCACATCGCATCCAATGCGGTTTGCTTCAACGATAGGGGTACCTCCGCCCATGAAGGGATCGACCACGACAAGGCCGGAGAGGTTATTGGAAGAGTAGAAAGTGTCCTGCAGCGGTTTGTTTACAAACTCCGAGAGAAGAAGCCCACGGAAAAGCGTACCCGGTCGCCGCGCAAACCACTTATGCACAGCGATAATAGGCCGGTAATTCTGCTGAATTTGCTTTTCATGCAAAGCCAGGGAAGAGATAAATGGTATGTCGAATTTTTTTTCAATGGACATTGGAAGTAAGGAAATGTGAGGCTGTCGTTTATTGAAAGAGAGTACATTATTTGCGGGTTAAATGCAAGAGTGTTGAGGTTTATCGAGAAAACTGGCCAAAAAAGATCGTTCGGGTTAAAATTAATGAGGAACTTCCATGATGAATTTCCGCAAAGCACCCTGAGAACGAATTTCCCTAACGTTGTTTATACTCTTCCCATCAAAAAGCTAGTCTTTATCAAAAATACAGTCTGTATAAAATAGGAAACACAGACTGTTCCCCTCTATATACAAAAGTTGGATCAGGTCTTGGAATATAAGCTTTTCCTTTCAGATTCCTAAACCGTCTTGAAGTTAGTAAGTCTTTATTGATAAATCAAGACCTCTTCCTCCGTCACTGTAATATGGGATGTGGCCATAGTTTTAAAGCATACGGGAAAAGATACTTTGCTCGTTCAACTATAGATTGTTCATCCCATTCAGCTATATTGTAGAAATAATGATTTAGCATAAGAGAAGAATGTAATAATTCGGTTTTTTTCGGAATCAAAGGGGCCGTTACTAAGGGCCGTATTTAACGGCTAAGTAACAATGGTCAAGTTTCCTACAGTTTGAATTATTTTGTTTCTGTATTGAACTTTCTCTTTTATTCTATCCCATGTTTCTGCTTTTTTAACATCGGACGAATAATACCAATCGTCTGTCATGTCGGGCTCAATACTTTCTCCTTCCAATTTATAATTTGCAGCCCATTTTTGGGGCATAATATGTTCTACCGATGCTTGATCGATAGTTAATGTTTCAGACTTTACTGATCTCAATCTATCTTCAATCATTCTCATGATGGTCACTAATTGTTGACTGCTTAGATTTCTGTATATTGGTGCATTATGCCATCGTTCAGTAAATGCTTTGTCATCCGGCCATTTCTGGTCTCCCCCTTTCCTTGAAGAAGCAATTCCCTTAATCGTTCTCGTGAAATCCCTTCCTTTCTCAATTTACTAACAATTTCTACAAAGAAAATATTGTACTCTTTTGTCATTTTACTGCAAATAAGTCTTCTAACAATAAACGATTCAAGATCATTTAAACTAAATATTAGATCATCCTTGTCAAAACCGGACTCTTCAAATAAATATATTACGAGAGGATATACCGTTGAGACATCCCATATTTTCAATCTCCTTGCAAAATCACTGAAATCATCATCACTGGTTGGACCTTCAAGTAAGTAACGGTATCGCCTTCCATATTGGTTAAAATCAGAGAGTTCATCTTTAACTGTTGCATATGGCTTCGCAAGAGTTATCCAGTCTTTATATTCCAAATGAACCCTTTTTGAATCAATGATTTGTCCTTTCTTTGATGAAAGGAATACTCGTGTAACTACATCCAAATGGGACGACCACTGATTCCCTCTTCTGATTGTTTGATCCCAAAATGACTCTTCAAAATACTTCCAATAATCTTCATAAAGCTTATCTCGATCCTCTATTCCTTGTTCGGCTCTCATGAAAACAAAACTTCTTAATAGGTCGGATTGACTGAGCGGTTTACCTTGTGAATTAAGGGAATGAAATATTTCTTGAGAGTTATCATTATCGTCGAGCAATATCTCGACAACGGCAAAATCATCCTTGAGTACTCCAAAAACTTCCATTAATATATCTTCGACAGAATAATTTTCCTCTTCTACTGCCATCATGGAATTAAAAGGAATATACTGGTACGATTTCACACAACCCCGGGCCATTGAGCGGCGTCATAAAGCCCGGCATTATCGCCGGCATGATCACCGTACGCTGGTTGAATATGTTGAAGCTAAAATCCGTATCGAATGGCCTCCGGAAGTTATTGCTGCTCACCTAAAGCTTGATCACCCAAACGATAAAACCATGCGTATCTGCCAGGAAACTATTTATCGGTGGATATTTCAAGATGCTCAACAAGGTGGCGATCTCTACTGCTATCAGAGACGCCGTCACAAAAAACGCCGCAAACAAAGACGCTATGGCTCGGGAAGACGTTTTATCCCTGGGCGTGTTTCCATTGATCAACGTCCATCCCTGGTTGATTTACGCCAACGGTTTGGGGACTGGGAAGGGGACACGCTGGAAGGTGGAAAAGGAAAAGGGGGCCTGGCCACTCATGTCGAGCGTAAAGGCCGTTATCTATTGGCAGCCAAGCTCTCGGACAAGACCTCCAACACCATGACTCAGCAAAGCATTAAATCCTTTCGGAAAGCTCCCCGGACCCTACGCCATACCCTCACCGTTGATAATGGTAAAGAATTTTCTAATTTCAAAGAGCTCGAAAATAAAACCGGGTTAAAAGTCTATTTCGCAGACCCCTATGCAGCTTGGCAGCGGGGAATCAATGAAAATACAAATGGTCTGTTAAGACAATATTTCCCAAAAGGAACTGATTTCCAAAAGATATCGGAAAAAGAGATTGCTTTTGTCGTTAAAAAACTAAATAATCGCCCCAGAAAATGTCTCCACTACCAGACCCCTCATGCGGTCTTCTGTCAGGCTCTTAGTGGTGCACTTTGAAGTAGAATCTGCCTAATATAATTACCATTGAGCCCAAACCTCCCCAATACAATATATCTGACTAAGGCTGTGCAGTAAGGAACAAGAGGTGTTTTATCGGGTGGATCTTTTGAGATATGGATCTGGGCCATGAATCTCCTCAAGATCTTCAGGAAAGTTTTTGGTAAGAATAAGAATGAAAGGAATTATAGAATATAACTGGCTAATTTGCAAAGAAATATTTTAAATGCAGGTGGTCCGCTATTTGTGCCAGCTTCTTATCAAGGGTCCAGAGAGATACGCCCGTCAATACAGCGGAGGCCAGAAGATGAACATCCACGTATCCCAACCCTTTCCCCATTAACCGGTTGTCTTCTATAAATGCCAACACTTCTTCGTGCTCGGCTACGATACTTATGGGTAACAATTCCAGGTACGAAAGGATGACCGGCCTATTCTTAAGATTACCGCAGGCCAGCTCACCTAAAATAAACGGATGGCACAGAACTCTTCCATCATTGAGCAGGGCTGCAAGCTCGGCACTTCCCTTCCGTAGATGGGTAACCCAGACCGAGGTATCGACCAGAACCATCGCTTAGACGGCACCCCTTCTTCTCGGTATGGCCTTCAACTGCTTTTGAGTCCCACCCAGCTTGGCCAGCCTCCTGGCGCCTTCTCTGGCGATGAGCGCCTCAAGCCCGAGCTTAACGAGGGTGGTTTTTTCCTTTATTCCCGTCAGACTGGAGGCTTTGTCCATCAGGTTATCCTCGATATTCAAAGTTGTTCTCACGGTTTCACCTCATACTATTTATATGCCTTAATATGCATCATTTGTGCATATTTGTCAAGCTATTCTCAGAAAGTTATTTCAGCTTTTTCCTGAAATCCTCCAAACCCAGGAAGTCGATAATTACATCCACTATCTTTAGGGCATAAATTTGGGGGGGCGAGATGATTTTTACACGCAAATACGACGTATAGTGCTACTAAATGCAAAACTGTTTGCATTTGGTTTAACCCTTTTCAAGGCGATTTTATGATTCGGTGGGGAAAAACACAGACAAATAAAAATGGAGATTTTTTTAGACAGGAAATAGGGGACAATAAAGTTAGGAATGTTCAATCGGGCAATTCGTCCAGAGTCACAAATCTCCCTTGTCTGATTTCTTCCCTGGCTTTTGAAATTCTTTTGAGAAATTTTTCATCATGCTCCATTTTATAGTCGAACCAATCGTCCTCGTTTTGAAATCCGATCACTACGGCCGCCGGTTTCCCGTGACGTGTAATGAGGACCTCTTCTCCCTCGGCTTCACGAATAATGCTGCAAATATCGTTTTTGGCTTCGCTCATCGTATGTCTTTTCATTCTTGCACTCCATGTTTATGCGGCCATTTTGCAGTTTCAGGCTTCAATGCAAAATCCAACACTTCAACCCGGCCTTTTTCATCGTTCACATCATAGAACACCCGCATTTGGTCCACTCGCAGGCGATATTGCGGTTGGCGTAACCCTCTAAGCCTTTTGATTCGACTCTTGCTTACTTTTTTAGGCGCCGTTTGAAGATGGGTTCGCATGGCTGCTTTTAAGGAGGAATGCCACTGGGCATTCAATTTCTTAAACTCCTCCTTGGCACTTTCCGCAATAACGATCTGATATTTCATTCTGGGAAGAATATAGCCAGATTTGTTCGGACTGTCAATCTTAACTTAAACAAAGGATACCTACTGAAAGACCGCCTATCGATAATAAAGGGAGTTATAGATACTGGCTAATTTGCAAAGAAATATTTTGGGAACATAGGAGGCATTCTCCTATTATCTTCAATTAGGTGGACTGACTCCGAAGGAGATAAGTTTTTGACACGATGTTTGCGGTTTGGGTGGCCTCATCATAAACAATAAAAGCATCTCCTTTTTTCAATTGCCTCTTGACCATCTCCACGTTTTCTTCAAGCGATTTCTTGGTATAACCGGAATCAGTGCCCTCTCGGGTGACAAATTCCTCGATAAGCCCGTCCAAGGCTTTCCGGCTAAGTTTTTCGTAGGGGATAATCATTGATCGTTACTAACTCTCGACCTTCACTTTAATCGGAACGGCTTTCGGAAAGTTCAGCAGAATAGGGTCAATGCATTCAAAATGATTTTGTCTTGATTGCCAGTACCTTTAATAGGTGTTATGGGATCGACAACGGAGTTTCCTCAGGTGTTAGTTTGACTAACTCAATGCTCGTCTTCCACAAATCCAGCGCCTTTGGCCGATCATACGACTCTTCAGAAGATGGTATCTCCATCATACCGGAAAAATACTTACCTGAAACTCCTTCGACCTCCGGGTCAAGCACAAGCCTGGCCAGGGCTTTGCCGGACTCGCTAACCCGGTTCATTGAAAAGAAAGCCCTGGCTATCGGCAGAATCGCGGGCAATATGAAGTTCCACCCAAAGCGTAAGATGGGATTGACATCCCGCACCAGGCCGGTCCCGGGCATCATGCCTGGATTGAAGGCATTTACGGTTATGGGGTTTTGCCCAGTGCTTAAGCCCTCTTCCTGCAGACGACGTGACAGCTCATAAGTAAAGTAGATATTGCAAAGCTTTGAGGTCGTATAGCGTCGTCGTCCGGCCTTGCCGGAGCCCTCGCTGCTTGAGGTCTTTTCTGGCCGGGCAAGAGAAGCGGCTGAGTCATAATGCGGCTCAGGCACGCCGGTCTTTTGAAGAGGGTCATGGGTATCGCTGCTTACGACTACGATCCTCGCCGGGGCAACGAGAAGTTTTAGAAGTAAATGGGTAAGCAGAAAATGTCCAAGATGATTAACGCCAAAAGTTGTCTCAAACCCATCTTGGGTATAGGTCATACCAGATGCTATCTGAATCCCGGCGTTGCATACTATGGCCCGCAACGGCGGCAAATCGCGAACTGTGAAGTCTTTTACGAAGTTACGAACCGATTCTAAGGAAGCCAAGTCGAGGGGTATCGCCTCTATCTTGGCATTGGGTGACTGAGCCGTCAGCCTGCCAATCGCCTCTGAACCCTTTTGCCGGTTCCGACAGGCAATGATAATATGCCAACCTTTTTGAGAACCAGCCAGTTCTTTCACGCACTCATAGCCAAGCCCCGAGTTGCCTCCGGTGACAATCACTGTTTTGTCAAACACGTTGTATCTCCAATTCCCTCACTCGAATCGACTGTATTTGGGGACGCTGTTAACTTATTAACTTTTATCAAACCGAACCCTTCATACTATTGCCCCAAAACTACTTTTGTTCCATTGGAACTTAATAACTTAACAGCGTCGCCTTTTATTTTCGAGCTGTCTTTCCGGCGAAAGCCGGAATCCAGAAACCTTCTACAGCCTGAGAAACCCCTGGACCCCGGCTTTCGCCGGGGTGACGACTGGGAGGGCTTTGGATTTTTGGATGTAAGCCCAAGCCCCTTTGAGTGGCTAATAATATTCAAGCCTCCGGCTCTACCGGAGGTCTAGTGACTAAACCAGTCCCATTTATCATTCAGTCGTTTTTATCTCTTTTCCTTCAGCTTTCGATACGTTTTGGGAAATCATTTGCGACAACCAGGCATTGAACAGGTTTCCGCTCGCAGAGGCATCTCCACCCCCAACCAGAACCTGGGGCACAATCTGAATCTTACCAGTTGCGATCTCCTGAATGAGTTTGATGATCGCTACATTCTGCTGACCAATGGCCTCCTTCTGGGCATTGTAGGCAGCGGCAATACCGTCGCCCTCGATCTTACTTTTGTAAGAATTGCCGTCAGCCACCAGTATGGTAGATTCTTTAGTCCCCTGAGCTTGGAGAATCACGGAGCGCCTAATACCGTCGGCTTCCTTAACTCTGGCTTCAGCCCTGTCATTATTGATGTCTATGGATAATTTGGCATCAATAACATCTTTCTGTTTATCCGCCCGGGACGATTTTTCCATGACCGCAATGCGTTTTTCCTGAGCCAGGGCCTCCTGGTCATACTGGGCCTGCTGCTGATTGGCAATCTCCTTCTTGGTTTGAGTATCCAGCAAATCCTTAGGTATATCGATATAAGCGATGAGTAAGTTTTGGGCCTCTACGTTGTACTCGGAAAATCTTTCTTTGGCGTGTGCCAGGGCTTCGGTTTGTAAGTCCGTCCGGCTTTGGAAAAAGTCAATCGCTTTCTTCTCGCCGGCCTTATTCCTGAAAGAGGAATCGATCAGCGGATGAACGATTTGATCAATCAGATTGGCCACTGATCCGAATCTGGCTATGATGTAGGCCGCATTGCCCGGTTGAATTCGGATCACCATTCGGACATTGACTTCCAGTTGAAAGCCGTCTTTAGAGGTTACCTTTAAGGGATCAAAACTATACAGGACCGCCGCAGCTTTGGTCTCCGGTGATTTAACTCCCTTGACCTCTGTCCCGATTCTTCCTTCGGTTGCCCAATCGATGGTAACGGCGGAAGTAGGCACTTGATAGGCGGTAAAAGCAATCGCATTCAGGTTGTATTTCCCAGGTGCTATCGGCTCTCTCCAAATGCCGCGAGTGTATTTATCGGTTATCAGTATTTTCTCAACATCTTCATGGATCGGACCACCGAGTTTTCCTTCTTTGGTAGTTCGCTCGGGCCCTTCGGGTGCCCTCTCCAACTCCAACCCCACGTTGGACCTGATGACGGCCACATATCCCGGAAGGACCTCGGCCACATCTTCAACTTTGATATCAAACAAGTTCGGATTGATGTAATATATTCCCGGCTGCAAGGTATCCAACTGCGGCCCCCGGTATCCTTGGCTGTCGATAAAGAGCTGCCCATTTTGATAAGCTTTATGGTCTGCTTCAGTACTGTCGTTTTTTAGAGCCTTCGGGGCGATGACATAGCCGGTCGGTAAGGGAATACCGTCTTTGGCCACGGCGATACCAATGGTATTCTCAGCTATTTTTATTGCCGGAGCCTTGGTAATATTGAACAGTCTGGTATTGATCCGGTAGGTACCTGGACGCAGGATTCCAACCTGCGGTCCTTTCTTTCCATGGTTGGCTAAGAACATCTCCGCATCTTGAAATTGATTACACTCGACTTCATCGGCCAACACTCTGCCTTTAGGGAGTGGTTCGCCGTCAATAGATTCGACGATACCGACAGTAGCATTCTCTACCGTCACTACCGGAACTTTGGTAAATGAAAAGATGATTGGGAGCCTCCAATAGAGCCCCGGCATCAAGGTCCTGGCCCGAACCCCTATTTCCCCGTGACGGGCGATTATTTGTCCTGCAGGCATTTTTTTGCCGAACATGTTTTTAGTAAGGATGCCGACTTGATTGGCCCCGATCAAACAAAAACCTTTAAGGATAAGTATCAGAACAATAAAAGCAACCACATATAAGACGAACCATCCAAACATTCCTATCATTGTTTTGTTTCTCCTTTTTATTTATTCTCCATACCCTTTTCGGGCATAGAGTATTTGTCCCCGCGAGATTGAAAGCCTAACAAGTTATTCTAAAGTTTTCCGTATATCTCCTCAACCCTGGAGATTCCTCCATGTCGATATAAAGGCTTATGACCTAAAGTAAAGGGTGCTTTATCGGGTGGATCTTTTGAGATATGGATATAAGCCATGAATCTCCTCAAGATCTTAAAGATAAGGTGTTTGTATAAATAAGACCGAAGGAAATTATATAACTTAACTGGCTAATTTGCAAAGAAGTTATTTTGTAAGCGGCAAGGACGCAGTTCGAGTTCGGAGAAGGAGGAGAAAGTCTAAGGCTATCAAACTTTGCTTGACAGGTCGAGCTATTTCTCATATTTTTAAAGTGAGGAAAAAAGAAGGTCAGGGTTTAAGAGGATTTTTCAGTACGGTCGATTTAAAAGAACGAACAATAGAAGAACAATAGAAGGAGGGGAATATGGCGATTAAAAAATTTCCAATTGAAGCCGGCCACATTATGATGTTTGCCAGGGCTATCGGCGATCCCAATCCCATTTATTACGACGAAGATTATGCCAAAACTACGGAACCGGGCGGTGTCATAGCCTCGCCAACCTTTATTCAGGCCGCTGCGCAATTCGACCCAGACTATCGTCTGCGCCCCAAGATCGGCCAGCCCTGGTTTGGGTCGGGCAAAGAGCCGACAGGGATAAAACCGGGATCAGACGATGAATCGGGCGGTGGAGGAAGAGGACTCCATGCGGAACAGCACTACGAATATCACCGTCCTATCCGGCCGGGGGATATACTTACGACTACGGTAAAGCCCGGAAAAACATGGGAGAAGGAAGGACGTCGATCGGGAAAGCTGGTCTTTAATGAGACGATTATCGAATTCCGCGATCAAAAGAGTGAACTGGTCGTTACGTCACGGGGTGTGGGTGTCCGAACAGAACGGGCGGTTGATCAAGCCAAGTGAGGAGATGATTTATGGCTCTACAAGCAAGCAAACTTAAAGTTGGGGATACGTATACCGAACGTATTGTGGAAGACTTGAAACGCACACAAATAGTCCAGTATGCCGGGGCTTCGGGAGATTATAATCCGATTCATACCGACGAACTTTTTACGGTCAAGGTGGCCGGTTATCCTTCGGTATTTGCCCACGGTATGTTGACCATGGGCATGACAGGAAAGATGCTCACCAATTATGTGGGGGACGGACGGCTGACCCGATATGGAGCTCGTTTTACCAGCCAGGTTTGGCCGGGCGATGACCTGGATGCCAAGGCCACCGTTGAAGCCATTCGGGAGGAAAACAAGCAATATTTTGTCGATCTGAAAATTGAGACGACCAATCAAAACGGTCTGGTCGTCTTAAGCGGCAGTGCCACGGCCCGGATCGATCCCTGACAATCGTACAAAGAACAAAGACAAAGAAGGGGACATCCTCCCCTTCTTTCACTTTTGCTTGTCCGCTGTTTGTGGGTTTCGGCAAAGCGAGGACTATTTCTTCTGAAAGGCCTGAAGACGTCTTAAAATTAATTTATAAACCTCCTCCTTCTCCCTTTTCCCGATACCGATAACTTCAATCACTTCCAGGTAATCCTTCAGGAGACGATAGACAATGCGGATTTTCTTCTTGGACGCATAAAGTTTGAAAAATCCTGTGAGGTCCAAGCCCATTTTGTTCCCGAGAGGTTTTCCAAGAAACGGGCTTTCCGAAAGGGCATCGATCTTTTTGGCTACTTCCTTTCGAACCGAACCGTCCAGCCGAGCAAAATCCTTGGCAGCCTCAGGATGAAATTCAATTTTAAAGGCCACGTTTCCCCTTCACCTTTTCCCAAGGGATGTTGTGAGCCCGTTTATGATTTTTTAGTCTCCGATCGATCATCTCCGCAATCTCGAGATGTTCCAGAAGGCTTTCCGCCTCTTTCAGAAGTTCATACTCGGAGGGTGACATGATCACAGCGGCCAACGAGTTATTCCTCATAATAAAGAGGGGCTCCTCGTTTTCGGTCAATTCTCTTAATCTCCCGGTAAGTTCCTTTTGCAGCTTAGTGATGGGAACCATTCGCTCGGTCTCAACTTGCATGATGGCGCTCCTTTAATAAAATATATAGAATTATACATATAATAATATAAAAGTCAAACGGAAAAATTGAGGGAATAGAAGGAGACGTTGTCCACTTTATTCATTTTTGGTTGTCATTGGCAGGGGACGCTGGAAATAAAGAAAATTACCGATTGCTATGGCCGTGTTCCGCCTGGAATTCATGGTATTGGATGAAACGGGCCATGGCCCTGGCAGCCGTTTCCAGATTAGGATAGGCCGGTATACCGGAGGTAACGAATTTCAAGCGTGTTTGAGCGGCTCTATCTGCGTTGTTCAAATCATTACCATACATGTCCATGGAAACAACCAGCGGTTTGTTAAAAGAATTGTTCTTAACGAAATCAATTAGGAAATCATTGACCTCTCGCAGACCAATGTTTTGGTCTCCATGAAGGTGTTCATCATCATCAAAGGCCTCAAGCCCGCCAACGATCCGATCGGCAATGGCCAGATCTATGGCCGGGTCGGCCATGGCTATTTCCATGACCTGGCGATAGAGCTGAGCATCTCTTTGTACCATCCAGAGGTCGAGGGGATTCCTGGTGCTGTTTCCTTCCAGGCGGATGAAAGCGTTGAGTTCTTCCCTGGTTTTTTCGGAAAGGGGAGGTATCTCCAAACCCTGGCGCCCGCAAATATCGGCAAAGGCCACCGAGTTACCGCCGCCGCCGGCCAGGAGGAGGGTTCGTCTTCCTTGGCACGGTTTCAGATACATGAAGGCCAGGACGACGTCGATGATCTCTTCCAGAGAGTTTACTCTGATCGCGCCGGTCTGTTTAAAAAAAGCATCCCAGATTAGGCCTTCACCGGCCATCGATCCGGTATGCGAGGCCACCGCCCTCGAACCGGACTCGGTCACGCCGGCCTTCCAGATGATGACCGGCTTGGTACGGTTAATGTCTTTAATAAGCCGGGTAACCCGATTGCCGTCCTTGATACCTTCAAGGTAAATAGAGATGATGTGGGTATCCGGGTCCTGATGAAGATAGTCGAGAAAATCCGCCACCTGGAGTCCGCAGGCGTTTCCAAAGCTTATTATTTTGCTGAAATAGACCCCAAGCGATTGGGCATAGGCGGTAAGAATTTCTCCGTGACCACCGCTCTGGGAAAGGAAAGCAAGATGTCCCGTACCGTAAGGTTTTACTCCCCAACCCGCCAGTTTACTGGCCGGTACATATAAGCCCATACAGTTGGGTCCCACGACCCGCAGGTTACCGCGCTTTATGATCTGCGTAATCTGCTGTTCAAGTTTTTTGCCTTCTTCCTCTCCGGTTTCGCTGAATCCGGAGCTGAAGATATGCACGTTCTTTATCCCCACTGCGATACAGTCTTCCAGTATCTGCGGGACACGAGGCGCTGAGACGGCAATAATGACCAGGTCTATCGGTTCAGGGACGGACTGCAAATTGGGATAGGCCTTGAAACCCAGGACTTCGGTTGCTTTAGGATTGATCGGAAAGATTTTTCCGGGAAACCCGATATTACGAAGCCGTAACAAAAAACTGGTTCCTCCCCATCCCTGGGGATTAGGTGAGGCGCCGACCATGGCCACTGATTTCGGATAGAACATGTTATCCAGTTCGTGTTTTTCCGGCATAGTTGATGTTTCCTCAATATCCATAATTAATTAACGCTCATTTCCCGTCTAGTGCGGAACACCATGAAGGATAAAAAAAGGATTCAAGGGGTCAAGGACCGCAGGGCGGAGTGAAAGGCGTGGAAGTAAAACCTCCTTAATCCTGGGATCCTATTTTCAAACAAAGCGTTCATGCCCTGTCTTGTACTGAAAACAACGAAGCATTAAAATAAATACTTAGAATCTAGTGGTTAAGAGTTTTTATTCTGACTTCTGACTCCTGGATTCTGGATTCCTGATTTTTATTTTCGAAATAAACCCCCATCCCCTTTTTTATTTCCCTGTCTATTTGACAAGGTCTATTCTTTGACTTTCACTTCAATCAGTACACCTTTAGGAAAGCTCAGAACAACGGCGGACGTTATTGTAGTATTGGAGGGCATTACTCAAGGCCAGGGCGCAACGCTCGAAGGAAAGAAAAACCGGGATGCCCATACCCTGCAAGTTGAACATAATATCTTTTACTTCCTTCTCGGCATCGGAATTATAGAGCATGCTTACAACCATCAGGGGTTTTGGACTTTTCCTCTTAACGCTATCCAGTAGATCCATGGCCCCCTTAAGTTGTTCAGGGGTGAAATGCCAGCCCGGTTTGGTGGAAACGAAAAAAACCATATTATCGATATGGGGATCCTGGGCCACGATGCTCATGACCCGCTTCATGTCCCTGCGAACCGGCCCGGCAGAATCGATGGGATTGCGGTAACTGCCTCCCACCGGTCCAAAGAAAGTTTCCAGTTCATCATAGGACTCCTGGGTAAGCTGGGGCACATTCAACCCCGTTTCTACAAAAATATCGGTAGCAATCACCGAGTGCCCTCCAGGCCCTCCGGCAATGGCCACCCTGTTCCCATAAACCGGGGGAAGAAAAAGTAAGGCCTTCAAGGTATCGATCAGTTCCTCCAGGCTAACTACCTGTATGGCTCCGCACTGGCTGACCGCTGCATTCCAGATCACCTGCGAGGAAGCCAGGGACCCGGTATGTGAGGCCGTTGCCCGCCCGCCTTCCTCGGTCCGTCCGCCTTTCCAGATGACCACCGGTTTTCGAGCGGCCACCTCCTTCAATACGGAAAAAAAACGGCGGCCGTTCTTCACCCCTTCCAGATACAGGCCGATGGCCTTGATTTCCGGGTCTTGGCCGAAATACTCCAAGAAATCCGGGGAATCCACCACAATCCCATTGCCGAAGCTCACGGACTTATTGATGTCCAAGCCTTGAGTATGGGCATCCAGGCTGAAGCCGATGGCAATGCTCCCGCTCTGTGAAATAAAGCCCAGCGGCCCGGGGACACCGATGTATTGTTCCTCACTTTGTTTGATTCCGACCCGGGGATTGAAAAGCCCCAGGCAATTGGGACCGACGAGATGAAACCCGGCCTTTTCCGCTTTTTTCACCAGCCTTCGTTCCAAAGTCATTCCTTCTTCGGTATTGGTTTCAGAAAAACCGGCGCTGAAAAAATGGGCCGCAGCCACGTCCTTGCGAATGCAGTCTTCCAGAACGGCCACGGTTGCATTTCTAGGTACGGCGACAATGGCCAGGTCCACCGGTTCGGGAATATCAACCAGGCTGGGGTAATTTTCAATGCCCAGGGCCTTGATATCCTCGAAGGATTTGGGATTGACATGGACGGAATAAAGTTTTCCCTTAAATGATTTGTGAGCTTTCAGCCAGTTGAAATTATTTCCTTTGCTATCCCCCACCACAGCCACCACCTTTGGGGTGAAGGCCCGGTTTAATTTATTGAAATCCACTTTCATGGAAAATCCTTTTTCATATTCTTTTGTTCTTCATTCCATTCAATGGCCACAATCCTTTTCCCATTGACCTGTGCCGCCTCATCAGAGGCCAGATAAATGGCTGCCGGGGCCATGACCTCCGGTTTTAAGAGCAGTGCCAGCTGATCCTTGGGAATAGTGGATGGGACCATCCCAGTTTGTGTGGCACCGCCGGGTAGGAGCATATTTAATGTGATCCCCGTTCCTTCCAATTCTTTAGACCATATGGTACTCATGGACTCCAAGGCCGCCTTGGAAGGACCATAGGGACTGAAGCCTCTTCGTACCATGGTTTGCTGATTAATCGAAATATTAATAATCCGTCCGTATTGCTGTTGCAGCATGATGGGAACAACTGCCCGGGTCATCAGAAAAATCCCATTGACATTAGTGTCGATAATCATCCGCCAGACCTCAGGGTCGGTCTGCCAAAAAAGGGCGGGAGTGGTCATAAACTCTTCGCTGACGTACTTCATCCCCCTGGCCGCATTATTGACCAAAATATCGATTCTTCCATAAGAAGCCAGGGCTGCCTGAATGACCTTGTTGACATCCTCTGTTTTGGTAACATCCGCTTGAATGGCTGTAGCTCCTGTTAGAGATGCTACCTCTTGAATCTCCTTCCATTCCCGCGCAGCAGTCACCATGAGGCGGGCTCCCTCTTCAGCATAGGCCAAGGCGATCGCCCGGCCGATGCCTCGTCCGCCGCCGGTAATGATGGCCACTTTATCCTTCAGTTTCATCGTATCCTCCAGAGAATAGGATTCCAAAGACAAAAATTTTAGGAAAAAAGTATAGAACGGGGAAGAAATAAGAGTCAAGGGAAAAACAGGGAGCTAATAATCATTCTCCATCGATGACTGGAACAACTTTTCAGTTTTGTTTTTTGAGCAATCTCGAGACTATTTTCCTTTCAGCACCGCCTCTGCGGCCAACTTATACTGCCTTCTTATCCGGGCAATTCTATCATCCAGGTCCTCGGTTCCTTCGATGGGGAAAAAGTATATGGTTTTACTTTTCATGGCCATCTCGTCTGTCGTGAGTCCTTCAGACTGGAACTTCCTCACTTCCGATTCCAGGGCCTCGAAAAAGGCAAGATATTTTTCAACCATCTCTTTTCCGCCCACCGGACCGTGTCCTGGGACAACGACGTCGATATCCATGGAAAGCATTTTCTTGAGGCCTTCCTTCCACTTTCCAAAATAGGTCTGTCCAAAAAATGGGAATTGCCCCTCTACATTGTCACCGGTGAACAAGACCTTGTCTTCGGCCAGATAAATCATAATGGTTGCCGGTGAATGCCCGCCTACGATTTCAAGTTCGAAATGGGCATCTCCCATATCCAGGGAAAGTCCGCGATCAAAGGTGATGTGCGGCGGAAGCATTTCAAAACGGTCGATGAAGGATTCAAATTTTGAGACCACCTCGGGGAAGGCCTCTGCGATGACTTGTTTGAGGAGCTTTTTATCTTTCAGGTAGGCCATGCCCCTGGCCGCCTTGGTATGGCAGATCACCTTCGGGGTTAAAAATACATTCCCCATCACATGATCGTAATGGTGGTCCGTATTGATCACATAAGCCGCTTCCCGGCCGGTCTGTTTTTTGGTCAGGTCAGCCCACTTTTCAGCGTCTTCGGGTAAAAAAGGGCTGTCCACATAAACCAGTCCCCTGGCAGTGGCTATGCAGCTTACATTGGCCCCCACATAATCGGTTTCGACCAGGATCCTTTTTTTAATGGTCTGCATGGTTCTTCCTTTCTTTTGCTGTTTTCTGTAAAATAAGCCGAGGGTTTCGAGCTTTCTCGTTGTTGTTCTTTTAATTAATTTGGAAAATTTCTATACTCTGATCTAATCGCTCAATAGGCGCCTTGGGTTATCGACCATCATCGTTCTTATCTGGGCATCGGTGACGCCTGCCTCTTTGAGGGTCGGAATAATATCGCGGAAGACATGGACGTAGGACCAGTTGGCTATTTGTCGACGACCCTCTTCAGGCAATACCCCTCCACGCCCTGATGAGCAGGCGATATAATCATGGGACAACATGATGCGTTTCTCATAGCCGACTCCCAAAAGACCGATCAGCATGGCTATCCTTATTTTGTCCGGCAAGAATAATTCAATTCCGAACCGGTCAAAGGCGATATTCACCCCCTGGTTTAGCACATCCGACTGATATTGTAAGGAAGGATTGCCGCACATATGGCCGATCATGATGCGCTTCGGATCCAGCCCTTCCCTGATCAGCAGGGCAGCCTGTTCAGGTCCCATGGTCCCATCTTCCGTATGGGTGATAATCGGGAGGCCGGTTTCTTTAGCAGCCCTGGCTGCGGCCATCAGCACTGCTTCTTCAACGGCGGAAATACAATTCAAGCCCGTGGCTACCTTGATCACCCCGGGCTTTACGCCGGATTGGCCAATGCCCTGGGTTATTTCCTGTATCATACCGTCATACAGCTCGCTGACCATGTCCCCGACCCCGCTTCGGCTTCGCCCCATAAGGTAGCCCCATTTGCCCCGGGCTTCGGTGTATCTGCCGGTGGAGCAGATAATGTGGATCTGCGATTGTTCGGATACCTCCTTCAGGATTTCGACATCCCGGTATAAATCCGGGGTAGCGTCAATAATTGCTCCGAGGCCATAAGGTTTCACCGGAGACAGGGCCTTCAGGCATCTCTGGACCATTTTATCCCTATCGTAGGGCCGGGATAACGGGTCACACTCCCAGCCGGGTTGACTGGTGACAATATGTTCGTGGACAAGGGTCGAACCTAAATCTTCCGGTGAAATCATACCCAGTACTGTATTGATTTTTTTCATGGCGCCTTCCTCATTGAATGGATTTGATAGAATTTCGCTTTTGGATGGCCAGATTATAAGACCATCAAGGATTGGAGGTCAAGGGGCAATAGTGTTTGGGACTGCAAAGGTAAAATAGTTGACTCAGGCGAAATATGTTTTTATACTTAATACTTCTAAACCTATCGAAGAGGAGAAACAATCATGAGTCTGGAATCGGATTTTGAAGCCCTCCCCATCGGGCTTGATATAGGGGAATGGGAAATGGTCCTGGATGAAAAAACCATCAATAGCTATGCGGATCTGATGCAATGGCAGGCCAGGGAGGTTATCGATAAACTGCATTTTGCCCCGCCGGGGACATCCATCAACATGCACCCCAGGATGCAGTTCGCCAAATTTACTAATTTGAAGTCAGCCATCTGGGCCAAAAGCGAGCATGAATTTCTGAAGCCTTTCAAGATGGGTACCAAGATCAGGATTCGGGGGAAGATCGTTGACAAATTCATCAAACGCGGACGGTTTTACAAAGTCGCTGAGTTTGAGACCCTGGACGAGAACGACGAGATCATCATGAGAAGCCGGGAGACGGGTATCAACGTCGAATAAGGGGGAAAGAAATGGGAAAAAATATACAAGTGGGCCAAGAGATCCCCGGTTTGACCAAGACTGCCTTTATGCCGATTGAAGAAGACGCGCGTAATCCCATTCATACTGAGGATTATGCCAAAGAACACGGTATGCAGGGGGCGCTGGTTGCCGGGTCCACCCTTCTCAGTTACATGCTGGAGATGCTTTACAACACCTTTGGGGAAAAGTGGCTCAGCCACGGGAAGATCAATATCTCCTTTATCGGCGGAGGAGCCTTAAACGGAGACCAGATAACCACTCATGGGAAGGTTAAGTTGATTGAACCCAAGGAGGGGATGAACCGGGTTACTTTGGATATCTGGATGGAAAATCAGAACGGCGTCAAGATCATGGTTGGCCAGGCGAGCTGCCTTAAATAACCTTTAATTTTATTACTTCTCTATTCATCAAAGGAGTTTTATCAATGGCTAAACTGATGCAGGATACTACTTTCACTTTTACCGATCCGGACGGATTTCGGATCTTTGTGCGAAAATGGATGCCACCAGAAACGGTAAAATCCAAGGCCGTGGTCCAGATCGCCCACGGCGCGGCTGAACACAGCCTGCGGTATGAACGCCTGGGAAAGTTCCTCAACGAGGCTGGTTACCTGGTCTATGCCAACGACCACCGCGGTCATTGGAAAACAGCAGGCACTATGGATAAGGCCGGTGTTGCCGGCATCGACGGTTGGAACGGAATCGTTAAAGACGCCAAACAATTGACCGATATCATCAAGAAGGAAAATCCTGGACTACCCGTCTTTTTGTTCGGTCACAGCATGGGCTCTTTGCTGGCTCAGCATTACATTCAGCAATGGGGAGAGGGGCTGGCGGGAGTTGTGCTCTGCGGCTCCTCAGGGGCACGCCCGGGTTTGGAAAAGAATATAGCATCTTTAGAGAAGCTGCCCAGAGAGGGAATCTCCAAAGCCATGTTCAGGGATGTCAATAAACGCTTCGAACCGGGCCGGACCGGTTTTGAATGGCTCAGCCGGGATGAAGACGAAGTCCAGAAATACGTGGATGATCCCTGGTGCGGCTTTCCGTTTACCTTTGGATTTTCATTGGATTTACTCAAGGGAATACGGGAAGGCTGGAGGGCAGAAAACGAAGCGCGCCTTCCCAAAGATCTACCGATTTTTATCATTTCCGGTGAAGATGATCCGGCGGCGGGAGACAATGCGGCTCTATTAAAGTTGCTGATCGATCGCTACCAGGCGTTGGGCATTAAAGATCTTACGAGCAAGTTGTACCCCGGGGCGCGTCACGAGATCCTCAATGAAACCATTCGCGATGAGGTGCACAGGGATTTACTAACCTGGTTTGACGCCCATTTATGAGGAGATGACCTCAGATCGGAATGATTTCCTTAATGCCTGCTTATTTCTAAATCGGTATTGCCGGTAATTCAATATAGGAGGCCTGCCCCGGTTGATAAAATGTCCTTGGGACAAGATGAAAGGGATAAGGGGAAACCTATACTTTATAGGCCTTTGATAGAACTTGATCTGATCTAAGAGCAAAAGCCATATTAACTTTTCCTGTATTCCTCAACCTTCCATTCTTGAAAAAAGACAATGGTTCAAACGGTAATCAATAGAAGGGACTTGCAATTTGTTGACTTTTTAGTTAGTAACGAGTAAGAAACCTTAAATAAAATAACCAAGTTTTCTTTTTGGCAACCCTAATCAGAGAGGTAGTCAATCTAAGAACATCGAACCTCTTTTCTCAAAGGAAAGGTGGGCTTTTTTATTGTGAAGGCCTCAACTGGAGATTTACAGAATGAACGATAACAAGAAGAACAAAGAACAACTGATCCAGGAGTTGGAAGATCTTCGCCGGAGGATTGCTGAACTCGAAAAAGCAGAAACCGATCGCAAGCAGGCCGATAAAAAGCTCAGCCAGACCCTGGAGAACCTTCGAAAAGCTTTGGGCGGCATCATTCAGGTCCTTTCGGGTACTAAGGATCCCTATACCGCCGGCCATCAGCGGCGGGTAGCTAATTTGGCCTGGACTATCGCCGGAGAGATGGGATTGTCCGATGATCGGCGGGAAGGGCTTCGCATAGCAGGGACTATTCATGATTTGGGCAAGGTCTCCGTCCCGACTGAAATTTTAAGCAAACCCACCAAGTTGACCATGATCGAATACAAAATAATCCAGGCCCATTCCCAGATAGGGTATGATATCCTTAAAGGGATAAATTTCCCCTGGCCCATCGCTGATATGGTCCTTCAACACCATGAACGGCTGAATGGTTCGGGGTATCCACGAGGACTCAAGGGAGAAGCAATCTCCCTGGAAGCCCGGATCCTTGTGGTGGCCGAAGTGGTCGAGGCCATGGCCTCCCACAGTCCCTATCGGCCCGCTTTGGGAGTTGATGCCGCTCTGGAGGAGATCGAGAAAAACAAAGGGATCCTCTATGACCCGGAGGTAGTGGAGGTGTGTCTGAAATTGTTCAAGGAGAAAGGATTCAGGTTTGAGTAATTTTGGGTTGAGGTGATCCCCAAAAATTGGACAATGTGATGATAAGTTCTGAGTTAGCCTAAAGTAAGGACGGGGCTATATGCAAAAAAAGGAGCGATGACAGCTCAAGTTCAGGGCCGGGGCAGTCTAAACAATTCTCCCCTATTTCCATCCGTAATTGTTTATTTTTGGAACGCCCTATTTTGAATAGTTGTAGAAACACATATTCAAGGAAGTGCCTTTGGGGTCGAGGATGTCAGCTTAAAAATGAACCGGGACTCCCTGCCCCTAATACCAATAACTTCTTTAAACCTTTGATCCTGAGAAACCCCGTCTCTTTATCCCTTCCCAGGTATTACCGGTAATTCAATATAGGAGGCCTGCCCCGGTTGATGAAATATGGTCTGCATGGCCGGGATACCTGCCGCATCTTCTCCGAATGGATTACCGGTATTCATATTGCGATCGAACCTGGGGAAATTGCTGCTGGTAATATCGATCCTGATTCGATGTCCTTTAGCAAAGACATTGCTGGTGGAGGCCAGATCGATCATATATTCATTGATTTCTCCGGGGACAACCTGTTGAGGTTGAAGAATGGATTTTCGGTATCTGGCCCTTATGGCCCCTTCGGCCACATTGATGGCCAGCCCGTTGGGATACACATCCACCATCTTCACAAAAAAGTCCGTGTCCACTGCCGAGGTGGAGGCAAAGAGATGAATCTTTAGCGGACCGGTAACTTCCATCTCTTCCTTCAGCTCTGCTGTGCTGAAACACAACACATCGTTTCGTTTTTCAATAACGGATTGATCTTGGGGTCCCGCGGCTTGGTTTAAGTCCGGGTTAATTCTGCCGCCCCGGGTCGGCACGGGATCAAGAGGATTATACACATAAATATCCGGTGATTCACCTCCCAGTTCCTCCCTGCTTAACACCCCGTCACCTCCGGAGGTGTTGGCATGACCACGGCTGTGGAGATAAAAACGCTGCCACTGGGTTTCTGGCAAGGGCCAGTTGTCGGCATTTTTCCATCTATTCCTGCCCATAACAAAGTAACGGATGGGAACAAGATATTTGCTTTCAATGCCTCTCAGGTATTTATCAAAAAAGGCCAGATGCCTACTGATCATGAACGCCCCTGCACCGGAGCCATAAGCACCGAAGTTGAGGGCCCCGATAAAATTGTGGAGCCTCGATCCATGGACCCAGGGACCCATGATGATGTGCTGCCCTTGCCGGGACATGGGAGAGCCGCCCTTTTCTTTCATTTTGAAAAAATTAAGGAAGATGTGGGCCACGCTCATATCGTACCAGCCTGCAGACTGCAAACAGGGAACCTGTATTTTGTCGTAGGCCCAGAGGAGTTCCTCTTCGGTTTTTTTCCCTTTCAGATTCTCATCACTAAAACGCCGCATGAATCCTTCCTGCAGCCCTTCAAACTTGAAATAGGGGATATCTTTTAGGGGCAAAAAGTTGCAGACCTCTTCAAAATGGGTCATAGCATAGTGTACCTGGTCCGACATGCCGGAGACATCTTTCCCCTGTTTGGCCATCTTTTCGATCATATCCAGGGCCATGGTGGCGAACCAGCTTATGCCTGTTTCCAACTCTTTGACCCCACTCATTCCGGATTCACTCATATATCCCGCCCCGATGACATGCGGTGCAATGGCCTTCAGATGAGGAGGGGCTTCCAAGGCGGCGTCCCACTGATTACGCCCCAGGTAAGAGGCCCCGACCATCCCGACATGGCCGTCACACCATGATTCAGCGGCAATGTTTTCAACAGTGTCGTATCCGTCCTGCCCTTCTGACCTCCCGACAGAGAATTCACCCTCTGAAGCAAACCGGCCCCGTGTGTCCTGGATAACCACAGCGTATCCGGCAAAGGCGGCATCTATGGGGGACAAAAAATCACTGGTGCCTGACCGTGTTTTATTATAGGGGGTTCGTACGATTATCGCCGGGTGTTTCTCCTTGTCGTCGGGCCGGAAAACATCCGCCCGTAAAGTCACACCGTCCCGCATCTTCATGGGAATATCTCGGTCAACACGTATGGAATTATTCATCTGTTCCTCCTTTGGCTGAGGGGGAAAATCATTTACATATTTTTTCATCCGCCTCACATGTTCATGAACATTAATTCAAATCGGCTAAAGACTTCACCACCATCAAACCCTGGATCACCTCGTCCGGCAGATTGAAAATTGATTTCAAAACTAATTCCGGACGGATTTCTCCTTCCGGACCAGGCTCCAGGGTCCAGGTTGCCATTAATGTACCGTTGTTTTCAGGCAGCAGGGTCATTGTCCTGATCACATTTTTCAGGTTAAAGGGCTCCGATTTTTTATTGAATCTTTTCACTGGCCAGTAGGTGGAAGATAAAAATTCTTTAACCTTTTCTTCATCCGCTAGCGATTTATCCAGTTCCACCTGATATTGATAAACCTGTTTTTGAGGCAGGGGGCTATTCAGGGGGACCTCGGCCATTTCCAAGATTCGTGTCCCTGGAAAGAGTTCTTCCGGCAGTCGGTTTTTAATAGATTCGACCTTTGGCCGATTCAGCAATTGAATATCAATAAATTCCCCCAGACTGCTTATCCCCACCGGCAGGGCCGGCCCGAAGGACAGGCGGGGCATGGGATGAAATCCCTGAGAAAAGGCCAAAGACAGCTCGGCTCGACGTAAAGCGCGGATGATGGCCTCTTTCCATTCCAAATGACCCAGAAAGCGGGACGGTCCGGTTTTGGTGATGAGGAAGCGGAACTTTTTTATGGATTCCTGGGGATAAAGCACTGACGGACGGCCTGCAGGAATGGTGAATTCTTTAAAAAGCAGAGGCTTGACCTTCAAGGAAGAGCAGACTCCGCACTGGTTGCATTCCCCCTGCCGGCAATCAGAGGTGGATTCACCAATCATGCCTTTTTGATATTCATTCCAGAGATAGTTTTTCTCCACGCCGGTACGAATAAAATCCCAAGGCAGGAAATCCTCCTGATTCCGGGCTTGGAGATAACTTTGAAGATCCACCCCTTCTTCTTCAAAGGCCTGCTGCCAGATTGGCCAGGAAAAATATTCTCCCCAGCCGTCTAAAAAACTTCCTTTTTGAAAGGCCCGGTAAATAACCCGGCTTAAGCGTTGATCTCCCCGCGACAAAACACCTTCCAAAAAACTCTGCCGGGTATCGTTCCATTTGACCTGGATGTGCTTACTTTTCAAGGCCGAGCGAATAAAGTTCAAGCGAGAAAGACTTTCTTCCATAGAAAGCTGCCCGGCCCATTGAAAAGGGGTATGGGGCTTGGGAATAAAAGTGGAAAGGGCCACATGAATATCGATCCGCCCCTTTTTCCCCCGGACGGTCCTCTCAATCTTTTTGACCAGCAGGACCAACCCTTCCAAGTCTTCCTGCGTTTCGGAAGGCAGACCGATCATAAAGTATAATTTCAGCACCCTCCAGCCCAAATTAAAAACCATTTGGGCGGTTTGGAGGATTTCCTCTTCAGTAATGTTTTTATTGATTATGTCCCGCAACCGCTGAGTGCCGGCTTCCGGGGCAATGGTAAAGCCGGTCTTACGGACCCGTAAAATCTGTTCGATGACCTCGGAGTTTAAGGTATCCACCCGGAGAGAGGGCAAAGAAACGGCTACCTTTTCTCTTTCCCAGCGTTCCATCAAGGCCGGCAGCAGCCGGTTTAAACAGGTATAATCGCCGCTGCTAAGAGAGAGCAAAGTAGCCTCAGAATATCCGGTCCGGCTTAAGCCCTCTTCAAGCAATTGATAGACCCGTTCCGGAGACCTCTCACGGACAGGACGATAGATAATACCGGCCTGACAAAATCGGCAGCCTCGGCTGCAGCCCCGGGTGATCTCCACACTTAGACGGTCATGGATGATTTGTTGAAAGGGTAGTGGGGAAATGGCCGGATATTCTGCCTGATTCAGATCAGGGATGATGCGTTTTTGAATGACCACGGGTTTCCCGTTCTCTTTTCTTTTTCTTGAGGCCAGTATCGGGACATAAACCCCGGGCAGGTCAGCCAGGGAAACCAGCAAGGCCTTCCTGTCTCCCTCTGCCTTCTTCCAGTTCAACCAGGCCGTGCAAATTTCCTGAATAACCTCTTCTCCCTCACCGATCACCAGGGCATCAAAAAATCCGGACATGGGTTCCGGATTGAAGGTGCAGGGGCCGCCGGCAATCACCACGGGATCTCCATCCTTTCGTTCAACAGCCCAGATGGGAATCCCGCCCAAAGAAAGCATATTCAAGGCATTGGTATAACCCAATTCATAGGGCAGGCTGAAGCCGACTAAGTCGAATGCTTTAAGGGCCCGGCCCGATTCCAATGAAGGCAGAAGAAGGGATTGTTCCTTCAACACCTGAGCCATGTCCGGGGCCGGAGTAAAGACCCTCTCGGCCCAGACTCCGGGCAGTTGATTTAAAATGTGATACAGGATTTTCATCCCCAGGTAAGACATGCCGACTTCGTACAGATCAGGAAAGGCCAGGGCAAAACGAAGGTCCACTTTTTCGGGTTCTTTAATAATTGAAAAAAGTTCTTCCCCCAAATAACGACTGGGCCGGCGGACCCGGCCCAGATATTTTTCCAATAATGGGTTCATCATTAACCTTAAAAAATAATGGAATCCAGAAGACAGAATTCAGAAGGGAATTTAATCGCAAAAAAGATATACAGTTTTATTCTGTATTCTGAATTCTAACTTCTGGATTCTAAAAATTACCAAAAAAATTATTTCATCAACCCGTTCAAATCCTGTTCGGTATTTTTCAGGAAAGTTTTAATCTCCTGGATCTTTTCCTTCTGGGGGACGTTCACTCCTCTCATATAAGCCTTGATGGACTGCAAACGGCCTTCCAGAGAGGCAATCAGAGCCGGGATCTCTACAGCCTCAGGTATCGGCTCGGCAATCCTTGCCTGGGGTGGGATCAGGGAAATAGTTTCCTTCCACTCCGGGACCTTAACCTGAAAAGGATAGGAATTTTGGATGGCCTGGGCAAAGGCCAGGCTGGTCGATTCCTCGCCATGAATAACAAAGACCTTTAAGTTCGGATTTTTGAAATGACCAAGCCAAGCCAACAATTCTTTTTGATCGGCATGGGCTGAAAAACCGTTGATGGTGTGCACCTTGGCCTTGACCACCACGTCTTCCTGAAAGATGCGGACCTTCCTTGCACCGTCAACGATGGCCCGCCCCAAGGTTCCCTCGGCCTGGAAACCGGTGAAGATTATCTGGGCCCCGGGCCGCCACAGATTGTGTTTCAGATGATGCTTGATCCTTCCGGCATTACACATGCCGCTGGCAGCGATGATAATAGCCGGGCCTTTTTGTTGATTGATGGCCATGGATTCCTCAGCGGTCCTAGTATATTTCAACTCCGGCAGCTCTAGGGGGTTTTCCCCCTGGCTGACGAGTCGGGTCATCTCCTCATCAAAATATTCCGGGAATTTTTTAAAGATTTCCGTTGCCGCGATGGCCAGAGGGCTGTCTACGAAAATGGGAATGGAAGACATCTGTCCCTTTTTTCGAAATTCATGGAGCATATAAAGAATTTCCTGAGTGCGCTCTACGGCAAAGGCCGGGATGATAATCTTCTCCCCATTTTTAATCCCTTCCAGGATGGCTGAAAGAAGTTCGGCTTTACTTTCTTCCAAAGACTTGTGCTCCCGGTTGCCGTAGGTGGATTCCACGAATAAAAAATCGGCCTCCTCAATGATATCCGGATCAGGAACGATCAAGGCATCCTGTCGTCCAATATCCCCGGAAAAAATCACCTTGCCCTTCTGCCCTGGTTCCTGAAAACGGATGTCCAAAAAGGAAGCCCCCAGGATATGTCCGGCAGGATGAAAACAGATTTCAATGTCAGGGTTGAGCAGCAGACACTCTTCCGGATCGACAGGCTGAAAAAAATTCAGACTGCGTTCCGCATCTTTGATCGTGTACAAGGGCTCCACCGGTTCCCGGCCGGAACGGATATTCTTCCGGTTTTGCCATTCAGATTCCATTTCCTGGATATGGGCGCTGTCCCGAAGCATGATTCGGCAGAGTTCAAAGGTGGCCTGGGTGCAGATGATCCTCCCTGTAAACCCTTCCTTAACTATTTTGGGGATCAGCCCGGAATGATCCATATGGGCATGAGTCAGCAAGATGTTTTTTATCTCCTGGGGTCGATAGGTTTCAGGGGAAAAGTTTCTTTTTTCAATGTCTTTTCCCCCCTGAAACATGCCGCAATCGACCAGGAACCGCGTGTCGGCCTGTTCCAGAAGAAAGCAGGAACCGGTAACTGTTCTCGTGGCGCCTAAACAGGTTACTTGCATAATGAATTAACCTTTCTGAATGGTTGAAAAAAGGGTTCATGGATTCGAGGATTTAAAGGAGTTATTGGTAAAAGAGGGATGAAATACGATTTTCTCTTAAACCTTGAACGCTGAACCTTGAACCCTTTAATAACATCTATTGACAGTCTGAACTAAATAATATAATCAGATGGGTAAGAAATTCAATGAAAAAGTAAACTTTTTCGAAGCGGGGATTACGAAAATGGCTAACGATATAAAACCAGAACTTCAGGAACATCAATACCTCATTGATGACCTGACTATCAAAGACTCATGGCGGATGTTCCGAATTTTGGGAGAATTTGTAGACGGCTTTGAAACCTTGTCTCAAATTTATCCTGCGGTCTCTATTTTCGGCTCGGCTCGGGCCAAACCCGGCGAGACTATCTACGAACAGGCGGTGGAGATAGCCGGGCTTTTAGTCAAGGACGGATTCAATGTCATCTCCGGTGGCGGGCCAGGAATCATGGAAGCGGCCAACAAAGGAGCGGCCGAGGCGGGGGGTAAGTCGATCGGCTTGAACATCCAACTTCCTTATGAGCAAAAGCCCAATCCCTATGCCAATATTCGAATGAATTTCCGCTATTTCTTCGTCCGCAAGGTTATGTTTGTTAAATATGCTGTGGCCTATGTCATCCTTCCCGGCGGGTTCGGGACCCTTGATGAATTCTCTGAGGCCATTACCCTTATTCAAACCCACCGTATCAAACCCTTTCCGGTAATTTTAGTGAACCGGGATTATTGGAAGGGGTTGCTGGACTGGATGCGTAAGGTGGTCTGCTCAGAAGGCAAGATCTCTCCCGATGACATGGACATCATCCAGGTCATCGATGAACCGGAAGAAGTTGTCCGGGCTATCAAAAAGATTATTATTATTTAGTCCTCATCCGGAAAAGATGAAAGGGGATGAGTACGGTCAGACATCAACTTTCAACTATCAGAAAAGACCTTTAACCATAAGGGGTTGACTGAATGCTGATCGCTGACTGGTAATGTAGTGTTCCAATAAAAAGTTTACAATATTCATTAAATGCCATTCCTGCGAAAGCAGGAATCCAGGTTAAATAGGCTGGATTCCGGATCGGGCCTGCCCCGTACCTGATACGGGGTCCGGAATGACAACCTTGTCAAGCGAATACTATTACACTTCAATTCTAATTTTCTCTACATTACAATATCCCGTTTAATAATCTTGCCTGAAGGCGTTTTAGGAAATTCATGGACAAACTGGATGATGCGGGGATATTTGTAGGGAGCGACCTGGGCCTTAACATATTGCTTCAATTCTTCCGCAGTGGTTTCCATTCCCGGACGGAGAACTACTGCAGCCGCCACCTCTTCTCCTAAATCGGAAGAAGGGATTCCGATAACCGCCGCTTCCAGGACCGCCGGGTGGGTATATAAAACTTCCTCAATCTCCCGGGGATAAATATTATACCCCCCTCGGATGATCAAATCCTTCTTGCGGTCGACGATATAAATATAACCGTCCTCATCCCTACGGGCCAGGTCACCGGTATGCAAAAAACCACCTCGCAAGGCCTCGGCCGTGGCTTCCGGATTATTCAGATATCCCTTCATCATAGCCGCCCCGGAGACAATCAACTCGCCGATCTCTCCAGAAGGGACATCCCGGTCTTGTTCATCCACAATACGTACTTGAAAACCCGGAATCGGCAGACCGATCGAACCGGGACGTGTCGGCCGGCCAAAGGGATTTTCCACACAGGTTGGAGAGAATTCCGTTAGCCCATAGCTTTCATAGATGGTTGTCTTGAAGCTCTTTTCAAATCGGTGCAGGATTTCCACCGGAAGGGAAGCCCCTCCGGAAATACAGAAACGCAGGCTGGACCTTTTCGGCGGATGACTTGAAGCCAATTCCGCCAGTCGAATGACCATGGTGGGGACGGCATAAAGGAGAGTGCTTTTTTCTTCTTCAATGGCCTTAAGAACCTCTTCGGCATCAAAGACAGACCACATCCTGATGGTCAATCCGAGGAGAATGGATATGTTTAAGGCATGAGTCTGGCCGTAGATATGAAAAAGGGGGAGCACACTCAAGGACTATATCTTCCGCTTCAGTTTGACGCACCTGGGCTACGGCCCTGGCATCCGTCATGAGACTTTGATGGGTCAAGACCGCCCCTTTGGGTTTCCCGGTCGTGCCGCTGGTATAGATCACGGCCAAGGGATCTTGGCCGTCGGTCGGGTGGGTTTCCATATCGACTTCCTGGTCGAACAAATCGGTTAAGGGAAAAAATCCGGGAGGCAGATCCCGTCCATCGGCGATACGCAGGTCGATTTGAGGACAGGAGGTCATGGCCGATAAGGCCTCAGGCAAATAGTCGCTGTGGCCGATGAAGGCCCGAGCGCCGGAATCGGTGAATATATATTCCAGTTCCCTTTGGCGAAAGAGAAAATTGACCGGCACAGCCACGGCCCCCAGTTTGGCCAGGGCATAATAAACCAGGGCCCAATTCAGGGAACTGGGCATCATCAATACGCAGAAATCACCGGCCTTAAGGCCTAAACGGGCCAAGCCCCCGGGCCAATCGATTCACGTCACGGTTCATTTCTCCGTAAGTGACAATGCTTTTTTCAAATCGGATGGCCGGATGGTCCGGGATCCGTTTGGCAGTATCGGTCAAAAAGTCTGCTAAATTCATTTTTGAGGGGCCTCTTTAACTGTTTCAAGCCAAGGATTTCCTCTCTGAGGAATCGATTCTCTTTTTTCAATTCTTCTCTAGAGGGTTCTTTTTTCATGGTTCGGACTTTCCCTGGCAGGTTCTCTACCAAGTATAGTGAGGGTTATTCTGTTCTGTCAAAGCAATTCTGTCCCCCTTCGATGTTCTTGTGATTTTCAAACAGTTGGGTTATGTTAAAGGTCGTGGATATAAATGAAAAATACCCAGCCCCGGTAAGACAGGCTTCAACGGTGGTTCTTGTCCGGGAGTATGATCGGGAACTCCAAGTCTACCTGCTTCGACGCAGCACGGAGAGCGGGTTTTTCCCGGGAAGTTATGTCTTTCCCGGGGGTGCTCTGAACCCGGATGAGCGGGATGCGACCTTCTGGCAAGAGCATATTGATTTACCGCCTGAAGACCTCCTGAAAACCTTTGGTGCTGGGTTGGATATCAAAGGAATCATCGCTTACGGGGTAGCGGCTATACGGGAGACTTTTGAAGAAGCTGGGATTTTTCTGGCACAAAAAAAGAACCATGGGAACGGTTCTTTTAGAAGAACCAATGAGCGACCTTCCACTGAAGAGCTCGATGAAGGATGGTTTCGCAGGAGGGTATCGGATGAAGACTGGATGCTTTCCTTTTCAAATCTTTTCCCATGGTCCCATTGGATTACACCGGAGGTCATGCCCAAACGATTTGATACCCGTTTTTTTGTAGCCTTTATGCCGGAAGACCAGGAATGTATTCCGGATGATCGGGAAACCGTTCATGGGCTCTGGGTCAGCCCGGGGAAGGGCCTTCAAAGGAATTTGCATGGGGAGATACCCCTTAGTCCCCCGACCTTGGTCACCCTTCACGAGCTGTTGAAATTTGGAACAATGGACAGTCTCAGTAAGGCGACTCGATCCCGATCCTGGGGAGACCCGATCCAGCCGATTAATATAAAACTGGATGAAGGGGCCGTCATTGTGGAACCCTGGGACCCTTATTATGGGAAACCGATTGAAATCGATCCCGACGGTTTAGCGGGGAAGGTTATCCCTGCGGGAGAAGCCTTTTCCCGTCTCTGGTTGAATCAGGGAATCTGGCGACCAGTGAGGATCTGAAAAATGAAACATAGGTCAATTATACAACTTGAAACTTGTTTCTTCCAGGAGCGATAAAAATGATAAGCTTCAAGGAAGGTTTTGTGTTAATGTGGAAAGTTACATTAATTGCAGCCTAGGGGAAAATATCAAATGGAAAAAATGAAAACAGGGAAGGTTTTGACCTTAGATGAAAAGGCTACTGAAATAGATAAAGGTTTGAATCAAGCTTATCCCCAAGCCCGATGTTCCCTCCATTTTAAAAATCCCTTGGAGCTCTTGATCGCCACCATCCTATCAGCCCAGTGCACAGACAAACGGGTCAACGAGGTAACCAGGACCCTGTTTAAAAAATATAAGACCGCCCAAGATTATGTCCGGGTTCCCCTAATGGATCTGGAGGAAGATATCAGGCCTACGGGGTTCTTTCATAACAAGGCCAAGAATATTCAACAATGCTGCCGGGAATTGATTAATCAATATCAAGGAAAAGTACCTCAGACTATGGAGGAGCTGGTAGCCTTGCCGGGGATCGGCCGCAAAACCGCCAATGTAGTCCTGGGCAATGCCTTCGGCATTCCCGGGATTGTCGTCGATACCCATGTGGGCCGGATCTCCCAGCGACTGGGCCTGACTCAAGAAAAAGACCCGGTCAAGATCGAGTTCGCCTTGATGCCTTTGATCCTCAAGAAGCATTGGATTGTTTTTTCACACCAGATGATTGAACACGGTCGAATGCTTTGTACGGCCCTTGCCCCCAAGTGTCCTTCCTGTTTTCTGCGGCCTTTTTGTGATTTCGGAAATCGGGAGGATCACTTTCTGAGAGGGGGAAAGAAATGAATCAACCTGCCGCTGATTCCCTTCCTTTGGTTGAGATAAAAAACCTTTTCAAATCTTACTATCGGGGCGGTCAACAAATCCCCATTAGAGAATACCGATAAAAATCAGGCAAAGAACCACTACGATTAGAATGACCCGTCCTTTTTTCTGAGGTCTGACTAATAGGGCAGACGCCGATCCGTTTCTAGAAATCTTAAGTTGAGAGAGATCTTCTTTTTCCATTTGTCTTTTTCCCCTCAATCTGATATATTTTTTAATAGATATTAATGGTTCATGCCTTTTAGGGGCACCTTCAAGACATGAAAATTGATTTCGCCGAATTATTTTCTTTTTAAATGAGTCGTTTCCCCTAACTGTCCTGCTTCCCCGGACTTCTTTAAAATTGGCTCTCAGTAATTTTCAAGTTAAGGGCGATTAGCTCAGGTGGATAGAGCGTTGGTCTCCGGAACCAAAGGCCGTGGGTTCAAGTCCCGCATCGCCCGCCAAGTAAAAATAACCACTTACATCTTTTGAGTTCTCTTTATAAGTCAATTTTACCTCATTTTCTAACGATATTCTAACGGAGTTCAAAGAACTCTCCAAAAGATCCACTTGTTGCCGATTAAAATTGGCATCATTAAACAAGTGCCCATAAACATCAAGGGTGATCTGGATACTGGAATGTCCCAGTTGAGTGGATAAATATTTGATGTTTTGGTTGGCCAGGATTCGCATGGAAGCGTTAGTATGTCTTAACGAATAAAAAGATACCTGTCTTAATCCCGCCCGTCTTAAGGCCGGGTTAAAATACCTTTTGGCTACATTATCGTGAGAGGAAGGCTTCCCGTCTGCTCCCGGAAAGACAAGATCAAGCTCCCCAATAGGACAGCGAAGTTTCCACTTTTTAAGCTCTTGAATAAGATGGTTTGATACATCGACTCTCCGAATTGAATCAAAGCTCTAGAGTAGGTCCTGAAATAAGCCATTATTTTGCCTGCAATTTTTAAGTATTTCAAGTCAATAAAATTACTTGACATTTTGTTCATTATATTAAAAAATAAAATTATATTTAGTGAAAACTGATTTGAAAAACGAATAAGGTATCAGGAAAAATTGCATAAACCAACCGAGGCCAGGCCATCCATGGAGGTGTTTATGATTAAATCTATACTAAAGCGATCAAGTCTTTTTATATTTACCGTTTTATGCCTGTCGAGTCTTATTCTCCCTTTCTCTTTGTCCGCTGCTGGGGAGTCGAATACTCTGGAGGCCTCCATAGCGGCTGATGTGGCCTCAGGCCGGGATATTGCCCAAATTATTCAAAGCGCCATTGCTGGCGGAATGAGCCTGGAAGATGCCATCGGGGCAATTATTAAGGCCGGGGGCGATCCGGCCAATGTTACCTATCTGGCCATTACCGCCAAGTATCCGGCGGGATCTGTGGTTAAAGGCGCCTGTGAGGGTATTGCTAAAATGAAGTTATCAAGAGAGGATTTATTGAAGGGAATAACTCTTATTTTTTCAGCCGCAATTCAGGCCGGAGCAAGCCAAACCCAGATTTGTAAGAGCTGCTTAGCAGCAGGAGTGGATTCGACACTAATCGCCAATGCCTATAGCGAGGCCTCCACAACCCAGGGACCGGCATTCGGATATACCCCTCCGGGCGGCCCAACGGGCCTCGGCTTTGGAGCACCCGGACCCGGTTCGGGTGGCTCCGGAGGAGGAGGTGGTGGTGGTGGTGGAGGAGCTGCAATAAAAATAAGAACCGCCAGTCGGTATAAGCCTTTACCTTAATAATCCTGATAAGCTAATAAGATGGGAAAAGAAGTTTTGACCCAGGAGTAGATCGCCCTGGGCGAAAGAAAAGGCCTGCTTATTCTCGGCAATCAAGTCAGACTAAAGCGGACGGATGGTTCCAAGGTCTTTAAACTTTAACCGGTTTTTCAAACTAAAAGGGATTCTTTTGTGCTATTCACTATCTTAACGCCAATGAATTTTTTGCTCTTCGCCTTTAGCCTAATGCTGTTGTCGGTTCTGAAGCAGATGATCCCTATTAGTCGTTCACGGTCTTTGTCGGTTCTGCTGGTTTTTTTTGTCCTGGAGGGGTCTCTTTGGGCGGAAGCTCGGCCCGGCCTTATTCCCAAAGTGCAAGGCAGGGTTACGGTCAGATTACTCAGTGAGGAAAAGGCAACTCCCGTAAAGGCAGGTGACCCTGTTTTAGTCGGCCATTTGGTCCAGACGGAAAAAGAATCTAAGGCACAAATAGTTTTGAAGGACGATTCCCTTATCACTATTCTGCCGGAGAGCGAATTAAGGATAAATCAATATAGCTATTCGTCCCGGGAAAAAAGAGCACGGGTGATAATCCAGGTATTTCACGGTAAAAGAAAATTATCAATACGCTTAGACGACTAAGAATCTATTCGGCTTACCGTTTATTTGTTTTTCTTTACCTCTCTCAACCTTTCTTTGACAATATTGGGAAACAATAACAGCCTCCCCTTGACCCCGGTCCTTGATTAGGGCATACTAACAGACATGCAAATTGGAATTATTGGACTCCCGCAAACAGGAAAGACGACCCTGTTTCAAGCCTTGGCCGGAGGAGAAAAAGCGATCTCAGCTTATGCTTCCGGAAAATTAGAAATCCATACCGCAATGGCCGAGATACCCGACCCGAGGGTTGATCAACTTACAAAGATTTTTAAACCCAAAAAGACCGTCTATGCCCAGGTAACCTTTGCCGATATCGCCGGACTGGATAAAGGGCTCAGTGAAAAGGGGCTTCCTGGGGCCTTTGTCAACCTCCTTGGTCAGATGGACGCCTTCGTCCATGTCTTACGGGCCTTTGATAATCCTTCTGTAGCTCATAGTGAGGGTTCTATCAATCCCATTAGGGATCTTACCCTTCTCGATACCGAGTTTTTATTGCAGGATCTCGCTGCCGTTGAGCGACGGTATGACCGGCTCTTGGAAGGCCTGAAAAAGGGGTCTCTGGACCGGGAACAGGGTCTTAAAGAAAAACAATGGCTCGAATCCATGAAGGCGGCCCTGGAAGAAGAAAAACCCTTGCGGGACCTGGGGCTGAGTGACGAAACCATCAAGCCCTTTCGGGGATATGGTTTTTTATCCCTCAAACCGGTATTAGTGGTGGTCAATACCGGGGATGATAGAAAAACAATGGATATTCCATATCAGCATCAAGCCAGTGCCGTGGTTTATCTGTCAGCCAGGCTGGAAAAGGAGATCTCGGAACTGCCTCCGGATGATGCCGCCGTGTTTATGCAAGAATATGCCTTAACTGAATTAAGTCGCAGCCGGGTACTCCAGCTTTCTTATGATCTGCTTGGTCTGCAATCCTTTTTCACGGTTGGTGAAGACGAGGTGCGTGCCTGGACCATCAGGCGTGAAGCCACGGCTCTGGAAGCCGCAGCCACGGTCCATTCAGACCTGGCCAAGGGATTCATCCGGGCCGAGGTGGTGGGATATGAGGAATTGATCGAACTGGGAGGAATGAATCAGGCTAAAAACAAGGGCAAGCTTCGTTTGGAAGGCAAAGACTATAAGGTCCAAGACGGAGAGATCGTTCACATCAGACACAGTTCTTGATTGAAAGGCCTTAGAGAAAATTACAGGTTGCTGAAACCGGGTAACCCCCGAAGGGGTGGGAGTGAGACGAAAGGTTTTCTTTATTCTGTTAAGGATAAACCGAAGATATTAGAAATTCAAATTTTTTCTCCATGTTCAATGCCTCGTGTTACAGAATTTAAACCGCCCTGCTCCGATTATTTTTTGAAGATTCCATCCGTTGACGAAAGAATTCAATAATACCCGGCAGCACAGAGATGAAAATAATGGCAAAAATAACAAGGGTAAAGTTCCGTTTGACCACAGGTATATTGCCGAAGTAAAACCCGCCTAACACGAAGACAGGAATCCAACAGATGCTGCCCGCCACGCTGAAGGTGATGAACTGGCTGTATCTCATTTTTCCTATGCCGGCCACAAAGGGGGCAAAGGTGCGCACGATAGGGACGAAGCGGGCGAGAATGATGGTTTTTCGCCCGTACTTTTCATAAAAGTTATGGGTCCTGTCGAGGTACGCCTTGTTGATGAACCGGGAACCCTTACCGGCGAGAAGTTTTGCCCCGATACCCCGGCCTATCCAGTAGTTTGTCGAGTCGCCCGCTATGGCAGCAAGGGGAAGAGAAGCAGCGAGCCACCCAATATCGAGAGCGCTAAGGGCGGCGAAACTGCCCGCAGCAAAGAGGAGCGAATCTCCTGGAAGGAATGGGGTAACCACCAGCCCGGTTTCAATAAAAATGATGACAAAAAGGATCAGATAAGTCCAGAGGCCGTAATCCCGGATAATGACACTCAAATGTTGATCCAGGTGTAAAAACAGGTCTATAAAATAGGCTATCCATTCCATGAGGTCTGGGGTGTTCCCTTCCTTATTAATATTAATCAATGTGGTTGAAACATACCATACCCGATCCAAGTATTGCAAGGTAAGTTCAAGGGGAACTTATTTGATCAAATGGAAAGAAAATGATAACTTAGTGTAATGTCAGATCAAGATTTTCAAATTGAAGTGTCCTGTTACTCGGGCTTCAGGTATGGGGAGAGACCGATTTCTTTTAAACTCCTGGAAAGGACCTTTAAGGTCATAGAGATCCTGGATCAATGGTATGGGGAAGACCATCTTTATTTTAAAATCAAGGCCGATGATCAGAGGGTTTATCTGCTGAAATACGAACAAGCTAAAGATCAATGGTCCCTGACAGGCATGATTCCCTAAAAAGACCTCTTCCTTTTCTTGGATTTCACCGTGGATTTGTCTTTCAGAAATAGAGGAGTGGCCTTAAAAAATATTTGACAAGGTGCGCCCTTCTGAAGGCAACTGATTGTTGTAACCAGGAAAGGTTATGAATTGCTGAATGTATTGCTCGAAGATATTTTGTGTGTGTGGGGGGTTAATAAACGACTTAATGTTGCAAAAAAAAGCCAAATTTTTTAAACGGCCTTTTTCATCAAAAAAAGTTTACCAAGGAGAAGAAAAATGGATTTCAAAAAGTTATTAGAAGTCAGACGGGCCATTCGGGATTATGAGGACAAAGCCGTATCCGCTGATCTCATCAAGGAGATCATCAAGGACAGTATCAAGGCCCCCAATGGCCGCAACCTCCAGGCCTGGCGTTTTGTCATCATCAACAGCAGAACATTTATAAACCGAATCACAGAAGCGCAGAAAAAAATCATCCTGGAAGATTTGGACAAGAATCCCAATTCACCTTACAAGATGATCGAGGCCGCGGTCAAGAGCGGGACCTTCAGCCCATTTTATAACGCCCCGGCCCTGGTTTTGATTGTCGGGCCGAAGGATGTCCGGACCCTGCCGATCGACTGCGGAATACTGACAGCTTATTTCATGCTTTGTGCGTCAGCGCGGGGATTGGGGACCTGTTTCGCTTTCCAAGGAACATTGATTGAAGACAAAGCCATCCGCAGTGAACTGGGCATTCCCGAAGATTACAGGATTTTCGGATCCATTATCATCGGCTATCCCAAGGCGATCCCGCCCATGCCGGAGCGAAAGGAACCGGTGATACTTAAAATTATATCATAGCCGGGAACCGGGTGAGGGGTTCCAACCCAATCCGGTTAAACAAATCTTAATCAGAATTTTTCCCCAAGGGCGGATGGATTCCCCCTTTTTCATAGACCGCTCTCAGACGTTCAAGGCCTTCTTGGGGCAAAGGCCCTTTGATCTGGGCGGCAATCGCCTCTTCGAGATGGTCAAGCTCGGCCAGACCAAAAATGACGCAGGAGAGCTTCTTTTGAGCCAGGGCAAAGCGTATGGCCGTTTGGGCCCTTGTCCCATAATCGTTCCCGATTTCGGCAAAAATCTTTTTGGCTTTAATCGTTTCACTTTCAACCGTGTCCCCCGGGGTGAGCGGCCTTTCGCGGCCTGTTCTAGCCTCGGTGGCAATGACGCCCGCTGAAAAAACCCGTATACCCATTGCGGCCACGCCGTATTTCTCACAGGCATCCAGGATGCCGGAAAAATCATAGACCTCCCAGGCTTTGGGTAGGCGGAATCCTGCACTCGGGTTAAGAAGGTTATAATAAACCTGAGCGGAAGAAAGCCGTCCGCTCTCAATTACCTTGATGATGTTCGGCGTTTCACCCAGGGCCGTGATCCCGAAATATTGAATGAGCCCCTGATCCTTCACCCTTTCAAAACCGTCAAGAATACCACCCTTGCGTAAAATATCGGAAGCCGCGATCGTATACCCCTTGGTTAGAGGTCCGATCCGGTTGTGCAGTTGAAGCAAGGTGACGGAATTGCGTTTAAGGCGCTCAAGGCTGGCCGCCAGGCTCCTTTCAATCTGCCCTGGGATATCGCTCAGGTCTTTGGTGTCTATGGTGACTTTTGTGGAGATATAGGGGGCATCGTCGATCTCCTTGAGGAGCCAGCCCAGCGCTTCCTCGGACCGGCCCATTCCGTATGAGGGAGCGGTATCGATCCAGTTGATTCCAGCCTCCATGGCCCGTCGGACAGCCGCCCGTTTTGTTGCTTCATCCGAATTGATCAAGATACCGCCGACCGCCCCGCCGCCGAAGACCAGCTCTGAGACTTTCAAGTCGGTTGTTCCGAACTTACGATATTCCATCCTTTAACCTATTGTTCCTTTGCCTTTAGGCCGCCTTACCCCGCTTCAGAGCCGTCATCCTCAGGGTTTCCATGGCATTTTTCGGGGGTATATATCTTTGGCTTTCCGGCTTCCTCTCCAGATGAAGCGCCTCGGTTGGACATTGGGTTACACAAAGACCGCACCCGATACACCGATCAAGATTGACCTGAGCTGTGTTCCCATCTTGTATTTCAATAGCCCCCATCTGGCAACGGTCAAGACAGGATTCACAACCCGGGCAGAGATCTTGATCCACAACGGCAAAATAATCGGAGATTACTACGTCCGCCGGGTGGGGCATCTTATTCAGGGCACGAAGGAGGGCGCAACAATCGCCGCAGCAGCAGCATAATCCCCCTGGATTCTGAGAGTTGGTCAGTTGAATCACCAGTCCGGCCTCTTCGGCCACATCCAGGACCTTCAACGCTTCCTCCACAGATATTTGGCGTCCCAACCCCTGTTCAATATAATGTTGGGCTGAAGCCCCGAATTGCAAACAAACCTCTACCGGTTTACCGCAACCCTTATCTACCAGTCCCTGTTGAACCCGGCAGATACATTTGGTCAGGGATATGAGTTTCTTTTTCTTGACGAGTTCCCTGGAATCCTCATAGGTGGCCACAGGATTAGAAACTTCCAGAGAGTGGTTGATGGGAATGGCCCGCATCAGGGGATCTACCGACGTCAGACTATCTAAGAAGGCTTCATTAAAATATTGCTCACACAGCTTGGCCAATTCTTTATCCATGGCATCGAGTTGAAACTCATAGAGGCCCAGGATATAAGGGACGGCCCCGTAGTTAACTGTTTCTCCCCTGTGCCAGGTGAAAATATTTCTCTTTCGATTCATTTTTTGCAGGATTGGCTCTACGGTTTCAATTGGGCGTCCAAGCCGCTTGGCAATTTCCTCGGCTGTTTCAACTTGTAGGTTCAATCCTAAAAACATTTCAGCTTCCTCTTCGGTGAAAATCTTTTTCAGAATTTTGAACTCCACTCCCGATTCGGTAAGCGGAAAGCCGCATGAATATTGATCTAGTTTTTCACGTAACTTTTGATAAACCTCGCTGGGCATGGCCTCCTCCATTTAATTTGTCTTTATGAATTAAAAATATCCCCTGTTCATCCTAAAGTCAATGGATAAGGTTTTAGATAATTGTCCGTCGTCCTCAGTTATCAGCCATCAAAATTACCGACAAAAACCTTCTGCCTAGCCAAGCAATCCAAGCTAAAAACTTTTGGAAAGGAGATAGGTGTAATATTAGTAATATTAGGGCCAAGTATTTTTTCTTGGTGTTAATCTTTGCTCTAATGACGTCACTTGTTGTAGATGTATGCACGCCTAGGTATCGAGACGATTCCACCTTTCTACTTGACTCTTTTTTTCTTCCCATTTTATAATCTCCCCTATAAAAAAATCTTTTCTAGTAGTGAAAAGTTGTGGTGAGGCATGATGGATGGAGTTGCCAGGAAGAATGAAAGGGTTTCTTCTGGATGGGCAATGACGAAAATGGTTAAAGAAAAGGAGATGCGAACATGACGAAATTGAAGGAAGTGGTAGTCGTGGATGCGGTGAGGTCGGCTATCGGCAAGTCGGGGCGGAAGGGAATGGAGAAAGGCGGCCAGCTTTGCCAGGCATCAGCTCAGGATTTCCTGGCCAACACCCTCCGGGGATTGTTGGACAGGGTTCACTCCCGATGTCCCAAGTTCGATGAAAAGGAAATCGAAAACGTGATTATTGGGTGTCTGAGCCAGATCGGGGAGCAAGGCGCCAATATTGCACGCGTGGCCTCCCTCCTGGCCGGTATCCCTAACGAGGCGGCGGGCTGCACGGTGAACCAGTACTGTAATGCCGGACTCAAGGCCATCAATATCGCTGCGCACGAGATCATGGTCGGGGAAGGGGACATCATGGTCTGCGGAGGTGTGGAGATTATGTCCCACTATAATATGATGTCGGATATTCAAGTAGCTGTTGATGCCAATTATCCGGTTCGTTTATCATCTCGACTTGAGGAAGGCGGCCTGAGCGTACCTCAGGGGGTTTGTGCCGAGATGATCTCCGCGGACCAGGGTCACACCCGGGAGGACCTGGAGCGCTTCGGCATGTGGAGTATGCAGAAAGCGATTCAGGCCGAAAGGAAGGGATGGTTTGCCGATCATATTGTCCCCTTCGAGTTCACCTGGGAGGGAGTGACCCGAAAAGTGGAAAAAGATGAAGTTCTGAGGACAAAGGCGGTGGAGAACCCGGAAGGATACCTCCGGGATCTCATGGCCCTTTCCACTCCATTCAAGGAAAAAGGGCTGGTCAGCGCAGGCAACTCCTCGCAGATCGTAGATGGAGCGGCGGCGGTCCTGCTCATGAGCGCGGACAAGGCTGAGACACTGGGCATTGAGCCCCTCTGTAAAATTGTGTCCTGCGCCGTGGCCGGGGGCGAGCCGGTGCCCATGCTCCTGGCGCCAATCCCGGCCGCGAGGAAGGCCCTCAAGCGAGCCGGCAAGACCATCAAGGACATGGACATCATTGAGCCCAACGAGGCTTTCGCCTCCCCATTGCTCCAGTTTGCAGATGAGCTCGGCTACGACCGCTTCGACCCCAGAGTGAATCCGACGGGGGGGGCCATTGCTTTGGGACATCCTATTGGTGCGTCCGGGGCCGTTTACTTCGGGGAGATGGTCCATCACCTCAAGCGCACTGGCGGGAAGGCCGGCCTCCAGATGATCTGCGGTGGTGGAGGTATTGGTATCGCCACCGTGGTGGAAGCGGTTTGATCTCCGGAAGATTACTTTTTAACTTGAAGAAGGTGATAAGTGAGCCGGGTTAAGTCATTTTTTTAAGTTGCTCAAATAGGATTGTACCTGCTCGCTATCCAAGCAATTAAAAACATCTTCTTTAGACAGCCAGCCCTTGCGGGCCATGCCCACTCCATAGGAAATATCTTCCAGTCCGTCCAGGTGATGGGCATCGGGATTGATGGCGATCTTGATACTCAGCTCTTTGGCCTTTTTCATCAACCGCCAGTCCAGATCCAGGCGATGGGGGTTGGCGTTCAATTCGATGATGACTCCATTATGCGCCGCAGCCTCAAGGACTTGATTCATATCCACCGGATATGGATCACGGGCCAGAAGAAGGCGGCCTGTCGGGTGCCCTAACATCGTGGTGTAGGGGTTTTCTATAGCTCGAATGACCCGACGGGTCATCTCCGCCTCGGTCATGTTAAAACGGGAATGGACCGAGGCGATGACAAAATCGAATTGGGCCAATTCCTCGTCGGAATAATCGAGCGATCCGTTCGGCAAGATATCGGATTCGATCCCCCAAAACAAATGCACCTTTTTTTGTTTCTGATTTATAGCGGCTATCTCTGCCCGCTGCTTTTCCAACTGATCCGTCTTTAATCCCCCGGCATAAGCGGCCGACTGGCTGTGGTCGGAAATACCAAGATACTTTAAACCCGCTTGGTCAGCCGCCTGAACCCATTGAGAAAGGGTTGGAGTTCCGTCGCTGAAATGGGTATGGAAATGAAAGGCCCCCCGGATATCCTTTTCCTCCACCAGGACCGGCAGGGTATAATTTTCTGCGGCCTCGATTTCCCCCCAGCCCTCACGAAGTTCCGGCGGTATATAATCAAGTCCCAATAGGCGGTAGATATCCATTTCATTTTTACAGGGAAGGATGCTTTCTCCCTTAAACAACCCATATTCATTGATTTTGTAGCCCAGATCCTTGGCCCTGGGCCGTAAGATCATATGATGCTCTTTGCTGCCAGTGAAGTGATGGAGGGCATAAGGAAATTGTTTTGGCCTTACAACCCTGAGGTCTGCTTGGACACCGCTATCGAGAAGCACCGAGGATTTGGTTGAACCTTTGCTCAGGATTTGATTGACCATCGGCAGGCTGATAAAAAAATCCATGACATCTTCCGGATGGGCGCTTTCGGCCACCAGGTCCATATCCTTTACGGTTTCCATCCTGCGGCGCAGGCTTCCAGCCAGAGAGCCCCGGAGGGTCTTGGGGTGTTTGTTGATCTTCTCAAGAACTTCTGAGGCCAAGGGATAGATCCCTCCAAAAAGAAAACGCCCTTGAAATCGCTTGAATTGCTCGATCCCCTGCAGAATTTTTTCCTGGGATTTCGGGCCAAAACCCGGCAGGGTGAACAATCTATTCTCATGGCAGGCATACTCCAGTTCGCCTACGGACTTGATGCCCAGTTTCTCAAATAACTCTTTGACCTTCTTGGGACCAAGGCCAGGCACTCGGAGCATCTCCCGGACACCTTCCGGGAAGGTTGCCTTGAGTTCTTGAAGCAAAGGGATGGAGCCGTCTTGGATCAGTTGGGTAATCTGAAGGGAAAGGGTCTTGCCGATACCTTTGATCTGGGAAAGGGTTCCGGAACGAATCAGTTCCGAGACAGAAGACTCTTGGGCCTCAATGATCCGGGCCCCTTCGGCATAGGCCCTGATCTTGAATGGATTTCCCCCGGACAGTTCCAGGAGCAGGGCGATCTCGTTGAGGATTTGGGCTACGTCCTTATTGTCCATGAGGAGAAAAGAAGATGATGAAAGATATTTGACAGTTTTTTTTATATTAAATTACCATTGAAAGGGAAGTCAAGGATAAAACCAGGGAGCAGAAACAAGGAACAAGGTCCGGGTAATGTCAGGCTCATATCTTGATTTTTTTCCAGTCGCCTCTGGAAAAACGCCACCAGAGTAAAGCTCCTCGTGTATTGATATCCAATACAGCCGCCGACCATGCTCCAACAGGGCCAAGCTGAATAGCGAGGGCCAGAAAATAAGCCAGCGGAAGTCGTAAGAGCCAAATGCAGCCGGTCATGATCAACAATACCCACCTGGTGTCGCCGGCACCTCGGAGACCGCCGGCCAGGGTATTGCTCGTTCCCATCATGGGCATGGCCAAGGCCCATATCTTCAGGCTCAAGGCCGACAGGGTAATCACCTGCAGATCGGATATGAAGAGAGAGGCCATCCCGGCGCCGAAGAAAAACATGATAACTCCGACCATAGTCATGACCATCATAGCGTATTTCCGCGCAAGACGGGCGGCCATTTCACCCACTTCCGGGCGCCCTGCCCCCAGGGATTGGCCGACAGCGGCCAGGGCTGAAGCGCCAAGACGGCCCACCAGAATAGTATTGATGAGTCCACCGAGGTCGAAAAAAGTCGTCTCCAAGACAACGGGCCAGGCCAAACGAAGCACTGTCCTCGGCAGATCCGCTTTGGTCAGCGTTTCAATAAGTATGGTTTTTGCCCCTTTGGGGGCGCCGTTTTCAGGCATATCTGTTCTTTGTCGATTCTCAGTATCTTTGGAAGATAAACTGGAAATGGTTTGCAAGACCTGGATTGGAAAAGAAGCTGCTTTTTGATGGGTAAAGTATAGGCAAAGAAAAAAAATGGGTCAAGGGGAAAAGTTTAAATAGGCGTTGTCCCAAGTTTCTTATTTAAAGATTGGGAGTTGATGTCATTGAACCGCATGCGCCTGCTTCCGTCTTCTCACCATCATGGAAGCCAAGGAATGTTCAGTGTCGTCACTCTTCTGTATTACTAGTGCCTGACCCCGTTTACCCACTCATCTTTTGTTTTGGGATGGATGATAAAGCGATGTAGAATAATTGGGTTAGATCAAAAAAAATCGGCCCAATGGGAAAAAATAAGTTGTTTTAGAACCAACGTCCACTCCTACGGAACATCAACCTGTGAAATTTCAGCAAGAGTAAAGACGTTGAAAACCTGGGGCGGTTCTAACACGTCTATTCCCTGCAAGAAAAAAATTGCTCTTTCTTGCATACGGAGAACCTTTTTCTCTTGACAGGGCCTTTTAATGGGTGACCCCAAAAACCACTAAACCAAATTTTTTTATTTATTTCTATTAAATTTCCAGCCTTTTTTAATGAATATGAAGGACCAATCTATAAAAATTATATCAGCAAAAGAGCTCAGCAATAAAATAATACTAAGGTATATAACTTTCGTTTTTGGTTGGTCTAGGCACAAGTAGCTATCATAAGGACCAATAATAGAAGGAAACAAAATCAAAATAATTATCATGGTAGAACAATTTATCTCAAACCATGGCCAAGGGATTGACTTCCTAACAAATTTTGGATTTGTTTTTCCAATTAAATACATCGAAAAAATCCAAAAGCAGTCAACAAAAAGGAGGGTTATTATTAGTTTGAAAAAGAGATCAATATTATTATTTTTAAAAGTCAGCGCATAAAAGTATAGAATTGACAATTCCATGATAATAAGGCTGAAATCATAACCCCAGCTGAAATTTAGGGCGTTAGGAGGATTTTCTTCTAAGGTTTTTAAATACAATAACCTACCAATGTAAAAATCTGATAATAAAAGATAATAATACAAAAAGTGGACTCCATATCATTAGAAATTTCGAGTCCAGAGATACAGGAAAACCAAGATTATAAAATAATTCAAGGCCTTTTTGAAAAGCTCCCCCTGCCAGTATAGAAATAAAAAAGGTCGTTATTATTGCTCTGCGGCCAAAAATAATCGATTTAGAATCTATCATTAAAAAAGCTTTCGTTTGACCGAAATATTAATTCTATAAGAAAATGTTTCTGGCTCTCCATCAAGATATTTTTTCCCTGTATAAAATTGGAATAGTTCCATCGGACCTGTATCATCAGAAACAAAAATCTCTGGAAATGGATCCACTTTTTTTAAATCACCGGCTTCTGATATTCTCAATAAATCTATACCCCGTTTTAAGCTTATTAAAATTCTATAATCGGATATGATTGTTGACGTTTTTGGATTTTCTAAACCATCTCTAAAGATTTTTTTATCCATCGAGTTCAATTGGTCTTTATAGGCTGCCAACTCACTTCGAGGGAGTTTTCTGTTTTCAATTTGTTCCGTAAAGGTTTTGAGTTCCTTTATAAACTTATTTTTTACCTCAAATGGATCAATAATTGAAAAAAAAAGAGGAACCCCCTTAACCGTATCAAATAATTTTTGAATTTTGTTAAGTTGTCGTTTTTTCTCTTTGAGAATACAAGTAGTTATAGGATTAAAAAAAAGCTTAAACGCATATATCATTCCAGGTTGGATTGATTCTTTACAATTTATAGTCACAAAGGTAAATTTGATCTCATCCAGAATTTTAATCTCTTCCCAATCAAAAACTTCATCGTCAAAAACATTAGTTTTATATTCGGAAACAATTCCCTTATGTTCAATTCTCTGATTTTTTTTGCCAGGGTAATCTTCTTCAATGATTACTTCTGGGGGAATCCATTTTATGGATTTTGAAGGAACTTTATTATAATGGTTATTTACCTTACTTTGTGGCTCCTTAAAATCTGAGGATAAATCTTTAAGTCTTTTATTATCATCAAGAAAATAAGAAAATTCATCATATCGCCACTTCTCAATGAAGGAGTTTGGATAGATTAATATTAGCTTTTCAATTGGAGACGGAGAACAATTCTGGACAAAAAATTCCGTACGAATTTCAGAGGAACCTTGGGCAAGTATTTTTATATCTTCGTAAGCATAAACGATATCAATTTTCGCGTATGGGGCAAATAAATAAAAACACATTTTTATTTTTGAAGGATTTAACGGGACATCGGAGCATTTATAATATGACCGTTCTTTGTTTTGTCCTTAATTTCACCCACAACCGTGTTTATTTCTTTATCTATTTTCTTAATACATTGTTCGTTTGACAAGCCTTCTTTCTTACAAACTTCCACTATAAAACCCTCTTTTGGCTTTTTTTCGATTAGCATAGTCCCTCCTTGCCATTTTTTTATAGGATCTGTTTGTTATTACATCCTATATTATTTATCGGAAATTTTAAAAAATCCTTTAACTTTAAATAATAAAATCCCTCCTAGTTTGAAACTTATAAAATTTAAACGGGTCAAGTCTGCTCTTGACTCTTTCTCTCAGTTATTCAATGACACAAACTTATTATAATAAAAAAAGGCTGAATATTTATTCGTTCGAAAAAAGGATGACCTGTTCACCTATCACTTCAACCGGCCATTTGACCGGGCAACTTACTTCAAAAAGCAAGGAAATGTTACCTTCACAAACAACGGGTGAAGAGGTGTTTAAAAAAAAGGCCCTAGGGAAATTGGGTAATAATTGGTTTATAAAGGCAAAAAAGAGGGAAGTCAAGGAAAAAGTAGAAAAAGTTCGGAGTTGTTGTTCGGAATTCCGCCTTGGGGTAACCAAAGACTTGGAGGGACAACCTATTTATTTTGTAAAATATTTCTTGATTTTTAACTTCCGATATTTTAGGTTATATTATGAAATATTATGTTTTATTAAGAAATGGCGGACTTGGGGAGATAATGCAATGCCTAAGTGGATGACGGTAAGGCAGATAGCTGAATATTTACAAATGAGTGATGATAAAATCTATGACATGGCTCAAAAAAGAGAACTCCCCGGTTCAAAGGTGCGCATTCAATGGCGATTTGACCAGGATGAAATTGATTTATGGATGAGAGCCCAACGTCCGGCGGCCGGCATCACGTTACAGAAAAACAATAAAAAGTTAAAAAGGAATGTTAAATGAAAATTTCACAAAATAAGAACAAGTCAGGCCATGATATTGCCGGAGTCTTATCATCCAACATGTATCACCATTTATTTCCCAAACACCTTGAACTTGTTCCGCAACTAAGCGAGGTGTATGAGCTCCAGTTGGCTTTTTATGAGAGTCAGATTCTTAAAGATGAAGAACTTATTAGAAATGGAGCATATTTTGCCAGCGTTGATAATAAGTTTACGCGTCATTTTCTAATGTGCAGCGGGGAACCAGTTCAATTGCCACAGCACTCATCATCAAGGTTACGTTCCTTTTTCCAAACCAACCAGTTTAAGACCGGATATGGAACCCATGGTTTATTCCCTTACCGTGGAAAGTTCCACCCTCAAATGATTAAAGGGCTAATCAATATAATGGGACTAAAACCGGGAGATACTATTCTCGATCCAATGATGGGTTCTGGAACCGTTCTAATTGAAGCGCGATTAATGGGAATTAAGTCGGTTGGTATTGATGCCAGCCCATTTTGCCGGTTTATGGTCCAGGCGAAAATAGACGGTCTCACTGTTCCTCTCCCCCCAATCCGGGCGGCCTTGAAAAAATCTCGGGAAGTTTTCGAACATTTTAAAGCTTTGGCTGGGCAACCGAAACAAGGGAAAAAGATGCGGGTTGAACCGGTCTATGGAGAGTTGTTTTCCCTTATGGAACCCATGGCCGACTATGTGCCAGGTCCGGCAGGGGACAGTAATCTCCCAGAAGGATGTGAGGCCAAAGAAGTTTATAATTTTCTTCTTTTGGCTTACTTGGACAGTGCCGGTTATTCAGAAAGGAGTAATCGAAAATCCCCATATGATCAATTCAAGGCCATCCTAGAACGGTATCTTTTTGTTTCCGAAAAAATCCAGAAGGTTTTGCTTGGGGTTGAAAGCGAACTGGCCGAGGCGAAACCTTTAGCGGGTGATGCCCGATCTTTAAATTTTCCTGATTCAAGTATAGACGGCATTTTATTTTCCCCCCCTTACAGCTTTGCCATTGATTATTTAGAGAATGATTCTTTCCATTTGAACTTTTTAGGGGTGGATATCGACAAGTTAAGAGAAGAAATGGTCGGTCTTCGTGGGAGAACTCTCCGCCAGAAATTTGATAATTACAAATTAGATATGGAAAAGATTCTTTCCGAATGCAGCCGGGTGTTACGTCCCGGTCGAATCTGTACTATTGTCGTTGGAACCAATAATAATCAGCTAAGCAAAATTCTCGGAATATCTCCTGATCATGTCCAAGGGATTGACGAATTGTTTATTGAACTTGGTGTCAACCATGGTCTTCATCTTGTCCGAAAAATTAGTCGGCAAATTACCGGGATGGCCAATACCATGAGGACTGAATATATCGTCATGTTACAACGCCGGTAGCTATTTACTGCATGGCCCGACCGTCGGTTCCCTTAGGGATGCGGGGGACGGACAGGCTGACGGCATCATGTTCAATGGCAATAACAGCGAGTAACCCTTCTTCGACTTTCAAAGCCTTCCAAAGAGGAAAATAGGGCTCCAGTTCAGGGAAGTTTCCAATTCGATCAGTGAGGTATTTGTACATATTCCTCGTTGGGAGGATCAATACTCCACCTATGAGGACTTTTTTAAGAATCCCAAGGGCCATCTTGTTCACTGCCCGGTGGCTGGAGGATATATTTCCGGTCTCCCATTCAACACAAAAAAGTCGATTTCCAACAGGATAGGTAGCATCCATCGGCCCTGGTTTTTTTAAGGTGGCAATATCAACATGTGTTTCAAGCCCCCAACCCAAAGATTTCAGATGTAGCATGCAGGCATCCTTTATCGGCTTAACCCCATTTCCTTCCCCTCTGCCTTTTCCTGGTTGATCATATAGAGTAAATGAGTCGGAATCGAGTGGCCATCGGATGGTCTTAATTGCTTGTAAGATTTGCCCTTCAATCGTCTTCCATTCTTTGGTAGCCGAGAATTCTCCGGCGTCAATAAGTCGCTCCACTTGTATAATTTTCATCAGTCACGTCTCCTTTCCAAATAATCGTCTTTCAGCAATTTCTTGGCTTGAATTTCAATGTGTTGAAGAAGATCCGAGGGGTTGATCTTGAGTGATTTAGATAATTGAAAGATCGTTCTAAGGGTTGGATTTTTTTGACCACGTTCAAGAAGACTTATATATGTCCGATGGTAACCACTCTCATCGGCTAGGCGCTCTTGAGAAAAACCTTTTTCCAAGCGAATTTTTTTAAGGACCTGACCGAATATGTTTTCCAGAGTCAAGGGAACCCTCCTCGTAAGTGTAAATTGTTATTCTGTCGAATGTTAAGTTTTTGCAGATTATATGTCTACAGACTATAGTATTCACTTAAAACTAGACTTACTGATCTTTAATTGTTTAGAGTGAGAAAAAGAGGAAACGTTTTACGTAGCCGAACTTTGAGGAATGGGTATTTATTAGGAGGGAGTCAAAAAAAGAAAGATCGGAGTTGAAAGTTCAGAGAAAAAGATAACAAATGAAATGTGACAATATATGCTTAAGTCAAGTCACAAAGAAATCCGCCTTATTATTATGCGTCCAGTACCAAAGGAAGCCATGTTCCTCTTGTTTGACTTTGATATAGCCGGCATCCCAAAAATGTTTTAAGGTCTTGTGGATCAGTTGGCTATCGAAGCCGGTCGCTTCTTCCATCTTTCTACACAGCAGATCAAACGTAGTTTCAGGCCCGCCGTTTGGCGAATCCATCACAAAGGCCCCGCAGGCTTCTAACAGGTCTTCTGAAAGGATCTTATAGACCAGCTGCATCCTGAAATGTCCCGCCACCCTTAAATTATCCTCGGGGGTATTGGTGTTATCATGATACCCTTGAACCTGTTTTTCCCATGCCTCCTGAATTTCCTGGTCAAATTCAGCCACGAATTGATTCATAGCTTCAGGGGTTAGGGCTGATGTCCTGACTATGGCACTGTTGGCATCATAATGGGCCCAGTCATCCGTTAGGATTTCAAGATCGTACTGATCAATCTGTTCTCTGACCGTTGTACCGGGGAAAGGGGCCAAAAAATGATATCCGAAGATCATGTCGAGACTCTTTGAAAAGGCCGCCGTATCTTTCAAGGTTTCAGGCGTTTCTCCCGGCAGGCCGACCATGAAAGAGGCGTGAGGCAAGATCCCTACTTCTTTACAAAGGCTGACGGCCTTTCTGGCCTGATCGAGAGTGATCCCTTTTTTAACGCGCTTCAACATGTCCGGGTTTCCAGATTCAATGCCGAAACTGACACAATCACATCCGGTCTCCCGCATCAACTGCAGGGTCTCTTTGTCCACGGTGTTGACCCGCGAAAAGGCCGTCCAGCTAAAGGAAAGCTTCCGCCTGCGAATTTCTTCACAGACCTCATGAACTTTTCCCTTGTCGGAGGTAAACAGGTCGTCGGCCAGGTTGATCCGGGAAAAACCATAAGACAGAATCTGTTCGATTTCATCCACGACCAGAGAGGCCTTTCGGGAGCGGGCCTTGCTACCCACCATTTTTCTGCCCTGGCAAAAAATGCAGGAATAGGGACAGCCCCGGCCGGTGATCATGGAAACCGGAAATCCGAGGGCTTGATAACGGGACATGGGCAGCAGATGCCGCGCCGGCATGGGAAGTGTGTTCAAATCTTGGATCAGCTCCCGCTTCCCGGTTTGAATGATCTTTCCGTTTTCCCGGAAGGCGATACCGTAGATGTCCGACCGATTCCCCTGACCTTGAAAATGATCTATTAATTCTGATATGGTTTTTTCCCCCTCGCCGATAACCAGGATGTCGATTTCAGGGTAGGTTTTCATGGTATTGACGACATCAAAGGATACGTGAGGTCCGCCCATCATGGTGATCAAGGAAGGATCGATTTTTTTGGCTGTTTGGACTATGCCGGCCGCTAATGGAAAATTCATGGTCACCGAGGTGGCCCCCAATATACGAGGTTGGAATTCCTTAAGCTCTCGCTGCAACTTTTCCGGGGTATATCGGGACACGATGAAGTCAATGACTTTCACTTCCGCCCCCGCCTGCTCAAAGGCCGAGGCGACGTAGGACACACCCAGCGGCGGTGAAGGGGCTTCTTCCAGAGGATACGGGGGGGCGACAATGGCGACTCTCATCGGAGGTTAATCCCCTTTCCTCGGGAATATCATGGATCGCAGCCATCCCCAAAGGGTATTGCCTTTGAGATTGTTCTTTTCCTTCTCTTTAACCTCGGCCGTAAGGTGGGATATGATCGTAAACCAATCTTCCCGGGTCTGCATGGGTCTGTCCGTATCGAGCTGTTTCAGGATGACGGCCGGATTACCGGCTGCGATCACATTGGGCGGGATATCCTTCACAACCACAGCACCGGCTCCGATAATACTGTTGTCCCCAATGGTAACCCCCTTACAGACAATGGCGCTGTCCCCGATCCAGACATTGTTTCCTATCCTTACCGGGGAAGACTGTCCCACAAACATGCTTCGATCATAGAGGTCATGCCAGTCCGCATCGGTGACATAGGCGCGATTGGCCAGCATACAATTGTCCCCGATATTAATTTCCGTGGCCGCACTGATCCGGACCCCGGCGCATATCAAACAATATTTTCCTATAGTGATACTCCCTTCTCCTGTCCTGTTAGACCAAACCGTCAATCTAACCTTATTGTCTGATGTGGCTATGATATTGGCATAATCACCCAGAGAGATAGGACCGCCATTCACTTCAACACACCAAGGCTTCATGATGGTCGTGTCCTTGCCTAACTCCTCAAATTGAGGGCGCAGGAAATGATTTACATACCATACTTCAAACCGGTGGCTCAGACGTTTGATGCTATAAGGACGATGATCTCTTTTCAACGGATATCTACCTTGTTTATTTCAGGAGGTCTTTGAAAATCGGGGGCCTATATTCTCTGTATTTGTTCGTGGCCAACGGAAGGCAAGTCCGGGGCAAGGGATTCTTCGGCTTCCCTGGTGTTCCAGAAACTATGACTGAATAGTCGGCTGGCCGGTGTCAACTCATTAAGTGCATCATAGGCCAGAAGCACGGCAGCGGCCGTCCAGGATGTCTTTTCCTCGGGCCAGATGACTCCATCGGGAAAGGTCACTCCCATCCAATAGGAACCATCATCGAATTTCTTGTCCCTGAGCCAGCTGAAAACCGTTTCTGCCCGATTGTAGTCGCCAATAGCCGCTAGGGCTATTACCAGTTCGGATGTCTCGGCCATGGTGACCCAGGGCCGGTCGGAAACACACCGAACCCCCCACTCTGGCACGGTAAATTTATCCCAGAATTTATCCATCCTTTTTCTGGCCTCCATCCCAGTAACGGCGCCGCAAAGAACGGGGTAGTACCAATCCATAGAATAGCGGGATTTGATCATATTAAAATAATCGGGTTTATTCCTGATGGCGTCTCCCAATTTTTGGAGGGCCTTATCCCAACTCGGCAGAGATTTATCCAATAGTGAGGCCATGGAAAGGGCACACTTGAGGCTCATATAGATAGAGCTGGAACCCGTTAACAGCGCCATGGGATCGATAATCCCCTTGCTGTTTTTCGCCCAGTAAATCTCCCCGGTGGGCGCCTGCAGATTGAGAGCGAAATTAATACCGGCTTTTACTGTCGGCCACATGTGTCTGAGGAAGGCTTTATCCCCGGTAAGTAAATAATAATGGAAAACACCGACGGCTATATAAGAGGCCATGTTGGACTCTCTGGTGGTATCTTCAGGAAGGCCGTTACGTGTGGCTGACCACCAACTCCCGTCTTTGAGTTGTGTCTTTAACATCCAGTCATAGGCCAGGGCCGCTTCCTTTAAATACCCGGCAACACTAAGGCCCATGGCACTTTCCACATGATCCCAGGGATCTGTTTTCCCATTTAAAGACCAGGGAATTTCACCATTCTCTTTTTGAATCCCCGCTATAAAGGCTGCCATTTTCTCAATATCAACGGGTGGTTCCGAAATACTTCTGGAGACAATGAGTTCCATTTTCCTAATCCGTTTCTGCACTGGAGAACGATGCCCTTCGCCAATAAAGGGCTTGAATTGCTATCCGGCATTCTGGTAAATCAAGGGTGATTTATGACATCCCATTCAAAAAATTTTTATTATAAATTATTTTTTATTTTTTATCAATTAATTAATAAGAATAGGGTGTAAAATTGAAGGGAAGCCTGATTGAGTAAAAAACCGTCCTGGTTTTTATGCAACCTATGGAGCAAATTTCAGATGAAAAAACCGATCCCATTTACTTTTTATTAAACCTTCATGCCCCAGAGGGGCACCACGAAAAAAGGATTCAAGGGGTCAAGGACGCAGGGCGGCTGGGAAGGCGTGGAAGTAGAATCACTTGAACGGCTCGGTTGCACTCGTCGCAGGCCCTGAAATCCTCAAACCCTGGAATCCTATTTTCGTGTTAAAAGAGTATACCCAGACATTCCTGAAGGGATCCGATTCCGATCAATTCTATGGCCGGGTTCTTAGGCGTTTGTTCAAGGTTGTTTTTCGGGAGCAGACAACGGGTAAAGCCCAGTTTTTGGGCCTCTCTGACCCGTAGCAAAGATTGGCTGACGGCCCGTATTTCCCCGGTTAACCCCACCTCACCAAACAGGACCGTTTGGGCTGATATGGCACGATCCAGGAAGCTGCCGGCCAGGGCGGCGGCAATACCCAGATCGACGGCCGGTTCATCAATCCGAACGCCTCCAGCCACATTCAGAAAAATATCCTGGTTTAAAAGATTAAGTCCGGCTTTTTTTTCCAAAACCGCCACCAAAAGGGAAACCCGGTTGGGATCCACTCCCATAGCTGTTCTCCGGGGGACCCCGAAATTGGTCTGACTGACCAGGGCCTGGAGTTCCACCAGGATAGGCCGGGACCCTTCCAGACTGGGGACAACCACCGAACCGGGGACATTCAAGGGCCTTTCGGCCAAGAAGAGCTGGGAAGGATCTTTGACCTCTGCCAATCCCGAATCCTCCATTTCAAAGACCCCGATCTCATTGGTCGAACCGAAACGATTCTTGACAGCCCGCAAGATTCGAAAAGCATGCCCCCGTTCCCCTTCAAAATACAAGACCGTATCGACCATATGTTCCAAAACTCGGGGGCCGGCAATAATCCCTTCCTTGGTGACATGACCGATCAAAAACAAGGAAGTATCCGAGTTTTTGGCCCAGACCATCAATCTACCGGCCACCTCCCGGACCTGGGAGACACTGCCTGGAGCGGAACTCATATCTCCCGAATAAATGGTTTGAATGGAATCTATGGCTACAAACCGGGGCTGGAATTCCTTCAAGATTTTAAAAACCGCATCCAACGAGGTCTCGGAAACAACCAGGACCTGACTTTGACCGGCCCCCAACCGCTCTCCGCGCATCTTGATCTGTTGGATGGACTCCTCTCCGGAAATATACAAGGCTTTTTGTCCCTGACCGGCCAGCCGATCCAGGACTTGAAGGATCAAAGTGGATTTGCCGATACCCGGATCACCGCCGACCAGGACGGCCGAACCGGGAACCACCCCGCCCCCAAGGACCCGGTCCAATTCCTCTATCCCGATTAAGTGGCGCTTTTCATCTTGGCTGGAGACCTCTTGGAGAGGTTGTGGGACGGACTTCCTGCCAGGCCCTTCTTCCCAGGGATGATCTGTTACTGATCTGGAAAATGATTCTTCGAGCAGACTGTTCCACGTGCCGCAATCCGGACAGCGTCCCAACCATTTGGGACTTTGAAATCCGCATGATTGACAGGTATATACCGATTTATCGGTTTTCATGATTGCATTATTGTAATGCAAAAAAAAATAACTTCCAATTTTTATTTTTGAAATTCAACTTATTTTGACAACTCAATAAAAATATTCATAAATCAGCCACAACCCTAATACTAAGATCAATAGTCTGTCAGGGACCTGATTTTAAAAAGAATGCCGTAAATAAAATTAGATTGACATATTGTAGTGTTATCTTTTATTATACGCTTCTTAAATTAGCGGGCATAGCTCAGCTGGTAGAGTACAAGCTTCCCAAGCTTGGTGTCGCGGGTTCGAATCCCGTTGCCCGCTCCAACTTGGCTGGAGCGGTAGTTCCCTTTTTGAGGTGGGTCTTCGCCTTTGAGCGCCAAAGAGGAGACCATGACTTCGAATAGCGGATGAGTTGATATTTACCTGATTTTTTTTGCGAAGACAATATCAATGACTATTCTGCGTTACGAAGTGGGCCTCGGCCCATTTTTTTTTGGTTTATGAGCACAAAAGCTGAAGTCAACCTGGAACAAATAGAAAGAATGGTTGAAGCCCTTCTTAAAGCCGAAGGGCTGGAATTGATTGATCTGGAGTTTCGAAAAGAAGGGCGTGGCTGGGTACTTCGGATTTTTATGGATAAACCAGGTGGAGTGACCCTGGATGATTGTTCGGAAATAAGCCGGGAATTAGGTGACCAGATCGAGGTTGATGAGTTAATCCCTCATTCCTATACTCTGGAAGTTTCTTCTCCAGGATTGGATCGACCTCTTAAAAGAGAAAAAGACTTTCTTCGCAGTATTGGGAAATTGATTCAACTTTCAACCAAGGTCCCTTTTGAGGGGCAGACCTTTTTTAAGGGTATTCTTTTGGATTACCGGACTTCCGATTGCCTGCGTCTGGCCGAAACCAAAAAAACCTGGGAAATCCCGGTCGCTTCTATTTCCAAGGCCCGATTGGTTTTTGAGGGCTGAAAATATTTCCATAATAGAGGCCTATGCTCATTTACGGAAAAGGTCACAAAATAGAAAAATTGGGCCAAGGATTCAAGGGAAGGGTTTTGAATTAAAAACCCTTGATCCCTGTTCCGCCCATGGCGGGAGCGAACCCTAATAAATTCAAGGAGTCAAAGACGATGGCTTTGATACAGAAAAAGGAAAAAGAATTGGCCGGTATTCCTCCTTTGGAACTGAAGAGAGTTATTGATCAGGTCAGCAGGGATAAAGGCATTAACAAAGAGGTACTGATATCCACCTTGGTGGAAGCTATTGGATCGGCGGCCAAAAAAAAATTAGGCTTAAAAACAGAGATCGAGGTCAATTACAACGATGAGCTGGGAGAGATCGAAGTTTTTGAATTCAAGGAGGTCGCCGACAAAGTCAAGGACCCCAACACCCAGATTTCTCTTGAGGAAGGTAAAAAGCTGGATCCCGAATGTGAGGTCGGAGACAGCCTCGGGATTAAGATGGAGACCAGTTCTTTCGGTCGGATTGCCGCTCAATCGGCCAAACAAGTGATCATCCAACGGATGAAGGATGTGGAACGGGATATCGTCTTTGAAGATTTTAAAGATAGAAAAGGAGAGGTCATCAACGGCATTATCCAACGGTTCGACAAAGGGGCGGCCATTATCAACCTGGGTCGGACCGAAGCGATCCTGCCGATCAACGAACAGATACCTACCGAAACCTACAAACAAGGGGATCGAGTCCGGGCCTATGTGCTGGAAGTGAAAAAAATCAGCAAAGGCCCTCAGATAGTCCTTTCCAGAACCCATCCCCAGTTTCTGGCTGCCCTTTTTGAAATGGAGGTTCCGGAAATTTCCCAAAAAATCGTCCGTATTATCAATGTGGTCCGGGAACCGGGGAGCCGTTCAAAAATTGCCGTGGTCAGTGATGACAAAGATGTCGATCCGGTCGGGGCCTGCGTAGGAATGAAAGGGAATCGCGTTCAATATGTGGTTCAGGAGCTAAAAGGTGAAAAGATCGATATCATTTCCTGGAATCCGGATCCGGCCAAATTTACCTGTAACGCCCTGGCGCCGGCCGAGATCATTCGGGTTATCATTGATGAAGTCAATCGCTCCATGGAAGTGGTAGTGCCCGATGAACAATTGTCACTGGCCATTGGAAAAAGGGGCCAGAATGTCCGCTTGGCCTCCCGCTTGACCGGCTGGAAGATTGATGTCAAGAGTGAATCGAAATATACCAAATCCATGCGAGACGGGTATCAATCTTTGCTGCAGATAACCGGGGTAGGAGAAGCCACGGCTGACTCTCTGTATAAGGGAGGGTTTGGATCGGCCAGGGAAGTGGCTGAATCCAATCTCGACGAGTTGGTGCAGGTTTCCGGAATAACCCCTAAAAAAGCTGAAAAATTACTAGAATCCGCTAAGGACTATCTGAAAATTACGCAACCTAAAGACCCTCAGGTTGATCCTGAGGCAACCGAAGATAAGGGGTTGGGGACGACCTCTGTAAAAGGAGATGAGGTCCCAGTTGAATGACTCATTTAATCGGGCAAAGGACTTGTCGGGTTTGCCGAAAAAAAAAGGACAAAAAGGAATTGTTGAGGATGGTCATTCTCGATACAAAAACCTTAGAGCTTGATCCCAAACAAATCATACCGGGACGAGGGTGGTATCTGTGCCGGAGGGAGACCTGTCTGTCTGGCTTGAAGGCCGCCAAGAACCGGCATAAGGCCTTTGGCCGTGACTTGGAGATCGGCCCCAGATTGAATAACTTTTTAATGGTTCCGCCGGCAGGGGGGGTAAATGGCCAAAATTAGAGTCTATGAATTAGCCAAAGAACTACACATGGAGAACAAGGCCCTGATGGACCTTATTCATGAGCTAGGGATCGAAATCAAAAGTCATTCTTCGTCTCTAACTGACGAACAGATTTCCCTAATCAAAGGTCATCTGAAAGGGACTAAATCCCTGGTTGTTGAAGAACAGCGGATCAAATCTACGGTCATCCGCCGGCGAAGAAAGATCGTAGAGGTCGAACCGGTCATTGAACCACCGGCAGAAGAACCGATTCCAGAACCTCAGCCGGAACCGAAACGGCCGAAGGGAAAGGTTGTCCAAGAGGAACCCCCCATAGGACCGATTACTGAAAGGGTTGTTAAAAAACAGCCAAAACCGGCTAAAGAAAAAGAAAGGAAATCGCCCAACCCATTCTGTACCAAACTCATCCGGGTAAGCCTCTTAAGCCGGCGAAAGAACCCCAGCCAAAGTGATTCGCCGGGCCGAACACCGGCCAAGTGATCCGGCCGGCGGAACCGGTCGTTAAATTGGTTCAACCTCATCGGCCTCCCAGTCCCGGTATTAAACCGGAAGAAAAAAGGGACGACAAGCCAGGTAAAGAGGTTTCAAAAGACAAAATATCCCCCAAAAAGAAGCAAAAAATCGGAAAAATTACAGCCGAGGAAGAAACCGCCAAAGCCAAAATCTTTAAAAAGAAGAGAGAGATTTTTGAACGGGCGGACCTGTATGACGAATCGGGAAAAGAGGCCAGGGCCTACAGGCCCGGCAAAGGGGGAAAGTTACCGGTTAAAAAATTTAAGAAAACGGAAATTACCACCCCCAAAGCGATCAAACGCCGTTTAAAGATATCTGAGGCCATCAACGTGGGAGAACTGGCCAAGAGAATGGGCATTAAATCAGGAGATCTCATTAAAAAAATGATCACCTTAGGACTTATGGTTACATTAAACCAATCGATTGATTTTGATACAGCCGCTATAGCGGCAGCTGAATTCGGTTTCGAAGCGGAAAAAGTTTATCTTGAGGAAGAACAAATATTAAAACTTCATGCCGATCGCCTGGAAGAACTCCAGACCCGGCCTCCGGTGGTCACCATTATGGGACATGTGGACCATGGAAAAACCTCTTTGTTGGATGTTATTCGAAAAACCAATGTTACCGCCGGGGAGGCTGGAGGAATCACCCAACATATCGGGGCCTATCATGTTCGTTTGGACAAGGGGGAAATCGTTTTCCTGGATACCCCCGGTCATGAAGCCTTCACGGCCATGAGGGCCCGAGGAGCCCAAATAACGGATATTGTCATCCTGGTAGTGGCCGCAGAAGACGGAATGATGCAGCAAACCAAAGAGGCCATTGATCATTCCCGGGCGGCCGGCGTTCCCATCATCGTGGCCATTAATAAAATCGACAAACCCGATGCCAATCCGGACCGGGTCAAGAGACAGTTGGCCGATTACGGATTGTCTCCTGAGGAGTGGGGTGGAGACACGATTTTTGCCGAAGTATCGGCTAAAACCGGTAAGGGTGTGGACAATCTATTGGAATTAATCCTTTTGCAGGCGGAGGTGCTGGAGTTAAAGGCCAATCCCAACAAATTGGCTATGGGAAGGATCGTGGAAGCCCGGCTGGATAAAGGCCGGGGACCGGTTGCTACCGTGCTTATTTCAGGAGGCGTTTTAAAAACAGGTGACCCCTTTGTCTGCGGGATCCAATTTGGAAAGGTCCGGGCCCTTTATAATGATTGGGGGCAGAAGGTGGATCAAGCCTTGCCCTCGATACCGGTTGAAGTCCATGGATTTAGCGGTGTTCCCTTAGCTGGAGATGAATTTGTCGTTTGTGAAGATGAAAAAACCGCCAGACAGATCGCCTTTTACCGCCTCCAGAAAAAGAGGGAGGCCGAACTTTCCAAGACCAGCAAGGTTACCCTGGAAAAGCTTTATGAACAAATTCAGGAAGGACAGGTCAAAGAATTGAATCTCATTCTCAAGGCTGACGTCCAGGGTTCGCTTGAAGCGATCAGCGAGGCTTTGCAAAAATTGAGCACTCCAGCCATCAAGGTCAATGTAATCCACAGCTCTCCGGGAGCGATCACGGAGACCGATATCATGCTGGCCTCGGCATCCAAGGCCATTATCATCGGATTCAATGTCCGGCCGAACCCGAAAGGACAGGAGATGGTGGAGCAAGAACAGGTGGATGTCCGGTATTACGATATCATCTACCAATTGATTTCGGATGTCAAAGACGCCATGGTCGGTCTGCTGGAACCGATTCACAAAGAAATTGTTCAAGGGCAAGCCGAAATCCGGGAACTTTTTCATGTGCCCAAAGTGGGGACGATTGCCGGAAGTTTTGTGATCGAAGGGAAGATTGAAAGAAATGCCAAGGCCCGTCTTCTGAGAGACCAGGTGGTGATCTATGATGGCCGAATCGCTTCCCTCAGACGGGTCAAAGACGACGTAAAAGAGGTCCTGGCCGGTTATGAATGTGGCATCAACCTGGAAAATTTTAATGACCTCAAAGTGGGTGATGTTGTTGAGGCCTATATACTTGAGGATGTAAAGCCGGAACTATAATGTTGAGTGCGGATTTCGGATTAGGTATTGCGAAATATGGGAAAAAAACAAAAAAAGATAACCAATATCATTTGAGGTTCTTGTAAAAGCCTCTTGGACGTCATTCCGGCGGAAGCCGGAATCCAGTTTTTGTTTATTAATTAAACGCCCTTCGACGAACGAAATATTTGCCAATTTGGCATTGTGCTTCCATTTTTTTCTTAATCCCTTAAATGGGTAAGACGAACCATGGTCATCGGTATCCTGGAAATGATCCTTTATCTGCCGGAATCTCATTCCCTGAAGGACAAGCGCCAGGTCGTCAAAAGCGTAAAGGATAAAGTCCATCACCGATTTAATGTGGCCATTGCCGAAGTGGACGACCTGGATTTATGGCAAAAGGCCCGTTTGGGGGTTTGCAGCCTGGGTAATGATCGACGGCAGGTCAACGGTCGGTTGGATCAGGTGATCAATTTCATAGAACGGTTGCAGGTGGCGGTTGATATTGATACGCACATCGAACTGCTTGATTATTAACTGATGAGGGCTGAGTGGGGAATTTTTAGTTAGGAGATATTAGTTTAGAGTCCGGAGTTCGGAGTAAAATCTCACAACTCCGAACTCCGGACTCTAAACTGAAGTTACAAAATCCTCTGACCCCAGGAAAACGATAATGCAGTCTAACTCTTCAAAGCCCAAAAGGACGATACAAATCGGGGGATTGATCCAGCAGGAAATTTCAGAGTTGCTGGTCCGGAAAATAAAAGATCCCCGACTGGAAATGGTGACCATCACCGGCGTTGAGGTTTCGCCCGACCTGAAGCTGGCCCGGGTCTATTTCAGCCGGTTTGGAAATCCGGATGAAGTTCGGCGAGGGCTGGAAGGCCTTCAGAGTGCCGCAGGTTTTATTAAACGGGAACTGGGACAGCGCATGAAACTGCGGCGGGTTCCCGATTTGGAATTTAAACACGATACTTCCTTTGAATATGGAGACCGGATCGAGTCGATATTAAAAGATTTATATCCGGACAAAGAACCTGTTGAATCATGAGAACTATAAATTCTAAGCCCGTCCTAACCGCCTTTTCCGAACCATCGATCTGGGAAGGAATTTTAGTGGTGGACAAACCGGCGGGGATGACGTCCAACCGGGTGCTCCAAATCCTCCGGAAGATCGCCGACTTTCAAAAAATGGGCCATCTGGGAACGCTGGACCCGATCGCCACCGGGGTATTGCCTGTTTGTATCGGCTGGGCGACCAAGATCATCCCTTTTATTCCCGACCACACCAAGGGATATCGGGCCGTCATGGTCTTAGGAAAAAAGACGGACACCCAGGATGCGACCGGTCAGGTAATAATGACTTATCCACTCGCACTGCCTGGTCGAAAAAGAATAGAGGATGTTTTTGAGGAATTCATCGGCCTTCAGGACCAGGTGCCCCCTTCATTTTCGGCCCTGAAATATAAAGGAAAACCTTTGTATCACTGGGCCAGGCAGGGGATAACGATCGTCAAACCGCCGCGGCTGATTACTATTGATTCCATTAAGATCCTGAACGTGGAAGGAGAACGCGTGGCCTTTGAAGTTTTTTGTTCTCCAGGGACTTATATCCGGACGCTTTGCAATGATGTTGGGGACCGGTTGGGGTGCGGCGCCTATTTGGAGGAATTGCAGCGGATTCAAAGCGGGCCTTTTATCCTTTCTCAAGCCCTGACTTTGGAAAAGATCCAAAACCTTTCTTTCCCGGAAGAAATCGAGGCCCATAAAATCCCGATTGAGAAGATCTTGCAGAATCTTCCTCAAATCTGTGTGGAGTGGCAATGGAAAGAAAAAATTAAACAGGGAGGATTTTTGACCCCGGACCAGGGTATTTCCCCCTGGCCTCAAGTCGAACCCGGGGTGCCGATCTGTGTAAAAAGCCCTAAGGATGAATTGTGGGCCATTTATCAAAGAGAAAGGGATGCCAAACTTATTTTTAAACCTATTAGGGTTATTATTTAAATACGGGTCCAGGATTCGAGGATTCAAGTGTGTTAATTTCTATGCCTTTCACTCCGCCCTGCGGTCCTTGACCGTCTCGGCTGATCTCGTCGCAGGCCCTTGAATCCTTGAATCCTATTTTAGTTTGAAGCTGCCCGTCTTAGACAGGCAAGAACATTTATTTAATTTTTAAAGGAGGTATATCGTGGGATTATATGCGGAACAAAAAAAAGAAATTCTGGGCAAATTCGGGGTACACCCCACAGACACCGGTTCCCCAGAGATTCAAATTGCCTTATTAAGTGAACGGATCAAATATCTGACTGAACACTTTAAAACCCACCAGAAGGATCACCACTCCCGACGGGGGCTGCTCAAACTGGTGGGTCAACGCAAACGGATGTTGAGTTATTTAAGAAAGAAAGATGCCGAGCGGTATCGAAACCTCATACAAGAATTAGGGATTCGCAAGTAAAGTTTATTGCTTTCCTTATAAGGAGCATACAGCGATGGTTCATGTAGTGACTACCGAAATAAATGGAAGGACCTTGAGTATTGAAACCGGCCGGGTGGCCAATCAGGCCGGCGGTGCTGTTCTGGTTCAATACGGGGAAACGATTGTCTTGGTTACAGTGGTATCCTCCAACGATATCCGGGAAGGGATCGATTTTCTGCCCTTGACGGTTGATTATCAGGAGATGGCTTATGCCGCCGGAAAGATTCCGGGCAGTTTTTTCCGCAGGGAAATCGGCCGGCCGAGTGAAAAAGAAACCTTGACTTCCCGTTTGATTGACCGCCCTTTACGTCCCCTTTTTCCCAAGGGGTATCGTAACGAAACACAGGTCATCGCCACGGTGCTTTCCGTGGATCAGGAAAACGATCCTGATGTCCTGGCCCTGGTCGGTGCTTCAGCCGCCTTAGAGGTCTCGGATATCCCTTTTGACGGGCCGATTGCCGGGATCAGGGTGGGCCGCCTCAATGGAGAATTGATTTTAAACCCCACCAATTCTCAGTTGATCGACAGCGATATCAACCTGATCGTGGCCGGCACCCGGGAGGCCGTGGTCATGGTGGAAGGCGTGGCCAAGGAGGTCCCGGAAGAAGATCTGGTGCAGGCTGTTTTTTACGGCCATCAGGGGATTCAAGCAATCCTCGATCTCCAGAAAAAACTGGGACTGGCTGTGGGCACCACCAAAAAGGCATTTCCTGCTCCGGTGGAAGATGCTGCCTTAAAGGCTAAGGTTTTTGAAATGGCCCAGGCGCCTTTAAAAGAGGCTTTGACCCTCAACGGGAAAAAAGAGCGTCAGGAACGTATTCATGAAATTCAGGAAGACCTCTTGAAAGAGTTAACCCAGGGCGACCCGGAAAACCCGGATACCCAAAAAGCAATCAATAAATTCTTCGAAGAGCTGGAACGGCAGTTGATTCGCGATATGATCCTGAAGCAAAAAACCAGGATCGGTGGAAGGACCTATAATGAAGTCCGGCCCATCTCCTGTGAGGTGGCGGTTTTACCCAGGACCCATGGATCGGCCCTCTTTACCCGGGGGGAAACCCAGGCCCTGGCTGTAACCACTTTGGGGACTTCCTCGGATGAACAACGGATCGATTCGTTAAACGGGGAATCCTTCAAGTCTTTTATGCTCCATTATAATTTTCCGCCTTTTTCGGTCGGAGAGGCCCGGATGCTGCGGGGCCCCGGCCGGCGTGAGATCGGACACGGGGCCTTGGCCGAAAGGGCTTTGAAACCCATGCTGCCGTCCAATGAAGATTTTCCTTATACGATCCGCATTGTCTCGGAGATATTGGAGTCCAACGGCTCATCCTCCATGGCCACGGTCTGCGGGGCGAGTCTGGCTTTGATGGACGCCGGCGTACCCATTAAATCTCATGTGGCCGGAGTGGCCATGGGATTGATTCTGGAACAGGGCCAGGTGGCGGTTCTGACCGATATCCTGGGCGATGAAGATCATTGCGGGGACATGGATTTCAAGGTCACCGGCACGGAAAAGGGGGTTACGGCCCTGCAAATGGACATCAAGATTCAAGGGGTAACTCAGGAAATCATGGGCCAAGCCCTTAGCCAGGCCAAGGAGGGGAGGCTGTCCATCCTCGGTTTGATGAACAAGACCATCCAGCAGCCCAGGACCAGCATCTCCGATTATGCCCCCAAGATCACCACCATAGAAATCAATCCGGAAAAGATCAGGGAAGTGATCGGCCCGGGCGGAAAGGTCATCCGGTCCATCGTTGCCGAGACCGGGGCCAAGATCGAGGTGGAGGATTCCGGAAAAATCATCATCGCCTCTTCTGATAGCAAGAGTGTGGATCGGGCCATTGCCATGATCAAAGAGATCGTTCAGGAGGTAGAGATCGGGCAGCTTTACATGGGCAAGGTGATCAAGATCATGGACTTCGGGGCCTTTGTCGAGGTCTTACCCGGCACCGAAGGTCTGGTCCATATCTCCCAACTGGACAATCATCATGTCAAGAAGGTGACCGATGTGCTCAAGGAAGGCGATGAAGTCCTGGTCAAGGTCCTGGAAGTGGACCGGCAGGGCAAGATAAGGTTAAGTCGCAAGGCCGCCTTGGGCCAGACACTTCCCCAAAAAATGACATCTATAGTCCAAAAAACCGTATTACCTAATGGGCTCCGGATCGTCACCGAGACCCTGCCATATCTATATTCGGTCTCGGTAGGCATCTGGGTGGAAAACGGCTCTCGTGATGAAAGCCCTGATGAAAACGGGATCTCCCATTTTATAGAACACATGATTTTCAAGGGCACCCGTAATCGGACGGCCCTTATGATTGCCAAGGAGATGGATGCCATTGGAGGAATGTCCAATGCCTTCACCTCTAAGGAACAGACCTGCTTCTATACCCGCGTCCTGGATAATCATCTGGAGCAGGGGGTCGAAATACTCCTGGATATCTTTCTGAACTCCCTGTTCGATCCCGAAGAATTGGAAAGGGAACGGCTGGTCGTTCTCCAGGAAATCAGCATGGTCGAAGATACCCCGGATGAACTGATTCATGTGCTTCTGGGAGAAACGGTCTATCAGGGAAACTCTCTGGCCCAGCCGATCCTGGGGACCCCGGAAACCGTTCAGGCGATTAATCAGCAAAAGATCCTGAATTACCTGGGGCGGTCCTATGGTCCGGAAAAGATAGTGGTGGCCGCGGCCGGAAAGGTGGATCATGAGGCCTTTGTAAATCTGATGGCCCCTGAACTGAACAAGATTCAACCCACCACCCCTGTGGTTAACCGACTTGATCCGATCCTGCGTTCAAAATCAAAGGTGTTTCCTAAAGATTTGGAACAGGTTCATGTGGCCTGGGCCGCCAAGGCCCCGTCGGCCATTGATCCCAGAAGATATGTCATCACCCTGCTGAATGTCATTATGGGCGGAAACATGAGTTCCCGCTTGTTTCAGGAGGTCAGGGAAAAAAGAGGACTGGCCTATGCCATCTATTCCTTTCTCTCTGCCCACCAGGACACGGGTCTGTGGGGCATCTATACCGCCGTGGCCAAGGAGACCATGACCCAAACTCTGGAAGTGATCGGAGAAGAGCTGCGGAAACTCAAGAAGGGAGAACTCGATTCAACGGAACTTTCTGCAGCCAAGGAATTTGTCAAAGGCGGGATCCTCCTGGGGGCCGAAAGCAGCGATAACCGCATGACCCGTATTGCCAAAAATGAAATGACGTTCGGCCGGGACCTTACCTTTGAAGAAGTTCTGGATGATCTGAATAAGGTAACCACCGACGAGCTGGTTGCCCTGGCCGATGAGATTCTCCAGCCTGACCAATTTTCCCTGGTCTCTCTGGGGCCGGTGAACGATGGTGATCTCCCCACTCCGGCCATAGCCCTGTGATGACCAAGCTGATCCTTCAAATCCGGCGTCTGAATCCTGAAAGAGATAGGGATATTTCAATTCCCAGATACATGAGCCCCGGCTCCTCCGGACTGGATCTGCCGGCCGCTATTGAAAACGAAATAACCCTCTCTCCAGGAGAAATCCGCCTGATCCCAACTGGCCTGGCCATGGCCATACCCATTGGATTTGAAGGCCAGATACGGCCCCGCAGCGGACTGGCCCTGAAACACGGCATCAGCTTGATCAACACTCCGGGCACCATCGATTCCGATTACCGGGGCGAAATCGGACTGGCGGTCATTAACCTGGGGCGAAAACCTTATACCATACGCCGCGGAGACCGCCTGGCCCAACTGGTGATCCATAAGGTTTATCAGGCCAATATTCAGGTGGTCGAGGATTTGGATCCCACCGACCGGGCCAACGGCGGCTTCGGCCACAGCGGCATCTAATCCCTCCTTAATTTTTTCTTCGAACTCCGAACTCAACACTCCGAACTTCTTCCCCGCCTCATCCCTCGTTCCTCGTGCCTCATCCCTCATGCTTTTTATCGCCGAACGCTAAACGACTATTGTTTTTTATTTTTCCTTGACTCCCCCCCTTTTTCCCTTTATTTACTTATAATTATTTTTGGGCCCTCAGTTTTGAAGTTCAAGTTTTTTTTCGCCGAACGACGAATGCTGAACGTCGAATGTCCTTTTAAAAGTTTCTCACCCATATTTGTGAAGCTAATATTTCCTTGCTTTTTGAAGTAAGTTACCCGACCAAAGGGCCGATTGAATGGATAGCTGAACAGATAATCTTTTTTATTAATAAGTATTCAGCCTGTTTGTTATTTTAACAAGTTTGTCCCATTGAATAAACGAGAGAAAGAGTCAAGAGCTGACTTGACACATTTTGACCAAAAAGAATCTACACAGACAAATTCAATAAGGAGGTGCTTAAATGCCCAAAGTAAATGCCAACGGGATTCAAATTGAATATGAAACCTTCGGAAACGCATCAGGCCGACCGCTGCTTCTGATCATCGGGTTGGGCGGGCAATTGATCCACTGGGACGACGATATTTGCCGAGACTTCGCAAAACGCGGTTACTATGTCATTCGATTTGACAACCGGGATGTCGGGCTCTCCACCAAATTCGAGGAAGCCGGCGTGCCGGACCTAATGGAAATATTCGGAAAGCTCATGCAAGGGCGAGAAGATCAAGCCGCCATACACAGTGGAAGATATGGCTGACGACGCGGTAGGCCTCCTGGACGCCCTTGGAATTCAGAAGGCCCACATCTGCGGTATGTCCATGGGGGGAATGATCGCCCAGACGATCGCGATCCGGCATCCTTCCCGCGTCCTGAGTTTGACCTCCATTTACTCAAACACCGGCAATCCGGAACTTCCTCAACCGAAGCCGGAGGTGATGGGACTGCTTATCACCCCTCCTCCCATCGAGCGGGAGGCGAACATCGAGCACATGCTTAATGTCTTTAAAACCATTGCCGGCCCTGGTTTTCCAGTGGATGAAAAGTGGACCCGCAAGATCCTGGCTGAGGGCTACGACCGCTGCTTTTACCCCCAGGGCGAAGCCCGCCAGCTCGTTGCCATTCTAACGCAAGACAACAGGGTCCCCGCCCTTGCTTCAGTAAAGGTGCCGACCCTGGTGGTTCATGGAACCAAAGATCCTCTTGTCCCGGTAGAGGGAGGTAAGGACACGGCCAAAGCGATCCCGGGAGCTCAACTGATGCTGATCGAGGGCATGGGGCACGATCTCCCGCACGGCGGGGCTTGGCCCCGGATCATCGAGGCCATCGTTGCCCACACGCAAAAGGCCGTTGTTTGATAAGGAAGTTGCTTTTTGACTGACACGTTATGACAGAGGTCTTAGGGTCACCCTTCAAGAGAGCTTTGAAAGGCCTCTCTCAGGGGGAAAGGCGACCCATTTGTATACGGGGTCAAGGTTCAGGCATTAGTCATTAAGTATTTCCCAGATTCCTTTTTTATCTCTCAATATTAGAATCAATTCTTTTATCTTGTCGTTATCCTTCGGTCTGATGGTATCACTTGTTGTGGATGACTGCGCGCCTAGGGTCGAGGCGATCCCACAAAACCAATATCCTTTTATCGTTAGCCCGAAACACCAAGGCAAACTTTCTCAGGTGACGGGATCTGATAAATACCCCCGTGCTCCCGCACGGGGTATTAAAAATCAAACACTGACTGTTTTGGATTTTTCTATGCGTCTTTGATGCTCATATCAAATTATGTCTGGTGTCATCTTCGGTATGACTGGTCCTTTTTATATTTATCGAATTTCCTCTTGAAGAAGTTGTCACAAGGGAAGGGAGCCAAGCCTCCAACAGGTCTTGAAAGCCGATAAATTTGGTTTGTTTTTTCTTGAAAGAAGCATTATATTCCATAAAGAACTCCTGTTGCCCGCTTTGGAGTATCTAATCAACCAGTAACATTCATCAAGGTATTAAAATTCAAAAATAAGGGGGAATGTCTTTGGGTTTTAAAACACCGAAAATCTCCTATTCGGGAAAAATAAACGAGGTGACCATCGGGAAAGCTTCTACCCTCACTGTTGGGGGAGAGAGTTCTTATCCCTTTCATTTATTTGAAGGGCAAATGCCGAATCCTCCTAAAATTGCCATGGAAATATGGGACACGCAGCCGGATGACTGGCCAATAACCGCAATGGAGCCTTTTGCCGATGGTCTGGCTGATCCAGCGGCTTGGGCCAAGAAATGCGTGGAGGAATTTGGAGCGGAAGCCATTGTTATTCAACTTAAAAGTACGGACCCCAATGGGTTGGACAAGGGTCCGGAAGAGGCCTCGGCCGTTGTCCGAAAGGTTTTAAAGGCAATAAAGGTCCCCATTATCGTCTGGGGATCAGCCAACGAAAATAAAGACACGGATGTCTTAAGAAAGATCAGTGCGGATTGCGAGGGGGAAAATCTAACCCTTGGGCCGGTGTCCGAAGGAAATTTTAGGCAGATCGGAGCCTCGGCCTTGGGTTATCATCATACTCTGATCGCTTCCACCCCGATAGATGTCAACCTGGCCAAGCAATTGAATATCTTATTGGAAAATCTGGGGATCCCCAAAGAAAAAATTATTATTGATCCGACTACCGGCGGACTTGGATATGGTCTGGAATATTCTTATTCGGTGATGGAACGGATCCGCATGGCTGCTTTGGCTCAGGAAGACGAAAAACTTCAATATCCGATAATCAACAACCTCGGCAACGAAATCTGGAAGTCCAAGGAAGCTAACCTTACCCAAGCCGAAGCCCCAACTCTGGGAGATGCTGCCAAACGAGGAATCCTTATGGAAGCGGTAGGGGCAGTATCTTATCTCCTGGCCGGATCGGACATTCTGATTTTGAGACACCCCGAGACCGCTAAGCTGGTCAAAAGGTTAATGGCCCAATTGATTAGCGGGGATTTGGATATGGGCCCATTGGATCTGAAGGCAAAACTTGCTGCTTTAAATGTAAAACCCAAAGGGGATTATCCTGAAATAACCAAAAAAAAGGCGGCTGCTGTCCAACCAAGAAAAGAAGAAAAGAAAGCGGCTCCGCCTCAAGCCAAGGAGACGGCTCCCAAAGCTGAAGCAGAGAGAAATGCCAAAGCCGAGGAGAAAGCCATGTCCGAGATTGAAGCCAAGAAAAAAGTAAAGGCTGAAGCGGAGGCTAAAATAGAGGCCGAGAAGAAACCTAGGGACGAGGCTAAGGCCAAGGCCAAAGCTGAGGAAGAAGCCTTGCAAGCCGCCCGGTCAGCCGAAAGGGCAAAGAGGGTAGTTAGAAAAGAAGCCGTTTGTAACGAAGAACCGAAAGAGATGAAAGTGGCTGAAATCCAACTTTCTCCGGTGGACAAGCTCTTGGCCAAAATCAATCGGGTGAATAGAAGAAAATGAGAAGGCAGGGGTCAAGGATTCAATCCCGCTGATGGCGGGACTCCTTTTTCATGCTTCGTGGCGCCGACCGCAGGCGGGCATGAGGGTTTAGATAGAAGTTAATGCGCACCTAAGGCAATCCTAAAGCCGGTTAGTCCAAGGAGGGCACTACAATGGCATCAGAAGAAGTCGAAGAAACATTGACGGTTGGCGCAAAAGAAAAAAAGAAGATAAGACCTGAAGACCATAGTGTGGATCACGCCACCGTTAGAATGCTTTATAAGGCTCAGCAGGAAGGGGTGTCAACAATCTTTGATCGGGCTGAAACCATGAAAGCCTGTAAAATCGGCCTCCAGGGGACCTGTTGTAAGATGTGCGCCCAGGGTCCTTGCCGCCTTCCTTTAACCAAGAAAGATCTGGAAGGAAAGGATACCCGTATGGGCTTGTGCGGGGCCACTCCAGAAACCATCGCTGCCCGGAATTTTTCCCGCATGATCGCTGCCGGGGCGGCCGCCCATTCCGATCATGGCCGGGGGGTGGCGGAAGTCTTCCTGGCCGCAGCTCGAAAACAAACTGAGGATTACAAGATTAAAGATGAAGTCAAACTGAAAGAAATCGCCAAAGATTTTGAGGTGGCCACTACCCTAACCGTCGACGGTGAGGAAAAAGATCGAGACCTTTACGATATCGCCGAAGAGGTCGGCGAAAAGATATTAGGGGAATGGGGCAAACAAGAAGGCGAAATCTACTATGCCAAACGCGCTCCCCAGACGCGCTATGCGTTGTGGAAAAAATTGGACGTCATCCCCCGCGGGATCGATCGGGAGATCGTCGAGATGATGCACCGGACCCATATGGGCGTGGACCAAGACTATGAAAACCTGATGAAACAAGGCTCCCGCACCGCTTTGGCCGACGGTTGGACCGGCTCCATGATGGCCACGGATATGCAGGATATCCTTTTCGGGACCCCTTATCCGGTTCAAGGTGAAATCAATTTGGGGGTTTTAAAAAAAGATCATGTCAATATCATCGTCCATGGTCATGAGCCCCTGTTTGCGGAGATGATCGTCGTGGCCTCCCAGGACCCGGAGATGCTTAAGTTGGCCGCTTCCAAAGGGGCCAAGGGGATCGTCCTGGCCGGTATGTGCGGTACGGGCAATGAGATCCTGGTCCGCCACGGCATGCCCATTGCAGGTAATTATTTACAGCAGGAACTGGCCATCATTACCGGGGCCGTGGAGGCCATGGTGGTCGATGTTCAATGCATCATGGAAAATCTGGCAAATGTCGCTGCCTGTTACCATACCAAGCTGATCACGACCAACACTCGCTGCAAAATCGCCTCCGGAAATACGGTCCATATCCAGTTTGATGAACACCATGCCCTGGAAGACGCCAAAAGGATCGTCAGAACAGCAATTGAGAATTTCCCCAATCGAAGGGCCGAAGTCCTAATCCCCAACGAAAAGGAAAAGATGGTCGTCGGGTTTAGTTATGAAGCCATCAATTACCATCTGGGCGGCACCTTCCGCGGTTCTTATGTCCCATTGAATGACAACATCATTAACGGACGTATCAGGGGCATCGCCGGAGTGGTCGGCTGTAACAATGCCCGGACTATACATGACAGCGCCCACCTGGTCGTCGTTAAGGAACTTTTAAAAAATGATGTCCTGGTCCTGACCACGGGCTGTAATGCCATGGCCTGTGGTAAGGCAGGTCTGCTTGCACCCGAATCAGCCAAGGTCTATTGCGGCCCGGGCTTGGCTGAAGTCTGTGAGACCGTGGGTCTCCCGCCGGTTCTGCACATGGGCTCTTGCGTGGATAATTCCCGGATCCTCATGGCCGCCACCGAAGTGGTCAAGGCCGGGGGATTGGGAAACGACATTAGTGATCTTCCGGCTGCCGGCTGCGCCCCGGAATGGATGAGTGAAAAGGCCATCTCCATCGGGCAGTACTTTGTGGCTTCCGGAGTCTATACCCTTTTTGGGGTCGACCTCCAGGTTGAAGGGGCGCCGGTCTTTAAAGACTATCTATTTAACGGGATGGAGAAGTTGTATGGCGGAAAATGGGATCTGGTTGAGGATCCCTATGAGATGGCCCGCAAGATGATCGCCCACATCAATGCCAAGCGCAAGGCCCTGGGGATTGATAAGGCCCGTGAGCGTGTGCTCATGGATATGTCTGACCGGCAGAAACTGGAAGCGGTTTAAAAAAAATAGGGTCCGAGGATTCTAGGTTTCAAGGATTCAAGGGTTTTAACTTCTATGCCTTTCACTTGAAATCTTGACCCCTCGACCCCTTGAATCCTAAAAGTAATTTTCATTTTTCCTGGTGCTTAGAGAGCTTAACACTTTATAAGAAAGCAGGAACGTGTGTTATGTCTAAATTTATTGCCGATGCCGCTATTCAAGGTGCCTACAACATCGTTTCCAAAGCGGAGGAGACTTTAATAAAGGCTTTGGGAAAATACGGGCCGGATCAGAAGATCGAGTTTCCCAATACCGCCTATTATCTGCCGATCATTTATTCCATCCTCGGTTTATCGGTAAAGACCCTTGGCGAAGCCCAAAAACCCATGAAGGTGGCCAGAAAACTCTTGCCTGCACACATCAAGAACGAGTATCACTTGCCTTATTTGGGGCCGTTACTCGATGCCGGTATGGCCGCTATTTTTGCCGAAGAGATCTCCGAGGTCATCCGCTATCTTGAAGATCCAAATTTTTATCTGGTCAGTGAAGATATTGACGAGGCCTCAGGCAGGATCTGGCTGGGTGCGGCCGAAGATACGGTCTTCCGAAAACGAGGGGTGGAATTTGTGGACGGCACGGCCCCGGGTTTTGCCGCCATTGTCGGTGCCGCCCCGGATCCGGAAACGGCCAAATGGATCGCCGAGGAATATCAGAAAAAAAATCTCTATGTCTTTATGTGCGCCAACCAGAACGGCACCACCTTTTCTGAACAACTTCTGGAGGCCGGTGTGCAGATCGGCTGGAATACCCGTCTGGTCCCCTTTGGCCCGGATATCTCGGCTGCGGTCTTTGCCCTGGGTTTTGCCAATCGGGTGGCCATGGCCTTCGGCGGAATCAAACCCGGCGACTATAAAAAAATGCTGCTCTATAATAAGGATCGTATCTTCGCCTTTGTCAATGCCCTCGGCGCCGTCAGTGCCGAATGGGCGGCCAATGCCGCCGGTTGTTTCAACTGGGGCTTTCCGACCATCGCCGATACGGACATCCCGGAAATCCTGCCCACCGGGGTCTGCACTTATGAACATTTAGTGGCCAATGTGCGTCATAAGGAAATGCCGCAAAGATCTATTGAGATCCGGGGACTCAAGGTCAACGTGGCCAATGTGGATATTCCTTTAGCCTATGGCCCAGCCTTCGAAGGGGAACGAGTTCGTAAGGAAGACCTCTATCTGGAAATGGGCGGTGGAATAAGCCAAGCCACCGAACTAGTCCGGATGGCTGATATGAATGCCGTTGAAGATGGGAAAGTGGAGGTCATCGGCCCGGATGTTGGTGATATCAAAAAAGGGGCCTCTCTACCATTGGGGGTTATGGTCCAGGTGGCTGGCCGGCAGATGCAGGAGGATTTCGAGCCCATCCTGGAAAGGCAGATCCATCATTTGATCAACTATGCCCAGGGTGTTATGCACATTGGGCAAAGGGACATTGCCTGGATCCGTGTCGGCGAATCGGCCATACAAAAAGGATTCACTCTAAAAGATATCGGGGTCATCCTTCATGCCAAATTCCATCAGGACTTCGGGGCTATCTTGGATAAGGTCCAGGTCACTCTTTACACCAAACAAGGAAGATGTGGAAAAACTGACTCAGGAGGCCCGTCGGATCTACCGCACCCGGGATGAACGGGTGGAGCAGATGACCGATGAGAGTGTGGAGACCTATTATTCCTGCACCCTGTGTCAGTCCTTCGCCCCCAACCATGTCTGTATGATCAGCCCAGAACGGACCGGACTCTGCGGGGCCTACAACTGGATGGATTGCAAGGCCTCTTTTGAGATCAACCCCACCGGCCCGAACCAGCCTGTTTTGAAAGGGGAATGTCTGGATCCGAAGCTGGGCCAATGGAAAGGGGTCAACGATTTCGTCTACAAGGCCTCCCGCCAAAACATTGAAGGGCTATAATTTATACAGCCTGGTCTATGATCCCATGACCACCTGCGGCTGCTGCGAATGCATCGCCGCGGTCTTGCCGTCCTGTAACGGGGTTATGACCGTCAACCGGGAGTATACCGGCATGACCCCTTCGGGCATGAAGTTCACTACCCTGGCCGGGATCATGGGTGGCGGGGTCTCCACCCCCGGGTTTGTAGGCCATGGTAAGTTCAATATCACTCAAAAGAAGTTCCTTTCCGGGGACGGGGGTCTGCTACGCATGGTCTGGATGCCCAAACAGCTTAAAGAAGAACTACGTGATCGATTGATTAAACGCGGAGAAGAGCTGGGCTGCCCTAATTTGATAGACCTAATCGCCGACGAAACTGTTGGCGAGACCGAAGACGAAATCCTGCCCTGGCTTAAGGAAAAAGGACATCCGGCCCTGTCCATGGAATCGATTGTAGGGTAATGGAAAAAGAAGGGGTCTAGGATTTGAGGATTCGAGGACCGCAGGGTCGGAGTGAAAGGCATGGAAGTTGACCCCCTTGAATCCTTGACCCCTTGTCTCCTGGAATCCTGGTACAGTATTTAGAAAAAAATCCACTCGTGTTTTCGGGTGACACCAATAAAGTTAAGGAGTTTTTCATGGCATTAACGGGAATTCAAATCTTTAAACTTTTGCCCAAAACCAACTGCGGGGAATGCGGGGTGCCGACCTGCCTGGCCTTTGCCATGAATCTGGCCGCCGGCAAGGCGGAACTGGCCTCATGCCCCTATGTTTCCGAAGAAGCCAAGGCCCAACTGGCCGAGGCTTCAGCCCCACCCATTCGCCCCATAACCATCGGCGCCGGAGATCAGGCAGTAAAGATAGGGGGGGAGACGGTTCTCTTCCGACATGAAAAGACCTTTTCTAATCCTACCGGCTTTGCAGCCCTGCTGACCACCGATATGGAAGAGGACGTTGTTTCGGCTAAACTGAAAAAATGGGACACCTATCAGTATGAGCGGGTCGGCCTGACCTTACGTCCCGAAATGGTGGCCATAAAAGATATGACCGGTGATAGCGCAAAATTCAAAAAGACGGTTCAACAGGTTTTTGAAACCAGCAATTTTAATCTCATCCTGATGAGCGAAAAACCTGAAGTCCTGAAAGAAGGCCTTTCGGCCTGTCCCGGCGGCAAACCCCTTACTCTATGCGGCAACCCATGAAAACTGGGAAGCCATGGCTGAATTGGCCAAAGGGGCCAAATGCCCTCTGGCCGTCAAAGCAGACGGTTTGGAGGGATTGATTTCCCTGACCGGAAAGCTGACTCAGGCCGGCCTGAATGATCTGGTCCTGGATTCCGGGGCCAGGAGTATCAAGCAGGTTTTTGAAGACCAGATCGCCATTCGCCGGGCCGCCCTTTCGGGAAAAGAAAAAGGCCTTGGGTTTCCCTACGATCTGCCTGCCTTTTGAAATGGCCAAGGATTTGGAAATGGAAACCCTGATGGGTGCCGTGATGGTGGCCAAATACGGCGGGCTGGTGGTCTTTTCCGATTTTGAAGGCGAGACTATCTTTCCCCTTTTACTGGAGCGGTTGAATATCTTTACTGATCCACAGCGCCCCATGACCGTGACCGAGGGGATCTATGAGATCAACGGGCCGGACGAAAATTCCCCGGTCTGTGTGACCTCCAATTTCTCCCTGACCTATTTTATCGTTTCCGGGGAAATTGAAAGCAGCCGGGTGCCTACCTGGTTGTGTATCATGGATACGGAAGGCCTGTCGGTCATGACGGCCTGGGCGGCCGGTAAATTCGTCGGCGACGCCGTGGGGATTTTTATCAAAAAAAGCGGGATCGCCGATAAAATCAAACACCGCAATCTGATTATCCCCGGATATGCAGCGCCCATCGCCGGGGATCTGGAAGAGGAATTGCCGGGCTGGACGATCAAGGTCGGTCCCAGGGAAGCGGCCCATATTCCCAAGTATCTTAAGAGAGCTGAAATAAATTTTAAGGCTAAAGGCTGAAGACTGAAGGCTCGAAGCTCAAGTCTAAAATGAAAAACTTTTGAGCTTTCTGTGGAAAAACTCATTTTTACAGGTTGCTCAAAAAGGTACAGATACAAGGCGCCCGAAGTCCCGAGGAATGAGTCGTACATGGAAGTACGTCGCAATGACGAGGGACGAGGGCAATCCCGCCGTTGGCGGGATAGATGGGCCTTTTTGTTCGCCCCAAATCTCGGCTCACTCCCACTCCTTCGGAGCGGTGCCCAGTTTCAGCAAACTGATAAGGGAAAACAATATGATTACCATCGGAGAGAATCTCAATCTAATCAATAAAGGGATCGGCCGGGCCATAAAAGAAAAGGATCCCAAGCCCATTCGAGAAATGGCCGAGAAGTTGGCTGCCGCCAAGATGGATTTTATTGATATCAATCTCGGGCCGGCCAGAAAAGGCGGGGAAGAGCTGATGACCTGGGTGGTTCAGACTGTTCAGGAGGTGACCGATATCCCCTTGTCCCTGGATACCTCCAATATTGCCGCTATCGAGGCCGGCCTTAAAGTCCACAAGGGCAAGGCCATCATTAATTCCATCATGGCCCGGCCGGAACGGTATTCGGTCATGATCCCCATTTGCAAACAATATGAGGCCTACATGATCGCCCTGATGTGGGGGCCGGAAGGCTTACCTCGGGATGAGAACGAGCGAGGGGCCTTGGCTGCCGAGCTTTTGTATGCCGCCAATGAAGGCGGCATTCCCAACGAAGATATCTTTGTGGATCCCATTATCACACCGGTCAACATCCAGCAGCAACAACTGATGAGTACCCTGACCTTTATGAGTATGCTTCAAGACATCGCCCCGGGAGCCAAGTCCACCTGCGGCCTTTCCAATAACTCCAATGGGGTCCCCGATCATCTGCGGCCTATTCTCAATCAAACCTACATGATCATGCTGGAAAGAAACGGCATGTATTCCTGCATCCTGGACGGGTTTGATGCCAAGATTCTGGAAATCGCCCGCGGGCAAGCGACCGGACATTGTGGAGATCGTTCATAAGGTCATGGACGGGGAAAGTTTGGATATGGGCGGTCTTAGCCAAGAGATGCAGGATTATGTCAAAACGGCCAAGGTCCTTCTGGGCCACACCCTTTTTTCCGATTCCTGGCTGGAAATATAAACTATCCTTCTGATTTCGAGGAAAGTTAGGATTTAACTCAAGCAGATTTTGTTAAGAGTGATGGAGACTTCTTCCTTGTACTCTTCAAATTTCCCTTTTTGAAAAAATACAAAAGTACAAACTGACCTTCCCCCGAAAAAATGGACACCACTAAGAATTTGTATTATTAGGAAGGAGGTGTCTATGGGGGAAAGTCATCGTTATTTTAGCCGTGAGTTCAAACGAGATGCCGTACAGTTGGTCACCGAGAAAGGGATGCCGGTGGGTAAGGTGGCACGAGAGCTGGATATTCATCCTAATCTGCTTCATGGATGGAGGAGGAGGTATTTAGCCAACGGGGATCAAGCCTTTGTCGGGAAGGGTCGTGTCAAGCCAGAGGAAGTGGAAATAAGGGGACTCCGGAAGGCCTTAGGAAAGGTAAGGGAAGAGAGGGACATTTTAAAAAAAGCCTTGGCCGTATTCTCCAAACAAAACCCATGAAGTATCGGTTTATAGAAGAGCAGCGGGAGGGTTACAAGATCAAGAGTATGTGTAAAGTGTTGAAGGTATCCCGAAGTGGTTATTGCCTGGGAGAGACGTCAGCCGAGCCTGCGCCAGAGAGGCCATGAGGAACTGCTGAGGCAGATACGGGAGATCCACCATCAAAGTCGAAGTCTTTATGGGAGTCCGCGGATTACCGCGGAACTGAAGAGACAGGGGTATCGATGTGGGAAGAAACGGGTTGCCAGGGTCATGAAAGAGCACTCGATAAGAGCCTCGGTGAAGAAAAGGAGATTCAGACGGACCACCGATTCACGGCATCCTTATGCCTTGGCTTCTAACTTACTGATTGACCGGAGGCAGACCGATGGGGTATGGGCATCGGATATGACGTTTGTGCCTACTTCTGAAGGATGGCTCTATGTGGCCGCGGTGATGAAGGTGAAAAGTAGGAAGATCATCGGGCTTTCCATGAGCGACAAGTTGTCTCAGGAGCTGGCTTCTGCTGCGCTCAGGGATGCTGTGGGCAGGCAAAGCCCCACGGAAGGGTTGATTCATCATTCCGATCGAGGCCGGCAGTATGCCAGCTATGCCTATCAGGAGCTTTTAAGAGAATACGGCCTGATCCCGAGTATGAGCCGAAGCGGCAATTGCTATGATAATGCCTATGTGGAGTCGTTCTTTGGTACCCTGAAAACGGAACTGGTTCATGGGGAGCGGTACCGTTCAAGGCTGGAGGCCAGGCTAAGTATTTTTGAGTACGTGGAAGTATTTTATAATCGTCAGAGGAGTCATTCGGCCTTAGGGTACAGAAGCCCCGAGCAGTATGAAAGGCTCCTTAATGAAACTTAACCATGTGTCCACTTTTAGGGGGAAGGTCAAACGGTAATCAACAAATATAACCAACCAGCGATCCCCACCCAAATGGCCTAAATCTTGTCGATACTCGTTTGCCCTTGGGGCTCTCGACAAGTTCCTGGTCCTCGATGATACTGATAATCCGCATAGCCTCTCCAGGAAGCCGCCGACCTCCTGGCCGATGAACATCTGTGGGCCAGGAATTTTTCCCTAGAAATCGATCACCCGGAAGTGGGTCCCATAAAATATTGTGGCCTGCCAATCAAATTTTCAGGTCAACCGGTTTTTCCAAGCAGACACCTCCTGACCTTAGCCAACATGTAGAATATATTATGAAAAAACTCCTTGGTTTTTCAAAGGAGGAAATCGCCCAATTTATAGAAAAAAATATTATCGGAAAAATACCGAATTAGAAATTCCCTAAAAAATTTTTTCTTGACATAATATAAAAAAGATACTATCTTATTTATACTAAATCTTGAAAGGCGAATTCCATGACTCAAACCTATGGGCATTTTTGTCCGGTGGCCCGGACCCTGGAAAAAATCGGTGACAAATGGTCTTTGCTCATTATTCGCGATCTCTTAACCGGACCGCAGAGATTCACAGACCTGCTGGGTTATTTAAACCATATCACCCCCAAATGGCTCACCCAACGTCTTCGAGAATTGGAATCGTCTGGGATCATAGAACGGGACAAAAAGGCCGGACGGCGTCAGGTCTGGTACAAGTTGACCACCGCTGGAGGCGAGTTGGGTCCTATAGTGGACGCTCTGGCCACCTGGGGATTTCGTTATGCCATGCGGCCTCCGATCCCGGGTGAGGTTGTCCATCCAGATCTGCTGATGAGAGCGCTGACTTCATCACTCAACAAAAAAGGTAAACGTTTACCACGGCCGGCCAAGTGGTTGATGCAGTTCCCTCAAGCGCAATATTCCCTATCTTTTAATAATGACTGGTCAAGTTGCCGGGAAGAGGACCCCAATTCCGACATAAAAATTACCACGACTCCTGAAATTTGGGCCACCGTTTTTACAGCACCGCGGTCGGATCGAAGTCGCTTGGCCAAGACCATCCAGATTGACGGGGCTCCGGATCGGATTGAGGAATTTCTGCATACATTCGGAATTCAAAACCAAGAAGACAAACCGGTTCCTGATTCTATCGATACAGGCAATAAACGAAAAAACCCTAAGCTTACTAAAGAAGGAAAGAAACATGAAGGTATCAGACAACAATAGACCGGGCAAGCTCTATCCCTCGGGAACCATCAAAGAAATCTGCATCAAAGCAGGGGCCGATGATGCCGGCCTGGTGGAGATCAATCGTAATCCACTCAAAGGGGAAAGGGAAGGTATTTTACGCGTCTATCCCCGCACAAGGAGCATTATTTCATTGGTCAAGGTCAATAATCGGGAAAATATTCAGAGCCCGGCCCGCTACGTAGCCAATGAAGAATATCATCACACGGGAGATAAAATTTCCAGCATTTCCAGGGAAATTCTCCATCGTCTGAACGAACTCGGCCTTCGGGGGGTCGCTGTCAATAAATCCTGGCCCATGGATTTGGGACGATGGCCGGGCAAGATCTGGGATGTCAGTCACAAAATCATGGCCGTGGAAGCCGGTCTCGGGCAGATGGGCCTTAACCGATTGGTCCTGCATCCGAAGTACGGTAGTTTTATCCAATTGACCAGTATCTTGGTCGATGGTGAAATAGACGTCTACGATCATCCCATGGAGGAAAACCCCTGCCTAAACTGTAATCTGTGTGCGGCCGTCTGTCCAACCGGAGCCATCACCAAAGGGGAACCATTCGATTTATTGACCTGCAGCACCCATACCTACCGGGACAACATGGTGGGCTTCCTAAACTGGGTGGAGTCTATGGTGACTTCTCAAAACATGGAGGAATACCGCTCCCATTTCAACGATCGGGAGACGTCTTTTATGTGGCAGTCCCTGATGTTTCGAATGAGCTATCGCTGCAGTTATTGTATGGCCGTGTGTCCAGCCGGGGAAGAGATCAAAACGGATTACCTTAAAAATAAGAAGGGCCATGTTGAAAGAATATTGAAGCCCCTCCGAGACCGGTGTGAACCGGTTTACGTTATGGCCGGATCCAAAGCGGAAGCGAGGGCCAAACGCAATCCCAATAAAGAAGTGAGAATTGTACCTGGGATAATACGGACGCCACCAAAGGTAAAGCAAACTTGATTTACATTTAGGCCTAAAAGAGAAGAGGGATATCCGGTCGAACAATTGGTTGGTTGTAGGAAATTAAATCACTTCAACCTATTAGAAAATAAAGAAAGATGAGCTATGGAAATGAATTACAAAAATTTTATGAGGGAAATAATAAAAAAAAATCCGGTTACCGTCAGTCCGGAGGCAACATTTTTTGAAGCTCGGGAAATTATGCAGGACAAAGAAATCAGGCATCTACCCGTGGTCGATAAACACAATAACCTGGTCGGCATTGTGACCGACAGAGATATTCGGGAAGCAGGGCCCTCGGATGCTTCGTCTTTGAGCATCCAGGAAGTCAACTACCTGTTAGTGCGCCTGAAGGTGTCCTCCTTCATGACCCCTCAGGACAAATTAATCACCGTCAATCCCGAAACCCTGGTCGAGGAAGCGGTCCAACTGATGCATGATCATAAAATCGGGGGGCTTCCCGTAGTCAAAGACGGAAAGCTTTACGGTATTTTTACCGAAACGGATGCCCTGGGCATACTGGTCGATTTGTTCGGTAGACTGCCAACTCTGAATGAACCTTCCCGCACCAAAATGCGGGAGGGCACCTTAATAAAGATGAAAGTTTCTAAAAGGTTATCCAGTACTAAATCTTTGACCGATTCATTTTTGAGCGATTTTTAAAAACCTTAAGTGAAAAATAAGGAGGAAATAAACATGAGTCAGGAAGTGTATAAACAATTGTTGGAAGTCATGAAAAAACGGGGAGGCGGTTATGCCGGAATGGATATACCCGAGTTCTTCTCTTTGGTAGAAGAACTATTTACCCCAACGGAGGCCGAAATCAACAATGCAATGCCCAAGGGTTTTTTTACAGCCAAAAACTTGGCTACAGCCATGGGCGGGGATGAAAAAGAAATCGAGGCTATTCTGGAGGCCATGGCAGACAAAGGCCTATGCCTGGCCCTAGATATGGATCAAAACCGGGTTTATCAGTCGGCCCGGTTTATGCCCGGCATATTGGAATTTCAATTCATGCCGGGAAAAACCACCGACAGGGATAAAAAGATCGCCAAACTGATTTACGCTTATGAAAAGGCTTTTGATCAAGTGACAGATCGATCGGCAATGACCTTTCCCACCACCCGGGTCATCACGGTGGACGCCCTGATAAAAACAGGCAATTCAGTTCATACTTATGATCAGGTCCAGAGCTTTATCGACCAAACCGAGTCCATTGCCGTAACTACCTGCTACTGTCGTCATGCGGCCTTCCTACGAGGTGAAGACATCCACGGGATGCCCAATGATGTCTGTATGCAGTTTGGCCAGTGGGCCCAATTTGCCATTGATCGATTGGGGGCCAGGAAAGTGAGCAAACAAGAAGCCCGGGAGGTCTTGAACCGGGCTGAAGAAGCCGGCCTGATTCATATGAGTCAAAACATGGCCGAAGGCATCAGCTTCATATGCAACTGCGACCGCTGGCACTGTGGTGCTGTACAAAATGCCCTGGCCAAACCAAAACCCGGATTGTTTTTCAACTCCGGTTTTGAACCGTGCATTGACCCCGATCTATGCGCATCCTGCCAAACCTGCATTGATCGCTGCCCTGCTGAAGCCCTAATCATGGGGGAAGAGGATCATCCCGTGGTTAATCTGGATCGCTGTTTTGGGTGTGCCGTATGTGCCACTGGCTGTCCTTCCGAAGCCATTGCCATGAAAAACAAACCCGACTTCCCCATGCCTCCAAAAGACGCCCAGGCATTGGGGGAGGCTATAAAAACCAGCAGGGTTTAACGGTAGAGATTATTTATCGAATCCAAAACAAGTTTGGCATTTGTTGATTCTTATTTTAATGAAACCGGTCGGGTGAGACCTGAAAAAGGGGGCCAAGGACCAATTTTAAGGATATCAAAAATACTTGAATAATTGTTCAAAGAGGAGATTTTTATGAACGAAAAGCTAATGAAATATTTTAATAAACAGCCACGCCTGGGCACTCTGAGCACGGCCGGCAAAGACGGTAAGGTTAATGTGGCCTATTTTGGTTCCCCGATAATGACCGATCCCAAGACCATATTTATGGGTTTGGGGAATAACCGAACCTTAGCCAACCTTAAGGAAAACCCATGGGCCGCCTATCTGATTATGGAACCCGGTAATACACTGCCCGAATGGAAAGGGGTTCGTCTGTACTTAAAGGTCACTGAAATTGAGACAGGAGGGAACAAGTTGGAAAAGATTCGGACGCTCATCGCTGAAAAAGCAGGTCCCAATGCTGCAAAAGGTATCCAAGCGGCTGTGACTTTTGAAGTGCAGGAAATTAGACCCTTGGCTGATTTTGGCCAGGGTTGGGAAAAATCCATTTAAAAAGAAAATAGGATTCGAGGTCATCCTTCGATCAGCTTATTTTCATGCATCGCGGTGTCACGCCCCTGGCCGAGTACCGCCATAGCCCTTGGTACAGTGGTCCTTGAGGTGCTTGGTAAGCAGGAGGAAATGAAGAACTTCTTACCTTAGGAAAGGAGCATGTTATGGGAGAATGGAAAAAGACATCCTGTGTATTATGAGGCAATCGGTGCGGGCTCGAGGTTCGAGTCGAAAATAATAAAATCGTAAAAGTCCGCGGAGGCAAGGACAACCCGATCAGTGAGGGATATATATGCAGAAAAGGTACGAATGTTGCCTACCATCAGCACAATAAAGACCGGGTGCTCTTTCCGCTTAAGAAGGTTGGAAATGGTTTTCAGCGGGTCTCCTGGGACCAGGCCATCAGTGAGATTTCCGAAAAACTAAAAGCTATCCGCGACCAGCATGGCCCCCGCGCTTTAGCTTCTCTGGTCGGCGGCGGTGAATTTGCTTTTCTGAGTGCGTCTTTCCCTATTCGATTGGTGCGTAGACTCGGTTCACGCTATAACTATTCCGCTGCAAACCAGGAGTTTGCCGGTAGGTATTGGGCACACGGCTTGACCTTGGGAAGTCAAAATATTCAGATGGAATCTGATTTTGAGAACTGTGACATGCTGATGCTGGTTGGGAAAAATTCCATGATGAGCCATCATTTCCCCCAGGCGCGGCGAAGATTGACGAAGATGTCCAAAGACCCTGACAGGCTTCTGGTCGTAGTGGATCCGCGGGTTTCCGAAACCGCCAGAATTGCCGATATTCATCTGGCGATTCGCCCCGGCACCGATGCCCTCCTGATCAAGTCGATGATTTCTATCATCCTCAATGAGGGTATTTATAACAATGAATATATTGACAAACATGTGGACGGGTTCAACGAGATCTTGCCCTGGTTTTCCGGCTTTGATGTCAAGATCGCGCTAAAGGTTTGTGATCTTGATTATAATCTGGTGTTTAAGGTCTGCCGGGAACTCGCCACCCGACGTTCGAGCATTCTGGATGATCTCGGGATATTGATGAACCGGCACAGTGCGTTGGTATCCTATCTGCTGGTCATGTTGCTGGCCCTTTGTGGTCGTATTGGCGTGACGGGCGGAAATTATTTACTCGGGGGGGGATTGGGGCCGGATCCCAGAGATCCTAAAGTCTGGAGAACACTATTGACGGACATTCCCGCCATCAATGGCAATTTTCCGCCTAATGTTTTGCAGGAAGAAATCATGTATGATCATCCGGACCGACTGAGGGCCGTGCTCTGCTACGCCTCGAATCCATTGCGTTCCTACGCCGATACGACGGCCTATGAAAATGCCTTTCAACAGCTTGATCTGCTGGTGGTGGCCGACATTGCCATGAGCGAGACAGCAGCCCTGGCCCATTATGTCCTCCCCTGCAAAACCGCTTTTGAATCCTGGGAAGGGGATCCCGGTGGGGGTTTTTCGAAGGTCTACGCCCGGATGAGGTCTCCGGTATTGGAAGCGGAAGGAGAGCAGAAAGAAAATGCCGAGATATTCACCCTGCTGGCCGACGCTATGGGGCTGGTTCCCCCCATTCCTGAACCACTGTACGAGGCGGCCGGAAGCGGCAACCTCAAGGAATACGGTCAGAAATTAGGGGAATATATGAGGACTTCCCCGGAAAGTGGGAAGGTCCTAAACTTTATTATAGCGAAAACCTTGGGCAGTGCCATGGGTTCGGCGCATCTGGCCAGTATCTTCCCCTTGTTTATGCAATTATCTTCGGATCGCCAGGAAGAGGCAGCCAAAGCAGGTTTTCCCGTAGGACCGGACCAAGGCCTGTCTATGTATCAAGCCATCATGAGCCATCCTGAAGGGATACTGATCGGCATACGCGATCCAGAGAAGAACCTGGAGGTCAATATAGCAACCAAGAACAAGAAAATACAACTTTTTAATCCGGAAGTGGTTGATTGGATAAAGAAAATAAATCCTATGGATGAAGAAGAACCAGCTCAAGCCCGATGAGCATTTCCCTCTGATCCTGATGGCTGGAAGGCATATGGACATGAATGCCAATACAGGCATGAGAGACCCGGCTTGGAACAAAGACAAAAGAGCCTGCACCCTGGCCATAAATCCTTCTGATGCAGAAACGCTGGGCATAGTTGACAAACAGATGGTCAGGGTCATCACAGAAGCAGGCGAGGAAACCCTAGAGGCCGAAGTAACCCAAGATGTCAGAAAAGGCCAGGTCATTATACCGCAAGGGTTTGGCCTGGTCTACGATGGTGTTGCCTACGGCGCTAACGTCAACCGATTAGCTAAAAACACCAACCGGGACTTTGTCGGAACCCCTATGCACCGTTATGTTCCCTGCCGGGTGGAGGCGGTTTAATGAACATCCGGAATTATACCTTCGAAGAATTTGTGGAACGAGTAAAGGCGTTTCACGGCTATGAGGCGCCCGGCGTCATCATTGGAGGCTTTATGATTGACCTTGCTTATCTCCACCTGCCAGAAGTAGGGCTTTTGGATGCCCTCAGTGAGACTCCGAAATGCTTGCCTGATGCGATACAGCTATTGACACCTTGTACGGTGGGTAATGGCTGGCTCACCGTGGTGGATGTTGGGCGGTATGCCCTGACTCTTTATAATAAGGAGAGTGGGGAAGGGGTAAGGGTGTTTGTGGAGACAGAGAAACTGGATCCCTGGACGGAATTAAAGACCTGGTTCTTCAAGCTGAAACCGAAGAAAGAGCAAGATACGGCCCTGCTTTTATCACAAATTAAAGAAGCAGGATCTGGAATCTGTGGGGTGCAGAAGGTGAAAGTAGCAGACCAATTCATCCAACGTCGCCCCCGTGGCAGCCTCACCGTTTGTCCAAAATGCCGTGAAGGATATCCGCTGGATGATGGACCTTTGTGTTTGATTTGTTCCGGCAAGGAAATTTTATATTTATCCTTTAGTTCGAAAATAATGCCCGCTCACTTAATAAGCACTGTTTTCATTTCTGATGGTGCCACGCCCCAACAAGCGGGGCAGGGCGGTTTAACAAGAATTTGACTTACATTTAATAGAGAAGGGGGAAAGTTATGCTGCAAACGAAAATGACTGAAATTTTGGGGATAAAATATCCTATTCAATGCGGGACCATGCAGGGCATTACAACAGCCGAGTTGGTAGCCCCGGTGGCCAATGCTGGCGGATTATGCTGTATTCCCGCCGCAACCTTTCAGACCAAGCAGGCCTTCATGGATGAGATTAAAAAAACTAGAGACCTGACTGACAAGCCCTTTGGGATCAATGTGGGGCTGTTTCCAGAAATGACAACGACTGTCACCGCAGAGGAAAGAATAAGCTGGGTGATTGAATCGGGCGTTAAAATCCTGGAAACCTCAGGGCGCAGTCCGGCCCCTTACCGGGAACAAATTACCAAAGGGGGATTGATTCATATCCATAAATGCGCCCGAGTGCGGGACGCCGTGAAAGTAGACGGTCTGGGGGTGGACATTGTTTCCATCGTGGGCACGGAATGCGGCGGTCACCCGAGTATGGAAGAGGTGGCAACACTGGTTTTGGTCCCGGCGACACTCGACCGGATCAAAAAACCTTTGATTGCCGGAGGTGGTTTTGCCGATGGAAGGGGTTTGATGGCGGGTTTGGCCCTCGGGGCAGTCGGTGTTAATATGGGCACCCGTTTTATGGCCACCCAGGAATGTCCCATTCATCCCAATATCAAACAGAAGATGATCGAAATGCAGGAAACGGAAACGGTCCTGGTAATGAAATCATTAAATAACCCCAGCCGGGTATTCAGGGCTCCGGGCTCGGAAAAGATCTTGGCCTTGGAGGCCAAAGGGGCCAACTTGGAAGAACTCGCACCTCATATCAGTGGCCGAGTTGATGCAGCGGATTATTGATGAGGCCATGGAGGTGAAAAAAAAGATAGACAGCTTTTTTAAATAAATAAGAAACTATTAATTTCCCTCTGACCCTCCTCAAGGAAGGAGAGGATTAGAGGAAAAGGTAATATCAATTAAATCTTAAATCTTTCTCTAAAATTTAAGTCTTTATCTTATTAAAAAACCTGAGGCAGTGTCAAATGGCTCTGTCTTTTTTATGCACATTTCAAATGGTAATCGGCTATTTTTGTTGCCAGTCTTTTTGCATAGTAGTAGGTGAAGTCCACGAGCAAGAAAGATCTACCGGTTATTTTCCCTTTATCACTTTCCGTTTTTCTTCTTGATCCTATCTTTTCCTTTCCTTATACTCTAGCCATTAAAAAGCCATTTCCTATTAAAAGGTGTAATCATAACTAAGGTCGAAGAAAGAAAACATATTCCCAGGAGGATAAAATGGCCTTAAAAAGTCCGGAAGAGTATATTTCCAGTTTGCGTCAGATGAAGCCCAGAATTTTTGTTCAGGGCAAAAAAGTGGAAAGTGTCGTTGACCATCCCTTGTTGCGGCCGGCAGTCAATACCTTCTGCTTAACCTACGAGATGGCTCAAGACCCCGAATACCGCGAGCTGATGACCACCACCTCGCACTTGACCGGCGATCTCATCAATCGATTCAACCATCTTTATCTCAGTCCGGATGATCTGGTCAAGAAACTCGAAATGGTCCGAACCTGTTCCCAAAAAGCCCTTTGTATCCTGCGCTGTATGGGAGGTGAAGCGCTGAACGGCATTGCCGTCGGAACTTTTGCCATTGATAAGAAAAAAGGGACAAATTATTACCAGCGCTTTGCTCGCTTTGCCAAACATTTTCAAGAAGACGATCTGATATGCGCCCAGGCCCTGACTGATGTCAAGGGGGATCGATCTCTGCGCCCCTTTCAGCAGGCCGACCCCGACCTTTTTGTAAAAATCGTTGACCAGCGTTCTGACGGCATTATCGTGCGGGGGGCCAAAGACCATATCACCGGGGCCGCCGCCTCGCACTATATCTTTGCCATGCCGTCCCGCACCCTTACCGAAAAAGATAAAGATTATGCCGTGGCCTTCGTTGTACCCTGTGACGTCAAGGGACTCACCCATATCGTCAGTCCAACGCTCAAGACCCCGGACCTCAAGGAGGATCGTCCGGCCAGTTCAAAATACAGTACGGTGGAATCCATGCTTATCTTTGATGATGTCTTCGTGCCCTGGGAAAACGTCTTTATGTGCGGCGAATGGGATGCCATGGAACCGATGCTTTTGTCCTTTGCCACCACGCACCGCCACAGCCGTTGCGCTTGCAGCAGTGGGGTAACCGATATTTTAACCGGAGCCAGTTCTCTCATCGCCAAGTATAACGGTTTGGAAAAGGTCAGTCATATCCGGGACAAGCTGATTGAACTGTCGGCCGCTGCCGAGACCTATTATGCCTGCGGCCTGACCTCTTCGATTCTGGCCACCAAGACGGAATCGGGCTATTATTCACCCGATATGCTTCAGGCCAATGTCGGAAAACTTTGGACCTCCAAACTTTTTCACGAGTCGGTGAAAATGGTTCAGGAGATTGCCGGCGGTTTGATTGATACGGTGCCTTCGATCAGTGACTGGAGAAATCCGGAATTGCAGCCCTTTCTTGAAAAATACCTTAAGGGCAAGGCCGATGTCCCCACGGAATACAGACTCCGCCTTTTCCGCCTTCTTCAGGACTTGACCACCTACGGCATTGCCTGCTACTGGCTGACGCTTTCTGCCGTGGGTGCCGGTTCTCCTCAAGGCGCCAAGATCATGATCCAAAGAGAAACAGACTACGGCTTTAAAGAAGGATTGGCCAAGGCCCTGGCCGGTATCCCGGATTAAGAATTTGCAGAAAAACCCTTTTTATAGGTTGCTCAAAAAGGTACAGATACAAGACGCCCGAAATCCCGAGGAATGAGTCGTACAGAAAAGTACGTCGCAATGACGAGGGATGAGGGCAACGCAGTAGATGTGCCTTTTTCAGCAACCTGTTAAGCATAGTACGGAGGAAAATAATGAAAATGCAGGAAGCCATCAATGAACTGGAATCACGTCGTGAAAAAGCAAAACGGATGGGTGGTGAAAAGCGGGTGGCCAGACAGCACGCCCTGGGCCGACTTACCGCCCGGGAACGGGTGGATAAATTATTGGACCCCGACAGCTTTATGGAACTGGGTCTGCTGGCCCATGCCGATATCCCTGAACTGGAAGAGCAGAGTCCCGCAGACGGCAGGATATGCGGCACCGGAACCGTCCAGGGAAGACCGGTGGGCATTGTTTCTCAGGACCGGACGGTACTCGGTGGAAGCGGAGGGGCCGTGGGATCCCTGAAGGTCACCATCCAACATGAATTCGCCGTGGAAGGGGGATACCCTTTAATCGAGTTAGGGGATGACCTCGGTGGTGTCCGGATTCAAAATGTTATGGGTTCAAGAGGATGGGTGGGGGAATATCAGGGACGCGTTTCACGGTCCCGTCCAGTCCTGCCCTGGACCCGTCAGGTTCCTCGCATTGCCGCCATTATGGGAGAGTGTTTCGGTGAACCCTCCTGGAATGCGGCCTGGTCTGATTTTAATGTGATGGTCAAAGGCACGGCCATGGGGGCCGCCGGACCCAAGGCCCTGGAAAAAGCCATTGGTCAGAAAATAACCCCCCAGGAACTTGCCGGCTGGGAGATTCAATCCCAAATCACCGGACAAGCCGATGCCATTGCCGAGGACGATGAGCGCTGTCTCGAGATCATCAAAGAGTTTTTGAGTTATATGCCTTCGAACTGTCAGGAAGAGCCGCCGATCCTTCCCACCAAGGATGATTCCTATCGAAAATTGGACCGGGTGGAAAAAATTGTCCCGGTGGAATTGAACCGCGGCTACGACATGTATCGGTTTATTAAACACCTGGTGGACGATGGAAAATATTTCCCCCTGAAGCAGGCCTATGCCCCTTCTTTGGTAACCTGCCTGGCCCGGATGGGAGGAAGAGTGGTCGGCATATATGGCAATAATCCTATGTATAATGCCGGCGCGCCGGATGTCCCGGCTTGCGAGAAAGGGACTCAGTTTCTCTGCCTTTGTGATTCTTTCAATATTCCTCTTATTTCCCTCATGGATATTCCCGGTATGTTTCCCGGGAAGGAAGCTGAAAAATTAAAATTGCCCACCAAGATCATCGTCTGGCTGCAGGCGCAAAACATGGTTACCGTACCCAGAATCCATGTGGTCATGCGAAAATATTTCGCTATGGGTATTGTGGCCATGCATGGTTTTCGAAGAAGGACGGACATCACCGTCGCTTGGCCGAATGCTAAGATGAGCTTTGTAGATCCGGATATAGGTCTGAACCTGGCTATGGAAAGCCGGATCGCCGGGGCGGCCGATCCGGAGGTGGAAAAGGCGCGGGTCCTTCAGGAATGGACGGAAGGAAGTGCTCCCTGGGGTGCTGCCGGTCTTTACGGGATACACGACATCATTCATCCGGCCGACACCAGGAAATTCATTTGCCAGGCCCTGGATAGGCTCAGAGGGGCGAGAAAAAAAGTGCTTAGTGAGCATCGATTGCAGAACTGGCCCGTGGGTTTCTGACAGGCCATATTTTCCCTCTATAAAGGGAAAAAATGAAAACCGGCAATCCTCTGTAAAGAATTGACCCTTTATGACACCTTCTGTTTGAACGTCCCGTTCCACTTTCTTTTATTTTGTATTGGATGATAAAAGGGATGAGAAGGATCGGGTTAAATCAAAACCAATTGGACTAATGAAAAAATAAGTTAAAAACAACATCCCATCTTATTAGAAAAACTCTTTGTATAAAAATGAAAAGGAAAACATGATAGACCTGATCCCCTTCTACCATGAAAGAACAACCAAAAAAATCTCCTGATTCCCATTTACCGGTCATAGTCGGCATCGGGGAAATCAGCGATCATCCCCCGGATCCAACTGCCGGGCTTGAACCTCTGGCCTTGATGAAGGAAGCCTTAAAACGGGCTGAACAGGACTCCGGAAAACCGTTGCTGGCGCGGATCGACTCTCTGGATGTGGTCTGCTTGGTGAGTTGGCGTTATAACGACCCCGTGGGTGAGTTGTCCAAACGGCTCGGCCTTAAACCGGCTCACGCCGCTTACGGCCCGGTGGGCGGTGAAACCCCCCTGCGTCTTCTCCATGACGCAGCCCAACGCATTGCCGCCGGCGAGAGCCAGATTGCCGCGATCTGCGGCGCCGAAGCCCAAAGCACTGTGAACAAAGCCATGAAGGCCGGCCTCAAGTTACCGTGGACACCCTATGCCTTCGATGCACCCGATCCCACACGAAACTCAGTTTATCAACGGCCTTTGGCCCTGGCCCTCGGAGTGGCCCTGCCGACTACCGTCTACCCTTTTTACGAAAACGCCTTCGTTGCTCATTGGGATCAAACGCCGCGTGAGGCCCGGCGTGAATCTGGTATCCTCTGGTCGACCTATTCCAAGGTTGCCTCAAATAACCCGAATGCCTGGCTGAAACACTATTTTCAGCCCAAAGAAATCATCAATCCCACAACGGACAACCGGATGATCTCCTGGCCATACACCAAGTTGATGGTGGCCAATCCGACTGTCAATCAAGGAGCGGCGGTTCTCATGACCAGCCTGGCTAGGGCGCGGATCGCCGGCATTCCTGAGGACCGCCTCGTCTATCTTCACGGCGGTGCCTGGGCGGAAGAGCCGTTCGACTATCTCGAGCGCGACGTTTATTTCGAGAGCCAGGCCCAGAATGCGGTGCTCGATTCCGTACGGGGGTTTGTCGATGGCCATCTGTCCTTATTTGAGGCGATTGAACTCTATAGCTGTTTTCCTTGCGTTCCAAAAATGGCCCGCCGGACACTGGGACTGGATGACCATGTCCAGCCGACGGTAACGGGAGGACTCACTTTTTTTGGGGCGCCACTCAATAATTACATGACCCATGCGACTTGCGCTATGGTCCGCTGTCTGCGCGCTGGAATTAAGCTTGGACTGCTCTACGGACAGGGAGGGTATGTCACCAAACATCATGCCCTGGTGCTTGCCTCTCAGCCTCCTCCAGGAGGTTTGATGCAGAACAGGGACGTACAGGCCGATACCAACCGTCGACGGCGTCCGGTGCCTGATTTTTTGATGGAGGCAACCGGTCCGGGCTCTGTCGAAACCTTCACCGTCGTTTACGATCTCAAGGGAGAAATCGATCACGGGGTCGTGATTCTTCGCTTGCCTGAAGGGGCAAGAACGATAGCCCGTGTCCCTCGGCAAGATCAAGGAACGATCCGGCGTCTCATTGATCTCGACCGGACTCCGGTTGGAACCTGTGGCCGGATCAGCCGGGCGGATGACGGAATTCTGGAATGGAAGATATGATAATGAGGCACTAAGTTAAATAGTCGCTCATTTAAGATATAATTTTGCATTTGTACAGGTTAGGAAAACCTCACCATCTTATCTGGAAATTCTCTGGTCGTGCGCAGTTTATTGAACTCACCTTTTTTTAGGGTGGATGATAAAAGAGAAGGGAATGATCGGATTTTTTCAAAACCGAGGGTTAAATCAAAAACAACCGGCCTAATGGGGGTAAATAAGTTGTTTTAGAACCCAAAGGCCTCGTTTTACTACGGCAGTTCAGATTGCAACAGCCATTTCCATAAGGGAACGATTCGGATTTTGTTTTTGCCGGTTACGATTTCATCCTCCACCTCTGCGGTAATAAGGAGGGCAGAATGATTTCCCGTGGCAGCCATAGCCTCTACCAGACCCTGCACCTCCCTTTTTTTCACAGCCGGATCACTTATGTCATAACAAACATTGATGAGGGAATGTTTCCCCTGATCTGTAAAAAAGAAATCCACTTCTTGTTTTCCCTTAAAATAATATATTTCTTTACTCTGCCTCCTGAGTTCAAGGAAAACCAGATTTTCATAAACATGGCCGATATCAAGGGTCGGAGAGGGGTCTAAAAGTCGCTTAAATCCGTGATCGACACAATAGATTTTTTTGGGATTTCTCATCCCCTCCCGAATGGACTTTGAATGAACGGGAACGGTAAAAAGGGCGTAGGCATCTTCCAGATACCCCATGTAATCGTATATCGTATTCTTAGAAAGTTGAAGCCCCTGAGAACGCAGGTCATTAAAAAATTTATTATAACTTAACAGGCTGGCCAAATTAACAAAACAGTATTTCATCAGAAACCGCAGGACAAAGGTGTTTTTCGCTCCATGTCTTTCAACAATGTCCCGGTACATAATCAGTTCCATATATTCATGCAGGACTTTATCGCTGAATTCCGGTTTCAGTCCGATGGTTTCCGGGAAACCGCTATGGGTAATATATTCGGAAAGGGCGTGTTTGATCTTCGCTTCCGACCGGGAGGTATGGTCGTAATCCGGAATTTTCCAAAAACGAAGGAATTCCCTGAAGGAGAGCGGGAAGATCTCCAAGGGGATGGTGCGGCCTCGGAGCGAGGTGGCTATCTCCTTACTCATAAGTTTTGAGGAAGAACCAGTGATAAAAATCCGCGATTTCTCCGTATCGGCAAGCCGTCTTAGAAATTTTTCCCAGTTCGGAACATTTTGGATTTCATCAAAAAAGAAAAAGACCAGCTTATCTTTCTGGTCCGGATAGAGCTCATAATAACTCTGTAAAAATTCGTTCATATCGGAAAGTTGGAGGGGGAAAAGCCGGTCATCCTCGAAATTGATATAGACCATGGAATGGGAGTCTATCCTCTCCCTTAACCGGCGAATAAGGGAATATAAGAGGTGGGTCTTTCCGCTGCGACGAACTCCCACGAGAGAGATAATTTTTTTAAGATCGAGGGGGATCTCTATATCACGGGGAATCACGTAAGAAAGTTCTTTTCCCTGGAAATCGGCAATCACCCTTTTCCAAATATCTTTTTTCATATTATTCTCCCTTTCTATAAAGACAATTTAACTCATTATTGTCCCTCTGTAAAGGGAAAAAATGAAAGCCGGCAATCCTCTTTAAAGAATTGACCCTTTATGACACGCTCTGTTTGAACGTCCCGTTCCACTCTCTCTTATTTTGGGGTGGATAATAAAAGGGAAGGGAATGATCTGATTTTTTTAAACCCATTGGGTTTAACCGAGGGTTCAATCAAAAACAATCAGCCAACCGGGAAAAAAGTTGTTTTAGAACCAGCGTACCGTCCTATAAGATTTATGATCAGACCTTGAGATCACCCTCATAAAGGGACCGGAGTTCCGGATCCATGGCGGCTAAACGGTTTTTGGCCTCTTCCGGAGACACTGCTTCCAGAGTCCCATCTGTATTCTGAACAATGACCCCGCCCTTGGTTAGAAGTTTGAGCCGTCTCTTCCTTTCTGCCTTATCCGGAACGCAGACGATCTGACAGTTTCCGCAGGTGGTGTACAACTTATGATTCATCATGGAATGATAGCGGCCGCCTTGACCTTCCGGCCTTTGGCCATAGGGGACACTGGAGGCGATTAAAAGATTCAGGAAAGGGGCATCTTCTTCCGGAATTGGGAAGCGCCCCGGAGACCAGGTAGACCATTTCCCTGAGCGATGAAGGCCGGTGTATCCTCCGCAGACATATTGGCACCTGGTGTAGGCCCGTCTTGCCGAATAGTAAAAGGTCCGGCCTCCGAGATGCAATTCCGTCATTTCTTCAGGATTCATCAGCCCCGAGGCACATACGGCCATACATAACCGACATCGGTCGCAATAATTATCCTCCTGGTTCAGCGGCGGCGTTGGGCTAAGCTCGGCACTGGTGACCACGGCACCTAAAATGATAGCGGCGCCAAATTGATTGTCGATCACATTTCCGGACCAGCCGAAAGAGGCCACACCGGAGGCAACGGCCAAATATCGAAGGCTGATGGGGGGAAACATATCAATCCGGCCCATTGGGGTGTCATCCCGATAGACATCATTTGCCGCCAGGGCGACAGCCGGGAAGCCTCTCTGGGATAAATTGTTGGCCAGTTTGACGGCAATACCGCTTGAAATGCTGTTGACCCTATTGTACTCTCGCTCGTAAGAAAGACGGTCCTTCTTGGCAAAGTAATTGGGAATTGTTTTCTGGTCCAGGGTCAGGGAAAAAACGATGGCCGATTTGGCCTCCGGTAGAACATAGGTTAAATCAATAGACGGCGGTCCCCCGGCCAGGGTCTCCAAGGTGGCGATCCCGGATTTGTGGGCACCTTCCAAAAGAGGATATTCCAATACCAGAGATTGTAAATCTTTCATTTTTTTCTCCTGCTGCCAAACTTCTCCGCGCAGGCAATACCCGCGCGCAATGTGCTCGAAACGAAGCTCTTCTTGACTGGGGGTCAGGTCAATTTTTTTAGGTGGCGAATTTCCTCCTTAAGGTTTGAAAAGAAATGTACCTAAAGTAATTGGGTAACAATCAGTTTATAAGAAGGTAAAGGGGGGGAAGTCAAGGGAAAAGGAAAAACGTTCGTCGTTCAGTCTTGGTAAATCTGGGGGTACTATGTTTTTTCAGGTTCAGGAAATTAGTATGTCCCCGGATTCGACGGATTTCGAAGTTTGACGAAATACAATAACAAACCGCCCCAGTTGGGCGGGTCGGTCTTCACGACATAGGCCTTGGCGTTGGTAAGTTTCATTTTTTCACCCTCTGATGGAAATAAGGTGTTTTAGGAATCGAAGCGGGCTTATCGGCCCTTGAACACGGGAGGCCTCTTCTCTATGAATGCTCTAACCCCTTCTCGAAAGTCTTCCGTTACTGCAGTGACGATTTCACCTTCATCGGCACTCTGAAGACCCGTTTGGAAATCAGACTCAAGCCCCTCGTAGACCCGGCGTTTGGTCTCCCTTATGGCTACAGGCGGGCCCTGGGCTATCTTGGTCGCCAGGGCCATCGTCTCCTTCTCGAGTTCATCAGCCGGGACAAGCTTATTAAGCACACCGATACGCTCCGCTTCTTTGGCCTCCAGAATATCACCGGTAAGCAGAATTTCCAGGGCTTTGCCCAGACCCATTATTCTCGGGTAGAGCCACGGTCCTGCCCAGCCTGAAGACAGCCCTCTTTTGATAAAAGCATTCATGAATCTGGAATTCGGCGAGCCCACCCGCATGTCGCAGGCCAGCGCCAGTGCGCAGCCGCCCCCTACGGCGGCGCCGTTGACCATGGCGATAATGGGTTTGCGGATCATATGCAGTCTCCGAATGATGGTCGAGCCCATAACGTCTTGCCGGGGGGCACCGCCGCCGGGCATCTCGGTGACATCAGCCCCAGAACAGAATCCTTTCCCGGCCCCGGTGATGATCACGACTCTCACCTCATCGTCTCGATCAACCTCCTCAAAGGCCGAAACCAATTCTTCAAGCGCCTTCTGGCTGATGGCGTTCATCCGGTTGGGCCGATTCAGGGTAATGACAGCGATGTGGTCTTTACAGGATAGAATGATGTCTTCGTAGTTCATTTGATCCTCCTGGAATAAAGGTTTTATGGGTTCATGCTTACTTAATAGGAACTTATATCAAGTATAGTGAAGTATATCTAGAAGGCTACTTACTGGCAAGAGGAATTGTCCACTTTAAGTTGTAAGTCGGTTAAGCAAATTCTTTTTAATTTTTGCCAAAACAAGACCAGACCCCATTTTATTTTCAGTGGGGTACGAATCATTTTGGGTTCTGGGTGGATGGGGATTTCGACAAGTTTGCGAAGAACACAATATCGATTGGCGTGTGGTATTAGTGTCGCGCTTAACAGCTTTTTTTTAAGGATAAAAAAGCCAGTTTAAGCCCATTTTTACCACGCATTTATCAAACAGTTCCCTATGAATCCAGTTTTTTCGTCTGGTAAGACCCCAATCCCTTTGTCCGGTCCAACCCCCATTCAACCCAGGAAGGTTGATCCCCTGACCTGACCCGAATTCCGAGGAGATGATTGAAAAAGATGATTGACAGAGATATGAGGAAATGACACATATAAAAATATATTCAGTCCTTAAAGCATCTATGTCTTCGAAAGGATGGATAGGGTGGAAAGGCGGTATTTGCCGTATCATTGAATTTATTCATAACCCATGAAAGGAGGAGAGCATGTCACTGACACTTCGTCAAATCTGCCTGGTGGCCAGAAAGCTTCAACCTGCTATCGAAGACTTAAAGTCCATACTGGGGATCGAGGTCTGCTACGTCGATCCAGGAGTCGGGAAATTCGGTCTGGAAAACGCCCTGATGGCCGTTGATACGAATTTCATCGAGGTTGTTGCGCCAATTGCTGAAAAGACAGCCGCTGATCGGTATCTGGACCACCGGGGAGGAGAGGGGGGATACATGGTTATAACCCAGGCCGATAATGCCGAGATACAGGGCGCCTGCCGTGGCCGGGCCGAAAAGATGGGCATCCGGGTGGCCTGGGAAAGACAGCATGAAACAGGTCGTACCATGCAGCTCCACCCTGCTGATACGGGCGGAAGCTTTTTTGAGATTGATTCGGACGAGAGCAATGATCCACGGGGCAACTGGGCGGCTGCTGGAGGGAAGACCTGGATGAAACATATACGCCGGGATGTGGTTGAGGCCATCAAGGGGGCCGAACTCCAGTCGGATGATCCAACTCGCCTAGCCGAAAGATGGAGTGCCATCGCCGGTATTGCATTACAAAAGGATGCCTCCGGCCTTCTGGAAATGCCGTTAAACAACGCCGTGATCCGTTTTGTCCAGGCGATCGATGGACGGGGAGAAGGCCTGGGCGGCATCGACATCAAGGCTGTGGATAAAGTGAGATTACTCAAGGCCGCGGATGAGCGAGGTCTTAAAGTGTCAGAGGCACAGGTGATGATCTGTGGCCTTCGGTTTAATCTGGTTTGAGGGAATCATAATGTCAAAACATTGGATCATTGAACCTGGAAAAGATGAGGAGGGAATGGAACCATGTCGGATGAGATTTATTACCAGTTGAGGGATATTCTGGACAAGTTTCCCAGGGGATTTCAGCAAACAGAATCCGGAGTAGAAATCAAAATCTTAAAGAAACTTTTTTCTGAAGAGGATGCCAGACTGGCGGTTCAACTTTCTACGGCTCCCGAAGAACTCGGGGAGATCGCCAGCCGCCTGGAAGGGAATATCGATGATCTGAGGCAAAGGCTGGAGGAAATGGCCAATAAGGGATTAATATTCCGACTAAGACGTCAGGGTAAGACTTACTATCGGGTCGCCCCCTATGCGATCGGGCTTTACGAATATGCGGTCAAACGGATCGACAAGGAACTGGCTTCCCTTTTTCGGGGATATTATGAGGAATCCTATCTCAAGACCCTGGGATTCCATAACATTCCAGGATTCAAAGTCCTTCCGATTGAGCGAGGGATCAAGCCGGATAGCGTACTTCTGCCTTATCAAATGATTGAAGAAAGCATTCGGGGGGCAAGAAAGATCGCCGTTGCCGACTGTATGTGTCGTAAAGAGGCCAGACTGCTTGGGGAGTCATGTCAACATCCGATTGAAAACTGCCTCAGTTTCGGCGCTGCCGCCGAGTATTATATCGAATCAGGGCTTGGCCGTGAAATAACCGCAGACGAAGCGATTAAGATATTAAAAGAGGCCGACGACTCAGGGCTGGTTCATGCCGGGGCCAATTCAAAGCATCTTTCCAATATCTGCAATTGCTGCCCCTGCTGCTGCCTGGGGTTAAAGACCCTTACTCAAAAGGGAAGCTATCGGGAAAGACACTTCAATCCTATCTTTGAGCCCCTGATCGATGCGGATGCCTGTACGGCCTGTGAGGTCTGTGTTGAACGCTGCCCGGTTAAAGCCATATCCGTGGAAGAATTTGCCAGGGTGGATAGAGATAAATGCCTCGGATGCGGGCTATGCACCGGCCCCTGCCCGGTGGAGGCCATCAGCATGATGGTGAGGAAAGACGTTCGGCATCCCTTCGACAACGTGGCCGAACTTGGAGGCGCAGTCCTTAAGGCCAAGGGAAAAGCACCGCTGACCGTCAAGCAAAAAGGTTGATGATAAAGGGGCCACCGCTATTGTTCGCGGTTAGAGGACAGAAGAATAGGTTAATGAGAAAAACGGAATAGAGTGGGATACGGATTATTTCAAGTTACGAGTGGATGGGGATTTCGATAAACTCAATTCCTTCGCTTGGTCCGACCCCCTTTAATCCAAAACTTCCCTTGTGAAAAGGGGAGTCGCGCATTGATTTGAAAGGCGATTTCCTCCGGCAGCTTCAATTTTTTAATCATCCGCACACCTGGCCGCCACTGATACCGATTCAAATCAATGGTCCCATCCAGCCTAAATAAAACTCCTTCTTCTTCCAGCAAAACCCATTGCAATTCCCCGTGGCCAACCTTATAGGTCGAAATCCCGCCGTAATGATTAATGACCCGCTGCCAGGGCACTACATGCCCATAAAAGAAGAGAACACGCCCTACTTGGCGCGCTGCTCTCGGTGTATCGGCCAGCAAGGCCACCTGCCCATAAGTCAGAACATGTCCGCGAGGGATGGCCCGTATAATCTCCAACACACGCTGCTGAAAAGAATTTATTGGTCGCTCCTGATTATTTATTTTCGGATGCCGTCTGCCCCGACTTTTTTTTAGGATAAAAAGTGGGGTGTTTTTTTTCATACACCAAAATTATACAAAGATCTTGAACAAAAGCAAGGACAGCGGCCTACTGGTTTGGCAGTTTGGCAATAAAACAGGAAGGGCAGTGATATGGTAGTGATCAAAAATCAAACCTCCTCTTCTTCCAACATAAGCTGATAGGCTTCACGGATATTTTCCTCTAACTCTTGAAGTGACTCTCCCTGACTGAAAACGCCGGGGACCTCTTTGAGCCTGCCCACATACCAGTTATCATCAACCCAATATTCCAAACTGAAAACCCTGTCCATTTTAATCCCTCCCTCCAATTTTATCTTATTCTAACGATAAAATTTTTTTAGCAAGACGAGAAAATTTCATAAATTCCTTTCTCCTGGTCCGCCCCCCATTAAAAATGGTTTTATGAGGTTAAAGATACCCGTAGGCTTCCCAGCCGCCGTCGATATTGACCACCGATCCCGTCATAAACCCGGCCTCATCGCTGGCCATGTAGACGGCCAGACCGAGCAGTTCCGGAACCTCGCCGATACGCCCCAGGGGTGTCCGCTTCTCGATGGCTCCGATGGGGAGCATGCCGCTTTCAATCACCTTGTCGACGAGTTCGGTGCGAAAGTATCCGGGCGCGATGGCATTGACCCGGATGTTCTTCTTGGCCCATTCGATCGCCAGGACTTTGGTCAGCATGTTCACGGCGGCCTTGCTGGCGCAATAACCCGCCCTTCCCGGCGCTGCCACGATGCCGTAAACGGAGCTGATATTGATGATGCATCCTCCTCCCTGAGGGATCATTCGGCGCGCCGCTGCCTGGCATCCGTAGAAGACTCCGGACAGGTCCGTATTGAGAGCCCGCTGCCAATCCTCGGGAGTAAGTTCTTCGGAGGGTCGGGCCATGGAGATCCCGGCGTTGTTGACCATAATATCCAGGCGGCCAAAATGGGCCCCGGTCTTCTCGACCAGGTTATTGACGCTTTCAGGGTTGGCCACATCTAATTCCACGGCCAGGGCACTTCCTCCTGCCCGGACAATCTGCTCGGAAATGGATGAGAGCAGGTCCATGGACCTGCTGGCGACAACAACTGCCGCGCCCTCCTCGGCATACCGGACGGCGATCCCCTTTCCGATGCCTTTGCTGGCGCCGGTGATGACGGCGACCTTCCCTTTCAATTGCATGTAAAACCCCCTTTCTCATTAGGGTCTCGAAATATCACTTTTTCATTACCCTACCTCTTTTATCGCCGTTTAATCTTAACACAAAGCATTCCCCAATAAATAAAAATCTTTTTATGAATATGGGATTCGGGCAAAATCCTCAGCTGAGCGAATTACCGGCATGATAAAAAAATTATGTAGGAAGAAGTCCGCCAAAAGATGCGACAAGCCCTATTCTTCGAAAGCTACGGACAAAATCTTGTTCGCGGAACCGACGACCAGAAAGAAGCGGTGAAAGAGTTTATGAAAAAAAGAGTGCCGGTATTTAAGGAGTGTTAAATAAGAGGGCCCATCGGTTTCCAAATGGATTGGGATTTCGGCGGGTTTTGCGGGGAACGAAATATCGATTAACGCGCGGCAATAATGCTGCGCTTAAAAGCTTCTTTTTAAGGGTATAAAGATCACTTCAAGTCCAGTTTTCCCCCGCATTTATCAAACAATTTCCTATGAATACTTTTTCTTCGTCTGGTGAGACCCCAATCCCTACAAACCCTTATAATTTACAAAATTATAGGCCTGATGTCCTACCCGTTATACCAAGATAAAAGACCTGACCCTCGACCCGCAATCCCTTCGTCCGATCCGACTCCAATCCCATCTGGGAATCGATATAAGTATTATGTCCCCAGAATTACCAGAATTACAAAAGGGAAGGGAATGATCCGGTTTAGCCGAGGGTTCAATCAAAAACAACCGGCTCAATGGGAAAAAATAATTTTAGAACCAGCGTCCCATCTTACGCATTTTCCCCCTGCATTTTTCAAACAATTTCCTATGAATCCAACCCTTCCGTTAGGTCCGACCCCCAACCAGACCAATCACAAGCCTACTGAACCGGTAGAACAATTAGGCAGCAAGAAGTAATGAGTCACATTCATGAAGAAAGAACCAACTATCTGGAAGGGTATAACTAGTTTGTCGTCTGTAACGCGCTGCCAATGCTTCTCGGAGTTTTATAACGACAGGCGCTGCTGTATCTCGAATAGATTCATAAGATTGGTTGAACTGAGGTGTATCACCTAATTCACCAGAGGCATGCATAATAAGTACATGAGCAATTGGCTCAATAGATGGATGAATTACTTCCTGCACTAAGGGAATCACCTCTCGATATTGTTTCTGCTGAATTCGAAGACTCGCAAGAGCTGTTTTGAAGTATGCACAATGAGATACCCAAGGACACTCTATTGATCCCCAATCGAAAATATTTTCTGCCTTTTTTAGTTGACCCGAACGCATTTGAGCCATCCCCTTGATATGATAAGCAATCCATTCATTTTGACTTGCTGGTAAGTTAGTCGGGAGAAGACTCAAGGCGTTTGGGTAATCACCCATAGCCACCAGCACAGATGCCTTTCCATTTCGACCCACCATGCTACGAGGGAATTTACTTATAACTAGCTCATATGCCTCCAGTGCCTCCGGTAGTTTTCCTATCTTCCTATAAGTTTCGGCGATACCATGGTATGACCAGGGGCTCAAAGGGAATTGCATAATAATTTTCTTATACTCATCTAGGGCATCAGTAAAACGTCCTAAATCTCGAAGTATTTTTGCATGTGAAGCCAGTGTATCCGAAGCCAACGGAAAGCGCTCAACTAAATTAGCGAAAGTCATCTCAGCATCTTCCAGTTTGCCGAGTTCCCGTAAAACTTCTGCACGGGCGTTCTGTGGAATTATTTCTTCAGGGTAACTCTCAGCAATCTTACCAAATTCTTCTAAGGCTTCGTTGAGTCGGCCCATGTCTCGTAGCACTTGGGCACGACCACTAGAAGTAATTAAATCAAAGGGCTCTTCGCTCAATATTTGGTCATAAGCTTCTAATGCTTCGTTGAGCCTACCGTAAGTTGCCAATGCCGCTGCACGACCATTGCGTGGAACAATGTTTTCAGGAAATTCATGCATACACTGCTCATAAATTTGAATTGCTTCTTCTATCTGCCCGAGATCCTTCAATACCTCCGCACGACCATTTAGTGCCACACAAGCATCTCCAAGCACACCCGCTTCATGGTAAGCATCTTGAGACTTTTGGTACTCAGCAAGCGACCTGTAGGCGTCTCCAAGGGTTGCATATGACCAAGAGTCTTTAGGAGCTTCCGCAACAGCTTTTGAAGCAAATTCTAATTGGAGTTCTGGACTACCCAATCTCTTAGCAAATTGTGCCAGATCACATAGAGATTTGGCTATATGTTCAGGTTCACTAACTCGACGTTGACTAATAATAAGTTCTTCAGAGTATCGCAGCGCTAACTCCTGTTTCCCCTCTTTAAGAAGCTTTTTAATAGCCTCCTTCTGTTTTTCGACATTCTGAAAAACATCGAAGCTACTTATAGAACGTTTTTTGTATGCATTATCAATTCCACTATTGGTATCATCGTCAATCTCCTCACTTTCAAAGTCGATATTAGTAATAGATTCTTTGAAAGGAGCAGCCCATGTTTGAAATATCGTTCGAGCTTTACTGCTACCTCGGAAATAAGGGTGAGTGAGAAGATCAATGATAGCTAAATTCTTTTTCTGGCGCTGAGTAACGAATAGGCGAAATGCTCCATATCTAACAGCTTGATAATAAAAATTTCGTTTGCTAGCTGGATTGCCAAAGAGACTGATTGGTAATGCTTCCCACGCAGCAACCCTTTTTGATATTTCCTCTTGGTCACTCTGAAGTATACTAAGGAATTGCGTTATATGAGCTAATGATGAATCCGCACTTAGTTGAATTGCACCATTCAAGTCTGCAGTTGAAGGCAATGGCGCTGAATATATGTAGTTCTCGACATATCTTCTCACCTCATCTTGATCGAGAGAATCATCCAAGCATTCTGCAGCCTCAAGGCGGGTTTGCGATTCCTCTTCATGATCTAACAGTATTAGAATAAGCTGCAGACTTCGGTTCTGTACCCATCCTAATTTCAACTTTTCTAGTACTTCTGATCGCGATGTATTCTCAAGTTGAATGATATCAGTGGCATCGGCAAATAAGTGAGGTAGTTCCCATTCGTGCCGTAGAGTCCAGGATTCTGGTGAATTCAGACTAATAGAGTACAGCTGTTCAGGCTCTATGCAAACTGCAACAGCTGATTGCCCTGACAAAATCGCATTCATCTGGAAATCACCATTGTGGCACCAATCTCTTTTAACTTCCTAAGAACTGATTTGAGTATGACCTTGTCTTCTCTTTGGCGCGGCTCAGGCCCGGATAAATGTTCAATTGCGCGACGATGAATTGGGCCATATATGTGTACCTCTATAAAATCGGAATCGGTAGCATCTGAATTGGCCAAGAGTCCACTAAAATCAGACCAAGTGGTCATAGGGGTTAGTCGCTTTCCAAGCTTTGCTACTGCCAGTGATCCTCGTTTCATCCAGGGCGCGCGGTACCCAAAAGGTAATTTATCGCCAGGGACAATTCGATGCCTTTTAATAAACATAGTTGAATTTTCTTCAAATACGGTTGCACGATCCCGTATGGCCATCTCCTTTAATACTATACAGTAGTCTCCGTAACCTGAAATGCCGGTACGGTCAATAGATAATGAACCAAAGCGTATATGCTCAGCATAGTACGGAAAGAGCAAACTATCAACCGCCTGTCTTATTTTATCCCATTCATTATTTTCTGGTATTCGTGCCTCGCAACCTACAGCTTGATAAAAAGTTGCAAAAAGCTGGCTGTCACTTGAAAGAAACTCATTGATTTTACCGAGAGATCGATTGATAAGCACTGAAGACTGGGCGACAGCACCGTAAAATTCTTTTAAAATACTTTCGTATCCTCTCAAAGCAGCATTCTCTTCTGCTTCTTTAACTCTAAGTTCGAGTGTACTAACTTCTTCTTTACGAAGTGCCGCACGCACGTTTGGAAATCCAGCATCGGCTCCACAGACCACACAAAAGCGCACATGCTCAGGTATCTCTTCGTGACAATTGAGACATTTCATGGCGTATATCAAGCCTGGTATTGTATTCGGCAACAGAAATGAATAATACTAAAAAAAATCCCACCTTAAATTCTGATTAGTTACTTGCCACCAACAACCAATAATCAAACTTCAAATTACAATTTCTAAAAATACTACACCTATCAGCGGATTTTGTCAAAAAAATATCATCGTTTTAATATATCTTATTGGTGCAACAATTTCTATCTATTTATGTCACTTCGCTTACATGGGCTCTAATGATATGGGGGTCAAGTCTGCTCCTTACTCTTTCTACCAATTATTCGTTACCGTAAACTTCTCACTATAAAAGAATGAGGACTGATATTAACCGCGTGAAAAAAAGAATTATCTACTCAGTTATCACTTCAACCGGCAATCAGGCCCGAGATTTCTTAAAAAACGTCCATCGGTTGGTGCCTGCCCTGCAGACCCGCAGGGGCATGGTCGTTCGTCGAAAAAAAACTTTCAAAGTTCAAAAAGAAAATAAAAGCTCAAAATTAAATCGGAGGACAGCAGTTTAAAAACTGAAGAATCCGGGGTCAGGTCTATTTTCTTTGCATTCCGCTTTCTGTCGCCCATCCCTCAGCTAAATCCTCAACCCCTTCAAGGCGGGTCCCACCCTAATTGGGTGAACTTGAAGTCGCAAATTGCGATCTCAAGTTTCAAACCTTCTTTAATAAAAAATTCTTACCCGTTTTAAAAAAAGAAATGTCTGTTCAGCTATCACTTCAACAGGCAATCAGGCCCGAGATTTTTAAAAAACGTCCATCGGTTGGTGCCTGCCCTGCAGACCCGCAGGGGCAGGGTCGTTCGTCGAAAAAAAACTTTCAAAGTTCAAAAAGAAAATAAAAGCTCAAAATTAAATCGGAGGGCAGCAGTTTAAAAACAACTTATATCGGGAACCCTTTTGCAAATCGTACTTTTGTCTCAGTAGCAATTACAAACTGGTCAATAATTTGATCAGGATAGGTCTTCAATAATCTTTTAATGGTCTCGATTTTAATAACAGCCCGTTCATCCTCAAGACGCAACAGAATAACGCCGTGATGAGGACGCCGATCTCGATTTTTCCTCCAAAATCCTTGTCGTTGGTTATCAAAATCCAACTCTCGACGGAAGCCTTTTGGATAATATCGTCATCACTCATTCCCCGAGCTTCTTCATAGACTGAAAAAACTTCCTATCTTTCATCCCTTAACCATTCAGCCACGGCTGGACCGGTGCATTCGTCTATGAGAAAACGCATTTAGGTCATTTCCGCCACCAAGGGCATAAAGGCGGTATCCTCAAGAGATTTGGTAGCGAATAAAATACAGGCTTGAACATCCTCCAACATAAGGCCCTTATACTTTTTTATTATTTCATTTGCTGTTGATCCGTGGGCCAGAAGATTCAAAATGTATTCCACTGTCAAACGAGTCCCCTTTATAACCGGCTTCCCTACCATAACTTTAGGATCAATGGTTATTCGCTTAAGTAGTTGTTCGTCTTTCATGATTTTAATCCCCCGCAAGAGAGGCTATTATTCCTAAAGCAACTTGTTTCTCTCCATCCATCCGATCGCTTTTAATTTAACTTAATTATTATACTACCTATTTTCAATTTACCCCAACTAAAAAATCTGGTTCTCCTCCCCAATCACTTCAACCGGCAATTAGGCCCGGAAACCTATATCAACAAGCAAGGAAATGCTGAGGTCTTTAAAAGACGTTTGGCGTTCAGTGCCTGCCATGCAGACCCGCAGGGGCAGGGTCGTCCATCGAAAAACAAAACACTTAAATGAGGTCAGGGTAAACCAAAAAAGTACTTCCTGTTTCGTCAGTTTAACCAACTAACCAGTTTTCAACGGTCAATCCATCAATTTTCAAAAAGTGTTTTACGTTTGCTGTGACTAAAACAAGATTATGAGCAATGGCTGTGGACGAAATCAGGATATCTTCTAATCCGATCGATTGGCCCTTCTTTCGCAACCGTGCCAGGAGGTCTCCAGCTATTAATCCCTCTTCCGGACCCAGTGAAATAACCTGAAATTGGGAAATAACTTGTTTTACTATTTTCGGCCAAAAGGAATCAAAATCATTCCGCAGGGCGCTTCCATAGCGTAATTCCATAAGGCAAATAATCGAGGTGAACAGGTAATGGATAGGAAGGGACGATAAACGGGAAAGCAAATAGGTATTGGACTTCTTCTTAACTAATTCGCTAAGGATATTCGTGTCCAGTAGGAACATTCGAACTATTTTCCCCTTTTTAAGACTCTCGGCTTGTGTTCGGCCCGTTCTTGAACGATTCGGTCAATGGAGGAAAAGAAGGGATCATATCCGTTGAGCCAACCCTTGAATTCGAAAATAGGGGAATCGTTTTTTTCCGGCGGAGATAACAAGGCCATTGGTTTCCCCCTTTTAGTGATTACAAACCTTTTTTTCCCGTAGGCCACTTTCCCCAGTAGTTCGGAGAAAGTTTTTTTGGCCTCGGCGATACTGATGGTTTCTTGATTCATGGTGTTCCCCTTAAATAGGTCATTTCGGCAATTATAGTCATTATGTCCTGTTTGTCAAGGATAACCTGAAAGTGCAAAAAAGGGCAAAGATGAAAGGGTAAAGATAAAAGGTTAGGAAAAACAAGTTCAGAGGGGGAGACTTCGACGAGCCCATCGACAAGCTCTGGGCCTTGAGTATATCGAAAAGGCCCATCGACAAGTTCAGGGCCTTGAGCGATTCGACTTGAGCTCGTCGACAAGTTTTATCGAAAGGCTCAGTCGAGTCGTTCGGATTTCGGAAAAGAAGATCTGGGGTCAGCCTGATTTATGATTGGTAGATGGTAACTTATCAAGGTTGACCCCAGATCTATTCAAATCAATGGTTGCCGATCACCCGAACTAGCCCGTTAAGTCTCCCAGTTCTACGTTGGATGCGCCGGGATCGCCAGGTGCGGGAATATAATCCGGAGGGCGAACCAGCTTCATTTTACGAGCCTTTCCCGGACAAGTAAGCACACAGAGACCGCACCCGAGGCAATCATCCAATATGGTAACAGACTGCTTTTTACCGGATTTCCCATCCTCTTTCAGGCTGATGGCCTTAACGGTGCATCGATCAACGCATGTTCCGCAGCCGAGGCATTTTTCCGGGTCAAGCTCGACAATAAACCGACTTTTCGCAATGGGCGACTGATTCAAAGTGGGCTTGGTATAGTCGTATATATGAAACATTCCACAACAGCAATTATGGCAATGACACATCTGTAAAGGCATACGGTTGGTGTTGTCCGTCAGATTGATCAGAGGATATTCCTCCATTTTGTCAAGGAACTTCATAGCCTCGTCCAAAGTAATTTCCCGCCCACTACCGCGCGCCAGCGTAAATTCCCCTAATTTGCCGAAGCTGAGACAAACCTCCCGGGGAAGATCACTTTTGCACTGCCGGCCTCTGTGAAGGGTTTTACAGGTGCAATTGAATAAGACGATAGGAGGCGCATTCTTCAATATCGTTCGCATCTCTTCATTGGGGAGCACACCGGGTATGTCCTGAATGGTTTTCCACTTGGGAACAACTCTCATACCCTGTCTCACATTGACTGCCTCACCTCTGGCCACCCTATCCGCCAGATTCTGGATTTCTTCCCGGCTCATGGCCATAGCCAGATCAAAATATTGGTCATCGTCAAACTTGGAATCAGCCGATCCCGTCAAATCATGCAGTATGAGCCAACTCGTAACCATTTTCCAGCCGCGTTTGCCCACGGTAACGACACCTTTTTCTAAAAGTAAATTTAATTGTTTCAAAACCGATTCCTGATCAAGGCCGAGTTTTTTGGCGATTTCTTCCGGCGGGGACGGGAGCTCGCTCAGTATTTTGGCCTGTTCAAGCGTCACCAGCCTTTGCAGCAATTCCGGTAATACTTTTGATTTCGGCTTTTTCATTCTCGCCGCTAATTCATGATACACAGGATCTATGGTACTCATTTCCTCTCCTTTCGAGTTTTCCTTCATCTGAAAAATGATTATCCGCACCGCCTCCGCAGATTTTCTTCAATTTTAAAGTATCATTTTATAATAGAGGGAGTCAATTGTCATTAACCATGGCGTTTTGCTGAATCTTCTTGGCAGTCAAGAACTCTAAGGGGTAAAGTCTGTTCTTGACTCTTTTTCAAATTTTATTCAACTGAAAATATTTTGATAAAAGACTAAATGCTTGCCTGATCAAAAAATAGACTGGCTGCTCGGCTATCCATTTAACCGGTTAACCGGCAATCAGGCCCGGAAACTTATTTCAACAATCAAAGAAATGATAAAGTCTTGAAAAGACGTTCGGCGTTCAGAGTTCGGCGTTCGACGACCAAACCAAAGGGGTGAAAGACCAAATAACCCCAATTTTTTTGAAGACCCTTGCAACTTTGCCCATGGATAAAATGGTCTATTTCCCACTATTGACATTTGTAAATTATGGGATTATAATAATATTCAAATTTTATTAAGGAGAACCATCGATGTCTGAAATCAATATCTTAAAAACAGACCATCGGGGGAGGGTTACCCTTCCCGCCCCTTTTCGAAAAGAGCCTTTGTTTGAATACATTATCGAGGGGGAACAAATCATTCTTTATCCCGTCCAGACTGTTCGTAAATTCCCGGACATGTCCGACCTTCCGGAAGAAAAACTTTCTCCCCAATGGGAACAAAAAGAACAAAAGGTAACCAAGGATACCCGTAAGGGGATAGAGGCCTCCTATGCTTCGGAGGCCTTGAAAAAGTTCAAAAAATAATCCTCTATGCCCTTCAAAATCCTTCCATTTCAGTTTTATTTTGAACCTTTTTTTCTGGAAAGTTATGCCATTTTGTCGCCTAAGGAACAAAAAACCATCAATAAGGCCCTGGATTACTTGGCCGGCAACCCTCGTCATCCCTCTCTTAACGTACATAAAACTAAAAATGTGTTTGCCAAATATCCGGTCGGGGGCAATGAAGTATTCATTGCCTATGCCTCCCGGACTCTACGGTTTACCTTTGAGTATGGGCCTGAGCCGGGAATGATTGCTCTTCGAAATTGTGGTCATCACGAATCAAGTGAACGAAAAATCTAATCCTTTCCGAGGGGCAAAAAAATAGTTCAAGGCTGAAAGCTCAAAGGGGGGATAGAGAAAAAAGGTCGGAATCCTGTTTTTCATCCCCACAATTACTGGATGATGGCCGAGGCCTCGGGATCAAAGGGATTTTTTCGGACCTCGAGGGAAAAGAGGTAGGGATAATCTTCTTTTAAATGTTTTAAATAGACCAGCCATTCGGAAATCAGCAAAGCCAGAGCCCGTTTCATATCCACTGCTAGATGGGCCAGGTCGTTCGCCGGCAGACCGGTCAAGGTCTCCCGGCAATCCAATTCATCGGTCAAATGAAAAACAGCCCAAAGCAGATCGGTAAAGGAATCGTGCTCCAGCAAGCTGGGATTTTCTAAGAGGCGAAGCAAAAAGACTCGTTGGCCCAAAAGAAAGACCTTCAATTCTTTTAATAAATCTATGTTAACTTCTAAGTGATAATTAAATTCCTTAAAAATTTTACTCTCAGTTATGAAGTGTTGTCCCGTCCATCCATCCTTAAACAAAAGCCTCTTTCTGACGGTTTCATCGTCCGGCTGGAAGGCATAGAGACGTTTTAAAAGAAGAGTGCCCACTTCACCAAAGAAGACCCCGATAACCATATTCATCTTCTTTAACAAGGCCTGTTTTTCCCGGACTGTCAGTAACTGATTAATGATTAAGGTGACCAACAAAACTTGAATAGGCACAAAAGCCAAATCCTGGAATAAATAAAAGAAGGTTTCTCGCGGGGTATGAAAAATGTCGATCTGGACCAGATAAAAAAGGGCCGACAACAGCAAGAACCCGGCCCCTAATAATAATTCCCAGCGAAATCGTTTCATCGTGCCTTTCCTTTGAACATGACTATTGCGCCACACACCGATTCACGAAAGATAACTTTTTGTTTTTCCTCGAAAGCCTTTCTCCATAGAAAGGGGATTTGGGAGAATCATAACGTTTTATCGTTTTACAAGCAACCCTTTCTTTGGGTGACTAACAGGTTGCTGAAACCGGGTACCGCCCCGAAGGGGTGGGAGTAAGACGAGATGTGGGGCGAACAAAAAGGCCCATCTATCCCGCCAACGGCGGGATTGCCATCATCCCCTTTTTTAAGACCTTGGGTAAGATTTAATATGAGTAAGTTGCTAATTATATTTTATTTGACAAAAGCAAAGACAAAAAGTATTATAATAATTTCCCCTTGCTCCCAGTAGGGGGGCTTTATTATCCATAAGGAGGAAGTATGAGGAGATATGAGCTTATTTTTATCGTTCAGCCGGAGCTGAGCGAGGAGGAAACCAAAGCCATTACGGATCGTTATCTTCAGATCATTACGGCCCAAAAAGGAACCATCATTAAAACGGAGGACTGGGGCAAGCGCCGTCTGGCCTATGATATCAAAAAGCAATCCAGAGGGAACTATATCCTGGTTGATTTTTACGGCCAGGGTTCCATGATTCAAGAGATTGAACGGAATCTCAAGATCGACGATAACATCTTGAAATTTATTACGGTCAAGACCAGAGACCCCTTCAATCCTGAGTCTCTGGAAGAAGAGCGAAAAAAGGAACAGCTCCTTCAGGCAGCCCAGATCGCCCCCGAGGAACTTGAGCCGGCCGAAACCCAGGAATCGGTTTTGGAAGAAATCGATTCGGAAAAGGAAGGAGAATAGGCCATGCTGCAAGCAAGAAGAAAAAAAAGGATTTTCCCCCGCCGTAAGGTCTGCCGTTTTTGTGCCGACAGTTCGATGATCATTGATTATAAAGACTCTAAATTGTTAAAGCACTTTACTTCTGAACGGGGGAAGATCATCCCCAGGAGGATCAGCGGAAATTGTGCCAAACATCAACGGGAATTAACGGTAGCGATAAAAAGGGCCCGCCAGATCGCTTTACTCCCTTATCTGGCCACCTCTATTCAGCATTAGCATAGTTGGGTTCGAAGATTCGAGGATTTTAATGTTTTAAGTTTGTCGTTCGGGGTGGTTAGTTATTATTGGGAACTACCTACTCGAACTACAAACCTGTCCCAGGCCCATTTCTTTTTTCCATTAGCCAAAACCGCCATCCCAAAAGCTTGCCTTGGACAGAAAAATCAGATAAGATCATCCCATCATCTCCAGGAGGTTCGAATTATGAAAGTTATTTTAAAAGAAGATATTTCCACTTTGGGAAAGGCCGGTGACCTGGTAGAGGTGGCCCGAGGTTATGGTAGAAATTTTTTAATTCCTCACGGGAAAGCCCTGGAAGCAACTCCAGATCAACAAAAACAGTTGGAAGAGCACAAACGGATTATCTTAAAGAGAAAAGCCAAAGACATGGAGGCGGCTCGAATGCTGGCTGGGCAATTTGATGCTTTGAGCCTGGAGCTGTCCCGCAAGGTACAGGAAGAAGGGAAAATATTCGGATCGGTCTCGGCCAAGGACCTGGCGGAAAAATTGGCCGAGCAAAATATCTTGCTGGACCGGAAAAAGATCCTCCTGAAGGAGCCGATCCGCACCGTGGGCAACTATGAAGTGCCTATTAAACTGGAGGCCGGGGTTACGGCCCTTTTAAAAGTATCGGTAGTCGAAGACAAGTAATATCCCAATGAGCAACGAGGATTTCACCAACCTGAAAATCCCGCCTCAGAACATTGAGGCCGAGCAGTCGGTTCTGGGAAGTGTTTTACTGGAACCGGAAGCCCTGTCCCGGGTCCTGGAGGTCATGACCGGGGGGGATTTCTACCGGGAGGCCCACCGAAAGATTTTTGCCTCCATGGTGGAGCTTTATCAAAAAGGGACCCCGGTTGATCTGGTTACCCTGATGGAAGCTCTTCGAAACAAAGGACAGTTGGAGGAAATCGGAGGGGCCAGCTATCTGACTTCGCTGACTGATGCCATCCCTTCGGCCATCAATGTGGATGTCTATGCCCGGATCATCCGGGAAAAATCCATCCTGCGCCGCCTGATCAACCGGGCCAGCGAGATTGCCAGCAAAGGGTATGGTTTTGCCGGCGATGCCGAAGACCTGTTGGATGAGGCCGAAAAATCCATTTTCGAAATCTCAGAGGACAAGATCAATCCCCTGGTCTATCTCCTCAGTGACGTTATTAAAGAAGGTATGGGCACCCTCGAACAATTGTTCGAACGTAAAGAAATCGTAACCGGGATTCCAAGCGGATTTACCCAGTTGGACAAGCTCACCTCCGGTTTCCAAAACTCCGATCTGGTTATTATCGCCGGCCGCCCCAGTATGGGGAAAACGGCCTTTGCCTTAAATATCGCCCGAAACGCCGCAATCGATCATGAAATACCGGTGGTCTTTTTTTCCTTGGAGATGTCCAGGCAACAACTGGCCTTGCGAATGCTTTGCAGCGAAGCCTGGGTGGATTCCAATAAAGTCCGGACCGGGTTTTTCGGGGAAAGGGAGTGGCCTAAGCTGACCGCCGCCGCCGGGAAGTTATCCGAGGCCCCGATCTTTATTGATGATTCACCGACCCTGTCCGTTTTACAGATGCGGGCCAAGGCCCGACGTTTAAAATCCGAAAAAGGTCTGGGTTTGGTTGTGGTGGATTATCTCCAGCTCATGAAGGGAAGAGAAGGGAGCGAACGAAGGGAACAGGAAATATCCGAAATTTCCCGATCGTTAAAGGCCCTGGCCAAGGAATTGAGTCTTCCGGTTGTTGCCTTGTCTCAGCTCAATCGCCGTCCTGAAGGTCGGGATGACAAAAAACCGGTCCTGGCCGATCTCCGGGAATCGGGAGCCATTGAACAGGACGCCGATGTCATTTGTTTTCTTTATCGCGAAGAAATGTATGAAGAAAATTCCAAGCAGAAAGGGATCGCCGAAATTTTACTCCGGAAGCATCGCAACGGCCCCACCGGCTCGGTTTCTCTGAAATTTTTCCCCGAATTCACCCGGTTTGAAGATCTGGCCCAGGACTTCGAAGAACCCTTTGTCAAAGGAGTCGAGGATTAACCGCATTTTTGGGCAAACATTCGGTCTCAAAGCCCTTCATTTAAAAAAACTCCAATCCCTGTTTCGCCGACAGATAAATCCCTCCCAGATTGTTTCTCCCGAATTAGCCAATTTTTTAGCCCAACTTTCCTTTGAGCTCAATCGTCAAATAGGTCTGTTAATCAACCGTAAAGGCGGGATCGAAACCGTGATCCTGGGTGATGACCAATCCATTGTTATTCCATCGCTGTCTCAATTCCGGATTGCGGCCGGCCGGCTCAAGGGCCTTCGTTTGGTTCATACCCATTTAAAAAGAGAGCCGATCAGCGAAGAAGATAAGATGGACTTGGCCTTGCTGCGTCTGGATATGGTAACCGCCATCGCGATCAATACTAATGGTCAGGCAGGGTGGCTATATACGGCCCACCTCCTGCCCAATAATCCGGAAGGCCGGCAATGGATGATCCTGGAACCGGAACCTGTTGGGCAATCCCATGTGGACGTCGTAGGTTTGATCCGTTCCCTCGAGGAAGAATGGGGAAGAAAAATCGTTTCTAAAAAAATTCATCCCCCGGGAGAACGGGCCATTCTGATCAGTGTGACCACCCGGCCCAGGGCAGCCGTCCAGGAATCCATGCAGGAATTGGAGGAACTCGCCCGTTCGGCCGGTCTTTGGGTTCTGGAAACGGTGATCCAATCCAGAAAAGAGATCAGCCCCAAATTCCTCATGGGCAAAGACCGCTTAAGCAGTCTGTCTATCCGGGCCCTCCAACTCGGGGCCACCTTGTTGGTCTTCGACCAGGATCTGAATCCGTCTCAAGTGAGATCTCTGACCGATTTCACGGATCTTAAGGTGATTGACCGCACCCAATTGATCCTGGATATCTTTGCCCAGCGGGCCAGGACCCGGGAAGGCAAACTCCAGGTGGAGATGGCCCAATTGAAATATATCCTGCCCCGTCTGGTCGGCAGGGATGATGCCTTGTCTCGTTTGACCGGAGGTATCGGGGGCCGGGGCCCTGGAGAAACCAGACTGGAAATCGACCGCCGCCGGGTCAGGGATAAAATTCATCGTCTCCAAAAAGAGTTGGAAGCCATACGGGGCCAGCGTAAACAACGCCGGGGAAAAAGAAACCGTAAAGGCTTGCCGGTGTTTTCCATTGTCGGCTACACCAACGCCGGGAAATCCACCCTCTTAAACACCCTGACCCACAGCCGCCTGAAGGCCGAAGACCTCTATTTTGCCACCCTTGATCCGACCAGCCGCCGGCTCAGGTTTCCCAAAGATCGAGAAGTGATCATAACCGATACCGTGGGCTTTATTAAAAACCTGCCTCAAGATTTGCTGACCGCCTTCCGGGCCACCCTGGAAGAGTTGGAGGAGGCCGACCTGCTGGTACATGTCATTGATATCAGTCATCCCCGCTTTGAAGAACAGATGCTGGTGGTGGAAAGTCTTTTAGCCGAGTTGGAACTGTCCCGGATCCCGATTGTGCGGGTTTTCAACAAAGCAGATCTGGTTTCCAGGGAATATGCCGACATCCAGTGCTCCCGTCATCAGGCCATCCCGGTCTGCGCTCTACAAGAAGAGAGCTTGAGGCAATTGCTGGTAGCTATGGAACAGGCCATATGAGTTTGAAATTGGCATTTTTTAGTCAATTTGCCTTGACACAAAAGTTTCCCTTTCAATATACTCCAATCAAAAATAAAGTTGAGGACGATATCCTCAAGTTCCTTCAGGCCGAGGGCGTGGATAAGGGAAAAATCACCAAGTGGATGCTTCCGGTGTATGTCGCCTTTGTAGATGATATCCCCAAGACCAGCGTGGGCAAGTACGATAAGATAGCCGTCAGGAAGAGGATGGAAGAGTTCGTCTCCAAGGCTAAGAAGGTGCGCCTGGCCTAACCGGTCTTGTGAATTATGATTAGGGTTGCGGCTCATCCGGAAACAAAAGTTTTCGGATACGCCCACTTCGCCGACTGCCTTCTAAGGCAACGATACTTGTCATCCTTTTTCGAAAAGTGCACTCGACGAACCGATTTGGCCCGACACGTCTCGCGCTTCAGCCTATCGGCCAAGTCCTGGAGATTCTTTCCCCGAAAAGATTTGTCTGGAAACATAATGCATCGTTAAGTGATAATTCAAGATCCTAATCTCTTTTAGAATCAGGTAGTCAGGTTGAAGGTAAAAGACCGAGGATCTAAGGTGAAAGGAATCCTCAACTTCCAGCCTTACGTCCTAAATTACAAGGGAAAGCGAACTCCTAGACCAATCACCAAAGTTTCCGGTCCAATCAGTCTTTTATTAGTCGGGATTATCGTACTCCAGAACATCTCCCCGTTACTGAAATGCTCCGCTCTTACAAAAGTATAAAGGGGTATATTACATATCTTAAAATTCAGGCCCAGGCCAGCATATAGGGAGAAGTTCCATCTTGTTCCTTCTTCGATTAATTCGTCTATTAACCAGGTAAATCCGGCCCCCAGCTCGAAGTAAGGGCGAAGATCCTTCGTTAAGGGATAATAAAGGCGATACATGGGGGTTAAACCGAACTGGTAGGTATCCCAGTTAGTGACTGGCTCCTTCACGCCCTGCATTAAAAGACGATTCTTTGTTGTATCGCTTACCTGATCCCAGCACAGAGGAATATCTTTTCCATAAATATGGGAAACCCTCCCCTCCAGGACCCAGGATTCCGATAGCCCTATTTTCTTCATAAAAGGCAGGAGGCTGAATTCCTTCTCATAACCAAGGGCCAGGGTGGTTATGTTGAAGTTATTATAAAGTTTTTGAGAAAAATAACGGAACTCCGGCCATCCATATTGAAAGTGGAATAAAATGGTCCCTGACTCATCATTGGGTTTGTCTTGATTTATTTGTTCCTCAGACCATCCAGACAGAGGTAAAAAAAAGGTGAAGAGGACCCCCAAACTCCATAAAGAGGCCTTTTTATAAAATCCACTCATGGAGGAATGGTGGTTATCGTTGAAATTGAGATGATTGGATCGAAAAACTTTTAACCGAAAAAAAAATAAAAATCTTTTTAACATGAGATTCCAAAAGTTGTTGCAGGTTTATTTAACACACCTTTCATTAAACTATTTTTGACTTGATGGCAAGAATTTTCTACCTGGTTCATAACTAAGATTACTGATAAGAATTCCTTTTTTAATGGGATGAGCATGAGCATAAGGAAAGAAAAAGGCACGGGCAAGGAGAAAAACGGGGCGGAAGGTAAGGGGACAAAAGGGGCCATAAGAAGAAAAGGTGGCTTCATAGGTCTGGACTTTTCAGATCCCTCTACCTCCTGGATTTCCCTTAAACGGTGGAGTGATCTACGGAAGCCCCGAAACCCTAGTCTGGGGGCTCCTGATAGAAAGGGAGTTGGGGGTCCGAATAGTCTATCTGAATTTTCTTTTTGACGAAGCCCCCGAGAGACGTTACTATAAAAATGGAAGAAAAAATCACCAAATTAAATTCTTGTGTTTCGTGGCGACTCGTGAGACTTCAATCGTGATGTCTGCCGTTGTGCGGTTCGCCTCGACTTCCTCTGTTCGGACGGGGGCAGCTTTATCGGGTTTCGTTGTGCCAGGAGTTAGACTTTTTACTTTTACGTTTTTACCCTTTTATTTTTTTCTGTTTTAATAAATTCGGGGATAAAGAAATTTCAAGAATGCCAATTCATATCCTTATTGACGGTTATAATTTGATTCGAAACTCTTCACCTTTGTCCCGGGCGGAAAAAGCCGATTTTTCCCAAGGTCGGGAGAGGTTATTGGAATGGCTCTCGCTATACCGCCGAAAGATCCCCAACCCCATTACCGTGGTATTTGACGGGGGCCAAGGGGATGCTTTGGCCGAAGGGAGGGATATTTATAAGGGGATTAAAATCCTATATTCTTCCCAGGGGCAGACTGCCGATGATATCATCAAACGGTTGGTGAAAAAAGATGGCGGGAAAATCCTGGTGGTCACCTCCGATCAGGAGTTGGGCTCCTATTGCCGTTTCTTCAAGGCCGGATGGATTCGATCCGAAGAGTTTGCGCATAGAGTTCAGGATCAAATATGGACTTTGGATCAAAAACCGTTAAAAGAAGATGATCCTGCGGACCTGCCTAAAAAGAAAAAAGGGAACGCTTTCAGACCTTCCAAAAAGGCTAAAAGAGAAAAAAAATACTGGGAACACCTATAAGATAAGGCCTTCACTTCCGGCTTGCCTTTCCTCGCCAAGTTTTTTCTTCTCCCTTGATAAGACGAAGGATATTTTCTTTGTGCTTGAGAATAATAGCGGCAACAATGATGACGGACAGCCATACGGCATACTGGTTATAATTAAATATAATCAATAGAACAGGAAATAAACCGGCGGCAACTAAAGAGCCCAGGGAAACATATTTCCCCAAATAAACGACTAAAACAAAAATAAGAATGGCTACCAGGATGGCTTTGGGTCCCAGCAGGATAAATATTCCCAAGCCGGTGGCCACGCCCTTCCCTCCTTTAAAGTGCAAAAAGACAGGAAAAAGGTGGCCCAAAAAGACAGCCAGGGCCATGAGGCAAACCAGGAAAAAGGTCGGGGTGCTTTCTCCTCCGAAGACCGCCCAGCCTATCCAGACGACCAGCATCCCCTTCAGTGTATCACCGAGCAGAGTCAGGACACCCCATTTTATTCCCATCAAGCGAGATACATTGGTGGCCCCGATATTTTGACTGCCTTCCTTTTGAAGATTCCCCTCTCCGAAAACTTTAGACAAGACCACCCCGGTCGAAATAGAACCGACAAGATAGGCTAAGACCGTAAAGAGGATAGCTTTGATGACCATAATTAATCCTATATAACTATTTCAAGTCAGACCTTTTTAACGATTTTTCTAGTCGCCTTCAGAAAGAATTCGATTTCTTTCTCGGTGTTGAAAAATCCCGGGCTGACCCTGACCGTCCCCTCCCTGCTCACCGGGCTTAAAGACTTTAAGGCTATCAAAGCCCGGAGCTTGAATATCCTTCAGCCAAGGAACTCCTCATTTTTTCGAATAAAGTCAGATCTGTCTGGTTGTTTATGTTGAAAAAAGAAATCAGGTCGGGATCGATTTGCCTTAATGTTTCCTCGGCGATTTTTCTAACTTTGACTTTGGAAAACAATTTAGAAATTTTCATATCCCCTTTTTTAAATTGTTCTTCAATGACCTTCAAACACCTTTTAGAGTAAACGGCACAAAGAGGCTGATACCCTTCTCGGGTCACGGGGACAATCACATCCCACTCAGGTTCCAGTTCTTGAACAACAAGCTGGATCATCTCGGTCTTCAAAAAAGGCATGTCGCAGGCCGTTATAAAGGCATGAGACAGCCGGGTGTAAAATAGGCCGGCATGAATCCCGGTCAACGAGCTTCGAACCGAAAGTAAATCGCTGACAATCGTGCATTCCCAGGAAACAAAGTCCAGGGGCTGATTAGTGACCAGGATCACCTGATCGAACAATTTCTGAAATAAGGCCACCTGTCTTTCAATAATGGGCTGATCTCCCAAGGAAAGAAGGGCTTTGTTTTGGCTGGCCATCCTGCGGCTCAATCCGCCGGCTAATATGATTCCCGCACAAGGATACTTCGACATATTTTATCAGGTAATCTTATTCAGGATGATCAAAAGTGCCCGGATGCAAGGCCTGCCAGTCTTGAGGAATGAGGTGTACATTACACGCCGCAATGACGAAAGACAGAGCACAATCCCGCTTACAGCGGGACTGACGGGGTTTTTGTTCGCCTCACTTCTCGGCTCACTCCCACCCCTTCGGGGCGGTGCCCGGTTTCATCATCCTGTTATTCTAATCCATATCTTCTGATCTTGTTGAGCAATCCCCGGCGGCTCAAGCCCAATTTTTGAGCCGCCCGAGTCCGATTGCCGCCTGCCTCTTCCAAAGCTTTCTGAACCATAGATCTTTCCAGACGATCAGTAACGGCCTGAACCGACCCATCCTTGTCATTAAGAGGGGTATCGATGGTAAAACGAATGGAATCCGAAAATAAATCCGGGGTAATAGTTCCTTGGTCCGGGGCCAGGGTCAAGGCCCGGACTATTTCATTTTCCAATTCCCGGATGTTTCCTGGGAAGGAGTATTTATCCAACAAGGTCAGGCTGTCAGGGCTGAATTGACATTGCTTTTCCAACCGCTGACAATATTTTTTTAAAAAATGTTCTGCCAATAAGGGAATATCTCCAACCCGTTCCCGTAAAGGCGGCAAGGGTATGGGAAAGGCCTGAATTCGATAATAGAGGTCTTCCCTGAATCTTCCGGCCTGAATCTCTGCCTTTAAATCATGATGCGTGGCGGCGATTACCCGAACATCCACTCTGATAGGGCTCACTTCTCCGAGGCGACGAATTTCACCTTCCTGCAGGACTCTTAAAAGCCGAACTTGTAAGGACATGGGGGTGTCTCCCACCTCATCCAGAAAGATGGTCCCTTTGTGGGCCATTTCAAAGAGGCCCTTTTTATCAGCCACCGCTCCGGTAAAGGCCCCCTTCTTGTGACCGAAGAGTTCGCTCTCCAAAAGGCTCTCGGGCATGGCGGCACAATTCTGGGCCACAAAAGGCTTGTCCTTTCGGACGCTGTTGTAATGGATCGAACGGGCCACCAGTTCCTTGCCGGTTCCTGTTTCCCCTTGGATCAGCACGGTTACCGGACTTTCAATGGCCTTTTCCATCAGATAAAAGGCCTTTTTTATGGCCGGACTGTAGCCGATTATGTTTTCAAAAGAATATTTACCCTGGATCTCTTTTTTAAGGAGAATATTTTCCTCTTTGGATTCTTTCAATTTGGCCCGCGTAGAAGCCAGATCCACATACATCTTCCGGATTCTGAGCATCGACCGCACCCGGGCCAACAATTCAAAGGTTTTAAAAGGCTTGGTGATATAATCATCAGCGCCGGAATCCAGTCCTTTCACCCGTTCATCCATATCAGCCAGGGCCGTAACCATGATAACCGGGATAGTACGGGTTTTGGCATTGGCCTTGATTTGTTTGACTACCTCAAATCCGTCCATTTTCGGCAGAATAATATCCAGTAAGACCAGATCGGGCAGGGATTTTTGGATAAGTTGTAATGCCTTTTCCCCGTCTTCGGCCCATTGGGTTTTATACCCATGATCTGCCAATTCTTGAGAAAGAAGGTCGGCTTCCAAAGGATCGTCTTCTACAATCAGGATCTGAAAGGGTTCTGGCATGGTTTTCGGCCCCTCCGTTTACCTGTTTTTTTAATCCAGCTAGCCAATATTGCCAAACAGAGTCATTAATACTTGCAGATCCGACTAGGATTCATTTCTCCTGATAAAAAGCTACCATCTTATCCACTAGTTCTCGTAGTCGTTCGGCACTCTGTATGACTTTTTCCAAGTTCTCTTGCTGTTTTTTCGGGATCTGATCCCTGGTCTTCCTTAAGACCAGGCTGGTATATCCCATGATGGCATGCAGTGGGTTACGCATTTCATGAAAAGTTTTAAACAGGAATTTCCGGTCCTGCTGATTTTCTTCTTGGACCGAACACGGATCGTGCTCCCCTAGAAATGGGTTTCCTCCAAAGTTCTTTGTATGCCCCAGGGTCTCTTTCTGCCGAGGAATACGTTTGTTTTGCAGTTTCATGGTCTTTTCTGGCTTTTTCTGATCCGAACCATTGACTTGCCCTTATCGAAGGACAAAAGAAGTATAACGGAAAAAGGGGAAGGAAGCAAGTTGTATACCTGTAAGGGATGTAAAATTGGCTAAAAGGGTTTAAGGATTTATGTTACCATTATCGATATTGGTTGATTTCATCCCTTAGCCGGACGGCAACTTTCCGAGCTGCTTTCGCAAAATTTTTTCCATCACCGGCATAGATGACAGACTCGAGAGGAATTTATGATCATCCCGGTCCCATTTCCATCCTTTCCATTGATCACGGCCATCTCGATATCGCCGCCCTGCGTCCCAATACCGGGCACAAGGAAAGGCATGTTACCCACAAGGGACCTGATCTCCCGAAGGTCCTGTGGGTAGGTCGCACCAATAACAAGAAGAACATTGCCGTTTCGGTTCCATTCATGGGCTGCCTTGTCGGCGATGACCCGATAGAGCTTCTCTCCCTTTATTTCCAAATCCTGGATATCGGATGCTCCTGGATTGGATGTCCGGCAAAGGATAATCACCCCTTTGTCGCTTCGATCGAGAAACGGTTCAAGTGCATCACCCCCCAGGTAAGGATTGACTGTAACCGCATCCGCTCCATAACGATCAAACACCTCCCGAGCGTACATTTTTGAGGTCGATCCGATATCCCCCCGCTTGGCGTCCAAGATAACGGGAATGTCAGGATAGTTCTTATGAATGTAGGCGATGGTCAGCTCAAGATCATGTTCCGAACCCGAAGCGGCATAGTAGGCCATCTGCGGTTTGAAGGCACAGACGAGGTCTAAGGTACTGTCGATGATCGCTCGGTTGAAATCAAAAAGCGGTGCCCTGGCTGTTCGGAGATGATTTGGGATCTTCTCAAGGTCAGAATCGAGGCCCACGCACAGCAGGGAGTCATTCTTTTGCCAAGCTGCGGTCAAGGCTTCTATAAATTTCACGGAATTGATGCCTCCTTTTATTTTAAAAGAAAAAAGGGTTCGAGGATTCCAGGATTCGAGGTTTCAAGGGTTTTAACCTCCAGGCCTTTCATTTGAATTCGCTCGGCTGAACTCGCCGCAAGCTTGGCCCCTTAAATCTTTTCTCATGCCTCGTGGTGCCCGTGGCAAGCGGGCATGAGCATTTTGTACTATTACCACGGATATTACCAAGATAAAAAAAAAATAGCAAAAAAATTGATGATATTAATCATTTATCACTAGAGGACCAAGTAATAAAAAGAAAGATGGTGTCGGCGAAATGACGTTTTGTTGTCTGAAAAATCGTACACCACGGATGTGTTATCCACTTATTATCACAGAGGGGGAAAATATTTAATAATGATATCAAGCTAGTAAACAACCCCGTGCTTCCACACAGGGTATCCAGGAGATTTTGATATAAAAACCGAGTTTGGCGATAACAGAAGTGTACACCCTGGCTTATCTAAGCATCTTTTTACCTCCTTAAAAAATGTTGTTGAATTTAATGGTGGTATTATCAAATGGTCCTTTTCCCCGGCAAGTCGTGAATCGGCACCCTTCCGCCTTGACAATTATCGGTAACATGGTTAATTTTGAAAGTAAATTGACTACAATTGAATAAGAAATAAATTCAAGTGGCTAAAGTTGGAGGTTGCCATGCGTTTTGATAAATTCACCATCAAGGTTCAAGAGGCCATACAATCAGCCCAGTCCATGGCCGATGGTATGGGACATCAACAGATCGAACCCGAACATCTGTTGACCACCCTTTTAAACCAGCCCGATAATATTATCTTGCCCTTGCTTCAGAAGCTGGGGGTAAATCCCAATCAGGTTAAGAATATCCTGAAGAATCAACTGGATCATGTACCAAGGGTATCAGGTACAGGGAAAGGACAGAGTTATCTTTCCCCCAGACTCAATACTGTATTGGACGGCTCTTTCAAGGAAGCCTCGCAGATGCGGGATGAGTACGTCAGTATGGAGCACATCCTGATTGCTCTCATGGATCAGAAGGGTGATCCTTTGACTCAAGCCCTGCGTTCTTTGGGAGTAAACCGGGAAAATATCTTGAAATCGTTAAAGGACATCAGGGGTAGTCAACGGGTCACCGATCCCAATCCGGAAGACAAATATCGCCCCCTGGAAAAGTTTGCCCGGGACCTGACCGATCTGGCCAGAGAAGGGAAACTGGATCCGGTTATCGGCCGGGACGATGAAGTTCGCCGGATTATCCAGGTCTTATCCCGGAGGACCAAGAATAACCCGGTTCTGATCGGAGAACCCGGGGTGGGGAAAACAGCCATTGTCGAAGGATTGGCCCAGCGAATCGTTCACGGCGACGTTCCGGAAGGATTGAAAAACAAACGGGTTGTGGCCCTGGACATGGGGGCCTTGATCGCCGGAGCCAAATACCGGGGAGAATTTGAAGACCGTCTCAAGGCCGTGCTGAAAGAAGTGACCGAATCCCAAGGGCAGATCATCCTATTTATCGATGAACTTCATACTTTGGTAGGGGCCGGCAAGGCCGAAGGGGCCATGGATGCCGGCAATATGCTCAAACCGGCTTTGGCCCGGGGGGAATTGCGTTGCGTCGGGGCTACCACCATCAATGAATACCGTAAGTATGTTGGAAAAAGATGCCGCCCTGGAGCGGCGGTTTCAGCCGGTCCTGGTCAAGTGAACCCACGGTGGAAGATACAATCGCCATCTTAAGGGGGCTGAAGGAAAAATACGAAGTCCATCATGGTGTGCGAATCAAGGATTCGGGCATTGTGGCTGCGGCCACCTTGTCCCATCGTTACATCACCGACCGTTTCCTGCCGGACAAGGCCATTGACCTGATCGATGAAGCCGCATCCAAACTCCGGATCGAGATCGACAGCCTGCCCCAGGAGATCGACGAACTGGAACGAAGGATCCTTCAGATGGAGATCGAGAAAGAGGCCCTGAAAAAAGAGGTGGATCCGGCATCCAAGGAACGATTGAATAAAATCGAAAAGGATTTGAGGGAACTTAAAGGGCAAAGCGCAGAGATGAAGGCCCATTGGCAGAAGGAAAAAGAAGCCATCCAAAAGATCCGGCAGATCAAGGAAGAAATTGAACAAAAAAAGACCGAGGCCGGCAATGCCGAAAGGCAGGGAGATTTGACCCGGGCGGCGGAAATACGCTACGGGGTGCTCCTGAACATGAACAAACAATTGGAGGAAGAAAATAAGAAATTGGAGTCCTTCAACAGGATCGAAAAATGTTGAAGGAGGAAGTGGATGATGAGGACATCGCCGAAGTGGTGGCCAAATGGACCGGCATCCCTGTGGCCCGGATGATGGAAGGGGAAAAACAGAAACTAATCACCATGGAGGAACGGATCAAGGAGAGGGTCATCGGCCAGGAAGAGGCCATTCGGGCAGTGGCCAATGCCGTGCGTCGGGCGCGTTCCGGATTGCAGGATCCCAATCGTCCCATAGGGTCCTTTATCTTCATGGGCCCGACCGGTGTGGGCAAGACCGAATTAGCCAAGGCCCTGGCCGAGTTTCTCTTTGATGATGAACAGGCCATGGTCAGGATCGATATGTCCGAATACATGGAGAAGCATTCGGTCTCCCGTTTGATCGGAGCCCCTCCGGGCTATGTCGGTTATGAAGAGGGAGGCTATTTGACCGAAGCGGTAAGACGAAGGCCCTATTCAGTGGTGCTTTTTGACGAAATCGAGAAGGCCCATCCTGAGGTCTTCAACGCCTTATTGCAGATATTGGATGACGGAAGGATGACCGACGGACAGGGAAGGACCGTAGACTTTACCAACACCCTGGTCATCATGACCTCCAATATCGGTAGTCAATTCATTCAGGACCTCACTGAACGAGAGCGGGAAGAGATGGTCCGGAGGGTCATGGAGGCCTTGCGGGCCCATTTTAAACCTGAATTTTTAAACCGGATCGATGAGATCGTGATTTTCCATGCCCTTAATCGCCAACAGATCAAGGCCATTGTCGATATCCAGATCCGTCTGCTTCAAAAACGGCTGGCTGAAAAACACCTTGCCATTGAATTAACCGATAAAGCCCGGGATCTGATCGCCCAAGAGGGTTTTGATCCGATTTACGGGGCACGGCCTTTGAAACGGGTCATTCAACATCGAATCCAGGATGCCCTGGCCTTGAAAATATTGGAAGGAGAATTCAAGGAAGGGGAAAAAATTATCGTGGATGCCGACAAGAAAGGAGAGATCATTTTCAAAAAAGGATAACCGACCGGTTTTTCTTGACAGAGGTTTAAAGATAGGTACCATACTAAAAATACAGTTTTCGGGTTGCGGGTTGCGCGTGAGGAGATGAACGCTTTTTATTTTATAACCCATAACCCACAACTCGCAACTAGAGGCAGGAGTTAAAAAATATGTTTTCCAATACGATGAAGACTGCATTGCTATTGGGTCTGATGACCGTCCTGATCATTTTTATCGGAGGGGCAGTAGGAGGACAAAGCGGAATGATTATGGCCTTTTTTCTGGCCGGGATCTTGAATATTGGAAGCTATTGGTTTTCTGATAAAATCGTTCTGGCCATGTATCACGCCCAAGAGATCTCTCCACAGGACCATCCGGAAATCCATCAAATAGTCATGGAATTGGCCCAGCAGGCCGGTCTTCCCAAACCGAGGATTTTTCTCATAGAAGATGATTCACCCAATGCCTTTGCCACAGGAAGAAATCCGCAGCATGCCGTGGTGGCTGTAACCTCCGGAATTCTACGTATCCTTTCCCGTCAGGAGCTTAAAGGGGTCCTGGGCCATGAACTGGCCCATGTCAAACACCGGGATATCCTTATTGGTTCTATTGCCGCCACTATGGCCGGGGCCATTATGATTCTGGCTAGAATGGCCAGCTTTGCAACCATGTTCGGAGGAGGTCGGGATTCTGAAGAAAGAGGTGGCGGGGGGGGATAATAGGTCTTCTGGTCATGATCATAGTGGCCCCTATTGCCGCCATGTTGATTCAGATGGCCATCTCCCGTTCCCGGGAATATCAGGCCGATGCCTCCGGGGCACAGTTTTCAGGAAACCCCCTGGGACTGGCCGGGGCCCTGGAAAAATTAGAAACGGCTTCCAAACAAATTCCCATGGAAGATCCGAAACCGGCCACGGCCCATATGTTTATCGTCAATCCCCTGTCGGGCCGCAGCCTGCTCAACCTGTTCTCAACCCATCCGCCCATCGAAGAACGCATCGCCCGGTTGAGGGCTATGAGGTATTGAAAAACAAAGGATTCCAGGATTTGAGAAAAAAATATTAAGCCACGTCAATGAATACTGAATGTTAGGCCCTGATGATCCAGTAATGAGTTGACTTTTTCCAGCCGGTAGCATAAAACCCCCTATAAACCCAAATCAGTTAGAAGGAGTTTATTATGTCTTGTGTCATCGTTGTCGGTACCCAATGGGGCGATGAAGGGAAGGGCAAGATTGTCGATCTTTTAACCGGGCACGCCGATTTGGTGGTTCGTTTCCAGGGAGGAAATAATGCCGGCCACACCCTAGTGATCGGTCAGGATAAATTCATCCTCCATTTGATTCCTTCGGGAATACTTCATACCGAGAAACAAAACCTGATCGGGAACGGGGTGGTAGTGGATCTGGAAGTTCTCCAGCAAGAAATCCTCGCCCTTCAAGACCGAGGGATCCCCGTCAGTCCGAAAAATTTGGGTTTAAGTGCCAGGGCCCAGCTAATCCTGCCCTTTCATAAACATCTGGACGTGGCCCGGGAGGCGCAAAAAGGCAAGGCTCCTATAGGTACAACCGGAAGGGGGATCGGACCTTGTTACGAAGATAAGGTAGCCCGCATTGGGATCCGGGTTATCGACTTACTTGATCCGGAGTTCTTTGCCGAGAAGGTGAAAACCAGCCTCAAGGAAAAGAATTTTATTTTTAAACAGTTTTTAAAAGTTCCCCCCATTGATGCAAGGAAGATCATTAAGACCTTTTTACCGTTGGCCGAATTCATACGGCCTTATGTAACCGATGTTTCGATCAAGATCGATCAGGCTTTGGCCGGGGGAAAAAATATCTTATTTGAAGGGGCACAAGGGACCCATCTGGATATCGACCATGGAACCTACCCTTATGTGACTTCATCCAACCCGGTGGCCGGCAGTGTCTGCCCAGGGGCCGGGATAGGACCGACAAGGATTAAATCGGTGGTTGGGATCGTCAAAGCCTATTGCACCCGAGTGGGAGGAGGACCTTTTCCCACGGAATTAACCGATAAGGTCGGTTTGGCCCTTAGAGAGAAAGGCGGAGAATACGGGGCAACAACCGGCAGACCCAGACGCTGCGGCTGGTTGGATGCCGTCATGCTAAAGGATTCTGCCCGGCTGAACGGCCTGACCCAATTGGCCATCACTAAGCTGGATGTTTTGACCGGACAGAAGAAAATAAAAATCTGCACCGGCTATTCCTATAAGAATCAGACCCTGACCAGTATGCCCGCACAATTCAAGATCCTGGAAGCCTGCCGTCCCATCTATGAAGAATGGGAAGGCTGGTCCGAAAACATCGATGGAATCCGAAAAAAAGAAAACCTGCCGCCAGCCACACAAAACTATTTAAAACGCATCGAAGAATTGATTAATGTTCCTATAGGGATCATCTCTGTCGGGCCGGATCGGGAGGAAACTCTATTCATAAATAACCCCTTCTCTTAATTGGATCAAGCCTGTATTTCTATTTATTCTCCTGAAGGTCCTTTTTGAAGAGGACCACAAATGGTCCTTAATCATCAAGAAAAAATCGGTGCAACCAAA